>CAYWRZ010000004.1:90416-250547 GCA_964460845.1 uncultured Weeksellaceae bacterium
CTGCTGTTCCGTCAACGCTGGAGAATGGCGATTAACCGTTCGGCCGAAGCGATGACGATCTTTGCGGTAATCATGGCCGCGATATTCCCGCTTATTCACATGGGGCGTGTATGGGTAGGCTACTGGGTATTCCCCTTTGCCAACCAGTACGGTTCTCTGTGGGTGAACTTTAACTCGGCACTGTTGTGGGACGTGTTCGCTATCTCGACCTATTTCTCCGTATCGCTTGTATTTTGGTACATCGGTCTTATTCCTGATTTTGCGACTATCCGCGACCGGATGACCAAACCTTTGGCCAAAAAAGTATATGGAATTCTCAGCTTCGGCTGGACCGGTAATGCCAAGGCCTGGAACCGTTTTGAGCTTGTATCGCTGGTGTTAGCCGGATTGGCTACTCCGCTGGTATTCTCCGTGCACTCTATCGTATCGACCGACTTTGCGACTTCTATCATTCCCGGCTGGCACACTACCATTTTCCCCCCTTATTTCGTATCGGGTGCCGTATTCTCGGGCTTTGCGATGGTACAGACCCTGCTGATCATTATGCGTAAGGTGATGAAGCTGGAAAACTACATTACCATCAAGCACATCGAATACATGAACATCGTAATTATCGTAACGGGTTCTATCGTAGGGGTGGCTTACCTGACCGAGCTTTTCGTGTCGTGGTATTCGGGTGTGGAATATGAGCAGTATGCGTTCATCAACCGTTTCTCCGGTCCTTATGCCTGGGCTTATTGGTGCATGATGACCTGTAACGTAATCTCTCCGCAGCTCTTTTGGTTCAAAAAGCTTCGCACCAACCTGCTTTTCACTTTTGTAATGTCGATCATTGTGAACATCGGTATGTGGTTCGAGCGTTTCGTGATTATTGTGACTTCGCTGCACCGCGACTTTGTGCCTTCGAGCTGGAGCATGTTCTATCCGACCTTCATCGATATCGGGATATTTATAGGAACTATCGGTATCTTCTTTACCCTGTTCCTGCTCTTTGCCCGCTTCTTCCCGGTGCTGGCTTTGAATGAACTCAAATCTATCCTGAGAATTTCGGGAGAGAAGTACAAAAAAATGGAGTCCCATCATTAATATATAAACAGGACTGACGATGGCAGACAAAGTAATTTACGCGATGTACGACGATGACCACCTTCTGTTGGAGGGGGCTAAAAAGCTCGTGGCAAAAGGAATTCACGTGCGTGATGTGTACTCGCCTTTCCCGATTCACGGCATTGATCCCGTTATCGGGGTGCAGCAAACCCGTTTGGGAATCTGTGCCTTCCTTTACGGATTGACCGGTCTTACCCTGGCGCTGTTTGCCATCCGCTATTTTATGATTGTGGACTGGCCTTTGAATATAGGTGGTAAGCCTAATTTTTCGCTGCTCGAAAACCTTCCCGCGTTTATCCCGGTAACCTTCGAATTTACTATCTTCTGTACGGCGCACGGTATGGCCATTACCTACCTGCTCCGCAACAAAACCCTTCCCGGTATGCCGGCCCGTAACCCGGATCCCCGTACTACCGATGATAGGTTCGTGATGGAGCTGCGTGCCAGTGAAAACGGTACTTACTCGGTAGATCAGCTTCAAAATATGCTGAAAGAAACCGGAATAGTTGAACTCGATGTAAGAGAATTCTAATGCGTATGATCCGTACAACTTCCATATTGAAAATCGGGCTTCCGCTGCTGGTCATCGGAATGACATCCTGTGTCAAGGACCCGCAAAGTCCGGGTTACGAATACATGCCCGATATGTATCGTTCTCCGGCGGTAGAGGCTTATGTGGATTACGAAAACATAGAAACCCTCTCGGCCCGTGTGCCTGCCAAAGGAACCATTGTTTTCACCAACGATTCGGCCAAAGTCATTTTTAATATGCCTTATCCTATTCCCGATACACCTGAAGGATATGAGCAATCGGCTGCGCTGAAAAATCCGATTCCGTATTCGGAAGCGGTATTGGCAGAAGGCAAGTACATTTACGAGAAATTTTGTACCCATTGTCACGGTGAGAAGGGAGACGGACAGGGTTCAATTGTGCAGAACGGGAAGTTTGACGGTATTCCTGCCTACAATGCAGGCGCTTTACAGACACTTCCGGAAGGGAAAATGTTTCACGTAATTACCTTCGGAAAAGGGATGATGGGCCCACATGCCGGTCAGCTCAACAAAGAAGAGCGCTGGAAAGTGGTGCACTACGTAAGATACCTGCAGCATAACGGTACGCATCCCGATGCGTTTGCGATACCGGCTTCTGCCAACTGACGCTGCAATGAACAATAAAGCTTAACACTAACGTAAATAGCTCCGATAAAATGGAATTTACATTTTCGAATCGCGCAAAGAATGTGACCTACTTGTTGATGGCGCTCGGACTGGTGGCCACGCTCGTGGGCTTCTTTACGGACAGTTCCGATCATTCGGGCTCCCGTTTTTGGGCGAACCTTTTGGTAAACGGGTTCTTCTATTTCGCTATTGCATTGGGCGCCTTGTTTTTCCTTGCGCTTCAGTATGCCACCGAAGCCGCCTGGGGAGCCGTGCTCAAAAGGATTTTTGAAGCGGTAATGGCTTTTCTGCCGATAGGCACCATTGTACTGATCATCGTCTTTTTGGGTGGAACTTTTCATGTACACCACCTGTATCACTGGATGGCCGAAGGTGTGATGGATCCGGCCAGCGAACATTACGATAAAATTATTGCCGGCAAATCGGCTTACCTGAACCAGCCTTTCTTTTGGGTACGTACGCTGGCTTACTTCGCTGTTTTCCTGATTTTTGCCCGTGCGTTCCGCAAGCGTTCGCTACAGGAAGATGTAGAAGGCGGCACACGCCTGCATTTCATCAACTACCGCAAAGCGGCTGTGTTTTTGGTGCTTTTTGCGGTGCTTTCTTCCACCCTTTCCTGGGATTGGCTCATGTCGCTCGACCCCCACTGGTTTAGCACGCTCTACGGATGGTACGTGTTTTCCGGAATGTGGGTGAGCGCTATTATCGTTTTTATCGTGCTTACATTTTACCTCAAAGGCAAAGGATACCTTGCTAATGTCAATGAAAGCCATATTCACGATTTGGGTAAATGGATGTTTGCCATCAGCTTCCTGTGGAGCTACCTTTGGTTTTTCCAATACATGCTCATTTGGTACGCGCACATCCCCGAAGAGCTTCCGTACTACATTTTCCGTATTGAACATTACAAGGTGCCGTTCTTCGGTATGTTCCTGATTAATTTCGTGCTGCCTATGCTGGTGCTGATGAGCCGCGACGCCAAGCGCAACCCGCGCATCCTGATGTTTGTCGGCTTCCTCATCTTTGTAGGCCACTGGCTGGATGTGTTCTGTCTGGTAATGCCCGGTACCGTGTTTGAGCACTGGCACTTAGGACTGCTGGAAATAGGTATGTTCCTGGCTTTCCTCGGTCTGTTCATCCACGTGGTACTGAATGCGCTGACCAAAGCACCCCTCGTGCCCGTACAGCATCCTTACCTCGACGAAAGTATTCACCATCACACCTAAAAAAGAAAATCTAAGACATCATGATAAAGCTTCTAATCGTTCTGGTTATACTTCTGGGGATTATCGCTATTTCCCAGTTGATGAGGGTGTATGAGCTTTCGTCAGAACTGAGAAATAAGAGAGAAGAAGACATCACGCTTAGCGACAATAAGCTGAACGCTAATATGATGATTGTCTTCATGCTGGCCTTCTACGGATTTTTCATTTGGCTGTTGTGCAAGTATGGAGACGGTGGTCTCGGTGTTCCGGCTTCGTTGCACGGGCAGGTTACCGACTGGCTGATGGATCTGAACTTCGTTATCATCATTGCGGTATTCTTCATTACGAACACCCTGCTTTTTGTATTCGCGTTTAAATATTACTACCGCAAAGACCGAAAGGCACTCTTTTATTCGCACAACAACAAGCTTGAGCTTTTGTGGACTTCCGTTCCGGCGGTGGTACTTGCTGTGATTATCATTCTCGGTCTGCGTACCTGGAATAAAATTCAGGCACCGGCCAGCCCCGAAGCTATCGTTGTGGAAGTGTACGCCAAGCAGTTTGACTGGACCGCGCGCTATTCGGGCGAAAACAACGAGCTGGGCCATTCCGATTTCCGTTTGGTAAATACGGTGAACCCCCTGGGCGTGCTGACCCACGAATCGATTGCGCTGCGTGTGCAGGAAATTCAGGAAGAGATAGACGGTATTCAACAAAAGCTGGATACCGAAGTGATGCCCGATTTCCGTCGCAGCATGCTGGAAGAAGACAAGGAACGTCTTACCCGCCATCTGAAAAAAGTAAAGCAGCTCGAATCTCTTCAGAGCGATGAGCTGGACAAAAAGGCCAACGACGACAAAATCACCCGCGAGCTTCACCTGATTGTAGGCAAGGAATACGAGCTGGTGTTCCGTTCGCAGGATGTGATTCACAGTGCGTTTTTCCCTCACCACCGCGCGCAAATGAACACAGTGCCGGGTATGAGTACGCGCCTGAAAATGGTGCCTACCATTACGACCGATAGCATGCGCACGCTCAAGGGCGACCCTACTTTCGAGTATGTGCTGCTTTGCAACAAAGTATGCGGAGCTGCGCACTATAATATGCAGATGAAAGTGGTGGTAGAAACCGAAGAGGAGTTTAATGCCTGGTACAGGAAAGAAGATCACAAGACTATCAAGCAGGCATTTGCCGCACCTTCTGAAGGAGAGGCAGAAGCATCTTCGGAAACAGTGGCGGTTGAAGAACCCCAAACCCCTGTAATACAGGATTGAAAAAATACGGAATTAACGGTAACGGATACAAAATACGGATTGACAAATGGCAGATGTAAATTACGCACAGGGACATGCTCATCACGCTGATGATGCCCATGCGCATCATCATCACAAGGAGCATTTTATTACGAAATATATCTTCAGTCAGGATCACAAAATGATCTCCAAGCAGTATCTGCTTACCGCAGTAGTGATGGGGGTTGTGGCGATGCTTATGTCTGTGTTGTTTCGTCTCCAGCTCGGCTGGCCCGGTGAGGAATTTGAATTCCTCAAGTTTTTCCTCGGCGAAAAATGGGCTCCCGGAGGCGTACTCGACCGTAATATGTACCTCGCGCTGGTAACCATTCACGGTACCATCATGGTGTTCTTCCTGCTTACCGGCGGATTGAGCGGTACGTTCAGTAACCTGCTCATTCCCTTGCAAATCGGTGCGCGCGATATGGCATCCGGTTTCCTGAATATGCTTTCTTACTGGCTGTTTTTCCTGTCGAGTGTGATTATGCTCGCTTCCTGCTTCGTAGAAACGGGGCCGGCTTCGGGCGGGTGGACGGTTTATCCGCCGCTGAGTGCGCTCGAACAGGCGATTCCCGGCTCGGGCATGGGTATGTCGCTTTGGCTCATTTCGATGGCGCTGTTCATCGCTTCTTCGCTGCTGGGTAGCTTGAACTACATCGTGACCATCATCAACCTTCGCACACGAGGCATGAAAATGACCCGTATGCCGCTTACAATATGGGCTTTTTTGGTAACCGCCATCCTCGGTGTACTTTCTTTTCCCGTACTGCTTTCGGCGGTGCTGCTGCTCATTATGGACCGTACCTTCGGTACCAGCTTCTACTTGTCTGAAATCAATATCGGCGGGCAAATGCTCGACGCTACCAACGGCAGCCCGATTCTGTACGAACACCTTTTCTGGTTCCTCGGACACCCCGAAGTGTATATCGTACTGCTGCCTGCTTTGGGTATCAGTTCCGAAATTATCGCCACCAACGCACGTAAGCCTATCTTCGGTTACCGTGCAATGATCGGATCCATTTTGGCCATCGGTTTCCTCTCGTTCATCGTATGGGGTCACCACATGTTTGTAACGGGTATGAATCCTTTCATCGGAGCGGTGTTCGTATTTACCACACTGCTTATCGCGATTCCTTCGGCGGTGAAAGTGTTTAACTACCTGGCTACTATTTGGAGAGGAAATATCGTATTTACCCCGGGTATGCTTTTCTCCATAGGATTGGTGTCCACCTTTATTACCGGCGGTCTTACAGGGATTATTTTGGCCGACTCGGCGCTCGACATTACCGTACACGATACATACTTTGTGGTGGGACACTTCCACATTGTAATGGGTATGTCGGCGGTGTTCGGGATGTTTGCAGGGGTGTACCACTGGTTCCCGAAAATGTTCGGCCGGATGATGAATACCAAAATGGGCTATGTGCATTTTTGGTTGACCATCATTTGTGCCTACGGCGTATTTTTCCCAATGCACTTTGTCGGACTCGCCGGTGCGCCGCGTCGTTATTACGACTATACCAACTTCCCCATGTTTAATGGCATTATCGACCTCAATGAGCTTATCAGTGTATTTGCCATTTTAGCCGCCCTGGCGCAGGGAATTTTCCTCTTCAATTTCTTCTACAGTATCTTCCGTGGTCCGCGTGCCGTGCAGAACCCCTGGAGGAGCAATACGCTTGAGTGGACTACTCCGGTGGAGCATATCCACGGTAACTGGCCCGGAGCGCTTCCCGTGGTACATCGCTGGCCTTACGATTACAGCAAGCCCGGTAAGCTCGAAGATTTTGTGCCGCAAACGGTGCCGCTCGAAGAAGGTGAAGAAGATCACTAAGCTTAAATACCCGTACCGGGATTCAAAAATGTCCGTAACTTGCTTACGGACATTTTTTTTGTGATGCCTCTGCGTCTTCCGATTTATGTGCTTTGTGTGTGGGCTGTGATGCTGTACCCTCTGTCGGCTTCGGCACAGCTCACCGATAGTATTCGCGCCAGTTTTCAGCACAAACCCTCGCCTTATTTCAATTACGGTTCGCAGTATTCGTTTATCAGTAATCAGTTTGCAGGAATTAGCTATGTCAAGCTGGGAGTAGATTACGGAGGCATTACCCGCTTTGGCGTGGGCTACAACTGGCTCAACCGTAAATTTCCCGAGCGGGTCATTTTGCACGAAGGAAAGCCGGTCGAAGCGAATCTTTTTGTACGCTATTTTTCTTTTTTTGCCGAATATACCTACTTCCGGACCTATCGCTGGGAAGCCAGTATTCCGGCGCAAATAGGCCTGGGAGTGGCCGGTCATGCATATTCACCCAATGGACATAGGCAAGTGCTGGGCTCTCGTTTTTTTGTGCTGTACGAACCGATCATGACTATTCAGTATCGGTTTTTCCGCTATTTTGCTGCGGGTGGCGGTGTGGGATACCGTATTATGCTTACCAACAGATCGGCCCTGGATGAAAAGTTTACTTCACCGCTGTTAGTGCTTAAAACCCGTTTTTATTTCGGCGATTTGTGGACGGACGTGAAAGCCCGGATCCAAAAATAAACCCTGCCCGTTATACAGGCAGGGCTCAAAGGTTTTTCTGAACGGATTATTGTACGATGATTTTAAATGTTCCGCGCGCTTTTTCACTTTGCAGGTGGAGCAGGTACATTCCTTTTGCCACGCCCGATGCGGCTAAGGGTAGAATATATTCGCTATGCTGTACCTGGCGGCTCAGTACGAGTCGGCCGTAGGTATCGAACAATTGCAGCGTGACACCCGAGGCCGGAATCGATCCGAGGCGAACCTGTATAAATTCGCCGGCCGGGTTCGGGAAAATTTCTACCTCAGAAAATGCCTGTTCTGCTCCGATGCTGGTATAGGTCGGATGCTGATGCTTGCTGAAAAATTTCCAGATTTCGTGCGTATAGGAAATATCGTTGGCAGGACTAAGCCAGATATGTCCCGCGTTGTTGACGATAAAAAATTCGACTTCGGTCTGATCCTGACCATTTTCGTGGAGGTAATGTTCTACGGTGAATCCGTCGGCGGCTACATCGGGAAGCAGCGTGTGTACGGGTGGGGCATCGCACTGGTTGTGGGCCGCCCAAAAATTGACAAGCGAGTCGGCGTTCAGGCCATAGTTGTTGGTAGAAAAACCGACGGTTCCGTCTTGTGTACCGTGAAAATGTGCGATCGGAACGGCTCTGCCCGGCGTACAGCTTGTGATGCCGCTGCCCAGTGTGCCTGCTACCGAGGCGAAGGCGGCAATCTTGTCGTTTAGCTCACAGGCCAAACGCTGAGTCATGAATCCGCCCATCGAAAAGCCGCAGCAATAGATTCGTTTGGGATTGATGGAATAGTTGTCCAGCATCAAATCGATAAGCGTGCTGATAAAGCCTACGTCATCTACCGTGGCGTTGGGGTAATAGCCCATAGTACCGGCACGCGAATTCCATGCATTGGCATTGAGCAAAGGATCGGTAACGGCTTGTGGCACTACTACGATAATATTGGCGGTATCGGCGATAAAATTCATTCCGATATTGCTGAAGTTTTGCATATTATCGCCTAATCCGTGCAGCGCAAACACCAGCGAAGCGGGGTTGGAGGCATTGTAAGCGGGAGAGACGTAAACCCGGTATTGCCGGGTCATCGATTGGAAATTCAGGGTGTGGTTTGTCCATTGTGCGAATGCAGAAAAGGAGGCTGAACACACCCAGAGGCTAAGTAGCAGTAGCGATTTTTTCATAAGCGGTAAGATTTTTTACAAAAGAGAAGACCTAACAGCACAGAAGAACATCTGCTACCAAATTTAAAAAAAGATCCGAATTTTGGAAATAAAGCAACAGCCCTTCTGTAAGGGGCTTACAGTGAGTTTTTTAAGTGGGTTAGCGCCGCTTTTTTCAAGGATTTTCACATTTTTTTCTTACATTTAAAGAACAGGCACCTCTCCAGGGTGGCCTAAGCGCAGCTATAAGGTAGTATATTTTCGTATTGGGCTATCGGTGCTTGTATAAGTGAAAGCAGCATAACGCTGCAGTGGTATAACTTAACACTATACAGGTATGAAGACATTATTGCTCTCATTTTTCTTGGGTATGACCTTATGTGTAGTAACACCCGTCAGGGGTCAGTTTACAATTCAGCATATCGAAGTGGTACCCGCTCATCCTACGCCTACCGAGGAGGTGAAAGTGACTTTTCATATCGTTTCGCCCAATCAGCCTGTGAGTAGCGTGTATCTACGGCACGAGCGTGTAAACGATAGTATTGAGGTAGAAGGCTGTTTCTATCAGGGAGCGGCTACTTCACCGGGACATTTTTACGACACCTTGTCGCTCGGTATTTTACCCGCAGGCAATTATCAGGTGCTGTTCGACGCCTATCTTTCTAACGATTCGGCAATATGTGATATGAGTGCCAGCGATTTTACCTCGGTTTCATTCACCGTATCGGGCAGCTCTTCGGTGAGCTATCCCGGTTTGGAAAATAAATTTGCCGTATATCCCAATCCGGTAATAGATGTGCTTTTTGTAGAAGACGATGAGGCGCTGGTGTTGCTTGATGCGGCCATTATCGACAGCGAGGGTAAAATGCTGCAGCAGCATCCCGGAAATTTCAGGCGGATAGATGTGAGTTCTTTGCCCAAAGGGCTTTATTTTCTACGGCTCCGCGCTACCGAAGGACAAGCGATTATCCGTTTTGTAAAAGAGTAGCGACGATTTGCGGCTCGACGACCGCTTTTTTCCTACGGTGGCGATTTTCTCTTTCCCGATGGTTTTGAGGCAGGCAACAGGCTTATTGGCTGCTGTAATACCGTATATTTTGTATTGCAGATACAAAATATTTAATTAGGTTTGGAGACCTAAAATCCCTAACCTTTATTTGAGATTTCATTACGAGCCTATGAGTCTATTTGTCAAAAAATCGCTGCCTCAACTGATGGCGGAAGCTTCCGGAGATGAGAAAGGATTAAAGAGAACACTTAGTGCCAGCGGACTGGTTGCCTTAGGTATCGGTGCCATTATAGGCGCCGGGCTGTTTTCGCTTACGGGAATAGCGGCGGCCGAGAATGCAGGGCCAGCCGTAATCCTTTCGTTTATCGTAGCCGCTGTAGGTTGTGGTTTTGCCGGTCTTTGCTATGCAGAATTTGCCTCGATGATACCGGTAGCCGGTAGCGCTTATACCTATTCTTACGCCACCATGGGCGAATTTATCGCCTGGATTATCGGTTGGGATTTGGTGCTCGAATATGCCCTGGGCGCTGCTACCGTAGCTTCGAGCTGGTCGCAGTACTTTTCACAATTTATGATGGGGGCCGGGATAGAATTGCCACCCAGCCTGCTGCACGGCCCTTGGGAAGGTGGCGTGATTAATCTCCCGGCGATAATTATCGTATGCCTGCTTTCTTTACTGCTGATGCGCGGTACACGCGAATCGTCGTTGGTGAACAATATTTTGGTAGTGGTGAAAGTGGCTGTAGTGTTGCTTTTTGTCGCGTTGGGATGGAGCTTTATCAATCCTGCCAACCATACGCCTTTTATTCCTATCAATCCGGGTGAGCAGGCAGTGGCCAGCGGAGAAATGGGCTTTTTCAAGTTTTTCGGCAGCGACTATTTCGGAGAATACGGTATCAGCGGAATTCTGCGTGGCGCTGGGGTCGTGTTTTTTGCCTTTATCGGTTTTGATGCCGTCTCTACTGCCGCTCAGGAAGCCAAAAACCCACAGCGTAACATGCCCATAGGCATTATCGGATCGCTGATTATCTGTACCTTGTTGTATGTGCTTTTCTCTTATGTAATGACCGGTCTGGAACATTATTCAGTCTTCCATAACGATGCAAAGCCCGTAGCTACCGCTTTTCAAAAAACCGGTTATACCTTCCTCAACGACTTTCTGATGATTGCTATCCTTGCCGGTTATACTTCGGTAATACTGGTGATGCTGATGGGACAAAGCCGTGTGTTTTACAGCATGAGCAAAGACGGGCTGCTTCCACGATTCTTCTCGGATATTCACCCCAAAACCCGCACACCCTGGAAAACCAACCTCGTGTTTATGGTGTTTGTGAGCCTCTTTGCCGGTTTTGTGCCGGTAGCCGATCTCGGCCACATGGTGAGCATAGGTACGCTGTTCGCATTTGTGCTGGTATGTGTGGGGGTACTGGTGATGCGTAAAAAATCGCCGCATGTACCGCGTCCTTTCAAAGTGCCTTTAGTGCCGCTTATTCCTATTCTCGGTGTGCTTGTGTGTATTGCGATGATGGCTTCCCTGCCTTTGGAATCGTGGGAGCGCCTTGCTGCCTGGATGCTCTTGGGCGTAGCGATTTACTGGTTCTACGGTAGAAAATACAGCAAGCTCCGCAACTCCGGTGGTAAGGGCGATACGCCGCCGTCTTCCGGTCAGTCCGAAGCCTGATAAAATTTACAGACATAGATAAAACTGAAAAGCGCCCATTGGGCGCTTTTCTTGTAAATAAGCATAAAAAGATGTCTGCCCGGCAAAAACCTCTTTAACGCCGCAGGAAAGGTAACACGTGGTTTTCTAACAATCCTCTGAATTCGTGCAGGGGAATCATATTGGGACCGTCTGACAGGGCTTCGGCGGGATTTTCGTGCACTTCAAAAAAGAAGCCTTTTGTGCCTACGGCAGCGGCAGCGGCGGCCAGGTAAGGTGCGTATTCACGGTTGCCACCACTTTTACCGTCCATTCCACCGGGCTTTTGGGTAGAATGCGTCACGTCCATCACCACCGGGTAACCGAAGGTTTGCATATCTACCAGGTTGCGGTAATCGACCACGAGGTTGTTGTAGCCAAACATGCTGCCGCGCTCGGTGAGCAGGATTTGCTTGTTGCCGGTCGATTCGATTTTATGAATGGCGTATTTCATCTCAAAACCGGAGAGAAACTGCGCTTTTTTAATGTTTACGATACGGCCGGTCTTGCCCGCTTCGATCAGCAGGTCGGTTTGCCGGCAAAGAAAAGCGGGAATCTGTAAAATATCGACTGTTTCGGCTACTGTAGCAGCCTGATAGCTTTCGTGAATATCGGTCGTAACGGGTACGTTAAATTCATTTTTTACTTTTTGCAAAATGGCCAGTCCTTCGGCGATTCCCTGTCCGCGATACGATTCTACCGAAGTGCGGTTAGCTTTGTCGAACGAAGCTTTGAACACGTATGTAAAACCCAGTTCCATAGCCAGCAGCGAAAGTTTTTCGGCCAGGCGCATAACCATGCCTTCGTTCTCAATCACGCAGGGACCTGCAATGAGGAAAGGCGTTTCCTGTAAGCGTTGATAAAGCGTGTTCATGTGTTAAGACTATACAGTTGTACGATGCCTGCAAGCTTTCGGTCTTCTTCGACCAAAAGTGAGGTGATTTTAAGACGGCTCATCATGTCTTCGGCTTCGGCAAGCTTGAGGTTGCGCGCAATGACTTTGGGTTCGGAGGTCATAATGTCGGAGGCCTGAAGTTCGAATATTGCCGCGCCGTATTTATCCATTGCCCGCCGAAGATCGCCGTCGGTGATGATGCCTTTTATGGCGAGCGATTCATGCACTACGGCCAGTCCTAAGCGCCCTCGGCTGATGGTGTCGATGACCTGGCTCAGCTTATCGGTCGGTTCCACCAGCGGCAATTGTTCGCGAAACATGACCTGATCGACCGTAGTGAGCAGCTTACGGCCAAGGCTGCCCCCCGGATGAAAACGGGCAAAATCTTCGGGTTTGAAATGACGTGCTTTCATTAATGCCACAGCCAGCGCATCGCCCATGGCCAAGGTGGCGGTGGTCGAAGAGGTAGGAGCGAGTTCCAGCGGACAGGCCTCTTTCTGTACGTGTACCGAAAGGTGAGCGTCTGAATGCCTTGCCAGGGTGCTCTGTGCTTTTCCGCTCATGCTTACCAGCGGAATGCCGTTGGCTTTGATAAAAGGAATAATTTTCAGCAGCTCTTCCGTTTCGCCCGAATAGGAAATGGCGAGAAACACATCTTCTTTGCGCATCATACCGAGGTCGCCGTGAAAGGCTTCTACCGGGTGCATAAACAGGCTGGGTGTGCCGGTACTGGCCAGCGTAGCCGATATTTTACGGCCTATAAGTCCCGATTTCCCCACTCCCGAAATCACGACACGCCCCTGTGCGGCGAGAATGGTTTCGACGGCCTTGTCGAATGCGGAATCGAGTTGCCCCGCAAGTGCGGCCACAGCTTGTGCTTCTATGGCAAATACTTCGTGGGCATGCTGGCGGTGAGAAGAAGTGGACATACAAAGACAAAGGTAGGAAAAGGAAGCCTAACCTGAACGCAAAGCCTTCGGCAGAGTTTAACGGTAGGCTTTCAGCAGATCGAACACGATATGTTCCAGCAGGGTGATCAGCGGCTGGTAATCCTCTTTTTCTTTGTGGATCTTCAGGTCGGTCAATGCCGGAAGGTGCTGTGCGAAGAAGAGCTGTTCATGCGCCGTTTCTATGAGGTTACTTGCCAGCGCCTGCGGATAAGGGTAAGCAGGGTTATTTTCACCGATTACTTCCGCAATAAGATGGCAAAGTGAAAGGTAATTCGAGAAGAAACCTTCTTTGTTTTCCTCATCTACCTGCTTGGTAAGATAGGCTTTCGAGGATTCGCACACTACAATTCGGTGCAGCGCGCTTTCGTCGATATGCTCGGTAGAGCCGTACCGTGCCGATTCGGCAATAATCTTGATGATTAGCTTCAGTCTTCGTTCGGGATCGCTGATATTGTTGGTCTGATAGCTGATTTGGTATTCTATCCAGGCCCAGTACCACGATACCAGGTACACCAGCAGCTTGTGCTTGTTTTCAAAATAGCGATACACCGAAGCTTCGGTAGAATGAATCTCTGCCGCCAGCTTTTTAAAGGTAAACTGCTCGAAACCAAGCTTGTCGATCAGGAGGATTCCGTGGGTAATAATATTACGACCCAGCTCAGTTTCTTGAGGATCACGCAGGTAGAGTTTACCGCTCAGCTTTATTTGAATACTGAAAACGCTCATGACGGCACAAGTTTACGAAAAAGAAACGCGATGCGGCCTTATTCGAAATCGTATTGATAAATCGGGTCGAGCGCGGAGCCCGGTTCGATATTGATCAGTTCCTTGAGAATTCCGTCGTGTAGGTCGAACATCCAGCCGTGCAGCATCGGCCCTTGACGGTTTTTCCATGCTTTTTGTACGATCGAGGTTTCGGCCAGGTGGTTTACCTGCTCAATAACGTTCAGCTCGCACAGGCGATCTACTTTTACTTTTTCATCGCTGATGCTGTTAATCTCGTCGCGGTGTACACGGTACACGTCTTTGATGTTGCGCAGCCATTTGTTGATCAGTCCGAAGTTTTTTTGGGTCAGCGCCGCTTTTACGCCTCCGCATTCGTAATGACCGCAAACGATGATATGCTTTACTTTAAGCACTTCTACGGCATATTGCAATACGCTGAGCATATTGAGGTCGGTATGCACCACGAGGTTGGCAATGTTGCGGTGTACGAAAATTTCGCCCGGTTCGGTATTGGTGATTTCGTTGGCCGGTACGCGGCTGTCGGAACAACCGATCCACAAAAACTCGGGTTTCTGATCTTTCGCCAGCACTTCAAAATAACGGGGAGCAGCTTCTTTTTTTTGCTTGGCCCACGACTTGTTCTCAAGCAGAATTCTTTCGTATGCGTTCATGATTTTTCTTTTTATGATTCAATAACTTATTGGACAGTCAGGTTTCTGGTCTCTACGGTAATATGGCGATCCGGAGCTTTGTGCTTAAATTCTTCTATTTCTTCCAAAATGTCCTGATCCACAAACTGAGCCTGCGATCCGTCCACCAGTACGAAAGAGGCATTCGGAATGGAGTGGAGCATCTTGCGCATTAGCGGCTTGTTCAGGAAAGTAACGTCTTTATGGAATTTGAGCAGGTAATTGTTGCCGGAAGAAGAAAGGGTGGCTGCGGCGCTGAAATTGCTGCGAAGTACAAAAAGGAGTCCGGCACCCAAACCGATCAGGATACCGATTAGCAGGTCGGTCCACAGAATAGCTACGATGGTAATGACAAAGGGCAAAAACTGGTTCCAGCCTTTTTCGAACTGGCTTTTGAACAGGCTCACCTTAGCCAGCTTGTATCCCACCATGATCAGCACGGCAGCCAGACAGGACTTCGGAATTTGGTTGAGCAGCGCAGGAATGGAGAGCAGACACACCAGCAGCAGCAATCCATGGATAAATGAAGAAGCTTTGGTCTTGGCACCACCCGCAAGGTTGGCAGAGCTACGTACGATAACGGCCGTCATCGGTAAACCGCCTATAAGTCCCGATACCATGTTACCTGTTCCTTGCGCGATAAGTTCGCGGTTGGGAGGCGAAACACGTTTATAAGGGTCGATACGGTCGGTCGCTTCAAGGCTGAGCAGCGATTCGATACTGGCTACAATAGCCAGTGTTACGGCAATTACCCAAACTTCGGAACGCACCAATGCGCCTTGAAAATCGGGGAAACGAAGCTCCTCAAAAAAACCACCGATACCGTTAAGTACAGGTAGATCGACCAGTTGCTTGCCCGACGATACCAACTCAGGTGCCGAGCTACCAAAGACGCGGTTTAACCCGATTCCTACCACTACGGCAAGCAGCGGTCCCGGAATCAAACGTAAAAAACGGTTTTTCTGAATAAATTTTCTTTCCCAAAATAAAAGCAGCGCAATACAGCTTAATGCGATGATCAGCGCTCCCGAGTGCATATTGAGCACTGCATGGTAGATTTCACTGAAGGTATTTTCGCCGTCGGGCTGTACAAAGCTTTCGTCGCCCTCAAAATCGTTGTCGTAGCCCAGCGCATGCGGGATCTGCTTTAGGATAAGCATCAGACCTATCGCCGCTAACATGCCCTTGATAACGGAAGAAGGGATATAATTGCCGAATACACCGGCCCTTGCTATACCCATGATAATTTGCAACACGCCGGCAATGACCACCGCCGCAATAAAATGCTCGAAATTTCCAAGTGTTTGGATAGCCGAAAGCACGATAGCGGTCAAACCGGCCGCAGGGCCGCTCACGCTTAATGCGGAACCGCTGATAAGCGTAATTACAAGTCCGCCCACAATACCGCTTATGAGCCCCGAAAAAGCGGAAGCTCCCGATCCTTGCGCGATACCGAGACAAAGTGGCAAAGCGACCAAAAACACGACCACACCAGCGGGGACGTCGCTTGCTAAGTTGCGGAGAGGATGGAAATTTTGTTTTTTCTTCATTGTTTGTGAAAGTGATTTCGCCACAAAAGTAGTAAAATCATTCCTTAATGATAGTAAAGCTATTGTTAAAAGATGTTAGGCTTTTTGTTTTGCCTTTCTTAAAGCAGGGCAACCCACTTAAAATCAGGATATGTAGCTATTCAGCCGATAAAATTCAGATATTTGCCGCTGAAAGCTGTAAAACTTACTTTATGAAAAAACTTCTATCCCTTCTCTTATTCAGCCTATTGACCTTTCCCGTCTTTGCACAGGAAGAGGTGCTGAAAAAAAGTACCGAAAAACTCGCGCGTGCGGCTGCGGCTGCAGAGGCGGATTCACTGCCCTGGAAAAAGGGCGGAATGGGTACGCTGACCTTTTCGCAGGTATCGCTTACCAACTGGGCCGCCGGGGGTCAGAATTCCGTGGCCGCCAACGCATTTCTGAATCTCTTTGCCAACTATAAAAAAGGAGATGCTTCCTGGGACAATAACCTCGATTTGGCTTACGGTCTGGTAAGACAAGGTGTAGGCGGAGATTATATTAAAAGTGACGACCGGGTAGAGCTCAACAGCAAGTACGGCCGGAAAGCTTTTCGCAGTGATCAGTGGTATTACGCGGCCTTGCTTAATTTCCGCACACAAATGGCACCCGGTTACAATTACCCGAACGACTCGGTGAAAATTTCCGATTTCATGGCTCCGGCTTACATCCTGCTGGCCTTGGGTATGGACTATAAGCCTACCGAAAATATTACCGCGTTCATTTCACCGATAACCGGTCGTATCACAGTGGTAAATAATACCACACTGGCCGATGCCGGTAACTTCGGGGTGAAAGCCGCCGAGTATAACGATTTGGGTCAACGGATCAGAGCCGGCGAAAAGTTGCGTTACGAATTCGGTGGATATTTCCGTTTTTCGTACAAGCAGGACATCGGCAAATCGGCTACATTTCTTACAAAGCTTGACCTGTTTTCCAATTACATGCACAATCCCTTGAGTATCGACGTGAACTGGGAAACTTCGCTCGTGGTGAAGGTCGGGAAATACATCGGGGTCAATTTCGGAACCATGCTCATTTACGACGAAGATGTAAAAATCAATGTCGATCGCAATAACGATGGGGTAGTGGACGGCACAGGTCCCCGGGTGCAGTTTAAACAAATTTTCGGGGTGGGATTCTCTTATAAATTCTGAGTATGAAACGGGTGCTTGTGGTTTTGAGTTTGGTGGTGTTAGCCGGTGTGGCAGTAGCCTGGTATATGAATCGTGCAGATTACGATACGCGTCGTCTTCCGGTCATTAACCCGTCTTCGGTCAACGATTCGCTGGTCGATGCTTCGCTGCAAAACAAAGGCACGGGTCACCGCATTCGGGATTTTAAGCTCCTCAATCAGTTGGGCGAAACTTTCACCGCCCGTCAGCTCGAAGGAAAGATTTACGTAACCGATTTTTTCTTTACGACCTGCCGATCCATTTGCCCGAAAATGACTTCTCAACTGCAAAGGGTGCATGCACGTTTTCGCGACGACGACCGCGTGCGTATTGTCTCCCACACGGTGTTGCCGCATATCGACAGCGTGCCGGTATTGCTTGAATACGCCGAAAATTACGGAGCCGATCACCACAAATGGATTTTCCTGACCGGCGATAAGCAGGAAATTTATGACCTTGCCCGCAAATCGTATTTTGTGGTAAAAGAAGCAGCACCGGGTACCGGCGATGAAGGAGAAGATTTTATCCATACCGAAAATTTTGTGCTCATCGATACGCAAAAACGCATCAGGGGCTATTACGACGGTACTTCTACCGAAGACGTGAACCGCCTGATGGACGACATGGATATTTTGCTTCGCGAAAAAGAATAACAGAAAAGGAAAGGGCGGATTATCCGCCCTTTTTTTGTGCCGCATAAAGTCGCGCCACATATTTACCTACAATATCAAATTCAAGGTTTACACGATCTCCTTTTTTCAGGGTCGAAAAGTTCGTGTGCGCAAATGTGTAGGGGATAATGGCGACTGAAAAATGATCGTCGCCGGCATCTACTACGGTAAGACTTACGCCGTTGATACAGATAGAGCCTTTCTCGACCACCACCTGTCCGCCCGAAGGATCGTATTCGAACGAAAAACGCCAGCTTCCTGCTTCTTCGCTGACATCGGTACACAGACCCGTCTGATCGACGTGCCCCTGCACGATATGTCCGTCGAGCCGATCGCCCAGCTTCATACAGCGTTCAAGGTTTACGAGATCGCCCTCGCGTAGCTGTCCCAGGTTGGTTTTCTGCAAGGTTTCACGAATTGCCGTCACTACATACTGCTCGGCATCGCTTTGCACCACGGTGAGGCAAACGCCGTTGTGCGCCACGCTTTGGTCAATTTTTAACGCATGGCTGAATGCGGCGCTGAGGGTAAGATGAAGGTTATCCTGATCCGGCTTCAGGGAAAGTATCCTGCCGGTGGTTTCGACAATGCCCGTGAACATACCTGTTACTGATTTGGTCCGCCGTTTTCGCGGAAAAGATGAATGAATCCTTTTAGATCTACCGGCTCGATTCCACTTAGCCTGATGGTATATACGCGACAGGTATAGAAATAGACGCCTTCCGATACCGGCTGTCCGTTTTCCTGATTACGCCCGTCCCAGCGTATGTCGGGGTCTTCGGTCGAGAAAAGAAGCTGGCCCCAGCGGTTAAAGATTTTAAGCTCGATACTTTTCACAAAACGGTAAGGAAAAGGAATGAAATAATCATTCTGCCCATCGCCGTTGGGTGAAAACACGTTAGGCAGCACGTATTCCGGACAGTTGTCCACACACACCACATTGCTCGCTGCACTTTCGTTGCCGTATTGTGCCGAATCGACTGCGGTGATGTAATAACAGCCCGCTACCGATACAGGGTCGCTGTGAAGGAAGCTCGTGTCGAACTGTGATCCGAAAGTGTGCAATAAGGTAAACGTGCCGGTGTCGGTCGGACTGTAATACAGGTTATACGACATCACATCGTCGGCACAGGTGTTGTTCGGATTGGTCCAAATCAGGGTGTGTTGCGTGGCGAAGCAATCGGCATCTATACGCAGCACCGGCGGGCAGGGAGGGGTCATGTCGATCGGTGCGGCGCAGGCTTCCTGCGACCAGTTTAGCAAGGGACTCGGAATTTCCGGTGCAGAATAGCTTCCGCGACTTTGTATTTTGTAGCAATAGGTTTGACCGTTTACCAATCCGGTATCGAGATAGCTCATGCCGGTTGAAGTGCCGATCAGTGTGAAATTGCCCGAGCCGGTAGGGGTTTCGCGATATACCTCGTAAAGCGTGTTGGTCCAGGGCACATTGACCTGCCAGCTTAGCAGCAGCTCGTTATCGTTGGGACTGATACGCAGAAAAATGGACGAAGCGTTATTTGTAGGCGCGATAAACTGCTCTACACCGCCTACCACGTTGTAAAGCTCGGCCCGGTAGGTGTGCGGAATATCCTGTGTATTGACGTTGCTCAGAATGGCTTCGGTAGCCGTGCTGTGCAGCAGTGGCGATTGCGGACTGGTATAGACCGTTGTGCCCGGATTGCCGAACCCGTCGTAACGCAATACCCTGTAAAAATAAGGTGGAGGGTAGTTGCTGATAGTGTCCAGCTCTGTAGGATGGAACCAGCGTACCGTGTCGATTCCGTTGGCCGGATCGGTTTCCCCTACCGATACATGGGTGATGACCGGCACATCTTTTCGCAGCTCTTCGCATACTTCGGCCGAAGGACAGCTTACCGCGCCATCTACCGTGTAAGCGACTATCACGTAACAATAGCTTTCGCCAATCACCAACGCAGAATTGTCGGTATAGGTAGTGGTACCCACGCCGTTTACTGTGGCCAGCAGCGTGTAGCCCATTTGCAGCGGGGTATCGGCATCGCAGCAGGTGCCGGGAGGACTGCCTCCGCTTCCGTTTTTGCGGTAAATTCTATAGCCCCTGATATTGCTGCACGGACTCGGATCCCAGTTCAACACAAAAGTATTGGCCTGAGGGCTAACCGTAAGACCTGTAACCGGCGGGGGAATTACTTTTACCCGCATCGTGCGGATATCCGACAGCGGTACCGAAGGGTGATTGTCGCGCGCAATGAAGAACAGTTGGTAAGACGAGTTCCGGATGTGCGAACAATTGGTGTTCCAGTTGAAAAGCCCTGTGCGGGGGTTGGTGCCGCTTCCTACATAATTGAAGGTAGCGGGCGAAGAAGAAAAATTAAAAGGTTGTCCCGAAGCATTGATATGCACCACGTTGCTGGTATTGGGATCGCTGGCCGTTACGGCAAACTGAAGACTCGAACCGGCTACGATACAGGTATCGGTAAGGTTGGATAAAGAAGGCGGATCATTGTTACAGAATCCGGTAATGGTGAGCTGTATATCGCGCAGCACGCTGCCTACAAAGACACCGTTTCTCCACTCTTTGATCAGCACTGCAATATTGTATTCGCCCTGTACTTGCGGACTGTCCCAGCAGAGCGAGCCGCTTTCGGGATCGAGCGTGATGACGCCTCCGCCTACCTGATGCGGATACTGATATACCACCGGCATATTCAGCGGGTCGCAGTCTTCGCCGAGGCAGGGTACCAGGTGATACGAAAGACTGTCGCCGTCGGGGTCGTAAGCGGCCGAATTATAGCAATAGCGTTTGCCCACGCAGCCCACTGCCGGACAGGGGAAATCTTCGGGAACGCTTGAATTATTTCCGTTATCAAAAAAAGGAGAAATCACTAATTGGGTTTGGATACAAAACGGAATATTTACCGACGATACGATATTCTCAATACCCTGATTACGGTTGGGGTCAAGCACCGAAATATTATAAGTGCCGGGTCCCGGAAAAGTATGCAGCGCCACATAAATATTATCGCTTCCGTTGAAGGTGCCGATGGGCGGCACGAAAGTTTCCGACACACGGGGTACGGTATCGCGTTGCCCGTCGCCGTAACGGATTTCAAGCTCGGGCCGGTCGGCCACGTTAGAGCCTTCGTTGGTGCAGATACGGATCGTAAAACGGTAAGTGAGCCCACCTACGTGCTCATAAGTGATCTGCCCCGCACGATTGTGTGTAGCATAGGCAAAAGGCAATTGGCATAGCCAGGTAAATAAGCATACACAAAACAGTAATAGTCTTTTCATTACAACACCGCCAATTCTTTTAGAGAACACCAATTTACTCATTTTATTTTGCCCCGAAATTAAAAATTAGTCCCCGGCGCTAAGCAGGCAGGGCATACCGGTTTATTTCTAACTTTGTGCTTTACGAAACAGACCCTGACTATGAGCGCATCGGCATCTCCCCCACACCCCGATTACAAAATAAAGGTAGGCATTACCTGCGGCGATATAAATGGAATCGGAATGGAGATTATTCTCAAGACCTTTTCCGACAACCGTATGTTACAGGACATTACTCCTGTCGTATATGCTTCTTCCAAAATCGCCTCGTATTATCGCAAAGCGTTGGGAGCCAATGAATTTAATTTCACGCAGGTGCAGAGCGCTTCCGAAGCCGCTCCCCGTAAAGCCAACCTGATTAACTGCTGGAATGAAGAGGTGACTGTCACGCCCGGTCAGGCCAACGCCACAGGAGGCACCTACGCCCTCAAATCGCTCGAAGCGGCGGTAAAAGATTTGGCAGCCGGACAGATAGACGTACTCGTAACGGCTCCGGTCAACAAGCAGGTCATGCAAAGCGACAAATTTCGTTTTCCCGGTCATACCGAATACCTTGCCTCCCTCTCGAATGTAGAAGAGGCGCTGATGCTGATGGTCTCGGGCGATCTGCGCGTGGGTGTGGTTACGGGGCATGTACCCCTGTCGAGTGTCCCCGGATTGATCACCCGCGACCAGCTAATCCGTCATATCCGCCTGATGAACCAAAGCCTGATTCGCGACTTTGTGGTGCGTAAGCCCCGTATTGCCGTGTTGGGACTTAATCCGCATGCTGGCGAGAACGGACTGCTGGGCGACGAAGATAAAAACGAGATCATTCCTGCGCTTGAACAGGCGCGCAAAGAGAATATAGTAGCTATGGGTCCCTACCCGGCCGATGGATTTTTCGGCTCCGGGGCCTTTAAGAAATTTGACGGCGTACTGGCCATGTACCACGATCAGGGCTTGGTACCTTTTAAAGCCCTGTCGTTCGGAGAAGGGGTGAACTACACTGCCGGCTTGCCCATCGTGCGTACCTCGCCCGATCACGGTACGGCCTATGATATTGCCGGTACGGGAACCGCTTCGGAGGCTTCCTTTCGCAACGCTATATACCTGGCCAAAGACATTTGGCAGAATCGCCGTTTTCACCGCGAAATCAATGCCAATCCGTTGCAGGCACAGGTAAAGAACGAAAGAGGAGACAGGGAATAGATATCACACTGATAATCAGGATTATTTTTGCTTTCGTAATCAACTGATTCGGGTTTTAAGCGGCTTTTGGGCTTTATGCATGCTTCCACGTGGAAAATTTTTAAAGGAATGCGGATTTTTGTTACCTTTGCCGTCCTTTAATTCGTTTTGAATTGAAATACCTGAACCACTACTTGATTCCCTTTGTGGGATTAAGCATCGGTCGTCATGAGTTTAAATTCGAGGCAGACCGGCAGTTCTTTTCTTGTTTTGAATCGTCAGAAATTCACGAAGGAAACGTGACGATCACTGTGTATCTCGATAAGAAGAGTACCCACCTTGAGCTTGATTTCCACTTGGAAGGCACGGTAAAGGTGATGTGTGATCGTTGTATCGAAATGTTTGATCAACCGGTAGAAAGTGAAGACAGGCTGATTGTGAAATTCGGTACCGAGGAGTTTGAAAATACGGACGAAATTCTTGTGCTTCCACACGGTGCACACGAAGTAAGCATCGCCCAGCCGGTGTACGAGTTTATCAATTTGGCCGTGCCTCCCCGCAGGGTGCATCCTGAAGGTGGCTGTAATCCGGAAATACTCAAACACCTTGAGAAGTACAAATCTGATGCTGACGACGATGACGATTTTTCCGGAGATCCCCGCTGGGATGCTCTGAAAGACATAAAGCTGAATTAAAGTAAATTAAGAAATAAAAGAGGTTTTGTAATTAAACGTTGAGCCATGCCAAATCCTAAACGCAGACACTCGAAAACCAGAAGGGATAAGAGAAGAACCCATTACAAGGCAGTTGCCGACAACATCGCCATCTGCCCCACTACCGGTGAGCCCCACCTGTTCCACAGGGCCTACTGGCACGAAGACAAGATGTACTATAAAGGCAAAGTGGTTGTCGATAAGACCGCTACCGCCTGATAGTGATCTATTGTGCCGGGAAATATCCGGGTAGAATATATATACAGTTGTCCGATTCCAACGTAAACACCAGGGAATGAGGATAGGCATTGACATTATGGGTGGCGATTTTGCTCCCGAAGCAACCACTACGGGCGCTATTGCAGCGCTCCGGATTCTTCCCCCCGATGTCAGGATGGCTCTCATCGGTGACCGGGAGGCTATTACTTCCATATTCCGCCGCGAAAATGTGGATGTGAGTTTGGTGGACATTATCCATACTACCTCGGTGGTCGGGATGAACGATCACCCTACTCGTGCCCTCCCTCAGAAGCCCGACTCGAGCATATCGGTCGGTTTTCGTATGCTCAAAAATGGAGAAATCGACGCTTTGGCCGGAGCCGGTAACACCGGTGCTATGCTGGTCGGTTCCATCTACAGCGTCAACAATGTGCCGGGCGTGATACGTCCCTGCATTACTTCTATTCTCCCCAAAATAGAAGGAGGCGTAAACATTATCCTCGATGTAGGTTCCAACGCCGATTGCAAGCCCGACGTGCTTTACCAGTTTGCCATTCTCGGCTCTATTTATGCCGAATATGTGTACGGCATTCCCACACCCCGTGTCGGACTGCTCAACATCGGTGAAGAAGACGAAAAAGGTAACTTGCTGGCTCAGGCCGCCCACAGCCTGATGAAAAACACTACCGATTTTAATTTTATAGGTAACGTCGAAGGGCGTGATATCTTTCGCGATAAGGCCGATGTGATTGTATGCGATGGCTTTACCGGAAACGTGGTGCTCAAAGAGGCCGAAGGAATTTACTGGCTGATGCGCAAAAGAGGCATCCGCGACGAATATTTCGATCGTTTTAACTACGAAAATTACGGCGGAACACCTGTCCTGGGTGTAAATTCGAACGTGATAATCGCACATGGCATTTCCAACACCGAAGCAATAAAAAATATGATACTTTTGACAAAGGATGTGGTGAACGCCGGCATCCCTGCCAAAATAAAAGAAGTATTTGCCAAATGACCCGGATTACCGCTGCCATTACCGCTGTAGGAGGCTATGTGCCCGATTATGTGCTCACTAACGAAGAGCTTTCCCGCATTGTAGATACCTCCGATGAATGGATCCGCACCCGTACGGGCATCGAAGAGCGCCGCATTCTCAAAGGAGAAGGAAAAGGCTGCTCCGATCTCGGGGTAGCGGCTGTGCAGCAACTCTTGGAAAAACGCGGCATTTCGGCCGACGAAATTGATCTGCTTATCTGTGCCACCGTGACCGGCGACTATGTGTTTCCCGCTACGGCCAACGTAATTTGCGATAAAATAGGCGCCCGCAATGCATGGAGCTTCGACCTTGGGGCAGCCTGTTCGGGCTTTATCTACGCGCTTTCTACCGGAACCCAGTTCATCGAAACGGGCCGTTATAAAAAAGTAGTGGTGGTGGGTGCCGATAAAATGTCGTCTATTCTCAACTTTAACGATCGTACTACCTGTGTCATTTTCGGAGACGGAGGCGGTGCCGTGCTGCTTGAACCCTCCGAAGAAGGACTCGGCATACAGGACTTTATGCTTCACAGCGACGGCGCGGGACGCAAATACCTCTGCCAGCCCGCTGGCGGATCCGTGCTTCCACCTTCGCACGAAACGATAGACAACGGTCTTCACTTTGTATATCAGGAAGGAAAAACCGTGTTCAAATTTGCCGTGACGAATATGGCCGATGTATCGGCCGCCATCATGGAAAAAAATAACCTTAAAGCAGAAGATGTGGCATGGCTGGTACCTCACCAGGCTAACCTGCGTATCATCGATGCTACCGCCGAACGTATGGGGCTTGATAAATCGAAGGTGATGATCAACATTCAACGCTTTGGCAATACCACCTCGGGTACCATTCCGCTCTTGCTTTGGGAATGGGAAAAAAAGCTCAAAAAAGGCGACAACCTGATTCTTTCCGCTTTCGGCGGAGGGTTTACCTGGGGCTCCGTTTACCTGAAATGGGCCTACAATTCCAACTAACACTGTTAAAACTGAATTTATCCACCAAATCCGATACGTATGAATCTTACCGAAATCCAGGATCTCATCAAGTTTGTCTCCAAGTCGGGTGTGACTGAAGTAGAGATCGAAAAAAAGGATTTTAAGATCGTTATCCGCGCCGATAAGCGTCAGGGTAAGAATGAAGTGATCCAGCCTCAGGTACAGGCCGTGGCTCCCATCGCTATTCCTGCTCCGCAGGTAGTGACGGTTCCTGCTCCCGCAGTGGTGGCCGAAGCTCCCAGGGCGGCAGCTCCCGCTGCAGAGGAATCACGTTACGTGACGATCAAATCGCCCATGATTGGTACTTTTTACCGCTCTCCTTCGCCCGACAAGCCGCCGTTTGCTAACGTAGGCGATACGATAAAGGTCGGCGATAAAATCTGCATCATCGAAGCCATGAAGCTCTTTAACGATATCGAAGCTGAAATAGCAGGCAAAATTGTGAAGGTGCTTGTAGATGACGCCAAACCGGTAGAATACGATCAGCCTTTGTTTTTGGTTGATCCTGCCTAAGTCCTTTAGGGCATTTCCGGCCGTATCCTGAATATGCGGCTTTATTTTTTATTCAACGAATCAATCGTATGGCCATTTTCAAGAAATCTTCGAAAAAGTCCAGAGACCCGAAAGCGCCCCTGTTCCACAAGATCCTTGTGGCCAATAGGGGTGAAATAGCGCTGCGTATCATACGCACCTGTAAGGAAATGGGCATCCAGACCGTAGCAGTATATTCTACCGCCGATAAGGAAAGTCTGCCTGTGCGTTTTGCCGATGAGGCCGTTTGCATAGGTCCGCCCCGCAGCACAGACTCCTACCTCAATATGTCGAGCATCATCGCTGCGGCCGAAATCACCAATGCCGACGCGATACATCCCGGATACGGCTTTCTTTCCGAAAATTCCAAGTTTTCGAAAGTATGCCAGGAAAATAAAATCAAATTTATCGGCGCCACACCGGAGCAGATCGACGCTATGGGCGACAAAGCCAGCGCGAAAGCTACCATGAAAAAAGCCGGTGTACCCTGTATTCCCGGTTCCGACGGACTACTCGATAACCTTGAGCAAGCCTATAAAATTGCCAAGCAAATCAAGTATCCTGTTATTCTGAAAGCCACAGCCGGTGGTGGTGGAAAAGGAATGCGAGTAGTATGGAAAGAAGAAGATCTCGAAGCGGCCTGGGAAAGCGCCCGTAAAGAAGCGGGTTCGGCATTCGGGAACGATGGGGTCTATATGGAGAAATTCATCGAAGAACCGCGCCATATCGAGATTCAGGTAGCCGGCGACCAGTTTGGTACCGCCTGTCACCTTTCCGAACGCGACTGCTCGATTCAGCGTCGTCACCAAAAGCTGGTCGAAGAAACGCCTTCGCCTTTTATGACTGCCGAGCTTCGCAAAAAAATGGGCGACGCGGCGATCAAAGCGGTAAAAGCGATTAGCTACGAAGGTGTGGGTACTATCGAGTTTCTCGTCGATAAGCACCGCAATTTTTACTTCATGGAAATGAACACCCGTATTCAGGTGGAGCATACCATTACCGAAGAAGTGATCAATTACGACCTCGTCAAAGAACAAATCAAGATTGCAGCCGGCGTTCCTATTTCAGGAAAAAATTACGAACCCTTGCTGCATGCCATACAGTGCCGTATCAACGCCGAGGATCCGTTCCGCAACTTTGCGCCATGCCCCGGCCGTGTGCAGCATTACCATTCTCCCGGTGGACACGGAATCCGCATTGATACCCATGTCTATGCCGGTTATCAGATTCCGCCCAACTACGATTCTATGATTGGTAAGCTGATCACCGTGGCGCAGACCCGCGAAGAGGCGATTACCAAGATGCAGCGCGCCCTCGACGAATACATTATCGAAGGGGTAAAAACGACCATTCCTTTCCATCAGGCCTTGATGAAAGACGAGAATTTCCGTGCCGGAAACTTTACTACGAAATTTGTAGAAGATTTTTGGAATCCGGGTAGCTGATTTTACGACAGCAAAAATTGAAAACCGGTTGCTTTGGCAGCCGGTTTTTTTGTGGTCAAAGGTGTAGATTTATTAAGAGAGAAAATTTAGAATGGCGCGTAGTTGGTCACCACAATTTCATTCACCGGGCCGCGTTTTTTCGCGTTCGAATTGATCATGCGCCGTGCGGGAATCCGTGCCAGGTGAAAATCGTGATACAATTTGTCAAAAAAATCATCTTTCGCATCGGTGTTTCTCGGATCCGAATTACTCAGCATGAGCAGCGCGCCTTTTTGATCCAGCTTACGGAAGAGCGCAGCCAATTCCTTTTGTTCGCGGTCGGTAAAAACAGACTTTGCATAAGAATTGAAATTGGCGGTTTTACTCAGCGGGCGATAAGGCGGATCAAAATAGACAAAAGCGTTTTTCCCTTTTACTTCTTTGATTGCTTCGCGAAAATCGGCTTTTCGGATTTCGGCTACAGACAAGGCTTTTGAGGCGGCCTGCAAATTATTGGCATCGCAGATCTTCGGATTTTTATAGTGTCCCGGCGGCGAGTTGAATTGCCCCGAAGAGTTGACCCGGTACAGTCCGTTAAAGCAGGTACGGTTCAGAAAAATAAGCGTAGCGGCTCGGGTAATCCATTTCTCCGAATACCGATCGTAACGAAGGGTTTCGCGGTTGTAGATGTCGCGGCGGGTAAGGAAAAATTCTTTTCTTTTTTCGATAGAAAGGGAGCGGTATTTCTTCTCGGTTTTTTGCAGTTTGCTGATCAAAGCTTCTACCTGATCACGTATTACAAGATAGGTAAGTACGAGATCTTCGTTGATGTCGTAGAGGTAAGCCTCTTTGATCTTGTACCGTGTGGCCACGTCAAAAAACACGGCTCCGCTTCCGGCAAAAGGTTCATAATAACGTTTGATCTTTTTTTCTTTCAGCGCCTGCGGATAAAATTCCTGAAAACGGCTGAGCAACTGGCTTTTCCCGCCTGCCCATTTCAGAAAAGGGCGTGCCACAGGCTGATTACCGGTTACAGAAAAGGATTGCGAAAGCGCGGGAGGCATGCTTCAAATATAGCGATTATGTGAGCAGAAGAAGAGGCTTCGTAAAGTGTCGGGAAAGAGAAATTTGTAGTATAGCCATTTATGCTTCATCGTGAATGGGAAGAAATCCTTTTTCACCTAAGGATTTGATAATGCCTCTCAGTAAATAATTGTTGTCGAATCGCAAGACGTATTTCCGGGTTCCTTCTTTCTCAGGCGCAAGCATTTTTTTGTCTATGAGTTTTCTGATCTGTCTTGAAATTTCGGTGTCGGTTTTGCCTGAAAAAAACTCTTTCACGTGAGCCGCCTGAATAATTTGTAATTCTGCAACCCTTCTCAGAATTTTCGATTCAACTTCTGTAATATGCTTCCTGTCTAAAGAATGATTGATGGCGGGGATCAGTATTTCTTTTTTTAGAAAGTCGTAATCCAGTAATTTGTCTATTTTTTCAATCTCTTCTTTTAATCCTTTTAACACGTATTCGACCCATTTCAGAATTCCTTTATTAGTGCCTTTATCGGCTTCGGATAAATAATGGTAATAGTCATTTCTGTTACTGCAAAATACTGCCGTCGGATTAATGATTCTTCCGACATTGACGTTAAACCCTGTTTTAACAAGCATAGCATACGTAAAAAGGCGAACCGTTCTTCCGTTGCCATTGCCGAAAGGGTGAATCCAAACGAACCTATGGTGAGCGATAGCGGCTTTTAACAGATCGTATTTAGGACTATCTTCTTTATTTATAAAATTGAAAAGTTCCGTCATATAATTGTCCACCTGTAACCATTCGGGTGGTTGGTGAGCAGACTTACTTATTTTCAGATTGATCTTTCTGTACTTTCCCGGCGTTGCATCTCCTTCTCCGGCAGGTGGCAATGGCAAACCTTCCACTATTTTTTTGTGCATTTCATGTAGAAAGGTGTGGTTAATGGGATAATGATTTATAGTATCTTCAATAAACGCCATTGCTTTTTCAATATTCTGAATTTCCTTTATGCTTGAGGGTATTTGTTTTCCCTCCGTAAGTTTGGTTTCAATATATTCGGCAATGGTTGTATTGTTGCCTTCAATTCTTGCCGAACCTATACTTTCTAACGTATGGAAGATATGTTTTAACTGGAAAAATACTTTTGGGTGCGTGGAGCCTCCCAGTGGTTTTCTCCGGAGATAGTCTAACTCAATAATTAAATCGGTAAGCGATGAGCCGAACGAAGGTTCTATCAGCTTTAGATCGTAATGTAGAAATCGTGCTTCTGACATTTTCAGTTTTTCTTTTTATCAATTTACATTTTAGTCGAACAACAATTAACAATTAGAATTGCAATATGTTGTACAACAATGTATTGTAAACGTAATCAATTCCACAACAATTAACAAGTGCCGGTTCCCGCATTTGCATTTTGCCGGTAAAAACAACTCATTTTCGTGTAAGGTGGGGGCAATTTCTCCCCTAAAATCCGTTCCTTTGGGTAAAAGACATCCGCATGAAATACCAGGCCATCAACCCCAAATTGTTTACCGATAACCGCAAGCGTTTTGCCGCCATGCTCAAACCCGGTTCGCTTGCCGTATTCAATTCGAACGACATCATGCCTACCAATGCCGACGGTACTATGCCCTTTCGGCAAAACAACGATATTTTTTACCTCTCGGGTATCGATCAGGAAGAAAGCATCCTGGTGCTTTTCCCGCATGCGCACGATCCGGCGCACCGCGAAGTACTTTTTCTTCGCGAAACCAATGCCGAAATAGCAATATGGGAAGGTGAAAAGCTCACCAAAGAAAAAGCTTTCGAAGCATCCGGCATACGCACCGTGTACTGGACGTCGCAGTTTCACAAGATTTTCAACACCCTCATGGCCGAGGCCGAAAACGTGTACCTTAATACCAACGAGCACCTGCGCGCCACGATAGAGGTCGAAACACGCGATGCACGTTTTATCCGCTGGGTGAAAGAAAATTACCCCCTGCACCGATATGAGCGCTCGGCGCCTCTGCTGCACCAGCTTCGTGCCGTCAAATCGGGACTCGAGCTGGAACTGATGCAGGAAGCTATCGACATCACCGAAAAAGGTTTTCGCCGTGTGCTCGATTTCGTCAAACCCGGTGTATGGGAGTACGAAATAGAAGCCGAATTCATTCACGAATATACCCGCAACCGTTCGCGCGGATTTGCTTACACCCCCATTATTGCCAGCGGATACAATGCCTGTGTGCTGCACTACATCGACAACAGCTTACAATGTAAAGAAGGCGATGTGCTGCTGCTCGATGTGGCGGCCGAATATGCCAATTACAATGCCGATCTTACCCGAAGCATTCCCGTAAGCGGCCGTTATACCGCCCGCCAGCGTCAGGTCTATGACGCCGTATTGCGTGTTATGCGTGCGGGGGTGCAATTGCTTCGTCCGGGTACCTTGTTAGCCGATTATCACCGCGAAGTGGGAAAAATAATGGAAGAAGAGCTGGTCGGTCTAAACCTGCTTACCCGCGATGATATTCGCAACCAAAATCCCGCTTCGCCCGCTTACAAAAAATATTTTATGCACGGCACCTCTCATTTTCTCGGACTCGATGTGCACGATGTAGGTCTGTGGCACAAGCCTATCCAACCCGGAATGGTGTTTACGTGTGAACCCGGTATTTACATTCGCGAAGAAAGTCTCGGTATCCGTATCGAAAACAATATTCTTGTTACCGACAGCAACCCTCGCGATCTCATGGCCAATATACCGATAGAAGCCGAAGAGATAGAAGCGCTAATGCAAGCAAAATGATTCCTGCGAAGCTTCATTTTCAGGACAAACAGGTTACTTATCGCACAGCCGGCAGTGGTAAGGCGATCGTCTTATTGCACGGATTTTTGGAATCGGCCGTGATATGGGAAGAATATGCCGAGGTGTTGGCGAAAAATTACCGCGTGATAGCCGTCGATTTACCCGGGCATGGCGATACGGCTGTGTTTGGTGAAACACACACAGTGGCGCTGATGGCAGAAGTGGTACAGGCGGTGCTCGAAGCGGAAAATGTAGCGCAAGCCTCGTTTATCGGGCATTCGATGGGAGGGTATGTGGCGCTTGCTTTTGCAAATCAGTTTCCTGAAAAAACGCTTTCGGTCGGACTTTTCCATTCTTCTGTCTTTGCCGATTCGTCCGAAAAGCAGGCCGAGCGCGATAAGGTGGTGAAAGTGCTGCAACGCAATCCGGCGATATTTATCGAAGAAGCTATTCCCAATCTTTTTGCAAAAATACACCGCGAAAAGTTTGCGGCCGAAATAGAAGCGCTCAAAACCCTGGCTTTGCGCACACCCGCCCTCGGGGCAATAGCCTCGGTACGCGGTATGAAAATCCGCCCCGATCAAAGCGCCTGGCTCTCGTCGGTTTCGCTACCCGTATTGCTTATTGCAGGCCGTTTCGACACTACGATTCCCGTCGAAAAATCGGAAGAAATGTTTGCTATGCCCAAACAGGGGCATACATTGATGCTCGACTGTGGTCATGTAGGGTTTATCGAAAAAAAGCAGGAAGCGCTCGACTTTATCGTCCGTTTTCTTTCCGTAGTAAATGCCTAATCGTAATTAAGACACGACAGATCTTTCACCTATCCGGAATTTAATACGCCCTTACATTTCGTCCTTCGACGTAGTTGATAAAAGCGCGATTGGCTACTTTTTTTCCGCCTGCTGTGGGATAGTTACCGCTGAAATACCAGTCGCCGTGGTTATGCGGACAAGCCTGGTGTAAGCCTTCGATAGTCTGGAAAATAATTTCCACTTCGGCTTTTGTATTTTCGGGCGTAACGAGTCGGGCTATTTCGGCCGCAATTTCTTTGTCGCTGAAAGGTGCGTAAATTTTCTTCACCACGTTTTCTACCTGTTCGGTCGGTAGTTCGAGCTGGGCTTTGGCTTCGTTGTACACCTGTTGGATAAGGCTTTCTTGTCCGCGCGCGCGCAGCAGATTGATGGCCGCCTGAAAAGCGATGAAATCGCCCATAATGGCCATGTCGATACCGTAGCAGTCGGGAAAACGGATTTGTGGTGCCGAAGAAACGACGATGATCTTTTTCGGATTCAGGCGATCTAACATTTTGATAATGCTGCGTTTGAGCGTAGTGCCGCGTACAATCGAGTCGTCGATAACCACCAGGTGATCGCTGCCCGGGTTAACGGTGCCGTAAGTGATGTCGTACACGTGCGTGACCATTTCATCGCGCGAATTATCGGCGGTAATGAAGGTTCGCAGCTTGGCATCTTTAACGGCAAGTTTTTCTACCCTCGGGCGGATAGCCAAAATTTCTTCCAGTTTTTCGGGAGTAAATGCGTCGCCTAAGGCAAGTATTTTTTCGCGTTTTACGGTGTTGAGGTGATCTTCTACCCCTTTGACCATGCCGTAAAAAGCGGTTTCGGCCGTATTGGGAATGTACGAAAAGACCGTGCGGTCGAGGTTATAGTCGATAGATTCGAGAATCTGGGGTACAGTCAGGCGACCCAACGTGATGCGTTCGCGGTAGATATCGCTGTCGCTGCCTCTGGAGAAATAGATGCGTTCGAAGGAACAGGGCGTTTTTTCGAGCGGTTTGCGTATTTCGTATTCGCCGCATTCGCCGTTTTTACGGATAATCAGCGCATGACCGGGCGTAATTTCCCGCACCCGATCATGCGGCACGTTAAAGGCGGTTTGTATCACCGGGCGTTCGGAAGCGACTACGGCCACTTCATCGTCGCAGTAATAAAAGGCAGGGCGTATCCCGTTCGGATCGCGCAGCACAAAAGCGTCGCCGTGTCCGAAAAGTCCGGCCATGGTATAGCCACCGTCCCATTTTTCGGCCGAGCTCGTTAAGATTTTTTGAATATCAAGATGCCGGGCAATCAGCGCTGAAATTTCTTCATTGCTATGTCCTTCGGATTTAAACTGCTTAAACAGGCGTTCATTTTCCACATCGAGAAAATGCCCGATTTTCTCCATCACGGTAACCGTGTCCGACATTTCTTTAGGATGTTGCCCTAATTCGACTAATTGGGCGAACAGCTCGTCCACATTGGTCAGGTTGAAATTACCGGCTACGACTAAGTTACGGCTCATCCAGTTGTTCTGACGCAGAAAGGGGTGGCAGCTTTCGATGCTGTTTTTCCCGAAAGTGCCGTAGCGCAGGTGGCCTAAAAACAGCTCGCCTGTAAAACCGAAATTATCTTTTAAATAAGCGGGATCCTGAAGCAATTCAGGGTTTTGCTCTTCGAGCGTACGGAAACGACTGAATATTTCTCCGAAAATCTCCGGAATGGCATTTTTGCTGGTCGAACGTTTGCGGCTAATGTAGCGCTGTCCGGGTTTTACGTCAAACTTGATGTTGGCTACTCCGGCGCCGTCCTGCCCCCGGTTGTGCTGCTTTTCCATCAGCAGGTAGAGCTTGTTAAGCCCGTAGAAAGGCGTTCCGTATTTTTGTACGTAGTAGGGGAGGGGTTTAAGAAGACGCAGTACGACAATACCGCATTCGTGCTTGATGATATCGCTCATTACGGGAAAAGAATCGGGCTACAAAGGTAAGGTTAAATTTTTATTAAAGTGGATAAAAAGCGGTCTGTGGCCGTAGCGTTTTTACGGCCCGGAGAGGTGAAACGAAGAGCTACTATATGATAAGCAACATATTACCGTGTTGCGCGTCTAATGAAAGCTTGCTACCTTAACAGTCAGAATGTTTCGGATCCTTGTGCGATATCTTATACTGACCCTCCTGGGATTCTTGTGGTTACCCGCCCTGGCCGACCACCCGAACATTTTTTTTACCCCTAATCAGGGGCAGTGGGACGAGCGTATCCGTTACTCCCTGAAGCTGCTTAACGGCAACATGTACCTCGAAAACGGCGGCCTCAGCTATTTTTTCGTACAGGGCGAAAATCATCACCATACTGCTGAAGTACCTGAAGAATGGCAGGCGCACAGTGTCAAAGTGGATTTTATAGGCGCTTTACCCCAACCGGTGTTGCGTACGGGTAACCTTACCCCGTTTTATTACAATTATTTTATCGGCTCCGATCCTTCCCGTTGGAAAAGCGAGATCCGTTCGGCCTACAGCGTGCGGTACGAAAACCTTTACGACCGGATAGATCTGGAGTTTTACGGCACGCCCGAAGAGCAGCTCAAATACGATTACCATGTTCGCCCCGGCGGTGATCCGGCGGCTATTCGTCTGCGTTACCGTGGCGCCGATCGGCTGTTTGTAGCCGAAAACGGAGATCTGCACGTGCAGACCAGCCTGGGGACGATCATTGAAAAACGACCGGTGGCTTTTCAGGAAACGCCGGCAGGTAAAAAAGAAGTGCTTTGCCGGTACCGTTTGCAGGGAAATGAGCTTTCCTTTGATTTTCCGCGTGGATACGACGCACGCTATACCCTTGTGATCGACCCTGTGCTGGTTTTCTCCTCCTTTACCGGTTCTACGGCCGATAACTTCGGGTTTACCGCTACTTACGATTACGAAAAAAATACTTTCGGAGGCGGAATCGTATATCCCGGCGGGCAATATCCGGTAACAGCGGGCGCCTTTCAGACCAGCTTCAACGGGACCCTTAGCTCTTCTACCCGCGATGTGGGTATCAGCAAATTTAACGCTGACGGCTCAACGCTGCTGTATTCGACCTATCTCGGCGGTACGGGAATGGATGCGCCGCACAGTCTGGTGGTGAACAGGCAGGGTGAGCTGTATGTGATGGGTACCACAGGTTCGACTAATTTCCCCATTCCTACCGGAGGATACAGCAATACGTTCAGAGGTGGATCTTCCGCTTCTCCTCCGGCATCGGGTACCACCTATAGTTCGGGCAGCGATATTTTTATTGCTCGTTTCAATCCGCAGGGTACCGTACTGATGGGAGCGACGTATATGGGTGGATCGGGTAACGACGGACTCAATCTTTCTTTAACACTTTCGTATAATTACGGCGATCCTTTTCGGGGCGAAATCATCATCGACCATCAGGGTAACTGCGTGGTTTCTTCGGTGACAGCCTCCCCTAATTTTCCGCAGGTGAACCCGACACAGGCTTCGTACGGCGGAGGCGGATATGATGCTTGCGTGTTTAAGCTCGACGCTTCGCTCAGCAACCTGCTTTGGAGCACCTTTTTAGGCGGTAGCGGCGACGATTCGGCTTATGGCATACAGATAGATTCCAATGGCGATATGTATGTGGCGGGCGGCACCGCCAGTAGTAATTTTCCGGTCACTTCGGCAGTGGTAAAGCCTTCGTATGGCGGAGCGATAGACGGATACATAGCGCGCTTTGCAGCCGCAGGCGGCACGATGATCGCTTCTACTTTCCTTGGCACAGGCGCTTATGATCAGTGCTATTTTGTGCAGTTGGATACCGACGACAATGTGTATGTGGTAGGCCAAACCACGGGCACCTATCCCATTATGCCGGCTTCGGTGTATAACGTGCCCAATAGCGGGCAGTTTATTCACAAGCTCGACAATATGCTTTCTACTACTCTTTTTTCGACTACTGTAGGAAGAGGAGCGGGCACGGTAGATATTTCTCCTTCGGCTTTTCTCGTCAACGATTGCGGACTTATTTACTTAGCCGGATGGGGAGGCAATCTGAACGGAATGAGTCCGTATCACGCTACGTCCAGCACGACACAGGGATTGCCGGTTACCCCCGATGCTTTGCAGTCCACTACCGACGGGAAAGATTTTTATTTGATGATTCTCCAAAAAGATGCGGCGGGATTGATGTATGCCACCTTTTTCGGAGCCTCTACCGGCTCTTCAGGTTTGGGGGGCGAGCATGTGGATGGAGGCACCAGCCGTTTCGACAAAGACGGGGTGGTGTATCAGGCGGTGTGTGCGGGTTGCGGCGGGCTTTCATTTCCCACTACTCCCGGCGTATGGTCCACTACCAACAACAGCAGTAACTGCAACCTGGCCGTATTTAAGATAGATCTGAAAGAAGTGATTGCATTGGCAGGGGTTGTAGCGCCCGACGGAATATGCACCTTACCGGCCGATTTTGTATTTCAGAATCACAGCGTAGGAGCTACTAATTACCTGTGGGATTTTGGCGACGGTAATACTTCTACCGTTTATAATCCGACGCATTCTTATGCCGATACCGGGCGTTATATCATTACATTGGTAGCGCTCGATACTACGGCCGATTGTATCGCTTCCGACACCTTGTTTTTGGAAGTATATGTACCGGGGCCGCTTACCGTTACCTATACGCCTGGCGATACGATCTGTGTAGGCGAATCGCTTAGCTTTAACCTTTCGGGGGGGCAAACTTATCAGTGGTCGCCGCCCGATTACCTTTCGACCACCACCGGGCCTAATCCTGTGGCTACACCTCCGCAAACCACCACTTACACGGTAGTGGCTACCGATGCTTACGGCTGTAGGGATACTGCGGCAATCGAAGTAGTGGTAAAGCCTTATACGGAGGCTGAGTTTTCCGTGCATTTTACGCCCTGTACATTTCCTGCGGTAGTATCGTTCGAAAATGAGAGCGAGCATGCCGTACATTATTTTTGGGATTTTGGTAACGGATTTACCTCGACCGAACCCGAACTTCAGCAAATTTACACCGAGCCGGGGTATTACACCATTACCCTGGTAGCTATCGATTCGTCGAGCTGTAACGGTGCCGACACCATGCAATTCGAGATTTTTCTTCCCCCGCCTGCCTCGGTATCCGTATCCGGTTCGGATACAATATGTTTGGGGCAGCAACTGCTTTTACAGGCTGCGGGTGGAGTCTCTTACAGTTGGAGTCCACCGTATGGACTTTCCGACCCCTATAGCCCTTCTCCCTGGGCCAATCCCGAAATGGGTACTACCTATACCGTGATTGCTACCGACAGCAATGGCTGTGCCGATACGGCTACCGTTTTTATTGAGGTATTTCCGCCCGCTTCTATCGATGCGGGTCCCGACGGCATAGCCGACATTGGCCGTACGCCCGTGCTTAATCCTTACATTCCGCCCGGTGGCAGTTTTTACTGGACACCTACCGAGGGGCTCAGTTGTGTGACCTGTCTCTCGCCGCAGGCAAATCCCGAGTTCAATACCACGTATTACCTTCACTACACGGATCCTTACGGCTGTACATACATCGATTCCATGCAGGTATTGGTTTCTCCTTCGGTATTTATCCCCAACGCGTTTACGCCCAATGGCGATGGGTTAAATGATGTGTTTTTTCCGCAGGTGCGTAACCTTTCGCATTATGAGTTTTTCGTGTTTAATCGCTGGGGAGAGCTTATTTTTACCTCTACTACGGCGGGCGACGGCTGGGACGGCACCATAAAAGGGCGTCAGGCGCCTCTTGATGTATATGTGTGGCGCATTGATTATTCCGATTTTATTGAGCCCGGTATTACCCGAACCAAGCGTGGGCATGTCACTCTTGTACGTTAAGGCACCGTTCCCTCAGTAAGGTGCAACAAAGTGGCAATTTTTTTACCGTGTTCACGTTAATGCGTTTAAATTTACCCGCCCTCAGGCTTCCGAAACGCATTTGAATGTTAACAAACCGCACAAATAATTTTTTATTGGCGTCAAAATTCTATTTTTGCTAATCTGTTTTTAAAAGTGAGCGAGCAACGAGTTTAACAACTTAATTTAACCAAAAACTAAATTTTAAGAAAAATGGCAAACGCACCAACACTAACAAAAGAGAAGAAGGGTAGCTCTCGTTCAGGCGCTATTTTTGCAAGCTTATCGATCATTATTTGTATTGTGATCGGTGCTCTCGTGTGGCAATTCGTGATGGGACACCCGTCCAACTTTGAAGGTGGCGACCCCGAAAACGGTCACCCGCTGCCCGGTAACTATTTCGGTATGGTTTACAAAGGTGGATACGTGGTACCTGTGCTGATGGGATTGTTCCTGATGGTGATAGTGTTCTCTATTGAGCGCTTTTTTGTAATTACCAAAGCTGCCGGTAAAGGAAATGTAGGTGCATTTGTGAAAAAAGTACAGCGCAACCTTGCCAAAGGCGATATCAATTCGGCTTTAGCAGAGTGCGACAAGCAGCGTGGTTCTGTAGCCAATGTAATCAAAGCTGGTCTGAGAAAATACCAGGAAGTGGAGAAAGACGGTAATCTCGACACCGAGCAGGCTGTAGTTGCCATTCAGAAAGAAATTGAAGAGGCTACCGCACTGGAGATGCCTATGCTGGAGCAAAACCTTACCGTAATCGCCACGCTGGTTTCTATCGGTACGCTTACCGGTCTTTTGGGAACGGTAACGGGTATGATTAAAGCGTTTGCGGCACTCTCTTCCGCAGGTTCTCCCGACCAGGCGCAGCTTGCCAACGGTATCTCTGAAGCACTTATCAATACGGCTACCGGTATTGCGACTTCTACTGTGGCTATCATCATGTACAACCTGTTTACCACTCGTATCGATAAGCTTACCTATTCTATCGATGAGGCCGGTTTCTCGATTGTACAGACCTACGCCAGCACGCACAAGTAAATACCTGTCGGGTAGAAACGGGTATGCGGCGCATCTCGTTTTTCCTGCAGAAGTAAACGAATACTGTTTTTCTATTAAATCAAAGCGATGCCTAAAGTAAAGGTTCCCAGAAAAAGTACGGCGATAGACATGACCGCGATGTGCGACGTGTCCTTTCTCCTGCTCACCTTCTTTATCCTCACCGCTACTGCGCGTACTCCGGAGGCGCTACCCGTAGATACTCCGGCTTCGACCGCACAGGTGAAGCTGCCCGATACCGACATCGCCACCGTGACCATAGGCCAGGGAAAGATCTTCTTTGGGGTTACCGGTCAGCCGGTGCGTGTACGTATGCTCGAACGTATGAGCGAGAAGTATCCGCAGTACGGAGGGTTTACCGAAGAGGAAATAAAGCGTTTTTCATTGATGGATAATTTCGGTGTGCCTTTCGGAAGTCTGAAGCCGCTGATTAAACTCAATGGAGACGAACGTAATCGCCCCGGTGTACAGCCTGGAATACCCACCGACTCGCTCGATAACCAACTGAGAGAATGGGTGTTGGCGGCGCGTTATGCCACTAAAGAGTTGAATAACACAGAGCTCAGGCTTACGATCAAAGGTGATTCGAAGGAAGATTATCCCACTATCAAGAAAGTGATTGATGTGTTCCAGGAGCAGAAGATCAATAAGTTCAGCCTGATAACCAACATGAGAAGCGGAGAAGAATAACCCAGTCCTTAAAACACGAACACGATGGCAGAATTAGATACCTCCGGTGGTGGTAAGAAAAAAGGTGGTAAGGTAAGGAGTAAAAAGCAGTCCACACGCGTCGATTTGACCGCGATGGTGGATCTCGCCTTCTTATTGATCACGTTTTTTATGCTTACCACGACACTGGCCAAGCCGCAGGCAATGGATGTAGCCATGCCGGATAAATCAGAGAAAATAGACAACTTGGAAGTGGCCGATAACCGTTCCATGACTATACTGCTGGGTAAAGACAACAAGCTGATATGGTTCATGGGGCAGATTGACGCTCCTCTTGAAGGACCTACCGTAGAGAATTACGGGAAAAACGGGGTTAGACAAATATTGCTTGAAAAAGTGAAAAAGATACCTGAGCTGACCGGCGATCCGAAAAAGGGGCTAATAGTACTTATCAAGCCTGCCGAGACTTCTAAATACCTGAATTTGGTCGATATCCTTGATGAAATGAAGATTACCAAGGTGCCTTCGTTTGCCATTGTGGACATCACCGATCCTGATATTGAGCTGCTCGATAGCAAAAACCTTTACTGAACCTAAGCAGGTCCGTTTGCGTATAAAGGAATTATCGTGCATACTGTCAGCTTCTCTTGGCGGCGTTAACCAAAGGAACGGTCAGTATGAACGAGGCTCCGGACAATACTAATTACCAGCCGCTTTCCGTTAGTAATATACTAACTTTTAATACGGAAAGCCATGGTAGGAAACAAGTCGGACATTTTTCAGGAACAGTGGCTGGAGCTGGTGTTTCAGGATCGCAACAGATCGTATGGAGCCTATCAGCTTCGCCGGGAAAATTCGAAAACGACCCTTTTGGCGCTGCTCACCGGAGGGATTTTGTTTTCCGTAGCCATTACCGCTCCTTTTGTGGTAAAATTGCTGCGAAGCGCTGAGGTTTCCGTAAACCTGAGCCTGCCCGAAGAGCGGATAGTGGAGGTGCCTGTGCTTCCGATTCCGCCGAAAAAAGACCCGCAAACGGCAATACTGCCGCCGGCGGCTCCGGAACAAAAGCAGGAACCACGCGTAACGAAACCGCAGGAACTCTTTACGCAGATGGTGGTCTCTCCTGAAGGGCAGGATGACCCGGCCACCATGGAGGATCTGAAAAATGCCGAACCGGGCAGCAAAAAGCTCGACGGCGATCCGGGAGCGATTTCGCTTGAAATCGATACCCTTGACCGGCAAAGAGGTTCTTTAGAGATTGATATGCCGCCTGTGGAACAGGAATTTTTGGAAGTGCTCCCGAGTTTGAACGGATTTTATGAGTACTTTGCAGACCACTATTCCATTCCGAAGCCGGCTTTGGCCGCCAGGGTCAATGGCACGATTTTTCTGCGTTTCATCGTCGAAAAAAACGGTAGCCTGAGCGACATTCAGGTGATGCGCGACCTCGGTTACGGAACAGGAGAAGAAGCGGTACGAGTGCTGAAAAACTCACCCGCGTGGAATCCCGGAATCCAAAATGGCCATCCGGTGCGTGCGTCTCTGATTATGCCCGTGAAAATAAAAACGAGCAAATAATTAAGTAGGAAAAAGCGTTAACATATTAACCGACATAACACAACCCTCAAAACCTAAAACTGATGTTAGGGTCTAAATTAGACATATTCAAAACACAGTGGCTAGACGTGGTTTTCGCCGACCGCAACAAGGCTTACGGAGCTTATGTGCTGCGTAAGGAGAACTCCAGAACAACGACTATCGCGCTGTTAATCGGAGGGCTCTTCTTTATCACAGCCATCTCCTCTCCACTGGTGATTAAGTACATCAAAGGACTCAACACCGAGATTGTAGAGGAAAAAAGAGAAGTAGAAGTGGAAATTCCGCTTTTACCGCCACCTCCCATTGATGAGCTGGAGCCGCCACCCCCTCCTCCCGCACCCCCTCCCCCCCGCGTGGATCAGATCCGTTTCCCGCCACCCGTAGTGGTACCGGCCGATCAGGTCAATCCTGATGATGAGCCGCCTACCGTAGAAGACCTTGTAGATGCCGATCCAAGTGATAAGACCCTGGAAGGGGATCCCGATGCGGATATCGTGATCGACGGTCCCACAGGTGAGGGTCCCAAGCAGTCGGATGTGACGGAAGACGGTATTCTCGACATCGCTTTTGTGGAGGTTACTCCTGAGTTTCCCGGCGGTTTGCAGAAGTTTTATGATTACTTCGGGAAAAACTACAAGTATCCCGCTATGGCTCGCCAGCAGGGTGTATCAGGACGTATCGCGCTGAGCTTTGTAGTGGAGAAAGACGGTCGCCTTACCGACATCAAAATCCTTCGCGATTTGGGTTACGGAACGGGTGAAGAAGCCGTGCGTGTGCTGAAAGGTTCCCCCCCCTGGAAACCCGGTATTCAGAACGGCCGCCCGGTAAGGGTCGCCTATACGATGCCGATTAAGCTTAACCTGCAGTGAGTCTGAACGACGAACAGTTATACCGGTCTTACGCCCGTAGAACCAAACAGAAATCGCCCGTAAAGCGATTTCTGTTTATTTTCGGGGTGCTCATGTTTACCCTGTATTTTGTGCTGGGATGGATGATCATCTTTTGGGAAACAATGCCCTTCGATCTTACCCAAACTCAGCGCACCTTGTTTGGCGTGCTGCTCATCGTCTATTCTTTTTTGAGATTTATCCGTTTATTTCAGGCAAAACGCGAAGAATGAAAACACTATTTAGCAATACGGCTGTTGTTTTACTGGCGGTACTTTTACTTTCTGCTTGCGGAAACTCAGGGAAAGAAAAAAAGGAAATTTTATCGGGTGCCGAAAAAATTTTGGTCGATGAAACTTTCGAGCCTATTATAGAAGATCAGACTAACGTGTTCCAACACTCGTATGGTCAGGCACAGATTGAGCTGGTAAGTCGTCCCGAGGCAGAAGCGGTAAAGCTGCTGCTTGAAGACAGTGCGCGTATCATTATTCTGCCGCGTGAGCTCAATGAGAAAGAAAAAACAGTATTTGCACAGAAAAAAATCAATCCCCGTATCACCCGTTTTGCGACAGACGCCATAGCGCTGGTGCGACACGATTCCTATCCCGATTCGTTGGTGGAAGTGGATGATCTTATTCAACTGATGCAGGGTAAACCCGGTAAGCTGAAAAGCCTCGTATTCGATAGCCCGGGCTCAAGTACCGTGCGGTATTTCAGAGAGCTGGCCGGTGTAGCGCAGTTACCCGATTCGGGTGTATATGCCTTAGCTTCGAATGCAGCGGTGATCCGCTATGTGCACGACAATCCGGGTACGATTGGCGTGGTGGGCGTAAACTGGCTCGAGCAGCCCGATGTAGAGCTCGAACCTTATGTGGCTCATCTGAAAACCCTGGCGGTAAAAAGCACCAAACCCGGCGATGAAACCTATTACAAACCTACGCAAAGCAACCTCGGACTCGGCGTTTACCCCCTTACCCGAGGGCTTTATATCATTAATTGTCAGGGAGGACCCGGTTTAGGCATGGGTTTTGCATCCTTTCTGGCAGGAGAAGACGGACAGCGTATCATCCTCAAATCGGGATTGCTGCCTGAAACCGTTCCACCAAGAGAAATAATCATCTCCAACACAATAAAATAACACCGTTAAAATTGAACCATGATGATGGAAAAGCGAATTAAAGTAAGTCTGGCGCTGGTTCTGTTCAGTTCAGGAGTATTTGCACAGCGTATCGATGACGCCAAAAGAGCCATTGATGCCGAGCAATATCAACAAGCATCTGTAACACTTAAAAACCTTATAGCGGCTCAGCCGGCTAAAGGCGAAAATTATTTTTACCTCGGCAACGTGTATCTGCTTACCGAATATCCCGATTCGGCTAAAATCGTATATTCAAGAGGTATTTCGGCCGAACCCGCTTATACGCTTAATTATGTGGGGCTGGGTGCTGTAGCGCTCGAAAACGGCGATCAGGAAGCGGCCCGCTATAATTTTGAGAAAGCCACCGCCAAGCTGGGAAAAAGAGACTACAAAGAGTATATGCACATCGGTAAAGCGTATCTCTACTCTCCTGCCAATTATGATCAAGCTATTACCTGGCTCGAAAAAGCACGTTCCATAAATGAAAAAGATGCGGAGCTGTTCCTTGCCTTAGGACAGGCTTACCGTGGACAAAAGCGCAGCAGTGAAGCGTACAGTGCTTACCGTACCGCTTACGATCTGGATAACAAAATGCTTCGTGCCAAAGTGGAACTGGGTGTAATCAATAAACTCTCCAGGGCTTATCCCGAATCGGTGACCGAGTTTAATGCCGTGTTGGCTATCGATCCCAATTACGGTCCGGCTTATCGTGAGCTTGCCGAAACGTATTATCTCTGGGCCAACGCGAGTCCGGCTGCGGAATACGATACCAAAATAAAAGAGGCGCTGAGCTACTACGAAAAATACATGGATCTGACCGACCGTTCGCTCGATTCGCGTATGCGTCACGCCGATTTTCTTTTGCTTGCCAAAGAATACCAGGCTTTAGAAGCCGAAGCCAATGCAATGGCTGCACTCGATAAGGTGAACCCGCGTGTGTTGCGTTACCTGGGGTATTCGGCTTACGAAAACGGAAACTATGAGGCCAGCGAGCAGGCATTGGTTGAGTTTATGAGCAAAGTGGATCCCAAGCGGATCATTTCCAAAGATTATCTCTACCTCGGTTTGGCACAGTTTAAGAATGAAAAAACCGCCGAAGCCATCGAAAATTTTAAAACAGCGGTAGAAATGGATCCGGCCAACGCCGAAAAAATGAGTGAAATCGGACAGGTCATTTTCAAGTCTAAGAATTATGATCAGGCAGCGCAGATTTTCGCCATTGCGATATTGAACAAGTCCTCCAAAACCCTCGTGTTCGACCATTTTTACCTGGGTTATTCGCACTATTTCGACTATGCGACCAAGTCGGCTGCGAAAGAGGATCCTTCGCTCGAAATACTTCAGGAAGCTGATTCGGCCTTTGCGTTCGTGACTGAAAACTCACCCACTACGCAAGACGCACACCTGTACCGCGCACGTATTAATCGTCTGCTCGACAGCGAGACGGAGCCCGAAGGAAAAATGATTCCTTTTTATGAGAAATACGTAGAGGTGGTCAATGCAAAAGGAGAAGCCGAACAGACCAAAGCCAAAAACAACCTCATAGAAGCATACTCTAACCTTGGCGCGTATTTTATCGTGACCGATCAGGCGAAAGCCAAAGAATACCTGAGTAAAGTAGTGGAACTCGATCCGAACAATGCGTATGCGACCGAAGCGTTGCGTGCCATCGAAGCGGATAAGAAATAAGGGAAACGTTATTCCTATGCACAAGAGAGAGGGGCTGCCAGCGGCAGCCCCTCTCTTCTTTTTATAGCGGTAAAAACGGTGTAGAAATCGTCAGTGAAAATGTATCCGATCCATATTCAGCCATTGCAGGGCAGCGCCACTGAGCAGCGTTTCTTTCACGGTATCGTCGAAAGGCATGGAGCGAATCAGTTCACCGGGTTGAAGCTCACCTAAGGGGAAAGGATAATCGGTACCCAGCGCAATTTTTTCAGCGCCGAAAAGATCCACCACGTACTTTAGCATGGCCGGGTCATGTACCAGCGAATCGATCCAAAATTTGCCGAGGTATTCTTTCGGCGCTACGGGATTATCGATGGCACAGAGGTCGGGTCGTACTTCAAAGCCGTGCTGAATGCGGCCTACGGTAGCCGGGAAAGAACCGCCTCCATGTGCAAAAGCCACCCGCAAACGAGGCAGACGCTCCAGCACACCGCCAAAAATCATGGAGCAAATAGCCAGCGAAGTTTCGGCCGGCATACCTACCAGCCAAGGTAGCCAGTAGCGTTGCATTTTTTGTTGCCCCATCATGTCCCAGGGGTGCACAAACACGCACATATCCAATTCCTGACAGGCTTCAAATACGGGGAAAAGCTGCGGATCGCTGAGGTTCCATTCGTTGACGTGCGAACCGATTTGTATGCCTTTTAATCCGATTTCGCGACAGCGCTCCAGCTCTTTTACCGCCAAATCGGGCGCTTGTAAAGGCACGGTGCCCAGGCCGACAAAGCGTTTGGGGTAACGTTGTACGATACCGGCAATATGGTCGTTGAGAAATTTGGATACTTCGAGCGCATCCTGTGCTTTGGCCCAATAGCTGAACATTACGGGCACGGTCGAGAGTACCTGCACATCTACATGGTGATGTCCGCATTCGCGCAGTCGTGCTTCGGGACTCCAGCAGTTGTCTTCTACTTCACGAAAAAATTTATCGTCCATCATCATTCGGGCGCAGCAGGGCTTATGGTGCTCCAGGTGGATGAACCCTCCGTAGCCGAATTTTTCTTTCCAGTTCGGAATATGTTCCGGTAAGATGTGGGTGTGGATGTCGATGGTAAAAAAGGAAGGGCTCATACGAAACGGGAGTCGGCCTCCATAACGTGGCCACATTTTTCACAGGTGCGCAATTTTTCCGAACCGTAAAACTCGCGGAATACGGGAAGAAAATCTTTTTCAATGCTGGTCAGACCCAGGTATTTCTCAAAAAGCTTGTGGTTGCATTTCTCACAAAACCAAAGCAATCCGTCTTGCTCTCCTTCGCGGCGCTTACGCTCGATCACGAGCCCTACGCTGTTAGCCGGACGTACCGGAGAATGCGGAATTTTACCGGGCAACAGAAAAATATCCCCTTCGCGGATGGGCACTTCTACCGATTTACCGTCTTCCTGAATTTTCACCACGATATCTCCTTCGAGCTGGTAGAAAAATTCTTCTCCTTCGTTGTAATGGTAATCTTTACGGGCATTGGGGCCGCCCACTACCATCACGATAAATTCGGCATCCTGATACACTTGCTTATTCCCTACGGGAGGCTTGAGCAGGTGACGGTGCTCGTCGATCCATTTTTTAAAATTGAAAGGCTTTTGCACGCTCATGGCTGTGGTTTTTTTCGGATAGCTTAAAGGTAGGGAAATTTATTTATCCCGGAGAAAATCCTTGCGCCTAAAGGCCCGACGAAGATGCCCGGCACAGTTCGAAAATCCTTTTTACCTTCGCAAGGCCAATCTCGGTTCCGGATAATGGAATCCGGTTTTAACTCTGACACGTATGAATCTGAACCTGCAAGGTAAAACAGCGCTCGTTTGCGGCAGCACGGGCGGAATAGGAAAAGCGTCGGCCCTCGAGCTGGCAGCGCTGGGCGCATCGGTGGTGCTGGTGGCGCGCAACGAAGAGAAGCTTCGTCACACACTTTCGCAATTGGCTACCGCTGCCGGCCAGCAGCATACCTGTATTGCAGCCGATTTTGCTTTTCCCGAAAAGCTGCGCGAGCAGGTCGAAGCATTTACGGCGAAAAATCCCGTACATATCCTGGTGAACAATACCGGAGGTCCTCCTTCGGGGCCAATTTTGCAGGCGCGTAGCGAAGAATTTGTGCAGGCTTTTTCCAACCATCTGCTGTGTAATCATCTGCTGGTACAGGCCGTGGCCGAAGGAATGAAAGCAGAAAAATACGGACGTATTATCAATATTATTTCCACTTCCGTAAAGCAGCCTTTACCTAACCTGGGCGTTTCGAATACCATTCGTGCGGCGGTAGCCAATTGGTCGAAAACCTTAGCGGGCGAGCTGGCTCCTTTTGGCATTACGGTTAACAATGTGCTGCCTGGCGCTACGCATACGGCGCGTCTCGAAACCTTAGCCGAAGCCAAAGCGCAGAAAACAGGGAAAAAAGCCGATGAAATACTTGCCGAAATGGCGGCCGAGGTGCCGATGAAAAGAGTAGGGCTGCCCGAAGAAATTGCAGCGGCAGTCGCTTTTTTAGCCAGTCCGGCGGCATCGTATATTTCGGGTATCAATGTACCGGTCGATGGCGGACGAACCGCTTGTCTCTGATTCGTAAGCTCAGGATTTTACCAGCAGCTTAAACCCTTTGCCGTGTACGTTTACGATCTCCACATCGGGATCGGCGGTGAGGTATTTGCGCAGCTTGGTGATATATACATCCATGCTGCGGCCGTTGAAATAGCTGTCGTCGCCCCATACGGCGGTTAAGGCAAAATTACGTTCTACTGTGCCGTTGAGGTGGCTGGCCAGCAGCTTGAGCAGCTCGTTTTCTTTGGTTGTCAGCTTTTGTACCTGCTTTCCGAGCCGTAGTTCCTGTTTGTGTGTATCGTACAGGTATTTCCCGAGCTTTATTTCGGCGGGCTCTTCTTCTTTTTCACCACGTATTCGTCTCAGAATGGCGTTCATGCGGGCTATCAGCTCGTCCATGCTGAAAGGTTTGGTCATGTAATCGTCGGCGCCGGCGTTAAATCCTTCGAGCGTATCTTCTTTCATCGATTTGGCTGTCAGGAAAAGAATGGGAATGCTTTTGTCCATTCGTCGTATTTCGCGAGCCAGGGTGTAACCGTCTTTTACCGGCATCATCACGTCGAGCACGAGAAAATCGTACGTTTTTTTGCAAAATTCTTCGAACCCTTCCTGACCGTTGACGCAGAGTGTCACCAAATGCCCTTTGGCCTGAAGGTATTCTTTGAGCAGCAATCCGAGATTGGGATCGTCTTCTACGAGAAGGATGTTAATTTTCCGGGTCATGATGCAGCGGTATTTCTAAGATAAATGTGCTTCCCCGTCCGGACTCGCTGTCCACTTCAACGGTTCCGCCATGTTTTTCGACAATGGCTTTTACGTAGCTCAGTCCGAGTCCAAATCCTTTGACATTGTGGATATTACCTGAAGGGACGCGGTAAAGGCGTTCAAAAATCTTACGTTGGTTTTCGCGGCTTATGCCCATGCCTTTATCGCTGACCAGCACTTGTACCGAATGATTCAGCACACGGGTCTGCACTTTTATTTCGGGCATATCGGGCGAATATTTGTTGGCATTGTCGAGCAGGTTGTAAAAAACGTTGGTCAGGTGCACACGGTCGCCCATAATCCAGGCCTCTTGCGAAGAAGGGAGGTACTGCAGTATTCCTCCACGTTGCTGTACCTGTATTTCAAAATTTTGCACCAAATCGTGCAGCAGTTCATGCAATTCGAGCGCTTCGGTTTTCACTTTCAGCTCGCCGCGTTCGATGACGGCACTTTGAAGCACGCTTTCTACCAAAATACCGAGCCGCTTGTTCTCTTCCCTGATCATCCGGATATAGTTGCTGCGCTGTGTATCGCTGATGGATATTTCTTCGTCAGACAATACTTCGGTAGCCAAACCTATGGTCGAAATGGGTGTTTTCAGCTCGTGGGTCATGTTGCTGATGAAATCGTTTTTTATCGACGATAATTTTTTCTGTCTGAAAATGGTAAGCAGCGTATAGTAAAAAGCGCCGATAATGATCAGAATAAGCACGGCCGATACCGAAAGCACCGACCACATTTTTCCCAAAAGATAAGAATCCTGATGCGGAAAATACACGAAAAGAAAGGCGGGCTCGTTCAGGAAATCGCCGGGAAAAAGGTTGATGCTGTAGCCTTCGTCGAGGATTTGCAGCGCGTTTTCTTGAGAAGAATCGTTTTTGAAAAGAAGGGCTTTGCGATCCAGTCCGGCAATGACAAACTGGTATTCGGCTTTGATATTACGGTTAGCCAGCTCGGCTGCCAGCAGCGAATCGAGGCGCTTTATATTTACTCGTTTTTCGAGCGGTTCGTAGCCCCTGAACGCAAACATATCGCTGAGGATTTCGTCGAGCATAAGGGCTTTTTGACCACGACTTATTTCCTCGCTGAACATGGTCGGTTTGAAAGAAAGGGAAATGGAATCGTCGAGGTAAATATTGATAGAGGCTTCTCCGGTATTTTCGTTGTATTCGTTTTGGACGATCCGGCTAAAAAAACGTTCCTGTGCACGCAGTCCGGTGCTGGTATCCGATTTTTCTTTTTCGACCACCTGCATCTGAATTTTTTGTCCGTCTTTTTGGATAATTGTATCGCGGGTGGTGGTGCGTTGTACGATTTGCGAATGCTCCGTACCGCTGTGTCGGCTGAGCTGTTCAAAAAGGCGGGATCCGAGGCTGTGGCTGCGAATGTAATCGACTGTTTTGTCGCGTTCCATTCCGTTGATGGCGCGGTTCAGTGCGGTATTTACATCTTCCCGGAATTCTTCCCGGCGCAGCGAAATGGAATTGTCTATCCAGTAGAGCTGGACGGCAATCAGTCCGGTCACTGCCGCTGCAATAAGCCAGGTAATAAGCGTGATGCCGGTTCTCGCCTTCATAGTTTTGTAAAAGTAACGTAAAGCCCTTCAAGACAGGGGGGCTTAACACTTTTTAACATCCTTTAAGCCCTGTTTAACAACTGTTAGGCCCTCATAGCCGTATTTTTGTACTGTAAGCCGCTACAAATTGGTTCCATGCTTTTTACCTTTCATACACCCTACAATCCATCGGTAAAAAGACTCGTTTCGATGCGCTGAAAATGTGCGACTTTTGTTTCAAGAAAAATAACACTGCATGAAGAGCCTTTACTCGGTTTAACTCAGCCGTCCTTAATTGGGTTAATGTTAATCAATCACAACAAGCACGAAAGCCCTGCCTCCCCGGCGGGGTTTTTGTGTTTCAGCAGTAGGATTTTATTTATGTAAATTTACGCCAAAGTTGCTTCATGGAGAAAATAGCCAATTACATCGGCGGGGAGCTTGTAGCTCCGCAAAGCGGTCTGTACCTCGATAATTACAATCCTTCGACGGGGAAGGTGTATTCGCTCATTCCCGATTCGGATGCGCCCGATGTGGAGCTGGCCGTAAAAGCGGCAAAGAATGCGGCTTCGTCCTGGGCGGCTACCTCCAAAGAAGAGCGTTACCGTGTGCTGCACCGTATTGCCGACCTGATCGATCGCGACCTCGAAAAGCTGGCGCTGGCCGAGTCGGTCGATAATGGTAAGCCCCTAAAGCTGGCCCGTTCGGTCGATATTCCCCGCGCTTCTTCCAATATGCGCTTTTTTGCTACGGCTATCCTGCATTTCAGCAGCGAGTCGCACGACATGGAAAACAGCGGTTTTAACTACACACTTCGCCAGCCGGTGGGCGTAGTAGGCTGCATTTCGCCCTGGAACCTGCCGCTTTACCTGTTTACCTGGAAAATAGCGCCTGCACTGGCAGCGGGAAATACAGTAGTGGCTAAGCCTTCCGAAATTACACCCATGACCGCTTACCTGTTTGCTTCTTTATGTATCGAAGCCGGATTACCAGCGGGAGTGCTCAATATTGTGCATGGAATGGGCGGACGTGCCGGTTCGGCTATCGTATCGCATCCTGCGGTGAAAGCGATCTCGTTTACCGGTGGTACGGCTACCGGAGCCGAAATTGCCCGTGTGGCGGCACCTAAGTTTAAAAAGCTGTCGCTGGAGCTGGGCGGTAAAAACCCCAATATCATTTTTGCAGACTGTGATTTTGATAAAATGCTGCACACCACCCTGCATTCTTCTTTTGCGAATCAGGGACAGATATGCCTTTGCGGCTCGCGTATTTTTATCGAAAGACCGATTTACGAAAAATTTAAAGCCGCTTTTGTCGAAAAAGTAAGCCGGATGAAAGTGGGCAATCCTGCCGACGAATCGGTAAAACAAGGAGCGGTAGTGTCTTTGCCGCACCTCGAAAAAGTGCTTTCGTACATTAAGCTGGCGCAGGAAGAAGGCGGAACCCTGCTTTGTGGCGGCGAACGTGTGTATCCCGGTGGCGCGCATCAGGAAGGCTATTACCTTTCGCCCGCTGTTATTGAAGGATTGCCGTTTGACTGCCGTACCAATCAGGAAGAGATTTTCGGTCCGGTAGTGACCCTTACGCCTTTCGATACCGAACAAGAAGTGCTGACTTATGCCAATAGCACTGTTTATGGACTCGCCTCGACCGTATGGACAAGCGATTTGCAGCGGGCGCACCGTATGGCGGCAGCGCTCGAAACCGGTATTGTGTGGATCAACTGCTGGCTGGTGCGTGATTTGCGTACGCCCTTCGGTGGAGTGAAAAATTCGGGTGTGGGTCGCGAAGGGGGCATCGAAGCGCTTCGTTTCTTTACCGAGGCCAAAAACGTATGTGTGTCGCTCGGATAACTCCTACTTTTCAGTCTTTTATTTTTAGTCATGATGAAAAAAATAATGTTGCTCGGTTCGGGCGAGCTGGGCAAAGAATTTACCATTGCCGCTAAGCGATTGGGTCAATATGTCATTGCGGTCGATTCGTACCCCGATGCACCGGCTATGCAGGTAGCCGATACATACGAAATTATTTCGATGCTCGACGGGGCACAGCTCGATGCCATTGTAGAGAAGCATCGCCCGGATATTGTAGTGCCAGAGATAGAAGCCATTCGTACCGAATGTTTTTACAACTATGAAAAACAGGGAATACAGGTAGTGCCTTCGGCACGAGCCGCTAATTTTACCATGAATCGTAAAGCCATACGCGATTTGGCCGCACGCGAATTGGGGCTTCGCACCGCGCGTTATGCGTATGCCACTTCGGTGCAGGAACTGCGTGAAGGAGTGGGTAAAGTGGGAATTCCCTGTGTGGTGAAACCGCTCATGTCCTCGTCGGGCAAAGGGCAATCGGTGCTGCGCAGCGAGGCCGATATTGAAAAGTCGTGGAACTACGCGGTAGAAGGATCGCGTGGCGATATAGTGGAAGTGATTGTGGAAGAGTTTATTCCCTTCGATTCGGAAATTACTTTGCTCACGGTTACGCAGCAGAATGGGCCTACGTTATTTTGTCCTTCGATCGGGCACCGTCAGGAACGCGGCGATTATCAGGAAAGCTGGCAGCCTTGTGCGATAGCGGAAGCACAATTGAAAGAAGCGCAGCAGATGGCGGCGCGGGTTACCGAATCGCTTGGTGGAGCAGGAATTTGGGGTGTAGAGTTTTTTCTCGCACCGGGTGGTGTGTATTTTTCGGAGCTTTCTCCCCGTCCGCACGATACGGGTATGGTTACCCTGTCGGGTACGCAGAATCTCTCCGAATTTGAGCTGCATGCCCGCGCGGTATTAGGGCTTCCTATTCCTGAAATTACGCTCGATCGCAGTGGTGCAAGCGCGGTGGTGCTGGCCTCTTCCGTGGGAATTAACCCGGTTTTTTCGGGGCTAGAAAAAGTATTGGCCGAACCGCGTACCGATGTGCGTATTTTCGGAAAGCCATCTACACGTCCTTATCGGCGTATGGCCGTGGTGCTTGCTTACGATACGCCCGAAGCCGATGTGCTGGCGGTAAAAGACAGGGCGCGGCACTTAGCCGATCAGATTACGGTGTCGGCCGAAAATTGATTGTCAACGCAAGCCATAACGTTTGCCCGGTAAAGCGCGAATAAGCCCCCGGCATTCGAGCGAGAGCAGCAACATCGTAAGCGGAGTGAGCGCTTCTCCCTGTCGAAACGCAAGTTCGTCGAGCGATAAGGTATCGTGCTTTTGGAGTAGGTCGAGTATTTTTTGTTCTTCGGCCGAAGTTTCAAACAGACTGGTTTGCGTTGTTTTTTCCGGTTTTTTTTCTTTTTCCCAGTTCATCAGTTCGAGCAGATCCTGCGCCGACTCTATCAATGCCGCCTGGTTTTTTCGGATCAGCAGGTTGCATCCGGCCGAGAGCTTGTCTCCGCTTCGGCCCGGGAACGCGGCTACTTCGCGGTGATAGCCCGAAGCCAGCAGGGCCGTAATCATCGAGCCGCCCCGCACACCCGTTTGGATAACTACGGTAACGTCGGCTAATCCGGCGATAAGGCGATTGCGGCGCGGAAAATTTTCGCGATCGGCGCGGGTACCTGATAAAAATTCGGTGAGCAAACCGCCCTTTTCGATCATGCGTAATGCGGCGTGCCGATGCAATGCAGGATAAAGCGTGTCGAGCCCGTGTGCAAGTATGCCGAATGTAGGAATTTGATGTTGCAGGCAACTGTTGTGGGCAGTAATGTCGATGCCGTAAGCCAGCCCGCTGATTAGGCTTATACCGGCTTCTCCGAGTCCTTCGATAAGCTGTTCGCAGCAGCGATAGCCGTATTCGTCGGGGCGGCGCGTTCCTATCACGCTTACCTGACGTGCATGATTCAGGTGGCCATCACCTTTAAAAAAAAGCAATAGCGGACTATCGTCGCAATGCCGTAAGCGTTCGGGGTAATTTTCCTCGTCGATATACCAGGCCTGTATTTTTTCGCGGGTCAGAAAAGCCAGCTCTTTTTCGGCACGGTGTAACGTTTGCGAAGCGAGCAGACGTTGTACCCTTTCGCGACCTATACCCGGAATGCGGAGAAGCTGCGTTTTTTTCTCCCGGAATACCGCTTGCGGACTTCCGCAATAGGCCACCAGCGCTTTCGCCGATACCGGGCCTATACCTTCCGTCAAACACAAAGCCAGGGCGTATTTCAGATCTTCTTCCGACACGTATCACTCCATTTTAAGAATTTGTATATTTCGCGAAATTAAGAAGGAGCACCGCTGCCACGGAACCAAAATTTTCCTTTAATGAAACAACTTTACACGCTTTTCTTTGCGTTTTTTATTTTTTCTTCCCTCTCGGCTCAACAGGCCGTGATAGAGGGTAAAGTCCTTGATGCATCGACCAAAGAACCGCTTACGGGAGTGAGTGTAGCCATACAGAATGTGGCGGGTACGCACAGCGATATAAACGGGCATTATAAGCTTTCGCTCGATCCGGGTACCTATAAAGTTGCTTTTCGTTTTATCGGTTATACCAGCAAAGAGGTGAATGTTACTTTGCAGGCCGGTGAAACACGCAAACTTGATATGAGCTTGCCCGAAGCCAATACCGAGCTCGAAGCGGTGGTGGTATCGGCGGGGCGTTTTGAGCAAAAGCTCGAAGACCTTACGGTGTCGATGGTCTTGATAAAACCTGCGCTTATTGAAAATAAAAACACCACCAATGCCGAAACTATTTTGGAGCAGGTTCCCGGAGTAACGGTCGAAGACGGGCAGGTGAGCATTCGCGGAGGTAGCGGTTTTGCCTACGGAGCCGGGAGTCGTGTGTTGATGATGGTCGATGAGCTTCCGCTGCTTTCGGCCGATGCGGGCGACATCAAATGGAACACTATTCCCATCGAAAACCTGGAACAGATAGAAGTGATTAAAGGGGCTTCTTCGGTGCTTTACGGGTCTTCGGCACTCAACGGAGTGATCAATATCCGCACGGCGTATCCCAAAGACAAGCCTGTCACTAAAATTTCGCTTACGCACGGGGTATATGGCAATCCCAAGCGCGATTCGCTGCGTTGGTGGGACACCAATCCGTATTATACGGGTGTCAATTTTTTTCACGGACAAAAATTCGGAGCTTTTGATTTGGTCGTAGGCGGAGCCGCTTTTTCCGACAAAGGGTATCGCGAAGGTGAGGTCGAAAACCGCGGACGCTTCAATTTTAACACCCGTTACCGTTCTAAAAAAATAGAAGGACTCTCGTTCGGACTCAACGGCAACTTTCAGAAAAGCAAAGGCGGCGTATTTATCATTTGGCAGGATGCGAATAATGTGTATCGCCCTTCGGGCGGAGCCGATCCCGAAAACAATCCGGCATCGACACTCAGCATCAACTATGGTACACGTTTGAACCTTGATCCGCATTTGACCTATTTCACCAAAAAGGGCGGCCGTCACAGCCTGCGTACCCGCTGGTATTTTGTGGACAATCAGAACGTAGATAATCAGAGTTCTTCGTCGAACATGTATTATGGCGAATACCAGTATTCGCGCACCTTCAAAAATGAGCTTACCGTCACATCGGGCGTGGCGGGTTATTACAGCACTGTAAAAGCGGAGCTTTACGGCACCCATTATGGTTCGAATGCAGCGGTCTTTACGCAGTTCGATAAAAAGATAGGGCGTCTTAACCTTTCGGCCGGTGTGCGTTTTGAATATTACCGTATCGATTCGACCGAAACAGTGTCGAGCTACCGTATCGTTCGCGGAACGGACACCACTACTTTCCCGGTACAGCCGGTATTCAGGGCGGGTGCGAACTACCGTCTTTTTGAGGAAACTTACCTGCGCACTTCTTTCGGACAGGGTTACCGTTATCCTTCGGTGGCCGAAAAATACGTACGGACTTCGGTCGGAGCGCTGAATATTTTTCCCAATCCTGCTATTGAAGCGGAAACGGGGTGGAGTGCAGAGTTTGGTGTGAAACAGGGACTTAAAATCGGGCGTTGGATGGGTTACCTCGATGTGGCCGGTTTTTGGACCGAGTACAGCAACATGATGGAGTTTGCCTTCGGGGTTTATAATCCACCGGGTGTGGCGCTCAATTTCAGTCCTAACAGTCCGGGCTATATCCTGAACTGGACCGGTTTCAGGGCGCAGAATGCCGAGCGTGCGCGTATTACCGGCATTGATATATCGCTGGTAGGTAAAGGGAAAATTAAAAACAGCGAGCTTACCGTGTTTGCCGGATACACGTATATGGATCCGATTTCATTGAATAGCGACTCGTCTTACGTGGCTTCTTTTTCGGTGCCCGGAACTCGTATGCTGAAATACCGCTACAAGCATTTAGCCAAAGCCGATGTGCAATGGGATTATGGTCGTTGGATGGCAGGAGTCAGTATGCGGTACAACAGCTTTATGGTGAACATTGACCGTTCTTTCGAAGAGCTTATTCTTCCGGTGGGAAATGGCATTTCGCTGGGCGATCGCCTTTTGCCCGGTATGCGCGAATACCGTGAAGAGCACAACAAAGGTGCCCTGGTGTTTGACGTGCGCTTAGCGTTTAAGCTGAATGAAAATGCAAGGATTTTGGCGATTGTAAATAACCTGTTCAACGAAGAATATATGGGGCGTCCGGGCGATGTGATGCCTCCACGTACTTTTGCCATGCAGTTTGCTTTACAGTTTTAAAACGGCGTTTAGCCTTAGCGGTAACTATTTTTCAGCGCAGAATTAATTTCAGGGAAGCGAAATACAAAGCCGCTTTGTTGTAGTTTTTCGGACGAGGCCCTGCTGCCTTCGAGTATGAGGCGACTCATTTCACCCAAAAAACCGCGTATTAAAAATGCGGGTACTGCGGGGAGCCATGCAGGCATACTTCGTGCTTTTGCGATGGCTTTTACCAGCTCGCGATTGGTAAGGTGTTGAGGTGCTACGGTATTGTACACGCCTTCTGTTTCGGGATTGCGAATCAGGTGGAGAAAAGCCCTGCACACGTCTTCTACGTGAATCCAGGGTACGTATTGTCGGCCGCTGCCGAGCGGAGCTCCCAATCCGAATTCGGCCGGTCGGGCAAGACGTGGCAGCGCCCCTTCATTTTTGTCGAGCACCATTCCGAGGCGCAACTTCGCTACCCGGCAAAAGGGGAGAAAATGATCGGCTGCTGCTTCCCACTGCACCACGCAATCGGCGATAAATTCCTGTGCAGGCGGGTCTTTTTCCGTGAAAATTTTCTCGTGGGTTTCGGCGCCGTAATAATTGATGCCCGAAGCGGAGAAAAAGCCTTTGAGCGGAGGATTTTCCAAACGCGCCAGCCGGGCGAGAAACCGCGGACCCGAGGTTCGGCTTTCGATAAGTTCCTTTTTGCGGATTTCGGTCCATCGTTTATCGGCTATTCCGGCGCCTGCCAGGTGAATGATGTAATTGCAGTTTTTTAGCGCACCCGCTTCGATTTTTTCGTGTCGCGGATCCCATTCATACACTTTTACGCCGCTGCGCGAGTTTTTTTGACGGCCCAGGTGTACCACTTCGTAGCCTTCCCGAAGCAATAAGGCGGTAAGTTGTGTGCCAACCAGTCCCGATCCGCCTGTAATTACTATTTTTTCCATAGCACTGGGGTTATTATCCCTTTAAATTTAAATAGTTTTGTGCAGATGAGCCAATGGCCTGAAAAGCAGTTTAACCCCGAGCATTATTTTCAGCAACAAGAGATTGTGGAGCTTACGGCTGCGCAGTTGATCAAAGATTTTTCCGATTTTGCCTTTACCCTGCGTTTTACGGGAGCGGGGGAAAGTCCCTATGCCGAGCTTTCGGAGCAGGTATGCCCGATTGTGGAAAAGCTGTGGAAGGAGCGTCCCTCCTTATTACAGTCGCTGCTTTATCGAATCGATATTAGCGAAAAGGAGATTCAACGTGGTCGTGCTTTGTACCCCGACAGTTCTTTTCCGGCGCTGTTGACAGACCTGATTCTTCGCCGGGAGATGAAAAAAGTGCTGTATCGTAAATTTTATCGTTGAAAATAAACGTGTTAAGTACGGGAAAAGCATTTTTCCCAATTTCCGAAAAATCGTTACATTTGAGACCTCAATCAAACAACGCATTACAATGGATTGGCTGGTTAACCCGATAGCAGATTTCATGGTTTGGACTTTTGGTCTGCTCGAATGTCTTCAGAATACGCCCAATTGGATATTTATCATTGTGGGTTTCCTCGGAATGTTTTATTGGCTTTACCTGCAAAGGAAATTCAACAGGCAGGCCGATGCCGATCCCAATCAGTTGAAGTGATACGGAGCCTTCGGGTTCTTGTGAAGAATAAATAAAGGGAATGCCCCGAAAGCTTAAGCTTTTTGGGGCATTTTCATAAGGTCGAGACCGATATCGCTGCGGTAGTATTTCTTGTCAAATTCAATTTTTTCGGCCTGAAGGAGCGAGCGTCCCCGTGCCGACTCGATGTCTTTTCCGTAAGAAGTCACCGCCAGCACGCGTCCGCCTGCCGTCAGTATGCGTCCCTCTTTTTCGAGCGTACCGGCGTGAAATACCAGGCTTTGTGAGGCGGGATCCAAACCTGAGATTATTTTCCCTTTTTCGTATTCGCCGGGGTATCCACCCGAGACCAGCACTACGGTTACTGCGGTTTTCTCGTCGATTTGCAGGTCGCGTTCGGAGAGCGTTTCGGTGGCGAGCCCTTCAAAAAGATCGAGCAAATCTGATTTGATGCGAGGTATTACGACTTCCGTTTCGGGGTCGCCCATGCGGCAATTGTATTCGATGACGTAGGGTTCGCCTTTGACATTCATCAGTCCGACGAAGATAAAACCCTTGTAAGTGATTTGCTCTTCGCGCAGTCCTTTGACGGTGGGAATGATGATACGCGATTCGACTTTGTCCATAAACTCGCGGTCGGCAAAAGGAACCGGCGATACGGCACCCATGCCGCCGGTGTTGAGTCCGGTGTCTCCTTCGCCGATACGTTTGTAGTCTTTTGCTTCGGGAAGAATTTTATAAGATTTTCCGTCGGTCAGTACAAATACGGAGAGTTCGACGCCGTGCAGGTATTCTTCGATCACTACTTTTTGCGAGGCATCTCCAAATTTTTTATCGCTGAGCATAGCGCGGAGCTCTGCTTTGGCTTCGGCGGCCGAATCGAGGATTAGCACACCTTTTCCGGCTGCGAGTCCGTCGGCTTTCAGCACGTAGGGAGCCTTGAGCGCATCGATGAATTTTTCGCCATCGGCCAGTGTATCGCTGGTAAAGGTGCGGTAACGCGCGGTAGGAATATCGTGCCTTTGCATAAATGCTTTGGCAAAATCTTTACTGCCTTCGAGCCTGGCACCGGCTTCTGAGGGGCCGATTACTGCCACTTTGCGCAGGTCTTCCTGTGCCTGAAAATAATCGTAGATTCCTTTTACCAGCGGGTCTTCAGGGCCAACCACTACTACGTCGATCTGTTGTTCCCGCACAAACTTGTGCAGCGCCTTAAAATCGACCGGAGAAAGCGGCACATTCTCTGCTACTGCGGCAGTACCGGCATTACCGGGTGCCACAAAAAGCTTGTCGAGCTGTGAGCTCTGCGCGATTTTCCATGCTAACGCATGTTCCCGTCCACCTGAACCGAGGATCAAAACATTCATAATTCCTCTTTTTAAACAAAGAAAAGAAGAATGGTACGGTATAGAAAATTATCTTTTCAACATAGCCCGAACTTCAGAAAAGTCGATCGAGCTGGATATTTTTCAGGTAATACTCGGGCACCTCACTTCCGTGAAGAGGGGTGATTTGGGATACCTGACCGCGCTTTTCCACCACTTCGGTGAGAAAGCCGTACATGTTATACAAACGGCATTTAATGCCTTTCCCGAGATCTACGCCGTAAATAAAAGTTCCGTCTTTATAAATTAGCTGTGTTCTCGAGCGAAGATTGAATTTTAGAAATTCGTTGACTGAAAGTTCCATTAACAGGGGTTACTTGATGGCCTTTTGGGGCAGCATGGCTGGAGCGTGCCTGTTGTGACGAAAATGCATCGAGCGATTCGAACATATAGTTGTCTTTCGCCTGCATATACGCTACAGATTGCTGCGGTCCGGCTCCGACCTTTCTTTTTTCGGTACCTGCCGAAAACCCGAGATGAATATGTTTCATGCCGAGTTCGCGCGCACGGAGCACGGTTTTGTACAATACCTGCCGGTAAGGGCTTTTTTCTCTGGAGTAATTTTTATCTATTCCCACCAGCATAGGGGTATATGTGTTTTTTCCTTTTTGTGCCCATACTACAGCTACGGCCTGGGTAGTGGGTGAAGGAGAAAGGGTCTTGTTTTTAGGCAAGATCACTACCGCTTCCCAGGAATCGTCGTTTGCCATATCACGGAAAACCGTAAAGGGCAGGGTAAAGGTGTTTATTTCAAAGCTTCCGGTTTTTACCTGAAGGTAAAGGTGGTAAAAATGAAGCAGTTCTACTTCGGTAAAACGATCAAGAATGACGGTTTCGTATTCATTTTCAAAACGAAGCACTTCTTTTTTCAGATTTTTCCGGGCATTGGCCGACAATTGCGCCATAAAATCGCCTTCTTTTAGCTCCATTCCGTAAGATTGGGGCATTGGAAGCCGGAAAAAGCCGTTGTCGGACATGAAGAGATCCATTTCACCGTCGCCATCGGGCAGGTCGCGGATAAGCAGAGCCGAGGCATTACGGTCTTCCTGCAGGCGGCTCATTTTATCGTAGAACAGCTCCATAGCCTGTTTCCAGTAGATCGAGCTGCGATCGACGAAGAGGTGGTTCCCTTCGGTGAGCAGCGAGCCAACCATAACAACGCGCGAAGTTTTGAAGTAAGGATCCTGCTTCTCGCGAATTTCTTCGACCCATCCCGATACTTCGGAGCTGGAGAGCATATCGTCTTTCATCAACGCGGTGGTGAGGAAAGTAGCCAAAATGATTTTACCCCGAGGGTCGCGTATCAGCAGGTAGTCGAAATCCCAGTTGTGTTCGGGTTCGGGTCGGTTGCCGAAGGCTTTTTCAAGAAAAGCCATTCCCTCGTGGTTAAACGAGCCCCGGTGTCCGAGCACGCTATCCCATTCTTCGGCGGGGATATCGCAGATGCTGCCGAAGTGCTGTACGTTGAGTGCTTGTGCGGCACCGTAACGCCGGGTGGGTTCGCGGCGGGTAGAGCGCAGTTCGGGCACCTCCATTTTGAAAGCTTTGCAGACCGAATCGAGAGTCAGGTTTTCTTCCTCCATCGCATGGAGGTAGTGATAAGCCAGGGCTTCTAACATAGCGTCGATTTGTGAAAAGGTGTGGAGGGCGGTAATCGTAAAACGGACACCCGAGTTTTTCATCGGTACTGCCGGGAAAGTAGCGAGGTTGAGGTAGAACCCCTCTTTCATCATCCGGCTCAGCAGGTTGTAGGCTAAGCGTGGCAATCCGGCTGCGATGAAGAACACCGGCGACTGCGTTTCGGCGACCAGCGGCAGTCCGTATTTTTTCAGCAGCAGGTTGGTATAAAGAATGTTTTCATGCAGGTCTTCCTGCAGTTGCGTGATTTTAGGCGAAAGGTGCAATTCGGCCGAAGCTACTGCTGCGCCGAGTGTAGCGGGCTGTAGCGGACCTGAAGTGATCAGGGGACCGCCGCAGGTGCGTACTTTTTTGGCCAGGGCTGCATCGGAGAAGAGCAGTACCGAGCCTCCTGTGGCGAAGCCTTTGGCCAGCGATACCGAAACGGTTACCCGATCGCTTACGGGAATATGCTGGAGGAAAAAGCCGCTGCCGTTTTTACCGAAGCAGCTCATGCCGTGGGCATCGTCCACGTAGAGGTGTAGCTCGGGATAGGTGTCGAGCAGGCGTTTGAGGTCTTCGACGGGGGTGCTGTCGCCGTACATAGAGTAGATACCATCGGCCATATACCATACTTTGCGGTGGCGCTGGCGCAGGTCGCGAAGTTTTTCTTCGAGCAGATCCATGCGGTTGTGACGGATCATTTCCACGTGTACTCCTTTGGGTTTCAGGAGCGCTACGGCAGTTTGTACCGAGCTGTGTACCTGGTGATCGATAATAACCGCATCGCTGTCATCGACCAGCACGGGGATGGCGGCTATATGTGCCAGGCTGGTGGTAGGCGCGATGACCACTTCGGCGCTAAAAATTTCCCTGAAAAGTTTTTCGAGCTTTTCGTACAGCGCAATAGATACGTAAGCCCTGGAGGAAGAGAATTGTGTGCCGTATTTGCTGACGGCATCTATCGCTCCCTGTTTGAGCGATTCGTCGAATTCGAGCCCCAGATAGCTGCAGGAGCCGAAGTTAAGGATCATGCGACCGTCCATTGGCAGTGCAATGCCAGAGAAAGGTTCGTCGTCGGTATAACGGTGCAAAATTCCTTTTTGCACACCTGCAGAGATGACCTGGTTTACCGAATCAAGAAAAGAAGCAGTTGTTCCCATAAGTATTACCCGGATAAACAAAACAAACGTAATCCTTATCCGGCAAGCGGATTAACGTAAAAAAGACTTAAAAAAACGGGTGTGAATTAAATGAAAACACCTAAGTAAAAATACTTAGGAAGTACCACGTATTATTTGTAAATTTGAATGCCCCAAACTTATGGCGGAAGATAACAGTAAAAACGAAAAGCGGGTGTTGGATACGCCCTACGTGTATATGGAGCTGGAAGACGGCATCATGGTAGGGTATTATAAATCCAATATTCGTATTACGCTTGAGAAGGCCAAGGCAATAGTAGCCGAGCGTAACGCATTTTTTTCTTATCGTTCTTATCCGGCGTTGATATATGACAACGGCGTAAGAAGTATGGACAAAGACGCCCGCGATTTTTTTGCTTCGGTCGAAGGTTCTGTGGGTATTTCAGCGGCGGCTCTGGTGTTGAAGTCGTCTTTTAGTGTATTTTTAGGAAATTTTCTGCTGAAAATCAGTAAGCCGGTTATTCCGGCCAAGATATTTACCAATAAGGAAAAAGCGCTTATCTGGTTGCAGCAATTTAAGCAAGAGGTGAAATAAAGCGGCTGTAACTCTTACCTTTGCCAGCGGAAGGACCTCGATTGACAAAGTGACGAGTATGGCCGAACACCATTCAGAGACAGAACTTTTCAGGGCATCCTTTAAGGAAATCAACCGGCTGTTAATTGCGTACGCGGAGGGAAATTATACGCGGAGAGGCCGTATATCCAACCGTCTTGATGCGGTAGATACCGTGATTAACGGGATCAATATGCTGGGAGAAGAACTTCGGGTGTCCACTATTTCCAGCGATTATTTTACCAGTATTTTTAATGCGGTACCGGATATGATATTTGTACTCTCGCCCAGGGGTACACTAAAAAGTTTCAACACGGCAGCTCAACGCACATTGGGCATACAGGTGGATGAAACCGATCGGCTGCCTGCTTTTGCGAAAACCGCAGGAATAGACTCGCCCGGATTTTTACGTACCATGAAAAAATCGCTTGAGCGTTCTTCTTCTTATACCTGCGAATCGTCGTTTATGGCGGCCGATAAAAAAGTGATACCGGTATGGTGCCTGTGCACGAAAATCATCGATCAGAAAAACGATTTCAAAGGATATTTGCTTGTAGCGCGCGACATTACCTCGCAAAAGGAATCTGAAAAAATCATATTGCGTGCTATTCTCGACACACAGGAAAAAGAGCAGCAAAGGGTGGCCGAAGATTTGCACGATTCGCTCGGACAAGAGCTCAGCGCATTGAAACTCTATTTGAATACGCTCGAAAATATTGCGGTCAAAAATGACAAGAAGGTAAAAGAAGTGCTCGATCAGTGTTACGGTCTGCTTGATTCCAGCATTCAGAATTTGCGTAGCATTTGCTTTAATCTGCTGCCGGGTACCATTGAGCTTAGTGGGCTGGCCGAAGCCATCGAAGCGTTAATATACAACCTTAATCTTCAGAAAAAGGTCAGGATTATTTTCGAAAAGCCCCGGCGTACGGAAGAGATTCCCAAGCCCATAGAACTGGCGCTGTACCGTATCATTCAGGAATTTATCAATAACACGATTAAGCATGCGCAGGCAACGGAGATTGTTATCCGTCTGCAATTTAATTCGGCGTATGATCTATATTTATCCGATAACGGCAAAGGCTTTAATCTCGATACTACCCAGCCGTTAAACGGTCACGGACTTAACAATATGCGCTCTCGCGTCAGGATGTTTCAGGGCAGCTTTGAGCTGAGCAGCGCTCCCGGAAAAGGCACACAGGTAACCATCAAAATACCCAAAAACTAGCGATGGCAAAAGTAAATTCTATACGTATCCTTGTGGTCGATGATCACAATTTAGTGCGTGAAGGCATCAAGTCGGTGCTCAAATCGCAGAAGAAATACAAAGTATCTATCGACGAGGCCGAAGACGGGCTGGACGCCGTTCGGAAATGTAGCGTGCATACTTATGATTTGGTGCTGATGGATATTAAAATGCCCGGCATGGACGGTATCAGCGCTACCCGCGAAATCATGAAAAAACGGAATTACCCGGTAATAGGGCTTACCATGCATTCGGAAGAGACCTTCGCCAGCAAAATGCTGGAGGCGGGAGCGAGAGGTTATGTGTTGAAAAATGCCGGTTCGGAAGAGCTGGTCAAAGCCATTGCAAGGGTGCTCGAGGGCGGACTTTATTTCAGCAATGATATTTCTATCAAGCTGATAGAGCGTATAGAACGTGAAAAGCTGGGTCGTAAGCCCAGGCTCATCAAAAGAGACGACGATGGCATTTTATCGCGCCGGGAAAATGAAATTCTGCGAATGATTGCCGATCAGCATACCAACGACGAGATTGCCGAAAAGCTGAACATCAGCAAGCGCACCGTAGATACGCACCGCCGAAATATCATGGTAAAGCTCAACGTGAAGAATACCGCCGGACTTATTCGTTGCGCAGTAGAGATGCACCTGCTGTAAAACGAGCCTGCTTTTTCGGCTTTATTTTTTTACCCTTTTGATGCTACAGCCTACCGCATGGCTTTCGGTACGCGAAATGGTCTTTTTCTCGGACAGTTCTTTCAGCGCTGTTTTCAGATAATGTGATTTTACATCGGCGGCTCTTCTCGCGTTATCGTCGATGGCGCCCCGGTAAATGAGCTTGAGATCGAAATCGAACAGGAACACGTGCGGGGTGGTTTTTGCACCGAAAGCGTTAGCCAGCTTCGAATTCTCATCGAGCACGTAACGGCTTTTGTAGCCCTGTTCGCGCGCCCTCTGCTGCATCATGTCGTAGGCATCTTCTTCACCGCGACGCCCTTCGTTCGAATTGACCAACATCATGCCCACTCCGGCTTCTGTGCTGGCTTCGTAAATCGAGTTGTAACGTTTTTCCCAGCCCTCGCTTTCGGTACCCTGACCTATTACAAAAGGACAGCCGTTGCTCGAAAAGATGACCAGCACACCGTTTTTCTGCTTTACGTCTTCGATAGAAATTTGCTGTCCCGACACGTCTTTCATTTTATAATCCGACAAGGGAGCCAAACTGCCTATGGGCAACGTGGGGTATTCTTCTGCCGGAGCAAATGCCTGCCAGGTTGCGGCGGTTAACAGTAAGAAAGAAGCAAAAATTATTTTCTTCATAACAATACGTATTGTGTGCTTTAAAGATAAGAAAGAGTGGTGGTAAAAGGAAGCATCGGGATACACGATCCGAAAAGAAAGTAAAAAAAGGCGGTAGCAACGTACTTCGCCACAAACTAACCCCCTTCTGTCCGTAGAATCGGAACCTCAATGCCAGGAGTAGAAAGGGGTAGCTGTGGCTTTTTACCCGGCGTTTACGGTTCCGGGTAAATATCTTGCAGGAACCGGATCAAAAATAAGCGCATAGGATCGCCGATACGATACGGTGATGATCGTATTTTTTTCCCGATACAGGAAGACGTTTCAAGAGTGATTATCTTTTTTTACGAAAAAATTCCCTGAGCAGCGTGCCGCATTCCTGCGCCAGCACACCGCTTATCAGCTCCGTTTTGGGATGAAGAATATCGCTACCGTTGCGTCGGAAACCGCGTTTTTCATCGTCGGCGCCATATACTATTTTACCGATATGCGCCCAGTACGAAGCACCTGCGCACATCAGACAGGGTTCGAGCGTTACATACAACGTACATTCCTGTAAATATTTTCCGCCGAGATAGTCGGCTGCGGCGGTAAACGCCTGCATTTCGGCATGCGCGGTCACGTCGTTGAGCTTTTCGGTCAGGTTGTGTGCCCGTGCAATGACTTGATTGCGGCATACGATAACGGCACCTACGGGCACCTCGTCTTCGTCGAAGGCTTGCTGTGCCTCACGTAGAGCGAGCCGCATATAGTGTTCGTCAGAATGTACCGAAAGCGTCATAATCCGTAAAATGGAGGATAAAAATAAGCAGGATTCTTCCGTAAAAAGGTATAAAAATAGAGCAAGGCTGTTTTTTGTGCGCAAAACGGAGCTTTTCGCACCTTTTACGCCGGAATTCTTACTTTTGTGACCTCATTTCAATTTCCTTTATGTACCGTACACATACCTGTGGAGAATTAAGGCTTTCGCATGTCGGCCAACAAGTTACACTTAGCGGATGGGTGCAGCGTTCCCGCGATTTGGGCGGAATGACTTTTGTCGATTTGCGAGATCGCTACGGGTTGACGCAGCTTGTGTTTAACCTCGAAACCCACGAAGAGCTTTGTTTGCGTGCCCGTAAGCTGGGGCGCGAATTTGTGATACAGGTACAGGGCATGGTGGCCGAAAGGAGCAACAAAAATCCGCAGCTTCCTACCGGCGATATAGAGATTGTGGTCGAAACGCTGACCCTGCTCAATGCCTCGAAAGTGCCGCCTTTTACCATCGAAGATGAAACCGACGGAGGTGATGATCTCCGCATGAAATACCGCTACCTCGACCTGCGCCGCAACCCGGTGCGTCGTAACCTCGAACTGCGTCACCGCCTGTCGATTACCACCCGCAACTTTTTGGATCAGCTCGGTTTTATGGAGGTCGAAACGCCTTATCTGATCAAGTCCACACCCGAAGGCGCGCGCGATTTTGTGGTGCCAAGTCGGATGAATCCCGGGCAGTTTTATGCGCTGCCGCAATCGCCGCAAACGTTTAAGCAGTTGCTCATGGTAAGCGGTTACGATCGGTATTATCAGATTGTGAAATGTTTCCGCGACGAAGATTTACGGGCCGATCGCCAGCCCGAATTTACGCAGATAGACTGTGAAATGGCTTTTGTCGATCAGGAAGATATACTGCGCACATTCGAAGCGCTGGTGCGTCATCTTTTTCAGGAGGTGAAAGGAGTTGATATTCCTGAAGTGCCGCGTATGACCTATGCCGATGCGATGAAATATTACGGGTCGGATAAGCCCGATACCCGCTTCGGAATGCGTTTTCAGGAGCTGAACGAAGTGGTGAAAGGACATGATTTTAAAGTATTCGACGAAGCGGAGCTGGTAGTGGGCATTTGTGCCACAGGTGCCGCCTCTTATACCCGAAAGCAAATCGACGAGCTTACCGAGTTTGTGAAACGACCGCAGATTGGCGCTACCGGACTGGTGTACTTGCGTGTGGGCGAAGACGGATCGCTCAAATCGTCGGTCGATAAATTTTATCCCGAAGCTTCGTTGCGCCTGTGGGCGGAAGCATTTTCGGCACAACCCGGCGATCTTATTTTGGTATTGGCCGGCGAAGCGAACAAGACACGCAAAGCGCTCAATGAGCTGCGTCTCGAAATGGGACAGCGCCTGGGTTTGCGCAATAAAGACACGTATTCTTGCCTTTGGGTGGTCGATTTCCCCTTGTTGGAATGGAACGAAGAAAGCGGTCGTTGGTTCGCTATGCACCATCCTTTTACCTCGCCCAAGCCCGAAGATATTGCGCTGCTTGCTACCGATCCCGGTGCGGTACGCGCCAATGCCTACGATATGGTGATCAACGGGGTGGAAGTGGGCGGAGGCTCCATTCGTATTTTTGATCGGGCGCTGCAGGCGCGTATGTTCTCGCTGCTTGGCTTTACCGAGGCACAGGCGCAGGAGCAATTCGGTTTTCTGATGAACGCATTTGAGTATGGTGCGCCTCCGCATGGCGGAATAGCCTTTGGTTTCGACCGCTTATGCTCACTTTTCGGAGGCAGCGAATCGATACGTGATTTTATAGCCTTCCCCAAAAACAACTCGGGCCGCGATGTGATGATCGACGCGCCTTCGGCGATTGAAGAAGCACAGTTGGAAGAGCTGGGAATTGGGGTGAAGCCGTTGGGGGAGTAAAGAGATCTGCTTATAATTCTTTACTCCGCTTTAAGCTTTAAATTTTTAGAGGCTATAAATAGATTATCTATTGTCGTTTAATGCTATGGCAAGAAGCCCAGCAAATGTTATTGCAGCACCAATCCCTTTACCTATATTGTTTTTAGATGATGCGGTCAAAGCTAGTCCGCTCACAGCAATTCCTGCTCCAAAAAGGGTAGTTTGTTGACTATAGTCTTTTCCTTCCTGTACATAGTTGGCGTAGTGCTCGCAATTATTTAAAATGAGGTGGTAGCTATTTTGATCTTTCCTACTTAAGGCTCTTTCAACGGCCGCCTTCCTTTGAATATTATTCCCTTTAAATCGTCTTATTCTTGAAGGGCGATATGCTAAAGAAAAGTTATAGACCTCTCCATAAGTTAGAATTTTTGTTCCTCCGAAATAGTTTGCTATGAATTTGTGTTCACCGTAATACCAACCTAAATATATTAGGTAGTGATCCAATAAACCAATGTTGTTCTTTCTTACTACTATAGCATCGCCAGGTAGAATGTTGTTTTGCTGAATGTATTGATTAATAGTCATGATTTGTGTTTTTATTTCTTTATTTCTTTTGCTCTTTCTTTTATTTGTTCCTGTTTTGAATCATCAAATAAATAGTCAATGATTTGTATGGCTTCTTTTTCGTTTTTCTTTTCACTTTTCAATTTTCGAAGTTCTCTTTTAAAAGGTTGATCCGTCTTAGCGTTAATTAAATACCCTTGTAAAAAAGTCCAAATGCTATTTCCGTTATTTAGAGAAATATATTTTTCTTTAGCAATGTTTTTTCGTTTATACAAGAGATCTATTATGGATAATAATAGCCCTATCTTATTGGGATTCACTATAACGTTTCCATATCTTTTTCCTTTCGACCTGAATAAGTTGGATAAGCTTTTCCAATTTTTAATAACCTCATGCTCGCTTTCTAGAAGATAACAGAGGACGATTACTTGTTCAGGGCTTAATTCACAATATATAATAGTGTCTTTTTCAGTTTCTGATTCATAGTTTTCAATTAGGCCATCTATGGGCGTTTTTCCTCCGAATCGGCGTAGCGAATCTTCATTAAAAAAGGTAGGCAAGTCTTCTATGCCTAGTTTCTCATATGTTTTTGATAAATCAACATCGTTGTCTTTTTGTAAAGAATTAATGGTTCTTTTTATCAGATTTTTTGCACTCTCTGCTGTATTTGGACTTTCAAGAGATAGCATTGGAAATATTATATCATGCAGGATTTTTCGAAAAAAATCCTCTATTTTAATTGAAAACTCTGCTAACTCTTCTTTGTTAATTTCATTAAAACTTTTGAATTCTATAGAGCTTTTAATGTTTTCGGCTAAATGATATAGATCGATCTGATCAATAGTTGTATAATTTAGGGTCTTTAAATCAACATGTTGTTCTAATAAAGGGATGAAAATATCAAACAGCTGAGTCGAATTCTTAGAAGAAAATTCTGAAGATAATATTTCTATGATCGCCTTATCTTTTTTTGAAAATTCCTTTTTAATAAGAGAGTTTAAAAACTTTACTGCTTTTTGTATCTCTTCCGAGTGTTCTTCATTTTCTTTATGTACTGGCAATGACATATTAGTGTTTTATTTTTGAATAATGGTACAAAGATATTATGCCCCAAAACAGTTGTTGGATTAAACGAGGTGTTTGTCCAAAAAAAACACACAAAAAAGATTAAACCGCAGACAATCAATTGATTAGCGTGTTTTTTGACTATCTGTAAACTTGTGGAATGTCCAAACATCGTCAAACTTATGAGCAAGAAGCAACTTCACTATTTCTTTTTTATAGAAATACCATGATGAATCTTCTAATCAAGCGAAGAATCCAAAAACCCAATATTCCGCATCAATCCTTCATAACCCGTGCGTTTTACGGCCGAGTGCGGGAATAATTCCTTGAACACCTCTTCGGTCAGCTCCCGCCAGTCTTCGCGTCGCATATCGAGCAGTTGTGGCGAAGGAGTGAACAAAGGCTCGCGGTGCGGTTGCGCAAAACGGTTCCAGGGACACACATCCTGACACACATCACAGCCGAACATCCAGTTGTCGAATTTCCCTTTTTCGCTTTCGGGAAGCAGCTTGTCTTTTAATTCTATGGTGAAATACGAGATACATTTGCTGCCATCGACCACATAAGGCTCGGTGATGGCTTGTGTCGGACAGGCATCGATACAGCGTGTGCAAGTGCCGCAATAATCTTTTACAGGGCCATCGTACTGCAATTCGAGATCGGTAATCAGTTCGGCGATAAACACGAACGATCCCCGCTCGCGGGTAAGCAGGTTGCTGTGCTTACCTACCCAGCCCAATCCCGAACGGCTTGCCCATGCTTTGTCCATCACAGGGGCCGAATCCACAAACACGCGGCCGTGTATTTCGCCTATTTCTTCGCGCAATCGTTCTACCAGTTCAAACAGCTTGTCTTTGATAACCCGGTGGTAATCGACACCGTAGGCGTATTTTGAAATTTTCGGTGCTTCCGGGTCGCTTTGTTTTGCTTCGGTGTAATAATTATACAGCAGCGAAATGACCGACTGTGCTCCGTCCACCAGCTTACGCGGATCGAGGCGTTTGTCGAAATGATTTTCCATGTACTGCATTTTGCCGTGCTTGCCGTTTTTGAGCCATGCAGACAAACGGGGTGCTTCTTCTTCCAGAAACTCGGCTTTGGAAATACCACAGTACATAAACCCTAATTCGCGTGCGTGCCGCTTTACCGTGGCGGTATGCTTTTGCAGAATATGGTCGGGTAGAGCCAAACGGCAGGCATTAAAATAATCCGCCTTGTGAAAAATCGGGAATACGCCCCAGGTGGCGGAATGCTTTTTCGGTGGCTTTTCGTCCGCGTGGAGTGCGTAAGAGATACCCTTCCTGAATCAGATAAGGTTCATACACTTCTTCTATCGTTCCGGCTTGCTCGCCTACGGCGGTGGCAATGGTGGTCAGACCCACGGGGCCGCCTCTGAACTTATCGATAAGCGTATGCAGAATCTTGTTGTCCATCTCGTCGAGTCCGTGCTGATCGACGTTCAGTGCTTCTAAGGCCATGCGGGCGATCTTCACATCGATATGCCCGTCGCCTTTGATCTGTGCAAAATCGCGTACTCTGCGCAGCAACGCATTACCGATACGTGGTGTGCCTCGGCTCCGTGAGGCGATCTCGTACGAAGCTTCTTCCGAAATGGCGATATCGAGAATATCGGCCGAGCGTTCTACGATAAGGGTAAGCGTTTTGGCATCGTAATATTCGAGTCGCGAATTGATTCCAAAACGCGCGCGCAACGGCGCAGTAAGCAGCCCCGATCGAGTGGTGGCGCCTATTAGTGTAAAAGGGTTGAGCGCAATTTGTACGGTACGGGCATTGGCTCCCGAATCGATCATGATGTCGATTACGTAATCTTCCATGGCCGAGTACAGGTACTCTTCAATTACCGGACTCAAACGATGTATCTCGTCGATAAACAGCACATCGCCTTTTTCGAGGTTGGTCAGCAGTCCGGCCAGGTCGCCGGGCTTATCGAGTACCGGCCCCGAGGTGATGCGGATGTTTACCCCAAGCTCGTTGGCAATAATGTTGGCCAGCGTGGTTTTCCCTAAACCGGGAGGGCCATGCAGCAATACATGATCGAGGGCTTCTTCTCTTCTTCGGGTGGCTTCGACAAATACGTGGAGGTTGTCGATTACTTTCTGTTGACCGGTAAAATCTCCGAAATATTTTGGCCGTAGCACTCTGTCCAGCTCTTTGTCTGCTCCGTTAAGCTCTTCGGCACGAAAATCATACTGGTCTTCCATGGGTCGGCGGTATTCCCTGCAAAGATAGCAGAATTAGAAGTAGAGAGAAGGGTGAATCAGGGTTGGGTCTCCTGAAAAACGCTTTGTTCGATGGTTACCGTGTAGCTGCTTGCGCAGGAGCCGTCGCCGAAATTGAGCAGACGCACCGATTGGTTGACGGGCGAAATGGAGACTACGCCTTTGCTAAACCAGGCACAAGAATGATCCCAGGTAAAAGGTGCCAGTACCGAAGCGTTGAACACGCTTCCTTTCAGGCTGGTGCCATGCAAGGTTCCGCTTACGGCAAACTGGTCGTCGTCGGGCGTGGTTGTGCTGTCGCCGCTTATCCATTCGATCCGTCGCGAAGCGTTCCACGTAAGGTGTGCGTCTCCGTTTTCGGGTGGGGTCACTTTTCCGTTTTGCACCGACAGGGTGTAATGTGAATTTCCCTGGGCATTGCGTCCGTGGTAGGTCAGTGAAAGGTTACCTTCAATGCGATAGTTGTTGAAATAATAGCCTTGCGGAGAAATGGCTACCTGGCATAAGGAATCGCTGTATGGAGCCGTAAAGCTCGCCGTTATTTTTCCTCTCCGTGTTCTTCCGTCAGTTCCTGTGCAATTCGATTCGCCGAAATTGATTTCCAGCTTGCGTGGATTTGCCGTGGTATCTTGTGTAAGAGTGGCGCAATCCAGTATGCCTCGTATGCCGGGCGTGCTTTTTGCGGCCATATCGGTGAGGGTCCACAGGTCGCGGTAAGCGGTTTCTGCTAAGGTGTAATCCCGAATTTCAAATACAGACTGACCTTCATCTCCTCCGTTTTCGCGGCAGGAATGAAGCAGGAGCAAGGGCAGCAGTAATGCGGGTAACCGAAAGGCAAAAGGGCGAAGCATACATTTTATTTTTTACAAGGTACAAAAAAACAGAGGCTCAGAGGATCATTCCTGCGCCTACGGTTTCGTGCGTGTATTCGTCGATCAGGATAAGGCTTCCGGTATGCCGGTTACGCGAGTAGGGGTCGAACAGCAGCGGACTCGTGCTGCGCAGTATTACTCTTGCAATGTCGTTTGCGTTGATGCTGCCCTGATCTTCTATCCGGTGCAAGGTATTGATGTCCACTTTGTAGCGCACGTCTTTAATCAGGCAGCGGGTTTCCCGACCGGTATGGCGCAGCGTATATTTCCCGCCGGGTTGTAAAGGTTTTTCGTGTAGCCAGCAGAGCATTACTTCCAAATCCTGCGACACTTCGGGACTGTTATTGACCCTTACAATCATGTCGCCGCGACCGATATCGATTTCGTCTTCGAGGGTCAGTGTGACCGACATGGGGGCAAAGGCTTCGGCTACGGGGCCATCGGAGGTTTCTATCGACTTGATGCGCGAGGTAAAGCCCGAAGGCAGCGCTAATACTTCGTCTCCTTTTTTGAAAATGCCGCCCGCTATTCGTCCGGCGTAACCTCGGTAATCGGGATAAGCTTCGCTTTGCGGGCGAATGACGTATTGCACCGGGAAACGGCAATCGATATGGTTTTCGTCGCTCGAAATGTGTACGGTTTCGAGGGTATAAAGCAAGGTAGGCCCTTCGTACCAGGGCATATTTTCGGAACGGGTCACTACGTTGTCGCCTTTGAGTGCCGATACCGGGATATAGCGAATGTCTTTTACGCCGAGCTTGGATGAAAACGTGTCCAAATCGCGACGCAACTGATCAAATATTTTTTCATTATAGCCGATCAGATCCATTTTGTTGATGCAATACACAATGTGCGGAATACCCAGCAGCGAAGCGATAAACGAATGCCTTCGGGTTTGTTCGGTAAGCCCTTTGCGGGCATCGACTAAAATAAGCGCAAGGTTAGCGGTAGAGGCACCCGTGACCATGTTGCGGGTGTACTGAATATGACCGGGGGTGTCGGCTACGATAAATTTCCGGCGCGGGGTCGAAAAATAGCGGTAAGCCACGTCGATGGTAATGCCCTGCTCGCGTTCGGCACGTAATCCGTCGGTGAGTAGCGCCAGGTTAAGGCTGTCTTCTCCTTTTTTCCGGCTGGCGGTTTCCAGGGCTTCGAGCTGATCTTCGAAAATGGATTTGCTGTCGTACAGCAAGCGGCCTATAAGTGTGCTTTTACCATCGTCCACGCTACCGGCTGTAGTGAGGCGAAGCAGATCCATATGGAGGTAATTATCTGGTACAGTCATACAATTGTGCATTAGAAATAACCCGCTTTTTTGCGATCTTCCATGGCGGCCTCCGAACGTTTATCGTCGATACGCGAGCCTCTTTCGGTAGTGCGGGCGGCGGCAATTTCAGCGATAATGGCTTCGATCGTAGCGGCATCAGAAAGTACGGCACCGGTACAGCTCATGTCGCCGATGGTGCGAAAACGCACTTGTTTTTTCTCGACCGTTTCGTCGGGTTTGAGTGTTACGAAAGGAGAATGCGCGTAAATCACGCCGTCGCGTTCAAAACAGTTGCGCGAGTGACTGAAATACAATTCGGGTAGCTCGATTTTTTCTTGTAAAATGTATTGCCATACATCCATTTCGGTCCAGTTCGAAATGGGGAACACGCGGAAATGTTCGCCTAGATTTTTACGTCCGTTAAAAAGGTTCCAAAGTTCCGGACGCTGATTGCGCGGATCCCATTGCCCGAACTCGTCGCGGTGTGAGAAAAAACGCTCTTTGGCACGGGCTTTCTCTTCGTCTCTGCGGGCGCCGCCTATGCAGGCGTCGAAACGGTGTTTTTCGATAGTATCGAGCAGGGTGACCGTTTGCAAAGCGTTACGGCTGGCGTAATATCCTTTTTCCTCCTGTACCCGTCCGCTGTCGATACTTTCCTGCACCGAGCCGATGACCACACGCAGCTTGTATTGTTCGATCAGCGCATCGCGAAAACGAAGGGTCTCTTCAAAATTATGTCCGGTGTCGATGTGTACCAGCGTAAAGGGAATCGGGGCAGGCCAAAAGGCTTTTCGCGCCAGGTGAAAGCATATCAGGCTGTCTTTGCCGCCCGAAAACAGCAGCGCCGGATTTTCAAACTGGGCGGCAGTTTCGCGCAGCACGTAAATGCTTTCAGATTCCAGTTCCTGTAGGTGAGTGAGGCGGTAACGCTGCATAATCAGAAAGTGATTTTTGGGGCCAAAAAACGATACAGATCTTCTACGTTTTCGGCAATGCTTTTTTTGTCGGTATGCAGTTCCAGATCGGGCTGAGCAGGGGTTTCAAAAGGCGCATCCACGCCGGTAAAACCGGTGATTTCTCCTGCTCTTGCTTTGCGGTATAAACCTTTTACATCGCGTTGTTCGCAAATTTCGAGGGGCGTATTGACAAATACTTCCGCAAAATCTGCGCTGCCGATAATCTGTCTTGCCTGATCGCGAAAAACCTGCAAAGGACTGATGGTGCAGCACAGGCAGATAAGTCCGCAGTCGAGGAAAAGCTTTGCCGCTTCGGCAGTGCGCCGTATGTTCTCTTCCCGTCCGGCCGTATCGAAGCCGAGGTTTTGGTTGAGCCCGGCACGCAGGTTGTCGCCGTCGAGCAGGCAGGTCAGAAAGCCTTCGGCATGCAGTCGCTGTTCGAGCGCCAGGGCCAGTGTCGATTTTCCGGAACCCGAAAGGCCGGTAATCCATACCACGATACCTCGTTGCCGCAGCAGTTTTTCTTTGTCGCTGCGCGCGAGCATGCGGTCAAAAAGAGGATAGATTTCGGCAGTCATAGCTTACAAAAATAGGGATAAATACTACGTATCGCTTTTTACGGTGTAAGAGACTCAAAATACAGGGCAATTGCCGTATCGTTAGGCGGGAATAGCTATATTTGGAAGGTTTTAACACCTTTCTTCCCGAATGATGTCAAAAAAATCCGTATTCCGCTTCCCTTCCGTTTCTCCAACCGTAGATGTAGTGGGCGTAGAGGAACGCTGTGCACGTTTTACTTCGCGCAGTATCAAGACCGAATCCAAGATCGACGGACTGAAACGCGTGCTGAGCATGATCGACCTGACCACGCTCGAAGGAGCCGATACGCCGCATAAGGTGAGCCAGCTCTGCTACAAGGCTATGCACCCGCACGAAGCATTATCCGGTGTGCCCTCTGTCGCGGCGGTATGTGTGTACCCTACTCTGGTGCGTACTGCTAAGAAGGCTTTACAGGGTTCATCCGTAAAAGTAGCGGCCGTAGCTACGGCATTTCCTTCGGGGCAGGCGCCGCTTGAAGTGAAGCTCGCCGATACGCGTTACGCGGTCGAAGAAGGAGCCGACGAGATAGACATGGTGATTTCGCGAGGCAAATTTCATTCGGGCGAATACAATTTCGTGTTTGATGAAATAGCGGCGGTCAAAGAAGTCTGCGGTAAAGCCCGTTTGAAGGTGATTCTCGAAACGGGAGAGCTCGGGCATCCCGATAAAGTGCGTAAAGCCAGTGATATTGCTATTTATGCAGGCGCTGATTTTATCAAAACTTCTACCGGTAAAATTTCGCCCGCGGCGACCATGCCCATTACTTTAGTGATGCTGGAAGCCATTCGCGATTATTATTTTAATACCGGAACGATGATAGGTATGAAGCCTGCCGGAGGTATTTCTTCGGCCAAATCGGCACTGCATTACCTCGTTATGGTGAAAGAAACGCTGGGCGAAGAATGGCTCGATCCACACTGGTTCCGCTTCGGTGCCAGCCGGCTGGCCAACGATGTGCTGATGCAACTGGTAAAACAGGAAACAGGTCGGTACCAGTCGGCCGACTATTTTTCAAAAGACTAATCCCCGATCCTACCGGATATGACCACCCGAAAAAAAAACAGCCCTCCGGCGGCCTCCAAAAAAGCAGTAAGCGATCTTTCCTGGAAGTATGCAGCGGCACCCGAAAGCGCATCACTTGCCAACCTTAGCGACTCGTACGATCTGTTTATCGATGGCAAATTTGTAAAGCCGGTAAAGGGAAAGTATTTTGATACGATAAGTCCTTCGAGCGAAAAAAAGCTGGCTCGTGTAGCCGAGGCCGGCGAAGAAGATGTAGATAAAGCGGTGAAAGCCGCCCGCAAAGCGTTTCCGACCTGGGCCAAACTTCCCGCAGGTGAAAGGGCTAAATACCTTTTTCGTATTGCGCGTATGTTGCAGGAAAGGGCGCGTGAATTTGCCGTAACCGAATCGCTCGACGGAGGAAAGCCCATTCGGGAAAGCCGCGATATCGATATTCCTTTGGCGGCTAATCATATTTTTTATTACGCCGGTTGGGCCGACAAGCTGGAGTACGCTTTTCCCAACCGCAAGCCCCAGCCTTTGGGTGTAGCCGGGCAGATTATTCCCTGGAACTTCCCGCTGCTGATGGCAGCCTGGAAAATAGCCCCGGCTTTGGCTACGGGCAATACCGTGGTGCTGAAACCCGCCGAAACCACGCCGCTTACTGCGCTGAAGTTAGCCGAACTGATCCGCGATGCAGGACTTCCGCCCGGAGTGGTCAACATTGTGACCGGAGCGGGTAAGACCGGACAGGCTTTGGTGAATCACCCCGGCGTGGATAAAATAGCGTTTACCGGTTCGACCGAAGTGGGCAAGCTCATTCAGCGGGCGGTAGCCGGCACTTCCAAAAAAGTGACACTTGAATTAGGTGGCAAAGCCGCGCATCTTATTTTTGAAGATGCTCCTATCGATCAGGCTGTAGAAGGAATCGTGAACGGAATATTTTTTAACCAGGGACACGTATGCTGCGCGGGTTCGCGCCTGTTTGTGCAGGAAAGCGTATATGAAGAAGTGATTAAAAAACTGAAGCACCGCATGAAATCGCTGCGGGTAGGCGATCCGCTTGATAAGAATACCGATGTGGGCGCCATTAACTCCAAAGCCCAGCTCGACACCATTCAGCGGTATATCGCTGCCGGAGAGGCAGAAGGTGCGCAACTTTACCAATCGCCCTGCGAGCTGCCCAAAAACGGATTTTGGTGCCGACCCACCCTTTTCCTCGATGTATCGCAGTCGCATAGCGTGGCACGCGAAGAAATATTCGGTCCCGTGCTGGCCGTACAGACCTTCCGCACCGATGCCGAAGCCATCGAAAAAGCCAACAATACACCTTACGGCTTATCGGCCGGAGTATGGACCAACAAGGGCGCACGCATTTTTAACCTGACTTCGAAGCTGCGGGCAGGAGTGGTGTGGGCCAATACCTACAACAAGTTTGATCCTACATCGCCTTTCGGAGGTTACAAAGAAAGTGGCTTTGGCCGCGAAGGCGGCTTGCACGGACTTTTACCTTACCTCCAATTTTAAGCGGATACACAGCAACCAAACCCGAAGCTTTTCATTTTTTTCTGATTGTTATGAGCCGGATCGAAGTCTTAAAAACCTATAAAATTTACATCGGCGGAAAATTTCCCCGCACCGAAAGCGGACGTTATTACACCCCGCGCGACAAACGGGGCGCTTTGTTGGCCAATGTATGCCAGTGTTCGCGTAAAGATTTTCGCGAAGCGGTAGTAGCTGCCCGCTCGGCTTTTTCGGGCTGGAGCGGAAGAGCCGCGTTTAACCGCGGACAAATACTTTACCGCATTGCCGAAATGCTCGAAGGAAGAAAAGCGCAGTTTGTGGAAGAACTGAAAAGTCAGGGTAGCACACCCGCACAGGCTGCTAACGAGGTAGTGTTAGCGATAGACAGGCTTGTCTATTACGCCGGATGGTGCGACAAGTACCAGGCTTTGTTCAGCACAGTAAACCCGGTGGCAAGCCCGCACTTTAATTTTTCGGTACCTGAGCCTCAAGGTGTGGTGGCGATAGTGGCCGACGAAAGCACTTCTCTCATCGGATTGGTGTCGCTTGTGGCGCCGGTTATCGCCGGAGGCAATACCTGTGTGGTGCTGGCATCGGAGAATAAGCCGCTCTGTGCGGTTACGTTTGCCGAAGTGTTGCACGTATCTGATTTACCCGGTGGAGTAGTGAATGTGTTAACCGGTATGCGCAGCGAGCTGGTTTCACAATTTGCCGCACACATGGATGTAAACACCTTGTTGCTGAGCGAAGCTGATCAGGAAGAAACTGCGCTTGCACAGCGTGAAGGCGCTGCCAACGTGAAGCGTGTTATCGCTTACGATCACAACTGGATGGCTGCCGGGGAGCAGAATCCTTATTACATACTCGATACGCAGGAAATCAAAACCACCTGGCATCCGATAGAGCCCATCGGAAGTTCGGGAAGCGCCTATTGATGAAAGGAATTACCGAAAATCCGTTGATGCGACTGGCTTTACAGGCAGCGCTCGAGGCCGGAGAGAAAATACTGCAGGTGTATGCGCAGGATTTTGCGGTGGACTATAAATCCGATTATTCGCCGCTTACCCTTGCCGACAGGCTGGCGCATGAAGCCATTCAGAAAAGGCTCGAACCTTCGGGTATCCTGCTGATTAGCGAAGAAGGCGATTCGCTCTCCTACACCGAACGCGCCTTACACCGACAGGTATGGATAGTCGATCCGCTCGACGGTACCAAAGAATTTGTGAAACGCAACGGCGAATTTACCGTCAATATCGCATTGATCGAAGAGGGCTATCCCGTGCTGGGCGTAGTGTATGCGCCGGTAAGCGGTCGTTTGTACGCGGGCGATCAGGAAACGGGTTTGTACGTAGCCCTTTGGCATAACGATACCGTGCCTTCGCTTGCTGAATTGTCTTCTCTTTTGAAAAAAATAGAGCCTCGTCCACGTCCCGAAGGGCAGATCCGCATTGTAGCCAGCCGTTCGCACATGAGCGAAGAGACTGCTGCATTTATCCGTGAAAAAGAAAAGCAATACGGAAAAGTGGAGTTGCTTTCGATGGGCAGCTCTTTAAAAATATGCCTGGTGGCCGAAGGGCTTGCCGATATTTATCCGCGTTTTGCGCCTACTATGGAGTGGGATACCGCGGCCGGACAGGCCGTAGCCGAAGCCGCCGGAAAAAGCGTAAAAACGTATCCTTCGGGTCGGCGAATGCAATACAATCGCGAGAATCAGCTTAACGGTTGGTTTGTGGTTGAATGAAGACCCGGGCGTACCGCCTTGTGTACCACCTTTTTTCTTAGCTTTGTGCTTATTCAAATTCTTCTTCAGGTATGTCAAAAGTCGCGCTGATTACCGGGGTAACCGGGCAGGACGGAGCCTACCTCTCCGAATTTCTGCTTCGCAAAGGATACGTGGTTCACGGAATTAAGCGGAGAAGCTCCCTTTTCAACACCGACAGGGTAGATCACCTTTACCGCGATCAGCACGAAGAGAATGTGCGTTTTTTTCTGCATTACGGCGACCTGACCGACAGCACCAATCTGATTCGCATCATTCAGGAAGTGCAGCCCGACGAGATCTACAACCTTGGCGCGCAGTCGCACGTGCAGGTTTCGTTCGAAACACCCGAATATACCGCCAATGCCGATGCGACTGGAGCCCTGCGTTTGCTCGAAGCCATACGGATACTCAAGCTCGAACATAAAACCCGTTTTTACCAGGCTTCTACCTCCGAGCTTTACGGAAAAGTGCAGGAAGTGCCGCAAAAAGAAACTACTCCGTTTTATCCGCGCAGTCCGTACGGGGTGGCGAAGCTCTACGCGTACTGGATTACCAAAAATTATCGCGAAGCTTACGGAATGTATGCCTGCAACGGAATTTTGTTCAACCATGAAAGTCCGCTGCGGGGCGAAACCTTTGTAACGCGAAAAATTACCCGTGCCGCAGCCCGCATCAAGCTGGGTCTGCAGAAAAAACTATACCTCGGTAACCTCGATGCCCGCCGCGATTGGGGCCATGCCCGCGATTATGTCGAAGGAATGTGGCTCATGCTGCAGCAGGAAAAAGCCGAAGATTACGTGCTGGCTACCGGGAAAACGCATACCGTACGTCGTTTTGCCGAGCTGGCTTTTGCTGAATTGGGCATTGCGATCGAATGGAAAGGAAGCGGGGTAGAAGAAAAAGGTATCGATACCGCTACCGGCGAAATCCGTATTGAAATTGATCCGAGGTATTTTCGTCCGGCCGAAGTGGAACTGCTCGTAGGCGATGCTTCGAAAGCGCGTGCCGACTTAGGTTGGACTTACCAATGTGAGCTCGAAGAGCTGGTGCGCGAAATGGTGCTGCACGATTACGAAGGGTGCAAACGCGACCGTTTTCTGATCGACGGCGGACACAATGTGATGAATTACCACGAATAATTTTGTTTTCGCAAGGCATGGAAAAAGAGGCCCGCATATATGTAGCCGGACACAGAGGTATGGTGGGATCGGCCATTCTGCGGCTTCTGAAAGCCGAAGGATATACCCGTCTTCTTACACGCAGCTCTGCCGAGTTGGATTTGCGTAACCAGCAGGCGGTGAATGAATTTTTTGCCCACGAGAAACCGGATTATGTATTTCTTGCCGCCGCCAAAGTAGGTGGTATTCAGGCCAACAATGTATATCGCGCCGAATTTCTTTACGACAATTTGCTTATCGAGGCCAACGTGATTCACGCGGCGCATCGTTATCAGGTACAGAAACTGCTGTTTCTGGGCTCTTCCTGCATTTATCCCAAAATGGCACCTCAGCCTTTGCGCGAAGAATACCTGCTTACCGGATTGCTCGAACCGACCAACGAACCTTATGCCATCGCTAAAATAGCAGGTATCAAGCTCTGCGAAGCTTATCGTGCGCAATACGGCAGCCGCTTTATTTCGGCCATGCCGACCAATCTTTACGGCCCTAACGACAATTACGATTTGCAAAACTCGCACGTGCTTCCGGCGCTGATCCGTAAGTTTCATACGGCACGCGTGCAAGCGCTTCCTTCGGTCGAAATATGGGGAACGGGTACGCCGCTTCGCGAATTTCTGCACGTCGATGATTTGGCCGAAGCCTGCGTGTTTTTGATGCGGCATTACGAAGATCCGCTTTTTGTCAATGTGGGTACCGGCGAAGATCTTTCCATTCGCGAATTGGCAGAACTGGTCAAAGAAATTACCGGGTACAAAGGTGAGCTGCGTTTCGATACGAGCAAACCCGATGGCACACCCCGTAAGCTGATGGATGTATCACGCATCCATGCGTTGGGCTGGAAGCACCGTATCGGATTACGCGAAGGAATAGCCTCGGTGTACGAAGACGTTAAACACATGGAATGGGCAGGGTAAAAAAAAGTACCGCTGTTTTTTTGCTGTTTTTCCTGCTTATAGGAGCACCTTCCGTTTTTTCCCAACAGCTTAACCTGCCGTTGTACCGCACGATGAACCTCGGCTGGGAACGTGAATTTTCTACGCGCGATTCTTTGCCGCTTCATACCGGATTTCGGCCTTTGATCGAAAATGAATTACTGGATTATAATCGTTTTCGTGCGCTGCACACTACGGCTGTCGATACCCTGGCGCAGCCCAATCGTTTTCAGCGGTCCTGGTTCGGGCGAAAGCTCCGGAAAGAAAATTTGTTTCAGCGACAGGGAGAAGACTATTACATAGAAGTGAATCCCTTGTTCAATTTTGAGTACGGACGTGATTTGGCCGAAACGCAGCCTTTGACCTATTTTAAAAATTCGCGGGGCGTATTGGTGCAGGGGCACCTGGCGGGGAAAGTTTCCTTTTCGGCGTCGGTGCTCGAAAATCAGATGCGGGTACCGGGCTACATTCGCGCTTATGCGGCAGGAATCGGGCAGGAATATTCTCTCAACGGGATTCCTTTTCGCACCGAAGCAGTAATGCCGGGGCAGGGACGTACCAAACCATTCGGCACAAACGGATACGATTTTGCCTGGGCCGAAGGCTATGTGTCGTATTCGCCTCTTCGGAATCTCAATTTGCAATTCGGGCATGGTAAACTTTTTGTCGGTGAAGGTTACCGTTCGATGCTGCTTTCCGACAACGCGTTTAATTATCCGCATTTCCGGTTTACCGGCACTTTCTTCCACAACCGTTTGCAGTACGTATCCGTATTTGCGTCGATGCAGCAGCTTACCCGCTTGCGGGTGGCCACTACGCCCGAATCCATTTTCGAACGCAAAGCGGCCTCCTTTCATTACCTGAGCTATACCGTATCGCGTAAGCTTCAGGTCAGCCTTTTTGAGGGGACGATATGGCGACGCATGAACAGCGATCAGCGTCTGCTGCCGCAGGACTACTCTTTTTTTAATCCGCTTATCGGGGTAAATGCCGCGCGCTTCGGATTGGCTGCGCAAAATAATGTGCTGCTGGGTACACAGGTCAAATACCAACCTTTTCGCAAGGCGTATTTTTACGGTCAGGTGGCGGCCGATGATATGGCGCGCCACAAATGGGCCTGGCAAGTGGGGGGCAAATGGTTCGATGTGGCGGGAATACCCAACCTGATTTTACAGGCTGAAGTGAATCAGGCTACGCGGCGTACCTATGCGCATACCATCGTGTTGCAGAATTACGGGCATTACAACCAACCGCTTGCGCATCCGGCCGGAGCAGGATTTTCGGAGCTGGTGCTGCTGGCTAATTACCGTTACCGCGATTATTTTCTGGAAGCGAAATTTAACTTCATGACCTTTCGGCATTATGCAGGAGCCGAACAATGGGGCAAAGACATTTTTCTGAGCGACAGGAACGTACCGCTTACCGAGCCCGAATCGGGTAGCGCGCGTTTGTTTTACCAGGAAATAACGCTGGGCTATTTGGTCAATCCGATGTACAATATGAATGTGGTGGCAGGCTGGCTGTACCGTGGATTGGCAGGCGCACCGGGCGCTTCGGTAACCAATTACGTGTATTTCGGATTTCGTACATCATTGTCTAACTTCTATTACGATTTTTGAGCGGGGTGAAAAACGTCGTTTACATACTACTCGGATTTTTCGCCTTTACCACCTTGCGGGCGCAGCAGGATAATGTGCCTTTGCATTACGAAATCAATGCGGCGTTCGAAACCCATTTGGCGAAGCCCGACGTGCTTTTTCATACCTCCGTCAAACCGTATAATCGATCGGAACTCTTGCGCACCGGAGTGCCCGAACCTTTTGGAAAAAGTGTGTGGGAAAAGCTGAATGCGGATTCAAGATTAAATGCGCGGCTCAACGGCACGCTTCCGATGGATTCACTTTCGCGCACGAGATTTGAAGTATTGCCGCTTTGGGCACTCGAATACGGTTACGATATGCGTCGCCGTACTTCTTTTTCGGGCAGCGGAGCGGGCGCATCGCTCACTTTTCTTTGTGGCGATAAGCTGGCTATTCATGGCGAATGGATGTCGCTTAACGAAGGGTTTCCGGCTTATGTGCAGCGTTATGCCGACAGCATGGATATTGTGCCGGGCATGGGGTATGCGCACGGAACCTCGGCCGGTAAAGCTTCGACCCTGCTATCGGGTTATGTCTCCTACAGTCCGCATCGTATTTTTAATTTGCAGGCAGGCTTTGGCCGACATTTTTGGGGAGATGGCTATCGTTCGCTGCTGTTGAGCGACAACGCATACAACTATCCTTATTTGCGGCTTTCGGCTACTTTTTGGAAAGTGAAATATGTAAGCCTTTTTGCCATGATGAGCGATATACGCGGTTCGGAAGGCCATTTTTCTCGTTTTCAGCGCAAATATGTATCCCTGCATTACCTTAACTGGAACATCGGTAAAAGAGTATCGCTTGGTTTATTTGAAGGCGTGGTATGGCAGGCGCGCGACACGCTGCTTAACCGGCAGTTTGACGTGAATTATCTCAATCCTTTTGTGTTTTTCCGTCCGGTAGAATATTCGCTCGGATCGCCCGATAATATGCTGTTAGGACTTAATTTGAAAATAAAGCTGAGCAGCCGCTGGCAATTTTACGGGCAGGCCGTGTTTGATGAGTTTGTCGTAAAAGAGCTGGTCGATCAGAGAGGCTGGTGGGCTAACAAATACGGATTTCAGGCCGGGCTTAAAGCTTTGGAGCCTTTTGGAATAGAAGGCTTACAATGGCAGGCCGAGGGCAATATGGTGCGGCCGTTTACCTATTCGCACGGATCGGTCGTGCAGAATTATGCCCACTACAACGCTCCGCTGGCGCATCCTTTGGGTGCTAACTTTTACGAAGGCTTATCCATGCTGCGTTATACCCGGCACAAGTTTCAGGCTGAGCTTCAGCTTACTTACTCCCTTTCGGGAGCCGATAGCGGAGCGCTTAGCTACGGCGGCAATATATTCGATTCCTATTCTGCACGTGTATCCGATTACGGGCACCGTATGGCGCAGGGCTTGCGCACCGATACCTGGTACGGACGAGCCACATTGTCGTGGGTGCTGGTTCCGGCAGTGAATCTGCGTCTGTTTGTGCAGTACGTGCAGCGGCAGCGTGACAATGTGCTGGAGCGACAAACCGACCGTTTTATACAGGTGGGGTTCAGTACGCGGTTGTGGAATCGTTACGTAGATTGGTAAGGCATTCATTACTATTGATTTGCCTTATTTTTGGAAGTCCTGTGGTGTAAAATCAAAGCCGGTAATTTAGAATCAATCCGGATAACTCGTACTGATTTTAATGCTAACTTTGCGCCTAAAATTGAGCGTTTGACAGTGCAACAGACATATACGGCAGGAAGTAAAATAAGCTTCGCGCTTCGTATAAGGGAGTACGTTCTTCTCACTAAGTTTCGTCTTTCTTTTGTGGTGATGGTTTCGGCCGTTACGGGTTTCCTGATGGCTCCGGGTTTCGTTCTGGGCGATTTTTTGCTGATGATAGCCGGTGGTTTTTTGGTTACGGGATCCTCTAACGGATTGAATCAGGTTATCGAGAGGGAATACGACAAGCTGATGCAGCGCACGCAGAATCGTCCGCTCGTAAAAGGAACGCTCAGTGTGACCGAGGCGTTGATTGTGTCGATGCTGCTGGGTGTGGTGGGGCTGTATTGTCTTTACCTGCTCAACACCCTGAGTTTTGTGCTGGGCTTTTTGGCCTTGTTTTTATACGTAGCGGTTTATACGCCTTTGAAGCGCATATCGCCCTGGGCGGTATTTGTGGGGGCTATTCCCGGCGCCATCCCCCCTATGTTGGGTTATGTGGCGGCTACCGGGCATTTCGGGCTGGTACCCGGAGTGTTGTTTTTTGTGCAGTTTATGTGGCAGTTTCCCCATTTTTGGGCCATTGCCTGGGTGCTCGACGACGATTACCGTCGCGGAGGCTACCGTTTGCTCCCCTCGCGTGGGGGGCGCGACCGTTCCAGCAGCCTACAGATACTTTTTTACAGCGCGGCTATGGTAGTGACCAGCGCATCGCTTTGGGTCATGAACCTTGCCGGTCTTTGGTCGATGGTATTTTGCATGGTACTGGGCTTTTTGTTTTACCGTTATGCCTTGCGACTGCATTACAGTCAGGATATAAAAGATGCACGCAGACTCATGTTTGCCTCTTTCATCTACCTGCCTCTGGTGCAGATAGCGTATGTACTTGATAAGATTGTATAAAAGTGGAAGAATCAACAACAAGCTTGCAGCCCGAGCGCGAAGAGAGACGGATTAAAGCCAAAGCTTCGGTAAACCTGCTGTGGATAGGCATCATCAGCATTGTGATGTTTTTCGCGGGGCTTACGAGCGCTTATATCGTATCTAAAGGCGGCAATTTTTGGGTGAATTTGGATCTGCCCCAGGCTTTTTGGATCAGCACGGGAGTCATTCTGCTCAGCAGCTTTACCCTCAACATGGCGCTTACCGTTATCCGTAAGGATCGCCGCAAAGTAGCGACCCTGTGGATTGTACTGACCTTTATTCTCGGTATCGCTTTCAGCGTGTTGCAATGGCAGGGTTGGAAAGAAATGATTCGCAAGGGGAACTACCTTGTAGGGCCGGTAATGCAGACAGGCACCGACCGCTTTTTTCTGGAAGGAGAGTACGGGCGCGATTTTACCCTTACGTTTGCCGGAGAAGAGCTTAATTACGAGGACGGACGCTTGTTTTTCCCCGACGGGAAAGAGCTTAACAATGCGCAGTATGTAAACCTGCTGAACCAGTATAACACGGCCAGCTCGTACATTTACATTCTTACTGCGGCGCACCTGTTGCACCTGCTCGGCGGATTGCTATACCTGCTCGGCGTGGTGGTGCTTGCGTTGCGTCGAAAGTTCCATTCCGACAATTATTTGAAAATAAAACTCATATCCATATACTGGCATTTTTTGGGCGGCTTATGGGTATTTTTGTTCTTGTTTTTACAATTTATTCATTAAACTTGCAGCAAATTCCCACATCTTATGGCAGGACACGCTTCAAAATCAGTGGATACCGCGACTACATGGGGCGGTAAAGAATCGCCTTTTAAGGTCAGCTATGGAAAAATGATGATGTGGTTTTTCCTGGTTTCTGACGCGCTTACTTTTGGCGGTCTGCTTACGGCATACGGTTTTGCCCGTCATGCCTATGTGGGCGAGTGGCCTACCAGTGAGCAGGTATTTACGCACTTCCCTTTTACACACGCACATTTGCCGCTTCTTTATGTGGCGCTGATGACCTTTATTCTTATCGTATCGTCGGTAACGATGGTGCTGGCGGTAGAGGCCGGTCACCGGATGGATAAAAAAGGTGTAATCAAGTGGTTGGGACTCACGGTGTTGGGAGGGGCCATATTCCTTGGCTCACAAGCTTGGGAATGGGCTACTTTTATTGCCGGTCCCGACGGAAACTTTTGGAATTTCGGCTCTGGCGGAGACAACGCCACGCTTTGGTATAATTCGTTTGCGCCCATGCGTGATGCGGCCGGAGAGCTGGTAAGAGATGCGCATGGATACGTGGTATTGGGCGCCGAAGGGCCTCAGCAGTATGGCATGCTGTTTTTCTTTATCACCGGGTTTCACGGGTTTCACGTATTTACCGGCGTGGTGATCAATGTCGTAGTGCTGATACAGGTTATACAAGGCGTGTATCACAGACGCGGCCACTACGAAATGGTCGAAAAAGCCGGGTTGTACTGGCACTTTGTAGATTTGGTGTGGGTATTTGTATTTACCTTCTTCTACCTGCTTTGATTAAAAAACCGATTCGGAAAAAACGCTATATAAGTTAGTACCATGGAAAGAGACGACATTATAGAATACTCCCGCTTTACGCACCATTCAGAAGAAGAGGGCAAAAAAATCCGTCGCAAAATATGGGTGGTGACCTTATTGCTTTCGGTGATTACCGCCGTAGAAGTGCTTATCGGCGTATTTTTCCCGAAAGAGTATGTGGGTGAAGATTCTTTTGCCTGGGCATCGATTAAGTATTTTTACATTATCCTTACTGTGGTGAAAGCCGCTTACATCGTGATGGTGTTTATGCACCTCGGCGATGAGAAAAAAGGACTCAAATGGGTGGTACTTGCCCCTTATATTCTGTTTATTCTGTATCTCCTTTTCATCTGTCTTACCGAAGCCGGGTATCTTAAAAACGTGTGGGAAACGCTTCAGTAAAGTGCGATGAAAGGCAGAACCATAAAGAGAATTATACTTTTACTGGTCGTTTTTTTTCTGCCATTCAGCTTTCTGTATTTTTTTTCGCTCGGTAAGCATAGCTTCGGCACATTACCTTATTACGGAAAAGAGGGTCCCAACGGGCGCCCTTTTTCTTTTCCCGACTTTCAATTTTACGACGCTCAGGGCAAAGAGCTGACGCAAAAAGATTTTGCCGGTAAGATACTTCTCGTTTTTCCACTTGAATCTACTTGCCCGCATCGCTGTGATATAGCCGTGCTGCCTTTTAGGCTGGTGGTGTACAAAGAGCTTCTTGCCAATAAAAAATTTAACGATGTGCTCGTACTTACCGAGCTGCTCGATACGCTTCAGGGCGGACCAGCCCTGATGGCCGAAAAGTTAGACGTGGATCCTTCCCGCTGGATATTCTATACTACGCCGCACAATCCTTTTTGGGACGTAGAGATGAACGGACACCTGCTTACCGAACCGGATAAGGACAACCCCGACCGCCCCTTTTTCAGGCGGAGCATCATGCTGATAGATACCCTGTTCTCGCCTCGTGGCTTTTACGATGGCTCACAGGCCGGAGACATGAGACGTATCATGGAAGAAGTGAGGTTGCTGAAAAAAGAATATGATGTCAATAAAAAGAAATAAAGGACGGGGACTTTTCTTTGTACTCGCCCTGCTGTTGGTTGCAGCTTGTCAGGATAAGCCGAAGCACCTTCTCCCTTTTTACGGGCCGCGAACCGTAAACCCCGCCAATACCTCCGATACGCTTTACCACACCGTGCCCGATTTTCGTTTCGTAAATCAGGACGGAAAAACCGTTACACAGGAAGATTTCAAAGGCAAAATTTACATCGCTAATTTTTTCTTCACCTCCTGTCCGACGATTTGCCCCAAAATGATGACCCAGCTTAAGCGTTTTCGCTCGCTGCTCAAAGACGATGAGGTGCGTATTCTCTCCCATACTGTCGATCCGAAGCGCGATTCGGTCGAAACCCTTAAAGCCTACGCCGATAAAAACGCGATAGATACCCGTACCTGGGATTTGGTCACGGGTAATCAACAGGTTATTTATGAGCACGGTATGGAAGGCTATTTCCTCAGTGCCGGCGAAGATGCGCAGGCCGAAGGCGGATTTTTGCATTCCGAAATACTTATACTGGTCGATCCCGACGGCCGGCTACGTGGGCTTTACGAAGGAACCGTAACCGAAGAAGTGGATAGGTTGCTGAAAGACGTGGAATTGTTAAAGAAAGAATATGGAAAATAACAGGCCTGTGGGTAATCCCAATACAACGGTGTCTGTCGATTACGAGAAGAAGTACCGCAAGCTGATTATTGCGCTTTCTATCGTTATTCCTTTGGCAGTTGCCTTGTTGTTCGGGATTAAAATCAAGGGATTTGACACCGGTTTTCTGCCTCCCATTTATGCCACTATCAACGGAATTACGGCGCTGTTGCTCTTGCTGGCCGTAGTGGCTATCAAAAACGGCAAACGCCGTCTGCACGAAAGTCTGATGAAAACCTGCGTACTGCTCTCTTCCCTGTTTTTGGTGCTGTACGTCATTTACCACATTACCAGCGACTCTACTCCTTTTGGAGGCGAGGGGTTTATTCGCGCGGTGTATTTCTTCATTCTGATCTCTCATATTCTGCTGTCGGTCGTGATCATTCCTTTTGTGCTGTTTACTTATGTAAAAGCCTGGAGTGGGAAATTCACGGAGCACCGTAAGCTGGCCCGAATTACCTTTCCGCTGTGGTTTTACGTGGCCCTGAGCGGAGTAGTGGTGTATCTTATGATTTCGCCGTATTATTCTTGAAAAAAGCATAAAGAAGCAAGGTTTACCTTACCTTTGTGACATGAAAAAAGCAAAAGTTCTTATCAGTTGCTGTGCGGTGCTCGTCTTTTTTCTCCTTTCGGCCGTAGCAGATGCACAATGCGCCATGTGTAAGGCGGTAGCCGAATCGGGCTCGGAGCAGGACGGAATGCGTTCGGTAGGTGAGCAGCTCAATACCGGCATCCTCTACCTGATGATCATCCCTTATATCATTTTCTTTTTCCTGTTTCGCAAAAGAGTAGTTCGTTTTTTCCGTGAAATGAACGGGCTGTACCGCCGCGAAACCTGAGATTTTCCCTCCCGATTTCCGAATCACAAAGCAATACCTTATTTTTGTGCCGGTTCTTTCCCAGCAACTTATCCAGAAAGGCGGAGGGACTGTGCCCTGTGATGCCTTGGCAACCCTGTCTCCGGAATAATTTCCGGTATGGCAGAAGGTGCCAATTCCTGTCTGTATCCCTTCGGGGACACGGAAAAGATAAGTCGGAGACGATAACAAAACAAGGCATTTTACACGCATACTTTTGAAATCTCTTCCGGCTTCGGGAGAGATTTTTTTTTGATACCTGTCAAAACGTTTGTATGCCTGATATTCGCAAACTGCTTACCCAACGTGTACTGGTGATCGACGGTGCTATGGGCACCATGATCCAACGTCATAAGCTCGAAGAAGAAGATTTTCGTGGCGAACGCTTCGCCGATCATACCCATCCGCTTAAAGGAAATAACGATCTGCTTTCGCTGACAAGGCCCGAAATTATTCGTGAAATTCATCGCCAGTATTTCGAAGCCGGAGCCGACATCGTAGAAACCAATACCTTTAGCGGAACCCGCATCGCCCAAGCCGATTATGCGCTTGAAGAGGCCGTGTACGACATCAATTTTTATTCGGCCCGCCTGGCTTGCGAAGCCCGCGAGCTGTTTTACACCGCACATCCCGGCATAGCAGCGACACGTCCGCGTTTTGTAGCCGGAGCCATCGGCCCTACTAACCGTACTGCTTCTCTTTCGCCCGATGTGAACGATCCCGGCTTCAGGGCCATCACGTTTGACCAATTGGCCGATGCCTATTCAGAACAGGCCGGGGCGCTCATCGACGGAGGTGTCGATCTGCTGCTGGTCGAAACAATATTCGATACCCTCAATGCCAAAGCCGCGCTTTTTGCCCTGCAACGTGTATTTGAAGAAAAAGGAATAAGCCTGCCCGTAATGATTTCGGGAACCATTACCGATGCCAGCGGACGCACGCTTTCTGGGCAAACGGTCGAAGCGTTTCTTAATTCGGTAGCGCATATTGATCTGCTCAGCGTAGGACTCAACTGCGCTTTGGGCGCCAAAGACATGCGTCCGTACTTAGAAGAGCTTTCCCAAAAATCTCCTTTTTTCCTGAGCGCTTATCCCAATGCCGGATTACCTAATCAGTTTGGCGAATACGACGAAACGCCCGATGAGATGGCCTGTACCATTCACGATTTTTTAGAAAGCGGATTTCTGAATATCGTAGGTGGTTGCTGCGGTACCACCCCCGATCACATTCTTCATATCGCACAGCATGCCGAAAAGGCAACACCGCGTAAGCTGCCCGAAATTGAACCTTATTTGCGCCTCAGCGGACTCGAAGCGCTTACCCTGCGTCCCGAAAGCAATTTCATGAACGTGGGCGAACGTACCAACGTAACCGGTTCCCGCAAATTTGCAAGGCTTATTGTCGAAGGCAATTACGACGAAGCCCTGTCGGTGGCGCGCGAACAGGTAGAAGGAGGAGCGCAGGTGATCGACATCAACATGGACGAAGGAATGCTCGATGCGGTCGAAGCCATGACCCGTTTTCTCAATCTGCTGGCCGCCGAACCTGATATTTCGAGAGTGCCGGTCATGATAGACTCATCCAAGTTTCATGTGCTCGAAGCTGGATTGAAATGTATTCAGGGAAAAGGTATTGTCAATTCCATTTCACTCAAAGAGGGTGAAGAAAATTTTATTGCGCAGGCCCGCCTTATAAAACGTTACGGAGCAGCCATGATAGTGATGGCGTTCGACGAAGACGGACAGGCCGATACCCTGGCGCGCCGTATCGAAATATGCGGCCGTGCTTACCGTGTTTTGGTAGAAAAAGTCAATTTCCCTCCGCAGGATATAATTTTTGATCCCAACATTTTCCCTGTGGCTACCGGTATGGAAGAGCATCGCCGTAATGCCCTCGATTTTTTTGACGCCACACGCTGGATAAAAGAAAACCTTCCGCTGGCAAAAGTGAGCGGTGGCGTAAGCAACGTTTCCTTTTCCTTTCGTGGTAACGACGTGGTGCGCGAAGCCATTCATTCCGCTTTCCTTTACCATGCCGTGCGTGTAGGAATGGATATGGGCATTGTGAATCCTTCGCAGTTGCAAATTTACGACGAGATACCCCGCGAGCTGCTTACACTTGTCGAAGACGTACTGCTCGATCGCCGCGACGATGCAACCGAACGCCTGATTACCCATGCCGAGCAGCTTCGCGGAAGTGTGGGGCAGAAAAAAGAAAAAGACGAAGAATGGCGTAAAGGTACTGTCGAAGAACGTTTGGCTCATGCGCTTGTAAAAGGGATTGTGGACTATATCGAACAGGATACCGAAGAGGCGCGATTGAAATACGATCAGCCTATCAAAGTGATCGAAGGCCCGCTTATGGACGGAATGAACGTGGTAGGTGATTTGTTTGGTGCGGGTAAAATGTTTTTACCTCAGGTGGTGAAAAGCGCCCGGGTGATGAAACGTTCGGTGGCTTATCTGCAGCCCTTTATTGAAGCGCGTAAAGATCAGAAATCGCGTGCGGCAGGTAAAATTCTGCTGGCTACCGTAAAAGGCGATGTGCACGATATCGGTAAAAATATTGTGGCGGTAGTATTGAGCTGCAACAACTACGAAGTAATCGACATGGGGGTAATGGTGCCGGCCGAGAAAATCCTCGAAACCGCCCGTCGTGAAAATGCCGATATTATCGGCCTCAGCGGATTGATTACACCCTCGCTCGACGAGATGGTACACGTGGCCCGTGAAATGGAGCGCTCGCACTTCGATATTCCCTTGCTTATCGGTGGAGCCACCACTTCCAAAGTACATACTGCGGTAAAAATAGAACCCAGCTACCTGCGTTCGCAAGCGATACACGTACTTGATGCTTCTCGTTCGGTACCGGTAGTAGGTAGTTTGCTCGGTACGCAGAAAACCGAATTTATCGCTTCCCTGAAAACCGAATACGAAAAGTTGCGCGAACACCATAGCCGTCATCGCAGCACCAAAGCTTACGTATCGCTCGAAGAGGCGCGACAAAATAAATATCCCGTGCAGTGGAAATCCGAAGATCTTACGGCTCCTGCCTTTACCGGAGTAAAACATTTCCGCGATTTTCCGCTCGAAAAGCTGGTGCCGTATATCGACTGGACTCCCTTTTTCCAAACCTGGGAGCTGGCCGGTCGTTTCCCCAAAATCCTTACCGATGAGGTGGTAGGCGAAGAAGCGACCCGTCTTTACCGCGATGCGCAGGCTTTGCTGGAGCGGGTGGTAAGCGAACGTTGGATCCGTGCACATGCGGCAATAGGTATCTGGCCTGCAAATACCGTCAATCATGACGATATTGAAATTTACGCCGGAGAATCGCGTGATGAAATACTTACCGTAGCACATCAGCTTCGTCAGCAGGCCAAAAAAGCGAAGGGCGCTTACAACCTTTGTTTGGCCGATTTTATTGCTCCCAAAGAAAGCGGATTGCACGATCATATCGGCGGCTTTGTGGTAACCGCCGGAGAAGGCATAGAGCCCTGGCTCGAAAAATTTGCTGCCGAGCACGACGACTACCACAGCATCATGCTGAAAGCCTTGGCCGACCGTTTTGCAGAAGCCTTTGCCGAATACATGCACGCGCGTGTACGCCGCGAATACTGGGGCTATGCGGCGGTCGAAAACCTGGATAACGAAGCGCTGATCAGGGAAGAATATCGCGGCATACGTCCCGCGCCGGGTTATCCGGCATGCCCCGACCACACGGTGAAGCCCGCCCTGTTCGAATTGCTTCAGGCTACCGAACATACCGGTGTAACCCTGACCGAAAGCCTGGCCATGTATCCGGCAGCTTCGGTATGTGGCTGGTATTTTGCACACCCCGAAAGCCGTTATTTCGGTCTTGGGCAGGTGCAGAAAGATCAGGTAGAAGATTTGTCGCTGCGCCGAAAACAGGCCGTAGAAAATACCGAACGTAGCCTGAGCTCAATATTGGCGTATTAACTCTTTCATGATTGTTTTACGCTCATTATTAGTCTTTTAAATAAATTGACTAAAAAAATAGTTGATCAACTAAAAATTTAGTTATATTTGTTTTATGAGTGTTTCAGCATTTAAAGAACTCACCAAAGCGGAAGAGGAAGTCATGCAAATTATCTGGCAAATGGAGCAGGTGTATGTGCGCGATATTCTTGAACGGCTTCCCGAGCCCAAACCGGCTTACAGCACCGTATCGACGGTGGTAAGGATATTGGAAAGCAAGGGCTTTGTGGGGCACGAAGTTTTCGGGAACACGTACCGTTATTATCCTTTGGTCGAAAAAGAGGCTTACACACGGTATTATATGCAATCTGTGCTGAAAGGCTATTTCGGGAATTCGTTCCGCAATTTGGTTTCCTTTTTTGTGGATCAGGGCGAATTGTCGCTGCGTGAAATGGACACTTTGCTGGAAGAGCTCAAAAAGGAAAATCCGGCGTCTAAAGAAAAAGAATAAGATGGAAACAAGCGGAATAAGCTATTTGCTTCAGGTGGCAGTTTGTATGATGTTGCTGCTTGTGCCTTATCTCTGGATGCGAAAAGATTCGCATTTCCGGCTTCGTCGTTTTTACCTTTGGGGCGTATATGTCTGCGCTTTTTTACTGCCCCTGTCGGGTAGCCTAGTAAGCGTTCCTGCTTCGGGTTACGTGGCCGCGCAATGGTTGGAACCTGTGCGTGTAGGATTAAGTCAGTCCGTGCCGGTCCAAGGGAATGCGGCGCTGCCCTGGCTTTTTTTGCTTTGGATTAGCGGGCTGGCACTGGTACTCGGATTTATGGCGGCGGCTTTGTTTCGCCTGTACCGTTGGAGCCGCTCTTGTCCGCGCCAGCGCGAATCAGGTTTTCTTATCTTAAAGCTTCCTGACGATTCAAAAGGTTCTTTTTCGTTTTTCAGAATGCTTTTTCTGGCTCCTTCCGATTATCATTCTCCTTTGGTAAGAAAGCACGAGTTGGCGCATGCGGCACAATGGCATTCGCTCGACGTGTTGATTTCGAGAACGGTATGCGCTTTGCTGTGGTTTTTTCCACCTGCCTGGTGGATGGCGGCAGAGCTTAGGCGTACCCACGAATACCTGGCCGATAGGGAGGTATTGCGGGCTTTCCCGGCCGAATCGTATAAAAACAGGCTCTTGGCCTCAGCTACCGGCGTATCGGTATCGGTGCTGACCCATTCTTTTTCCATGTTAACCCTTAAAAACCGTTTTGTGATGATGAACCGTAATTCTTCCCGCCTGTCGGGACTCAAAGTGCTGGTGGCGATTCCGCTTCTCGGAATCGCTTTCTTTAGCTTTACCTATGCCCCTTCTCACGGAAGCGGTAATTTCTTGTCTTTCGTGGTTGCGCAGGAGCCTGAAAATCAACCCGATAAAATGCCGGAATATCCCGGTGGACAGGAAGCCCTGTTTAAGTACATTAGCAGCACGCTGGTGTATCCCGAAACAGCGTTCGAGGCCGGAAAAGAAGGCCGTGTGGTAGTCTCTTTCGTGGTCGATGCGAAAGGCAAAGTGACGCAGGTGAAAGTGCTCCGTTCTTTCGATGAAGATTGCTCCAAAGAGGCGCTCCGCGTGGTAAAAGCGATGCCGGCCTGGACACCCGGAGAGCGCAACGGCAAGCCTGTAAATGTGGAGATGACCTTGCCCATTCAGTTTAAGCTGAACGACTAAAATAAATGCGTTTTTGTAAAAAACGGCATTTCTCAACCCCGGTTTTTCCGGGGTTTTTTGTTTTCGAGCCAATACTTATCCCTGTCTCCCAAAGGTTTTATGCTTTCGAGGTGTACCGAATGCCCGGTTTTTAGGGCTTTTGATGCGAAATTAAATACCCGGTTTTTAGCCTGTCTTATCTGTTAAAATTGTAAATTTGCTGTCAAATTTTCAGCGATTTATGGACAATTACTCGTACCTGAGCAATGCTCACCCCGATGCCATCGAGGATCTGTACAGGCAGTTTCTTGCGGATCCCGAGTCGGTAGAGTATGGATGGAGGAAGTTTTTTGAAGGATTTGAGTTCGCCAGGACCAACTTCGAGGATACCGGGATTCTCCCGGAAAATGTCGCCAAAGAAATCAAAGTGATGAACCTGATCCACGGCTACCGGCAGCGTGGACATCTTTTTACCCGTACCAACCCGGTAAGGGAAAGAAGGCAATACAGCCCTACGCTCGATATTCAGAACTTCGGTTTGACCGAACAGGATCTCGATACCGTATTTCAGGCCGGAGAGCAGATCGGCATAGGTCCGGCCAAGCTTCGCGATATTATTACCCACCTGAAGCAAACGTATTGCGGCTCGATAGGGGTGGAATATCTTTTTATGCGCGAGCCCGATCGGCTCGAATGGTTGCAGAAAAGAATGGAAGCGTCCCGTAACCGTCCGAATTATACTGCGGAAGAGAAAAAGGAGATTCTCGAGAAGCTGAATCAGGCCGTAGTGTTTGAAAATTTTCTTGCGACCAAGTTTGTCGGGCAGAAACGTTTTTCGATAGAAGGAGGCGAAGCGCTTATTCCGGCGCTCGACCGGATTATCGATACCGGGGCTGAGTTTGGTACCACCAATTACGTGGTCGGGATGGCGCACCGCGGTCGTCTCAACGTGCTGACCAACATTTTACAGAAAAGCTACAAAGATGTATTTACCGAATTTGAAGGACGTCTTTCGGAAGATTCGCTGTTTGACGGCGATGTGAAATACCACCTTGGGTATTCGAGCGATCAGCTTTCCAATACCGGTAAAAAAGTGCATATCAGCCTTACGCCCAACCCTTCGCACCTCGAAACGGTCGATGCGGTAGTGCAGGGAATAGCCCGGGCCAAGATCGATAACCTTCACGATGGCGACGAAGAAAAAGTATGCCCCATCCTGATCCATGGTGATGCGGCTATTGCCGGTCAGGGTATTGTCTATGAAGTGATCCAGATGTCGCTGCTCGAAGGATACCGCACCGGTGGCACCATTCACCTTGTAGTGAACAATCAGGTAGGTTTTACGACCAACTACGTCGATGCGCGTTCGAGCACCTATTGTACCGATGTAGCGAAAGTAACGCTCTCGCCCGTATTCCATGTCAACGGCGACGATGTGGAAGCAGTAGTATTTGTGGCTCAATTGGCGATGGAGTTTCGCCAGCGTTTCCACCGCGACGTGTTTATCGACATTCTCTGCTACCGCAAATACGGGCATAACGAAGGCGATGAGCCCCGTTTTACCCAGCCTTTGCTATACAAGCTTATTCAGAGTCACCCGAATCCCCGCGAGATATACGCCCGCAAGCTTATCGAGCAAGGTACGATTACGCAGGAGGCTTCGCGTGACCTGGAGCGCAACTTTAAACAGCATCTTGACGAATTGTTGACAGAAGCCCGTCAGTCCGAAACGGCCAAGATGGTTTCTTACTTAGAGGGAACCTGGAAAGGCATACGTATGGCCGGTCCCGACGCATTTGACCGTTCGCCCGATACGGCTGTCGATAAGGAGCTGTTCCTTGATTTGGCACATAAAACCGTTACCCTTCCCGAAGGCAAGAAGTTTTTTAACAAGATTAAAAAGCTGTTCGACGATCGTAAAAAAATGATCGAAGACGACACCTACGATTGGGCTATGGGCGAATTGATGGCCTATGCCACTTTGATGCAGGAAGGATACAATGTGCGTTTCAGCGGACAGGATGTAGAGCGTGGTACCTTCTCGCACCGTCATGCCATCGTGAAAGTCGAAGATTCGGAAGAGGAATATACGCCGCTGAATCATTTCGGAGCCAAAGGTAAATTCCGCATTTTCAACTCGCACCTTTCCGAATACGGAGTGCTGGGCTACGAATACGGTTACGCGTTGGCCGCACCGAACGATCTGGTGATTTGGGAAGCGCAGTTTGGTGATTTCTTCAACGGCGCGCAAATTATTATCGACCAGTATTTGTCTTCGGCCGAGTATAAATGGAGAAGAATGAACGGGCTGGTAATGCTCTTGCCGCATGGATATGAAGGACAGGGTCCCGAGCATTCGAGCGCAAGGATGGAGCGTTTTCTTCAAATGTGTGCAGAGAACAATATGCAGATTGTCAACGCCACTACACCCGCTAACCAGTTTCATGCCCTGCGCCGTCAGTTGCATCGTGACTTCCGCAAACCGCTTATATGCTTTACGCCCAAGAAGCTGCTCCGTTACCCGGCTTGTGTCTCTTCGGTGAAAGACTTTTCCGAAGGCAGATTTGCCGAAGTGATCGACGATACGTCGGTACGTGCCGCTGAGGTGAAAAAAGTATTCCTTTGCAGCGGTAAAATTTATTACGAGCTGATGGAACGTAAAGCACAACTGGGAGATGTGTCTGACAGCGCATTTATCCGCATCGAACAGCTTTATCCTTTCCCGCAGATTCAGATAGATACCTTGCTTGCGAAGTATAAGAATGCCGAAGAATATTGCTGGGTACAGGAAGAATCGGAGAATATGGGCGCCTGGTCCTTTATAGCCCGAAAGCTCAAGCAGCTTCCGCTGAAATATATAGGTCGCAGAGAAAGCGCGAGTCCGGCTACCGGTTATGCCCGTATCCACCAGGAGCAGGCAGAGCAGATATTGAAAAAAGTATTCGGAAGGGTACCCGAAGAGAAAAAGCCGAGCGACAAAAAAACCGAAAAGGTGAACTAAAAGATTCTTAACCACATAACCACACAAGAATGGCTATCATTGAGCAAAAGGTTCCCAGTCCCGGCGAGTCGATTACCGAAGTGGTAATTGCACGCTGGATTAAAAACGACGGGGACTATGTAGAAAAAGACGAAGAGATTTGTGAAATTGACTCGGATAAGGCAACCCTTACCCTCAATGCCGAAGAGTCGGGTGCCCTGAAAATACTGGCGGCCGAAGGCGATACGGTTAACGTGGGTCAGGTAGTCTGCAGCATTGATACCAGTGTGAAGGGAGAAAGCAAGCCCAAAGAAGAACCTAAGAAAGAAGCGTCTGCGGCTAAGGAAGAGGCGAAAAAGGAAGCTCCGAAAGCATCCAAAAAAGAGGATCCGGCTCCTAATCCTATGCCGGTGAGCAAAGAAAAGACGTATGCCACAGGTCACCCTTCTCCGGCGGCTCGTAAGCTGATGGACGAAAAAGGGGTCTCTTCGGCACAGGTATCGGGCACCGGAAAAGACGGTCGTATCACCTTGCAGGATGTACAGAAAGCGCTAACTGCCGGATTTGAGCTGAAAGATCAGCCTGCGTTTGGCGGTACCCGCGAGCAGGAGCGTAAAAAAATGACCACGCTTCGCAAAAAAATCGCCGAGCGTTTGGTGGGCGTGAAAAACCAAACCGCCATGCTGACCACTTTTAATGAAGTGGACATGAAGCCGGTGATGGATCTGCGCAAAAAATACAAAGACAAATTTCAGGAGAAACACGGTATCGGACTCGGATTCATGTCGTTTTTCACCAAAGCCGTGACCATTGCCTTGCAGCATTATCCGGCCGTAAACGCATTTATCGACGGAGAAGAAACCGTGTTTAACAACTATTGCGATGTGGGAATTGCAGTGAGCACACCCAAAGGACTGATGGTGCCTGTGCTGCGCAATGTGGAAATGATGAGCCTGGCCGATATAGAAAAAGGCATTAAGGAATTAGCGCTTAAAGCGCGCGATGGTAAAATTACCGTCGATGAAATGAGTGGCGGCACTTTCACCATTACCAACGGCGGGGTGTTCGGATCGATGCTTTCCACACCGATTATCAATCCTCCGCAGAGCGCTATTTTAGGTATGCACAACATTGTAGAACGCCCGGTAGCCATCGAAGGAAAAGTAGAAATTCGTCCTATTATGTACGTGGCTTTGTCTTACGATCACCGCATTATCGATGGTCGCGAGTCGGTCGGATTCCTCGTAAAAGTGAAAGAATTGCTGGAGAACCCTTCCAAAATGTTATTCAACGGAAAAGATCCGCAGGAAGTAGTGCTCAATCTTTGAAAAGAAGCAGGCGTATTCGAATAAGCGCCCAACGCCCCCGACACCTGTCGGGGGCGTTTTTTGTTTACCCGGTTTCACATTTTTTACTAAAATATGCGGAGTAAGGGGGATAAATGTATTTTTCTCTTTTTCAATACTATAGTTTTTTATATTTGAAAAAAAAGAAACGGTGCCTTGTGGTGGCACATAGCGGATATCCGCAATAGTCAGTAGATTAGAACCGCCTGCTGCAAAAGGGCGCACAGGGTGAAATACAGACGGTATGTCGCACGAAATTAGAATTACCGATCCTTCTGCCATCCGGCAGCTTGCCCGCGAAGTGAATTTTTGGGGCAGTCCGGGAAAGTCGCTGCGGGTAGAATTATCCGGCTATTCAGCGCAGCAAAACGAAGCGCTGCAGCAAGAGATACTTCGCCATTATGCGGTTTGCGGTTGTGATCAGGGCCGTACAGCGGGTATCGTGATCCTGCTATTGTTTGCGCTGTTGCTGCTTACGGGACTTCTTTCGCACATCGGATTTTGGAACCTGCTTTGGCTTTACCTCGGCAGCTCTTTTGTAACTATGCTTTTGGCCAAAGCTTATACGATATGGCGTGCGCGCCGCAGCCTGATTCGTTTGTCGCAACGGCATTCGTCTTTTTCTGTTACACCTTAAACCTTATTTAGTATGTCGGCACCTTGTCGGAAAATTCAGGAAGGAATTGAGCAAACGCGTCGGGAACTTCGCGAAAAATGTAAAGAAACCGCGAAAACCGTAAGCGAGCGGATATGCCGTGTATTGCCCTGGCCTCTTACCTTGCTTTGCGATGTGATCACACAGGTAGTCACCGTGATACTCTGCGTGATGACAGAAGTGATTATTGTGATAATAAGCTGGGTCACACGTGTGGTATGCGAGCTGTTTATCGTGCTTAGCTGGTTGTCGCTTCAGTTGCTGAGCTTTTTGGGCTGGTTCGTCAGCCGCATACTGAAATTTCCCGAGCTGATGCTGTGTTTGGGCGGGGTGGGTACCGGTACCAAAAAACTAAGAATATGTCCGATGGTGATTGCCGACGAAAACGGGGAGCCGGTGATGGAACTTGAGCAGATTGAACGTCAAATTCAACGGGCAAAAGAAATATACGCTACCTGCGGAATAGAGCTGCTCGCCTCGCCTGTACAAGTGATTCGCGATCGTCCGCACCTGGCGCATGCGCCAAGCTGTGGGGCAGGGGGCTTTTTCTCTTCTCAGGCGGTCGAATACCTGCGCTTGTCGTGCTGCGAGAAAGGAAGCAGTTTGAAATGCCTGCATGCTTCGGGAGCCGCGCTTTGGATCCGGAATGTGGTTAAAGTGGTTTGGGTAAAAGAAATACAGGGCAAGGGCATACGTGGCTGTTACATTCCGTTCAATTCTTTTGTGCAGATTAGTAACCTTCGGCTACCCGATACCCTGGCGCATGAGCTGGGTCATGCCTGCGATTTGCCGCACAATACCAGCAATCGCGGTAACCTGATGCATGTGAACCGCAACGACTCTCTACTTACTCCCGGCCAGTGCTGTGTGCTGCGAAGCAGCCGTTTTGTGACGCGATGGTGAGAGATAAATAAAGTCATTCCGCTCTTTTTGGATGTTTTAATTCAACCGAAAAACAGGCTTCCTCTTTTTTGTTGTGTGATTCACAGTTATTTATATATTTGAGTGTGGCTTAGTACGCCAAACTTAAAACAGGTTTTAGCGCTCCCATAGATTCAGGTCTATGAAATATAAAAAGGAGAGCCTGAATAAAAATAGAATCGTAATGCGATGAAGCAGGAAATTGTGATCACTCATCCTTCTGAAATTAGGGGTTTGGCAAAAGATGTCGGTTTTTTCGGCAATCCGGCTAAAACCATCAAAGTGGAGTTACCCGCCAATTCTTCCGAAGAAAACGAAAAGCTCGAACAGGAGATTATGCGGCATTATTCGGCCTGTGGTTGTTCGCAGGGAAAAATAACCGGCATAGCTACGCTGGTGATCTATCTTTTGTTGGTACTTACCGGTATTTTGTCGGTTTCCAAAATCGGATTTTGGAACGTAGTATGGCTTTATCTCGCCTGTTCTTTTGCGACCATGCTGGTTGGAAAGCTTTACGGGTTATGGCGCGCGCGCCGTGAGCTGCTGCGTTTGTCTGCACGTATGTAATTCCTTTATTTATTCACTTATAAATTTTAGTATTTATGGCTCAGATATGCCGTGAAATTCAGGAGCGTATAGAAGAAAGACGCCGCGAGCTACGCGAAAGCTGCCGAAATGTATCGCGTACCGTTACCGAGCGAATATGCCGGTTTTTGCCCTGGCCCTTTAATAAATTATGTGATTTGGTTACCAAAGTGATTACAGAGCTGGTCTGTACGCTGATAGAAGTAGTGGTAGTGATAGTAAGTTGGGTCACGCGTGTGGTCTGCGAGGCAATAGTAGTGATCGAGTGGATATTGATACGGGTTTTCGGATTTGTCGAATGGCTGGTCAATAAGATTATCACGTTTCCCGAATGGCTGTTGTGTTTGGGTGGAGTAAAATTAGTGACCAAGAAATACAGAATATGCCCGATAGTGATTGCCGACAGCGCCGGGAATCCGGTGGTGCCTCTTCATGAAATTCAGCGACAGATCGAAACAGCCAAAAGTATTTACAGGAATTGCGGCATCGAAGTTATTGCTACACCAATTAAAATAGTGCGTGATCGGACGCACCTCCTCCATGCCTCTTCTTGCGGTGCAGGGGGCTATTTTTCTTCAGATCGTGTCGAATACCATAATTTGTCTTGCTGCGATAATTCGATAGGCCTGAAATGCCTCCGTTTCCCCAGCGGATTAATATGGCCCGCTCACGTGTTGAAAGCGATTTGGGTGCAGGACATCAGCTCCGGTGAGCGCGGCTGTTACATGACACCCGATTCTTTTGTGCTAATGACCACTACGGCATTGCCCGATACCTTAGCGCACGAAATGGGTCATGCCTGCGACCTCTTGCACCGCGATGATATGAATAACCTCATGTCAACCGGAGGGCGTACCGGCACACATCTTACTAATTTCCAATGCTGCACCATACGAAGCAGCCGTTTTGTGAGCTCATTTTAAAACCTTTTCAGACCGATCTGATTCAGAAAACCCCGGCTTATCGTCGGGGTTTTTTGGTAGCTTTGGTAGATAAGATTCAATCTATGCCTACCGATTTTTCAGAAACCCTTGTGATCGGAATTTCATCGCGTACCTTGTTTGATCTGGATGAGGAAGATCTGATTTTCCGCGAAAAAGGAATTGTCGAATACCGTCGTTATCAGAAAGAAAAAGAGAATGATCTTTTGCAGCAAGGCACCGGTTTTTACCTTGTCGAGGCTTTACTTAATCTTAATAAATTGTCTAAAACGCACCGTTTGGTGGAAGTGATTGTCATGTCGCGCAACAGTCCGGAGACGGGGGTGCGTGTGCTCAATTCCATTAAAGCGTATAACCTCGATATAACTCGTTTGGCTTTTACCGGGGGGCAGCCGCTGGCGCCTTATGTAGAGGCTTTTCAGGTCGATCTTTTTTTGTCGAAAGACGAAGAAGATGTGCAGCGCATAGTGGATTCCAACACCGCCGCTGCGGCGGTGATTTACGAGCCACCTACCGGGTTCCTGCCCGAAAACTCTACCGTACGCATTGCTTTTGATGCCGATGCCGTGCTGTTTTCGGACGAGTCGGAGCAGATCTACAAAGAAAAAGGCATGGAGGAGTTCCACCGCAACGAAAGTGAAAACGAAGATATTCCGCTCAAAGAAGGGCCGCATGGAAAATTGCTGCAAACCCTTTCGCGCATCCAAAGCCGGATGGAAAATACCACCATAGAGCTTACGCCGCTGAGGTTGGCAATTGTGACGGCGCGCAACGGCCCCTCGCACATGCGCGTGATCAAAACCCTGCGTAACTGGGGCGTTTATGTGGACGAGGCCTTTTTTCTCGGCGGCATGGCCAAAGACAAGGTGTTGAAAGCCTTTAACGCGCATATTTTTTTCGACGATCAGGACGTGCATCTCGACGGTGCTAAAAAAGTGGTGCCTTCGGGCAAAGTGCCTTACCGCAGCGATTCGGCGTTGAATAAGCGGAAGCAATAAGTGCTTATAGGCTTGTATGCATTTTCATAAAAAGATATTCTCTTTTTAAAATAGCTTTAATTTGTTGGTAAAGAGAGGTGCTTTGCTGCTCTTGTATGTAAGAGGGGAGCGTTTGGAAATTAAACCCGTTTCAATGTGGATTTAAGTTTGAACTGATCTTAAATTTCATTCATTCATTAAATGAGCTTTAATATTGCGAAAATGTCTTTGTCCCACTTACTTATATTCTCGCATTTTATTAAACGTGAAATCAGATAGCTGTATCGGGCTTTCCGTGGCTGCATAACCTAACAGATGAGTATGGGAAGGAAGGGCAGATGGTATTTCGGAATGAGTTTGCTCTGTATTACCCCTTTTGTTTCTGCTTTTTCCGCATCGCCCGGTTTTCGTGTTATTTGAGCTTGTGTGCCGATCACCCTTTTTCTGTGCTGCTGTATAATTTTTATACCACTTCACGCAGGCGTATTCTTCCAGCGTTTTATCCAATTGAAAAAATGAGTAACAAGGATCGGTCTTTTTGAGGCGATTATCGGTTTTGTCTATTAAAACCTGTGTTGCTTTTTCATCGAAATTTCATCGCTTTTTATCTGCTCCTTTCTTTTTAAAAACGCTATGAATAGCGAGAAGTATGAAATACTTCTCAAATTTTTATTTTGATAGACCTGATCGAAAAAGAAATTTTTGTAAAGGATAAACCACTCTTTTTGACGTATAAAAAAATAAATAAGGTCAGTGTTCCGTTTTTATATTACTTACTATATACCTGCTTGTTATGAGTATCCTGCGTAGTATCTGCTTTATAGCAGCAGTATCGACTTGTGTCGTAAATTCAGTATTCGCCCAGCTTGCCGGTGGCAGCGGCAACAACGAGCTTGCTCCGGGCACCGAGGTAAAACCCACCGAACTTTCGGGTGGCGGTTACACCGGCGATGTCAACGTGTTCACGGGCGCCTATTCGGCAGCCTATCCCTTGGGGTCGGTATCTACTCCCGGCGGCATCGGCTTTTCGCTTTCGCTGCATTATTCGCCCTCATTTATTACGGGCAATACACCTTCGGTATCGGCGGGTATTCCTTATGGCGAAGGCTGGAGCCTGAATGTGCCCACGGTGTCGGTGACCACCGATGCGTTTCACAAGTACAGCGATTTGGCGGTGTGTGATATTGACAATAGTGACCTCTACAACGAACATACGCAGCTTTTCGGCATCAATGAAGCGGAAGAAGAAGGTGATTTGTATTGGTTCGCTCCACAGGTAAATTTACCGGGTGCATCGGGTCGTGCGGTACTCAAAGAAATACGCACAAATGCCCCTTATTCCTTAGTGTTTGTACTGAATACCTTTGAAAGTTATATCGAGCTTCATTTCGACGGCAGCAACTGGATGGTAATCCTTGACAATGGAACGGTTTATGAATTTTCACTTTTGCAATACAATTACCGCACACCGTCTAACCAACGGGTATTCGATTACACAGTGCAGTCACAGATTCTTTCGGAGAACTCGCTGGGCGATGCACGCAATCAGGCGTTAGCCAATGTGATTGTTCCGAAAAAAGATATGGCCGTGTGGCATTGCACGGCGATTTACAATCGCAATGTGCCGGTCAATCAGGGTGTGCGTTTTGAATACCAAAAATTCGGTGCGTTCAATTATTTCAAGGAGTACTATCAACAAGATTTGTATCCGCAGCTAAAAGCAAAGCTGGCACTTACACAGCATGGATACTTCCCCGAAATTATCGCTTATACCGACGTGATGCTGACCCGTGTCGAAGCGTATGATGCGCTGAGCGCAATCGAGGTATTGGAACTCGATTACCAATCGCTTGGTCAGTCGTTGATGAGCCAAACGGTAGATATGCTCAATTTCCGGAGTAGCGGGGTTTCGCGTATGGATTCGCTGTATAGCTACAAGACCGCTTTTGTACAGGGCGATGCCACGAATTTCATAAACTGGACGCGTTACGTGCATCAGCGTTCCGACGAAGCCTATTACCTGGGTAATGATGATTTGACCGATGCGATTTCCCCTTCCAATCCTTATATGCGCCTGTACAATGGTAGTTACGAATACTTGCGCAGGGCAGTCACTTCCGCTACGGACATAGCCTTTGACCATGCGTTTGTGGAGAGTCCGCGCATGGGACTTTCGTCGAGCGGCAACTGGGATAAATTCATACCCGGCGATATTTACGAGGTGCGTGCCCAGCTTAGCAACGGGCATTTTCCGGCTAATTCTCCGGCCGGTATCGGCACGGTTGACATCAATGTCGTTTCCGGGAAAAACGGAGCCGACGGTCATGCCGCAAATACCCGCTTGGGCGTATTGGACTATACCAATTCGCGCGGGCAAACGGTGTTCTCCACCTTTAACCAATCGGTGAAATGGACAACCGGAGGCCGTGTGACGGCCATTGACGGAGGCGGTATCACCACTTCCAACCTGTTCGTGATGCCGCACTTGCCGCAATCTTTCGGTGGGGTGCATATCCAAATCGGCCCTGGAAATTCGGATAACGATTTCAGTACAATCCCCGACGACAGCCGCCTATCGTATATAGTGAGCGGCACGGCTTATCCTTCGGCTTACCAAACCTATTACCACACCTGGATAGGCTCCTCTTCTTACAAGCTGCTTTCGGGCGACCGGGTTCCGCATAATTTCGGGGTGGGCTTGCCTTGGGCGATGACCAATATCCTGTATGCACCGCTGTCGGGTGGCAATCTTCCGGGTAGCGTATCGCAATCATCCCAATACCGTTTTTGGTGGAACAAAAAGCTGCCGACCGGCCTGCTGCTTTGGGACAACAAACCCACGCTGCTCGACGAGCAGGTGAAGCTCAAAAAGCTGGAGGTAATACGGTATTCCAAAAACCCGTATATGCTGGCCGAAGTTCGTTCGTATAAAATCAACGGTGCTGTGGGTGAGCATGAAAACGGGCAGCGCATGACCGCCCGCGTACTGCTCGAATACGAAGTAAAAACCGACAATCAGATAGCCGAGAACAAAAATTACGACAATGGCGACCCCTTGGCTTACGGCTCCAATTTTACGCAGAATATTTTCGTGCTGAAAAGCATAAGCGGCACGCCGGTCGAACCTACCACGGCTACCCCCGAACCCGTAGCTTCACTGAACCGTTCGGAGCTTCCGACCACACACTTTGCGTATTCCTTCCTTACGCGCACGCTTCCGCAGACCTACCACGACACCTTGTTCATTGCCCGTCGTGGTGTGGCGCTAACGAAAGTAACCGATAACCTCGGTGGGGAGACCTTTATTACGTATTACGACCCTTCGGTAAAAGCGCTTTGGTCTAACCGTTATGTGGGGCAGCGGTATTGTGGAGGCAATTTGCCCGAAGACGGATTGGGTAAGCCGGTAGTGGCCGAGGTACAACCCCTTGTGCGTTACATAGAGCGTGTTTACGAGCAGAGCGGGCAGCCCGGTTATGCGCCAAAACGCATGGAATATGAATATTCGAGCGAGCTGGTTTATAAAGCCGACCAGCCGAAACTGACCGAGGCGCATTTCCGCAATTCATTTGTACGCAGCACGCAAAAAGGTTTTGCGTGGACAAAAGTATATCAGCCCGAAATCGAGCCGGGCAAGCGTCCCTACACCGTGTATTATCATATCGGACAGGGTGCTGCTGCGAGCAACAATGGCTTCGATGCCAAAGAGAAATACCTGTACTACGGCAGGCCCCACCGGGTCGAGCAGTACGACGGCGATAACGTTTTGCTGGAAGAAACCTTGTTTGATTACGGGCATACACTGGCGTATAAAAACGCGGTTCGCCGCAATTATCCACAGAAAGGAGCGGGAAGTTATCAATATGAAGATTATTACAAAAACATCCATTCGCAACCTTTTATCGGTTGGGCGTATGCCGACAGGCTTATCGTGGACGGTGTAGCCTTACCTAACCGCAGTACGCGCATCCGCGTGGAAATAAGCGCTTATCCGAATGGCGATAGCCTTTATTTTTCGGAGTACCATCGGGTGTGGACGACCGACAGTGCACGCTTTGATTTTGGTTTCGGTGAGGGTATGCCGCTTTCGGGGCAACTTACTGATATACCCTGGAACCGCCGTTCTTACATCCGCGTTTTTGTGGACGCGGAGCCTTCCAATGCCTATATACTTTTTGGTACACGGAGCTACAACCCTATGCCCGACAATCAGGCCTTGGCGGGAACGACCGAAGTGGAGAAAAAACCGAAATTTTACGAGTATTACTTTGGCCATCATACCACGCAGTATAACCCTTCGTATTACCTCGACAGCTATTTTATAAAGACCCTAAAAAGCCGTAGTCGCACGTACGAGCGAACCGAAAGCAAGGTACTCGAAGTTACGGCGCATCCCAATCCGCACGCCCGTGGCAATACGGTCGATCCCTTTGGTACAGGGTATCACAATACCATCGACTTTGGTGAACACCGCCAAACTTTCCTTGACGGGATAGCCGACACCACACTTTCGGACAGTCATATCGCGAATATCCTTATCCAGTATTCGCCTTTGGATGATGTGATATTGCAAGCTTTTCTGCAACGTGAGAAAACGTTTGCCCGTGGCGCTACGATAGAAGTACTGGGTGCACAGCCTGCGCTTTCTAACGCGGTGCTGCACACATTGCTTACGACCGATTTGTCGATTAATGAAACGGACATTTACAATGTGCTTGACGCACAACCTTACCTTGCCGATACCGTGCTGCATACGCTTATGTTCCGTTTACCAAGATTTTCGCCTGAATTGGTCAGGGACGGTCTGTTGCTCAATGAATACCTGAGCAATCCTATCCTTATTAAAATGACGACGCGTGAGGGAACAAATGCGCTCTCGTCAGAAGATATGCGGGAGGTATTCCTCAAACAGGGGCACATGAGCGACCCGGTATTACGCGCCATGATTGCTTCCACCTTTGCACCTGTTTCGGGTGCTACCGCGCGCGATGTGCTGCTGAATCAACCTATCGTAAACGACACGGTGCTATTTATGGCGCTTAGTCACCCGGTATGGAACAACGACATCAAGCAGCAGATTTTGCTGGGGGTAACGCCTTATCCGTCTTATGCCATTCAGTACAACCTGATGACCCTTTTTGCGTCACCGCCTGTGATGGTGTATGCGGTGCTTTCGGGAAGTCCTTATCCCTTGCATCCGCTGATATTGGAAGAGGCGCAAAACTACCTTCCGTTTAACCAGTATGAAGCGCTCGAAGAGGCCAATCGTAACGAGAACCCGGCCAATGCGCTTTGCGGAAATCCCGTGATACAAAACCGCCTGTACATGGAGCAGGTCAGCGAGTACGAATTCTTTGAAGCCAATTACGACGGCACGACTTTAGCCGAAGGCTACAAGCGATTGCTTGGCTTGGAAGATGTGGAAAATACCGCGCTTGCCGTTATCAAGATTAAGCACGACCCTTCCTGGCAATTGTTCCGTAAAAAGAGCTATTCACCGCAGCTTCCGGGTGCGTACTCCGAAGAAGAAAACTACTATTATTTCGACCTACAAAACCGGTACGACCGGCATCCGTTATATTACGACCCGAACGTATATACGTTGGAACCCGACGCCAATAATCCGGGCGACACGCTGATTTACTGGGGCAACCCTACGCAGCGGTATTATCCGCTTGAACCTGATGGTGCGGTAAAGACGCGCGAGAACAATGTACGTACGCTTGTATTCGAGCAGCGCGGCACACAGAAAAATCAATTGGATGCAAAACCGCTTACCCGCGCTAACTGGTACATTTACGATACGCAATGGAACGATATAGATACGCCTTTGCCCCTTACCGATACGCTTGTCAGCACTCCCTGTCCGGGCGGCGGAAGCACGGGCGAGCCTTCGGAACCGAACGGTTGCCGTACCTATAAATATACCACGTGGGATAAAATGGTAGCCGATGTGCCGTTTTTGTATTGCGCGTATTCCTATCAGGATGTGATTTGGTTTTGCCCCTTCAGGGCTGTCGATTATGACGACCCGGAAGTTAATGTATTGTTTTGCAACCCTAACAGTACGCCCGTGTCGGTGTTGGAGCCTCGAGCGATGTCGCCCGTAACGGGTCTTACGCGCGGACTTTTCCTACGCGAAACGGTCGTGCAGGTGGATACACTTTTGAACGGCAGCTTCGGCACGCAGCGCAACCATGCTACAACGCAACCGCTGCTTGACTTTAAGTATGTGGGTCTCGACAGCATGAACCGTCCTCTATACAAACCATTGTACCCCTACGATACCTTACGCACTAGCTATGTGCATGAGCGTAATCGTTTTGGTTTGCCTCAGCTCACCGAAGACGCAGCAGGACTGAAAACGCGGTACTATTATCGCGCCGGAGAGCGCGTATGGCATCTTAATCCCGGTTGTGCCTATCAGAGCCACATGACCCTGGAAATACCCGACCAGGGTATGCCTTACAAAATGGTAAGCGGCTACGGACTTGCCGATTCATTGGTGTCGCACCTGGAATACTACCCCAACCATGCCTTGAAGAAAATAACCTCGGCCAATGGCGAGACCATGCAATATGAGTATGACGAATACGGCCGTTTGGCACGCACGCTCATAAACGGCAAACCTGTTTCGGTGTATAGCTATCACCATTGGCAGAATAATTTCATGCAGGATTTCCATGCCCGTACCCAGCAAAACTATGTGGAAAGCGTGATTTTGCAGGGAGCCGATTCGGCCGCGCAGGTGAGCCGCAGCTATGTCGATCCCTTGGGGCGTGCCTATAATGCGCTGACCTGGACGACCAGTGATTACACCGCTTCCTTACCCGTACTTCGCACCATCCATTCGGGCGAGGTGCGTTACGATGTGTGGGACAGGGTATTCAAAGCCTACAAGCCTTTTGTCTATACCGACAGCACGGGAGCCTCTGCTCCACGAGCACGTGTAAACACAGCGGTGACGGGCGCTCCATTACATACCACGTTGCAAGCCTATGAAAACAATCCCCGTTCGCGCGTGCTGCGTTCGGCGGCTTATGGGGTGGCGCTTAGCGATGTGCATACCGTGAGGTTGAAATACGATTTCATCAATGCTATCATGCTGTCGTGCGAGCTGAATTTGAGCCTCGAAGAATATACGCTGTTGACCGGAGGCACGGGCCTGTTTATGCGGCACCAGACCACCGACGAAGACGGCAAGCGGGCAATCACATACAGCAATGCGCTTGGGCAGCAGGTTGCCATCAAGCAATACGTGAATGACACGGAGACCGCCATTACCCTGTTCAGCTACGATAGTCAGGGTAATATCGCTCAGGTGATAAATCCCGAGAAACAACGCATAAGGTATTCCTACAACCTGCTCGGGCAGCTTTACGAAAAAGAAAGCGTCGATGCCGGAACCGTGAAATACATGTACAACCGCAGCGGGCAGGTCACTTACGTGCAGGATGCCAACGATGCAGCGGGCGACAATACCGTAAAAAGCTATAGAAAATACACCTATGATAAATTCGGCAGGCTTGTAAAGCAGAGCCGTGTGCGTTTGCAGGGTTTGGAAGCGAATGCGGGATTCAATCCCTTGTGTTACGAAAAAGTACTCGAAGGCGTGGAAGGTGGTTTGCCGCTGGTGATTAATACCGGAGGCTGTAATACCTCTCCATACGCGAACTATGTCTTCAGCAGCCGTGCCACGTTAGATTGGCTGGCAGATGTGGAAGTGTATGCAGATGTCGCACCTTGTTCGCTGGGCTTCGTGCGCCGGAACATCGCCTATTATTTCGACCCTATCAGCGAAAGAAAAGAAAAGGAGCTGTTTTACGGAGGCAATGGACGTCAGGGCATAGTTTCTTCAAACATCCACGCCAACGCGCTTACGATGCTTGATTTGCCGCGCCATGTAAAAGGCAGGCTCAGTCATACGATTAGCTATTCCCATGCCGATTTCAATAGCACCAACGGACAGGTGCAATACCAATGGTACGGGTACGATGCCGACGGAAGAGCGGCGTGGAGAATGGAACAATTTAACCCGAACCACATTACCCAAACCCACAAAGGCTTATTGGTGCGGACCGATTATCCTATCTATAATTTACGGGGCAGTCTGCTGGAAGAAAATGTGGACGTGAACGGCGATATGCAGCTTGAATTACAGTACCGCTATACCTACGACGAGTATAACCGTTTGAAAGAAGTGTATCTCAAAACAGGTGGTGCTTTTGCGAAGGGTGTTAGATTGGCGGCTTACAGCTACGACGATGCGCTGGGTCACGTCACCGAAACCCGTTACTACAAAGACAGCGAAGCGAGCAGCAGCAAGGTAAGTGTGCAGGTTGACACCATTCGCTACCAATACGATGTGCGTCAACGCCTGACCGGTATGCACTCGCAGTTTTTTGATTACAGCCTGTACTACGACCAGCAAATACCGCAATGGAACGGCAGGGCGGTACTGGCCGATACCAACCATAACGGGAATATCAATGCGACGATGGCAACCCGGAATTTTCCCGATCAACCGCGTAACACGCTGGTTTACGGCTACCGTTACGACGGGCTTAATCGTCTCACACAAGCCGATGCGATAGTCTCTGCACACGTACAGGGACAGGGTGCAAACTCTCCGCATTTCACCATGGGTGACAGCTACTACCAATACGACAAGGTGGGCAACCTGAACCATTTGAAACGGTACAAAGCTTATCTCGAAGTGGACACCGTCAACACACACGTGGACGAATGGGCATATCAGTATGCACAGGGCACCAACCGCCTGACGCAGGTACAGGGACAACAAGGCACGCCCAATGGCAGCTTCACCTACGATGCCAACGGAAACGCACTAACCGATGACCTGCACATCAGGGGTATAAATGCGACCATTTACGGGCGGGGCAATTTCCCTTTCAGGCAGACGCGTACCGAAACGCCTCCAGGCATCGCTTATTCGATGGCTTACCTCTACGATGCGGGAGAATCGCGTATCTTTAAGAGCGTGAAAAACGAGACGGCAGATACGGTAGCTGTGGCGGAATACTTTCTGTATGGAGGTTTCGGTCAGGAGTTGGGCAAGTTGGATATGCTTACTGGTGAATGGAGCTGGTATGTGTATGATGTGGGGCGTTTCGCGGAATTCATTCCGAAAACCAATCAGCAGCCTGTTTATTATGGCGGCGACATTGGTACCAGTAATCTTGTGAAAATACCTGCCACCGCAAGCGGTACGCTTTCTGCGGGTGGTTTTACCTACCTCAATTACACACACTATTCCGACAGCGCCGTGAACGCCGTGCGTTTCCACATCACCGACCACATTGGTAATGTAAGGGGCATATACACCGCAGCGGTCACGCATAGCCCGATTACCATCGACTACGAGACGGTATATCAGGCTGACTATTATCCCTATGGAAAAGTGATGATGGAAGGTGCACAGGTGGTGGAGGCAGAGTTTGGTTATCAGGGCAGTCGTAAGGAGAAGGATATTCCTTTTGACAATTACCACACGCTCTTCCGTAGTCTGGATGCGGAGTTGGGACGGTGGAGAGGGGTGGATCCTCTTGCGAGCAAATATCCTTCGATTAGCCCTTATTCTCATGTGCTCGGAAATCCTATGATGTATGTGGATGAAGATGGAAGAGAACCGATTGACCCCAGAACGGGCAAACCTATGCCACTTAATTTATATCGTGCATCCGTGTACGATACAGAATATATTCATAGAACTAAATTTAAACCTGTAAAGGATAAAGATTTATATTCGAGAGCCAATCCTTTAGTTGAAAGAAATAGGGGTAAGCCTGATGGAGCATGGGATGGAGGAACGCAATTTGTGCATGATAATGTATGGCAATATACCTCAACGGAAGCGTCGAAAGCCCTTTTGAGGCTTACAGGTGAGAAAACTGGGGATTATGGCTCCCCCAATGATGCGAAATGGAGAGATGCTGCGGAAAAAGGTACATATATATTTGTCGATGACCGTTGGGCAGAGTCGGAATGGTTGTTCATTAACTTGAAAGAGTATAACATAATTACGGTAGAAGAAAATTATGTGAAAAAAATAATCAACATGAAAAGAACAGATGGAAAAAGTGAATATAATATTAATAGCGTAACTGGTTTTGAGATACAAATAGGAGAAGAGAAAACACGTATTATTGCCAATTGGTGGGGAATAAAAGAAGAAAAATACCAGATTTTAAATGTGATCGAGACCACAAGAATATATAAAGATAATAAACCAACTAGCGAGGTAAAAACTAGAGTTTATACCAGTGAACAAATAATAAAATAAGCATTTATGGAAAATGTATTTTTAATTCTTTTTTCTGGTGTTTTTTTAGCGCTTTTATTCTTGATAAAGGCAAGAAACAAAATTAGCATGATAATCGTCGGTATTCAAATTATCTCTTTGGCTATTGCCTTTTTTAACTTTCCGACTATTAATCGTTTAGTAGCATATTATGCTTTTGGATTTTCAATTTTGTTGTGCGTGCTCTATCCTTTTCTTTCAGACAAAAAAAATCCTTTTGGTAAAGTATGGATATGGACTTTTGCCTTACCGGCCTTAATGGTGTTCTTATTTTCTGTGTTACATCTTCCGGGCGGTAATATAATTCGAATGGCATCTTTAATTCCTGTTTTATTTTTCATCTATTCTTTATTCAGATATCAGAACTATAAATATGAATTAGCTATAATGTCTATAATAGTTGCTGATTGTGCAGTTAAATTCTTAACGATATTAAATTAATTTCTTTGTGAAAAGTAGCAGAATATTTTCCTTACGGAAAAGTGCTGATAGAATGCGGACAGGTGGTGGAGGTAGAGTTCGGCTACCAGGGTAGCCGTAAAGAAAAGGATATTCCGTTTGACAATTACCACACGCTCTTCCGTAGTCTGGATGCGGAGTTGGGAAGGTGGAGAGGGGTGGATCCTAAGATAAATCCTTCACTAAGTGGTTATGTATCGATGGCTAATAATCCTCTTCGATATAATGACCCTTTAGGAGATACTATTCGGTGGCTTGATCGTAGTGGAAATATATTGATGCTTTTAGACGACGGAAAACAGGCAATGGTTGATCGCCGCACCGTTCGGGAAAGTGATAATGAAGCATTGGGAGTTTTTGATCTGGGAATTCAACGGTTTGAGCCGGAAGCGGATAACTATATGAAACCCTTGTGGATAAATCCTGATATCGCTAATTTTAGCGGAATAAAGCATTTTAGCTGGGATGACATTGTAGATTATGCAGATAGGCATCAAAGTTTGTGGGGGTACGCCTGGAATGGCGCATGGAATGACTGGAAATCTCATGTTGAGGGAGCTGCAAATCATTTTTTAGTTACAGTAGGAGGGCAGCCTTATTGGGCGGATGCAATTGGACAGATACCCTATGCAATTAATCAGACACGCTCGAATTTACTGAATGGCTTTAGTATGGAAAGAGCAGTTAGAGCTACGGTAGCAGCTGGAAGACGTTATGGAGGGGGCTTGTTTGGCGCATCGGATAATTCCAGCTCGTATGATAATTTTATGATATTGCGTGGAGCCCTATTTGCCGTAGAAAGATTTTCGGTCGAAAAAACTCCGGTTACCCGTGTAATGGAACATGGAATAACAATTAATACATTTGATTTTCGTGTAAAAGCAAAGTCTATAAATACGAGCATACTCAGGTATTCTATTGATCACAAAACGGCTACTAAATATGGATACGAATAAAAGAAAAATAGTTAAGAGGATAGTTCTTGGCATAGTCTCGCTGTGGGTTTTATCAGAAGTAGCTTATCAGTTTTATTTGCGTTCACGTTGGATAGAAAATGGAGATTACAAATGGGAACAATATGTGGCTGAACGTAATAAGGAAGATTTGATAGTTATTAGAGATTATTTTAAGGGAAATAAAAAAAAGGAGTATTATCAGGTATCCTATTCTCCTGACTTGGGTTCAGTAGATAGCTTGCCTGAGGCTGTAAAAAATAGCGTTTTAAATTTGAAACATGATTTATTAAAAGGGGTTGATATATTTAAAAACAGACAATTTTTTCAATTAGACTATGAGAATTCAGGCAATGATACTTTTAGGATAGGAATTATTGCAGGAGAAACATTCAGGCAGAATAATAATGGTTACCGAATAGGTATTCAAATTACTAACGATAGTACATTAACCTCTTCTGACAGATTGGCTATAGCACCTGATATATATGTTTACAGGCATCTTAAAGGGAGTGATAAACGCGAACCTTCTTTTATTCTTCGATATAACTGTAACAGTTATGATTTGTTGATTATGCGATTATTTTGGTAGCGTTTGAATGTCGGGATAGATAGCGCTGTGAGGCTTCAGAATCGCGTATCTTTAAGAGCGTGAAAAACGAGACGGCAGATACACTAGCAGACTACTTTCTGTATGGAAGTTCCGGTCAGGAGCTGGGTATCACCCTACAATTTTGTGCAGAATAATCCTATTAACCGGGTCGACCCCACGGGAGTGTTGGATAACCTTAAATTCTAAAGGAAATGAGACTCATACAGTTTAATAATGCAGGATTATTGATATTGTGCATTATTTTGTCTTTAGGCTGCAACAAACCACTGTTTAAGGAAAAGTTGCCGGAAATACTTGGAATCCCTGATGTAGAGATTTTGAATAATAACACTATTACGGATGTTTTTGGAGGATTTGGAGAAGGTTATACACTCGAAGTTTACGAATTATCAAAAGAAACGGTAGAAGCTTTTGTAACCGAAAGCAATAAAAGATTGCCGGATAAAAAAAACTGGCAAAAACGGGACTGGAGTCAAACCCCTATTGATACTTCCTATAATGAGGTATGGGTAATGGCTCTAAATTATTATAGCTCTGATAAGAAGTTGGAAAATCACCTTTCTGAAATTAAACAGTTAGTAGAGAGCACACGTGCATACTATTCTTTCTATTATAATCCAAATGAAGAAGTAAAAGAATATATAGAAGATGTACAGCTTTTTATTTTAGATACTGAAAGTAAGCAGCTATATATTATTGAGAGTAATATTTAAGTGATGTGTCAAAATATCTGCTGATGTTATTCTTTCGCTGAAAGTGAGCCGCCTTACTGCCAGGGGTGGAGCTTGCTACCGTGTAGCGCGGAACACCCGCCCGGGCAGCCTGAAAAAAAGCTATTTTATAGTAACGAATACAAGGATCAGTTCAGCTACGAACCGTAACATTACGGCGCTGATGGGCAGTGGTATAACGAGCGTACAACAGGCCATCGACAACCGGCGTTGTCATTACACTTAGAGCACGAACAAACTGTGTGCGCGTGGCCCCGAAAACAAAAAGCCGACCCCGCAGAGCCGGCCTGTAGAGAAATTATCGCGATTATCTGATTTTGATGGCTCCGGAAACTCCCGAGCTGCTTATTTTTACCTCACTGCCCGCTTTTACATAGTAAGGGCCGTCCTGACTTGTGCTTTCGATCACATACATCACAAACCCTCTCGGATCTACGCGATCCCAACTGTCCTGGCTATTCGGCTCAATGGGAGAATAATCAGTGTTTCCACCGGTTCCCCATTGATTAATAGCCACTCTTACCACACCTTGTGTCTGGCTAAATACAGTAATCATAACAAATAGATTTAATTATTTTTTTCCTACTCTTTTCATAAATGGGCTTTTCGGATTACGCCATTCTCTGCCACAGCAATAAATTGTAGCTACTCAATCGAATATTTTTCGGCTAAAGAACAGTCAAATGTAGGTGGTAATAAATCGGTTTTCAACGGGAGAACTCCCGGTTTTTAGAAAAGTAGACCGGGAAAAATCCCCGAGAAAAGAGATAACTCGAAGGCTTTGTTTGCGGACTACAGATGAAAAAAGGGAAGCCTGCATAAACGGACTTCCCTTTTTTTAAAGAGTGGGCTTATTTAATTCTTTAGCATCTTCCGGCTTTCCTGTACCTTGCCGTCGAGTACAAGCGTATAGGTATAAAGTCCCGTGCCGAGATTACCGGCATACACCTGTACCTTCCCCCAGCCGCGATCGCTGAGGGTGATAGTCTGGATCACTTTACCTGAGGCATCCGAAAAAATGATACGTGCCTCTCGCACTTCTTCCGGAATATGAAAACGAATGGCTGTATTTTCGGCAAAAGGATTGGGTACGTTCTGCTCTAGTACCACGAAGTATTCGCCCGCAAGTGTCACTTCCGTAATGGGTATCGGCCCACTCTCGTTACCTGGATTGGTCGGTGGGGTGGAAGATAACAGGGCGTACAATCGTTGAATATCATCTTCGGTTTTTTGCAGACGGTTGTTCAGCGAATCGATCAGCGCAGCCTGTTCGCTCAGCTTGTGTTCAAGTTCTTTTACGCCCTGAATAAGGACGGGCACAAACTCCACGTAGTTCACACCTTTTACAGTTTTCGCCGGATAGATTTTTCCGGATATAGGATCTTCCGTTTCGCGGTAAGTGCCTTCCTGTACCATCGATGGTATTACCTGCTCCAGCTCCTGCGACAGCACACCGAAATGCAGCCCCTCGTCGAAATTGGCCTGAGGCAGGGCAGAGGAGTTGAACCGATACGAGTACACATTTATCTTCTGTAGCAAACTCATAGCGTTTTCTATGGGTTTTACCTCTTTTTTGAGGGTAGCATCCGAAGGATATATACTACCGATAACCCAGATAGGCGCACCTTGAAAAAAGCCCGAATAAGAGTTGGCATTGGTATTACCGGGCAATACGGAGGCATAAACACCATAGCAGATAGCAGAATCGGAAGAAGCTTCGAAGAGTCCGCCCATGACACTGGTATTCACAGAAGTGCTTCGTGCATATCCGCGTGCACCTACCGGAAGCAGGGAGTTTTGCGCATCGCCTACTGCATAACCGTACGTGCCGTGTATGAAGCGAGGCGCAGCCAGCATAGGTGCGACTGTTCCGTCGGCATGACCGAATACACCTGTGGCCGAAGCTGTGGCCAGCGTAAAGTTAGCGACATGACCCTCTACGCCGGTAACACCGTTCAGCGTATTTTGCTGGGTGAGCGAAGAAGCATCGGTGTAAAAAGCGCCTCCGCTGTTTTCGCTGTCGTTGAACAGGTACAGCTTGGTGGAGCTGGGTGTGCCTATCCACGGACTGGTATTTCCGAAGCTGGTAATGTTGCCACCCGGGCTGCCCGTACCATCAAACAACAGGTTGAAGCCGCTCATCGGAATGGTACGATCGACCGTAAAAAAACCTGCGGGAGGACCTATGCCGTACCCCAGTTGCACAGTCGCGGTGCCTGCAATAGTGCAGCCATTGTCGGCGCTTATTCCGCCACCGCCGATGGTATTCACATCACGCCAAAAGAGTCGTCCACGATCGGCCGGATTACGCATAAGTACCTGAGTAAGCGTATTGTCTTGCTGCACGGAACGTATGCGCGCGTCACCGTCCACATCGAGTGTGGCGCCAATATAGCCTGCGGTTCCGGGACCCTGTCCGGAGCCGGGCGCAAAGTTGCCTACACCTAAAGAAGCGTTCCGAAGCACACATTCGGCACTCAGGCATTGGGGCACAAAGCGGGCCACTTCCAACCCGTTTTGTACGTTGCCGGTATCGTTGCCTGCGGGCGAAGCCGTAAAAATAAAACGAAGGTTATCGGGGCCGTTATTGTTGGCCGTCGCGTTATCTCCCCAGTTGATCACCGCATCGAAGCGATCGCCGCCAATACCGGGTGTCGTATTCATATCCATCAGTCCGACGTACATATTATCGGTACCCGCTGCCATATAAATACCTACATCCATCCAGTTGCGCCGCCCGTCCTGCATACCTTGTGTAGCACCCAGGTTGAGCAAAGAAACGGGAGCAGTCGAAATAGGCTGATAGGTGCCGGGATACTCGCCGTAATCGATAGAAATACGGGTGATGTTGGTGCTGGTAATTCCAAATCCTAATCCGCGATCGAGCACAAGGCGGGAACGGTTGAGTCCTACACCTCCGGTGAAAAAAGTAAAACGCCCGTTTTCCTGGTAATTGAGCAGCCCGTCAGAGGCGGCGTTAAGCCCGAAGAGCAGTCCGCGGTTAGCGGCTACCCCGGTGTTGTTATTGGTGAACTGTAACAGGTTAGGCGTATTGGCTGTGATAACGTGATTATGCTGTTGGTTCAGCGGCGTAAGAAAATCTCCGAGGCCGATGTTCCCATTGGCGCCTACAATTATGCGTTGTGCGTTGTTGGTAAAGATTTGCAGCGGGAAATTATCGTTTATACCAAGTATGTTGCCGTTAGCGCCGGGGGTAAGTGCAGTCCTTTCCCACCAGGGCTGTGCCAGTGCCGTACCGCCAAAAAGCAGCAGCGGCAGAATAAATAAATGTTTTTTCATAACTGAAATAATTTTTCCGAATAAGGAGAATGATATGGTGCCCCTGTTTCCGGGATAACACAAAAAAGAGTAGTTCCGGATCGCTAGCCGGATTTCGCTGCGGGCTGTATATTACGCAGCATTCAGTTATTGACACCTCCTTTCTTCTAACGTACCGGCCGGATTGTACGGATACCGGTTACAGGTGGGATGTGTTTACTTTTCGGAAATGAATAAGAATTCTATGGAAGAAGGTACAGCGAAAAAGGGATATGTATAATGTGTTTTGTGTTAAATTTTTTGCAGCTAACCGAAAAAGAGAGTTATACCCGTTTTTACAACATTTAGAGGTCTTCCACACTAAAAACCGGGATTATTCACGGAGAAAAAACCCGTAAAAACCCCCTTTCCATCCGAAATTCTGCTTTATACTTTTACCCATCCTGGCAAAGAAAAGTGTGTCGGGTAGTTGAGAAAGGCTGATCCGTTTAGTATCTATTTTGAACAGGTGTTTTTCCTTATAAACACGGGAACGTAGAAGTATAATATTATATAGTGTGGCTGGCTTAGTACCGGCATATCAGCGCGTATTTTTTAGTATTCATTTATATAAATTTCAGTATGCGATTCACACCTTTTGCAAACGAGCTGGTCGATAATTTTAAACAAAGACTCGGAATCGTCGATCCAACCGATGAGCCTGTGACTTTTCTGATTACCACCACCATGAACCCATGGCTCAGCAGTACGGCCGAAGGCAATTTTATTCCCCGCCTCAGGACGATCCTCAGAAGGACCGTAATCGAAGAAATCGAGAAACTGACCTGCTAACTACGTTCGCGTTTTTTCAAAAGAGGGCATACTAACGGTGTGCCCTCTTCTGTTTTTGGAGAAAAGAGGAATGAAAGAAAGTCAATCGTTAAAAAATGTGAACTCCATATTCTTGTGCAGGCTTTTTTCCCATTTTTGGATCAAAATTCTGTCTGATTTTTAGCAAGCGCTAATGAAAATATTTTTTACGTTTTTAAGTTTTTTCGGACTGCTTTCTTTCGCTTCGGCACAGCAGGGTTTTCCGTTGTACTACACGTTTGTGGATAAGGTTACCGAGGCCAATCGCCTTTTTGAGGAAGGAAAGTATAAAAAAGCGGCTCTGGCTTACGAGGCATCGGCGCTATTGGAGGTGGAGAAAGGTGTGGAGCTGCCTTATGCCGAATTGTATTACACCGCGGCGGCGGCCTGGGTACGTGCCGGTTTGCCCGACAAGGCTTTTAAGAGCCTCGATAGGATGGTTGAACTGCACGGTTTTATCGACTACGACCGCATTGCTGTAGAGGCGGAGTTTATCCCGCTGCATACCGATAAGCGCTGGTTCCCCTTGCTGCACCGCATCGCGCAGCAGTACGAGCATCATGAACTTAGAAAGCAGAATTACCAGCGAAGAATTACACTTATCGAACCTATAGATGAAGTTGTTTTTTATCCGCATACCTCACATGCCCGTCAGTTTTTGGAGAACGACAGTTTACCCTTTATCTCACTAAATTACCGGCATTTTCGGGTTTATTTTCGAGCCGATTCTCCGGCTGCCACGCAGGTGGCTTCTATAAAAACGGCGCTCGATATGGCTTTTGCCCGTGCCCTGTCGGTTTTACAGACACCTTTGTATTCACGTGGAATTAATTTTATCCTGACCGAATCTCCCGAAGAGCTGCAGGAGCTTATCGGCTTTCGGGTAAGAGGCGGAATGGCTTCGATTGGCAATGATCTGGTATTTATCGTGTATGGTGATGGTCGGCGCGGACAGTTTACCCACGAGCTTTTTCACCTGATGGCCAATGCAGTATGGGGGATCACTTCGTCGCGTCTGCTCAACGAGGGCAGCGCTGTATATGCAGACAATACCTGCTTTTACGAAAATCCGGTGTACGGCATTGCAGCGTATATGCAGCAAAAGGGCCTCTTGTTGCCTTTATCCACGCTGATTAGTGAGTTCGACGCCAAAGCCGCCGAAAATGAGCTGGTAGCGTATCTGCAAAGTGCCGCGATTTTCAAGTACCTGTACGAAAAGCATGGAGTAGAAAAAATGAAGCGGCTTTGGGTAGAAAATTTTGACCGCTTTGAAGCGATTTACGGATTGTCGATAGCTGCATTTGAGCAGGAATGGCTGGCATTTATCCGTACGCTTTCTCCGCCCGAAGGCATAGACTGGGAAATGCTCCTTCGCGAAGGATGCGGTTAACCCTATATTCTCATTTCTCTTTCTCTGGGTTTTGACTTCTCTGTTTCAGGTTTTTGTAGAGGCCGCCGTGCCCCATTTTTTTTCCGGAAAATAAGTTGACATTTATCTCGTTTTATCCGCGTTTTACTTCGGGAAGAAATCGAATTTTATGGACAGAATCCTTGCTTTTTTATCCAGGTACAGCGCTGTTTTGTGGCTTTCGGTACTGACGCTGCTGGCTTTTGTAAGTCGTTGGCTTTATATGGACCACAATCCGGTGGGACTCGATGAGCCTTTTTCCATTTTTCATGCCCAGTTGAGCGTACCCGAAATTATAGAAACGCTGAAAATAGGCAACAATCCGCCGGGGTATGAGATTTTTCTGCATTTCTGGATCAAGCTGTTTGGTATTTCGCCGCTTTCGGTGAGGTTTCCCTCAGTGATTTTTAGTGCGCTTACCGTTACGGTAATGTATGGGCTTGCCCGCAGGCTGTTCGACAGGCGAGTGGCATTTTTGGCCGCATCCATGCTGCTGCTTTCTACTTATCAGATCTATTTTTCGCACGAGGCCAGGATATATCCGCTTTTTACATTACTGACCACACTTTCGTTTTACCTGCTGATACGCATTTACCAGGAGGGTTATTCTGTAGGTAAATTTTTGGCGCTGCTGCTGGTGTATGTGCTGCTGGTCTATTCCCATTATTTCGCTCTGATTGTCATTTTCCTGAACGTGGCGGTATTTCTTTGGCTGAATGCCCGTAACCGGAAGCTCTTGCTGCGTTATGCGGTGCTTTTGCTTTTGCTGCTGCTCTGCTACCTGCCTTACGTGCCGGTGGTGTGGGAGCGTTTTACCATTTCTTCGTCGGAGCCTTCCTGGGTACCTCCGGTAACCGGTTTGGGGCATTTGTATGTGTATTTTTATATGCTCTCTAATGGGAAAGAGCTGTTGGCCGTAACCTGTTTGGTGTTGCTGTGGTGCGCCGCCTGGAAATACGTGTACGAGCAGGTAAGGATTCCTTTCCTGCGCCAGTTGCTGCTGTACGTGTGTATTCCTTTGTGTCTGATTACCGGTATGTCTTTGTTTGTGCAGTTTCCGCAAGTATGGAAGCTCACTTCCATGCCCTGGTTTATTCCGTTTAAGCTGACGTTGCTGGCATTGCTGCTCTTGCAGGCGGTCGTGTTCAGGCAGGGTCGCGAAAAGCTGGTGCCGGTTATCTGGTTGGTTGCACCTTTATTGCTGATGTTCAGCGTATCGTTTTATGTACCCATGTTTATTGATCGTTACCTTACGTATATAGCACCCGCATTTTACCTCTGTGTGGCTGCCGCTGTGGGGTATTTGGCTTCTTCTTCCCGTTTCGTTTCCTTCATTGCCACAGGAGCGCTGCTGGGTATGTTTTGGCTTTCGGTCAGCTTCAGCCCCGAAATAGTCAGCGATTCGCGCGGAATAGTGCAAAAAATGAAGGAACTCAAAACGGAAAAAACGCAGGTGCTGGTTTCGCCGGGCTATTTCTATCTTTTGGTAGGGTATCATTACAAAACCGAATTTTTTCAACGACCTCACGAGTATCTTGATCTCGCCAAAGAAGATGGCTTGCATTTTATCAATAGAATTACCGTGGTAAGATTACCGGAGCTCGGTCCCGAAGACAACATCCTGTTTATAGACGCCAATGCCGACGAACTGGTGCCCGGAAACCATATTTATCCTACCCTCGACAGCCTTTATACACTGCGCGGCAAACACTTGTTTACCGGAAACTTGTGGCTTTATGAATTTGTCGGGAAATAGAATAGAAATTGTTTTTTAAGAAAATGGAAAAGCTGGATCTGACCCGACACTACAAAGCATGGTACACGGCACGTGCCCAACCCGAACTTATTGATGCCGAAGAAGCACATTTTATATCCATTTCCGGAAAAGGAGACCCTTCTTCTTCCGGATTTGCCGACGATATACAAGCTTTATATGCCACGGCTTATGCCCTTAAATTCGCTGCAAAAGCGGAAGGGAAAGATTATACCGTAGCTAAGCTGGAAGGGTTGTGGAGCTTTGACGAAGAACGTTACGGTCATTTATCCATGACCGAAGCACCTGTCAAAATACCCCGTAGTGAATGGAACTACCGTATGTTGATTCGCTTACCTGAGTTTGTGAACAGCGATAGGGTAAGTCGTACGGCTCAGGAGGTGGTCGCACGTAAACAATTGCCCCGCGCGGCCGACGTACACTATTTTACCCTGCCCGCTACAAAAGCGGTACAGATGCTGCACAAAGGACCCTTCGCGACAGAACCCGAATCCTTGCAGCTTATACAGGCTTTTATTCAGTCCCGCGGGTTTCAGCGCAACGGGCTTCACCATGAAATTTACCTTTCCGACTTTAACCGGACAGCGCCCGAAAAGCTCCGGACTATTCTCCGGGAACCCGTCAGGTGAGAAGCACACAGGGAAAGATAGTAATGAAAAGCCCCGACGGTGAATGTCGGGGCTCTTATGCGTTTCGTGTTTTTTATTCTTCTACTTCCTCTTCGTCCTCATATTCATCCGCCGCCTCGTCTTCATCTTCTTCGTATTCTTCCTCCTCCTCATATTCTTCATCGGTAAACAGGTCGCCGTATTCTTCTACGTAAGAGCTCAGCGTACGCACCCAGTACACCCGCACAAATGAACCGGCGGTTTCTTTTTTGATCGTAGCCGGAGGTCGGTTGTCGAAGAAATGATCTATAATGTCTTTCGCTTCTAGATGTCCGTAGGCACCGAGCAGCTCGTCTTGTTCCGGATTAGCCATGCTGCCGTAGTATATTTTTTCCAGCACCATTACTTCTTCGCTATCATTAATCACTATGCTGTGACCAATCTGGAGGTCTATTTTTACGGTTTCTCCGTTGCCCATTTTGTATTCGGGAGTACCATAGGCCGCATAAGTGGAGTACGAGCCGGCTCCTTTTACTACATATACACGGGCGTTACCCATGACAATTGCGGCTACGGCTAAACCGCCCACTACTAACCCGGTCGTAATTCCGCCCGCCGCTTTCTTTTTGAGTTTGACAAATAGTTTGTAGAAAAGAAAAGTGATCAGGAGTGCCACTAGTATTGCGACAACCACCACCACTGTAAAGCTAATTAACATAAAATTTGGGTTTTAGGGTTTCTTCAAATATATAAAATCATACTGAATGGTTAGGAGGAATAAATAAAAACCAGTCTTAATCGGCTTGGTAATCAGCTTAAATCGGGAAGAGCAGACAGGATTTATTATATTGGTTTCCCTAATTTTCAGGCAATACCTAAAAAATGAATCAGGCTCAATTGTTGAATTACCGATTGGCGAACCTGCAGCTTTCACAGCAGGATTATACGGATGCAGGATCCTTGCTGCATCACATGGGAGCTATGCAGGGGCAAGATGCGACGGGCTTGTGGCGTTCGCTGGCTTTACGTTTGCCCGGAAGTAGCGAACAGACCGTACATGACGCGATTGATCGTGCCGAAGTAATACGTACCTGGGCTTTGCGGGGTACCCTTCATCTCCTTCCTGCAAGGGCCGTAAGCTGGATGCTCGATCTGCTCGGTCCCCGTATTCTTGCTGCCGCGGCAGGACGCGAAAAACAATTGGAGCTCGACGAAAACACGATGCGCCATGCGCGTAAGTTGATAGTGAAAGCCTTACAGGGTAAAAAAGCACTTAGTCGTGCCCAGCTATATACGCTGCTCGAACAGAAAAAAATAAGTACCGACAAACAGCGCGGGTATCATATCCTTACCCGGATGGCACTCGAAAAAATTATTTGTCTGGGTTCGCACCGCGAGACACAACCTTTTTTTGTGCTGCTCGAAGAATGGGCGCCGCCTTCACAAGCGCTTCCTCGGGAAGAGGCCCTGGCGCAGCTTGCAGGGTCTTATTTTTCAAGCCACGGACCGGCTACCGTACAAGATTTCTCCTGGTGGGCGGGAATCACGCTTACCGATGCCCGTGCAGGATTGGAGTTGGTGAAGAATAAGTTGGAGAATGTGCTTTGCGGCGAAAAGGAATATTGGATGAAAGATCCGGGTAAAAAATCGCTGAACGAAACAAGCGTCTTTTTGCTCCCCGGTTTCGACGAATATTTGCTGGGCTATAAAGATCGTAGCGGAGCGCTTGATCCGCGCTATGCACAGCAAATTGTGCCGGGCAATAACGGGATGTTTATGCCGACGATTGTGATCAAGGGTCGCGTGCTTGGCACCTGGAAACGTACGATCAAAAAAGATTGCGTATATATTGATCCTTTATTTTTTGAACCGTTTGATAACAGCCTGAAAACAAAGATAGAAGAGGCTTCTCGGCACTATGGATTTTATCTCGGCAAAAAAGCAGAATTACGCTTTCCCTGATCTTTTGTATTTTTAGCAGTCATGTAAGGCTTGTTTTACGGGCTTTTTTATAGCTGTAAGAAGGATGAGGCAGACTTTTATCATTTCTTTTTTTTCTGTAGTGTGGGTGCTGATCGGTATTTCTTGTGCATCGATCAATAATGCGCCGGTAAAAACCCTGTTGGAAAAAGACAACTGTAATCTTCAGCAATCGTACGCATATCCGGTTTCCGATCTGCCTTTACCTTTTTATGAAAGAACGACCGATAGCCTTATGTCGCTGCGTTTTTCTCAGAGCAGCCTTCATATTGCGCATGCTATTGGAGTTCTTTCGATGCTCGATACGCTGGTAGCTTCCGAAGAAGCCTATTTCCGATCGCCCGATACCGACCATTTGATTCGTCTGATCCATATTCGCCAGCAGCTTGTGAATCGGGTGCAGATAGCATCGCTCGAAATTTCTGCGGTGGCATCGGAGCTCGACTGTGAAAAGGAAAGAGCCGATCAGGTAGCCGATTACCTGAGTCGTAAAGAGAACGAACGCGAAAGCAAGCTCACAGTAGCGGCTATTACTACCGGTGCTACAGTGGCGGTGGCTTCGGGAATACTGCTTTCGAACGATAATGATCGAGCGGTCGAATACCTCGGTATTGTAGGAGGAATAACCGAGGTGGTTATCGGATTGATGATACTTACTTCCAATCCCGAAGTGCCTTTTCAGCATGAGCGCAATCCTTTGAAAGAAATATGGACAGGACAGGAAACTTCTTCTGTTTTTCCGCCGTTTATTTGGTATTATCTCAATTATTTTGATCCCCGGCAACCCGAATCACCTTCCTTACGTGTGCAATTGTTAGAGTCGTGGGCGGCTATCGGAGGTTGGGACTTGCTCGGGCAGAAGAAAAAAAGAAAGCTCATGGAGCTGTATTTCGGCAGCGGCGGCAATTATACTTCGGGTCATTTGCGGCAGCGTGTGCGCATGTTGAATCAGCTCGAAGCTTACGTAACGCTGATGAAGCAGGAAATTACTAAATTAGCTGTAGAGCTCGAACAACCTAAAAAATAAGCGGAAGATGCGTTTGCTATTACTTTGTTTTTTAGTGTGGCTGCCTTTTGGGGTATTTGCTCAGCAGGTCAATGAAAAAGACGTGCCCGAAGCCGTGCTGAAAAATTTTCGCACCCAATATCCCGGCATGTATGTATATGAATGGGAGTGGAAAAAGAAGAAAAAAGTATATGAAGCCGAATTTAATTACAAAGGCAAAAAATACGAAGCGCAGTTTTCCGAATCGGGCGAGTGGCTTAAAACGGAAATAGATCACCGTGCCTTGTCCGATCTGCCCGAAGCGGTGCAAAATGCTTTTGCGCAATCGGAATGGAAAACCTGGAAAACAGACGATATAGAAGAGCATCATTATGCTTCCGGCAAGATCCTCTATAAGATAGAAGTGAAGCGTAAGCGCGAAAAGTTAACGCTTTACTACGACCTTGCGGGTACCTTGGTCCGCACCACGTAATTGCCCGGACCGCGAGCGTTTACTTTGGTAATGCGGAAGCGTTTTCGTTCCAGTTCCAAATACAGTGCAGGCTTCCGCCTATTTTGATAAACACGTTGGGGTCGGCATCGCGTTCCACACTTTCGATTACCCCTTTTTTGTTGGAAGAAGAAGACAGGCTGTTTTCGTCGCGCCTGAAACGCGATCCCGATTCAAGGCTAAGCGTATTGAGCAACCTGAAGTTAACTTCGCCGTTGGGTAGTGGATTGATTTCGATGGTATAGCTTCCGAGCAGGTTAAAAGTAATGTCGTTAGCCGCCACGCTTGAATAAAAATTTTCGACGGTATATTGTACAAAAAGCCTGAATTTCCCGGTTTTTCCCTTATCTATCCGGTGGCGTGTAAATTTATAGATGCGCTGTAGTGCAGGATGCGCAATGATCTCGCGGGTAGTGACCGCATTTTTTCGGAATACGAGTGGATACTGTGCCGTTCCCAGCTTTTTTTCGTTTCCCAGGTTGTAATACCAGATATAGGCCATATCAAGCCAGGTAATGGCATCGGCTACTTGTTTTTTGCGCCCGCCTATATCCAAATCCGAAGCCGTAGTGCGATCGTCGAAATCATGTTTTACATTTTCGCTTAGCGAGGCATAAAATGAGCTTCGGTTTTGCCGCAGTATTCGGTTAAATTCACCGACAAATTGCGGCTGTTGTTGAACGAAGGCGGTCCAGTCCGATTGGATAAAGTAAAATACGCGCCCTGCAGCGGCCACAATACTTTCTTTAAAAGCTTCTCTCACTTCGCTTTTCAAACTTCTTTCAGGTTCTTCCGTAACCGAGGGTTCCTCTTCGCAGGGGCTTACAGGAAGCGCATCGTTATATACAGGTTCTTCTTTGGGCTTTTCTTGCGGTCTTACCGGAATGAGATCCGTAAGTAATCCCTCACCGTTATTCATATCACCGTCCTGGTAGAGTGCTTTCAGCCCGGTAGCTTTTTCTACACTCCAGCTCTGATCGCCTTCACCGATCACCTGGATAAACGGTTCGGTGATCTCCACCTTTACCTGGTTCCAAACGTCGTTGAGTGACAGCCCCCAAATCAGATCGAGATAGGGATTGTCGGAATCTTTCGAAAACAGCAACTGTAGTCCTGCATCGACCACGAGGTTGAGGTCAAGCCATAGTGCCTGAATATCGCGGCTCCTTCCGAGATTGACTAAGTATTCGATTTCGCGGAGCTTCATCCTGAAAAAAATCAGCGTGCGGTAATCGGCTTTTTCGGGGGCTTTTGCCAGCATTTCACGAATCGATTTTTCGTCGATAAGGCTCAGGTTATCCCAGGTAGGCCATCGTAGAAAACGCTGCTTTTGGCTCCACAGTACAGAGGGCGACCCCGAAAGGTTTCGTTTCATAAAACGAGCCATATCGGCAAAATAGAGCATGTATAGCAGCCTGAAGCAGGTTTCGGGATATTGTGTCAGGTGGCGAGGCTGTAACGCATTGATTATCGTGTAAAAAAGGTCCTTTTCTTTCAGCAGAATTACGACATCGGCAAAATCTTCGCAGGGCGAAGTGAGCGTGATCGTATTTAGGATGTAGAGAATAGTGTCGATAGGAACAACGAGAACGCTTTTGACCGGCGAGATGTCTGAAAAATCAGGGAGTTTGTCGGGGACCGGAATGACTGGAAAATGCCGTGGATAACGGAAAATGGCATCTAACGTTTTTTCGAAAACCTCTTTGCCCAACTCCAGTGGGCTTTTACCTATTTGCACGTAGCGTATAAGCGTATCGATTTGATCGGCCAGGGCGGTTTTTTCGGTCGGCGTAAGCGGAATCAGCCGCGAGCTTGTTATCCGCACTTCATTTATGTCGCCGGTAAAATACAGGCAATAAATTTCGACCGAATCTTCGGGAATAAACCCTTCTGTGCCGTTTTCGCAATTATGATACTCCTGCTCTCCGCAACGCCTTACCCTGTACATGCCGTATGCCGATATGCCGAGAAACCTGACCAGTTCTCCCCGTGCTAAAGGCGGCTGGTAAAGCTGTTCGTCGGGAACGACCTGCCCTCGTGTCAGCGGACCCGGGTTTGTGTTGTAAAAGGCAGTATTCGGCGTGAGGATGCGGAGGATAATTACCCGGTTCATACTTCAGGAAAATTGGGTAATTCACTTTGACCGGGAGGGTATTTCCGCTTGAGCGAAAGGGGGTCGCGTAGCCGCGCATTTAACGAAACGGGAATTTTATTTTCCACTTTTCGATGCGGTCTGAATCCGACGAAACCCGAGCTGCTCTGGGTAAGCGTAAGGCCGGTTGTAGCGGTCACAGGATCGTAAGTGGTTCCGGCACTGAATTCCCCTTCGGCATTTTCCGCTTCGAGCGTGGGGTTCAGGTAGGCAGATTCGTCAAATACCGGACAGTTCCACACCAAGCCCCATACCTGATTATTCAGCACATCTACCCGTACGTAAGCATTTGGTAAGGTGCTGTTTCCACGTAAGCGAACAAATTCGTTATTGTACACAGAGCCGTAGATCGTGTCGAGTGCCATCGTATAGAACACGTGGTGGTAAGCGATTCTTCCGCTGTTCTGATCTTCGACCGCTTCTACTTCTCCCGGGCGCAATGCATTGAAAGCATTCAAAAGAGGAAATTTCTTTTTTTGTGTTTTTGCCAGCAAAGCAATACGGCCTTGCAGGTCTTCCAAAAAAACAGTGGCCGCTTTCCGCGCCGAAGCTTCCGGAACAAAGGTGGATGAGTTTTCGGGAATACCCATTGACACGAAAAAACGACCATCGGGAAAAAATTCCCAACAGGGCCAGCGATCGGGTATGCCAAGAACCTCCCGGAGCAGATTTTGGTGCTCCGGAAGATTGAGATTGGCAGCACGGTATTGTTTTACCTGAAACTGAACGGACATAATCTGAAAAGCGTAAAGTTCGGTGCCTTTATGGCCTGCGATAGTTCTTATTTACCGTTATGCTACGGATTGAGTAGCTCGTCGCTATAATCGGGTAATACGGGTGGAATGTCGGGCTGTAGCATTACCAGGTTGGTGGGTAGCTTGAGTGTCCACGGAGTGCCTACCGGTTCTCCTTCGGGGTCTTGCTCTTCTGATTCCCGAATCTCTTGTGCGATCGAGAGGTAAAGTTCGTCGTCTATTGTGGGCGCATCTCCGCCGTTCCAAATCTGACCGCTATATACATAGTAGAGCGCTGCATTTGCAAAAAGCGGACGTACAGGCACTACTACACGGGCGTATCCCGCTTGTAGGAACTTGGCAAAAAGCGGATCGGTGTCTTCGTAATTGCGCACTACAGTCCAGTTCTTTTTCCGTCCCCAGAAATAGGGATAAAACAGGTACATCATGTTGTGCCATTCGAAAGCCTGTTCAAAAAACTTGACGTAATTTCCTTCTACGATGGCTTCGGAGTTAGAAAACTGCGGATAGCCCTGCGAAGGCTGGTTGTCCATCATCGCGTCGAAAGCCTCGTATTTTTGACCGGTAAACAGTTCGAGAGCCGCACGTTTGAGCTCTTCGCGTTCAATTTCGCGGTTGCGTCCGGGATTGTTGCCGAGAATGGCCACACCGGCTTGTATGCTGGCCGCGTTAAGACTTGCCTGATAAGATGCGTACAGATTGTTGTAGGCATCGACGATAGCTTTATAAGTCGCGATTTTCCATTTTTCGAGCGTAGCCTGCGTACGTTGGCAGAGCACTTCCACGTTGATGATATAGGAGTTAGGAAAATCCGATATTACCGAAAAAGGCACTACTTGGGTTTCATCATTCAGTAGCACGGTGTACTGGCTGCTGTCGCTTTGCCATTTATCACCTACCAGCACGTTTACCCATCCCGACCACGATTTTATAATTTTTACAATTGCCGATTTCGCGACATACCCGTCGGGAACTTCCAGGTCGTTGCTCGAAAAGGTAACGGGCCAGGGGTAGGGATCGCTATTGGGTACTTTGTCTTTGTTAAAGGCACGGCATACCCATTGATGGAGCGAAGGTGGCGGCTCTATGTCATTTACACCGTATTGCGCAGCAAGCTGTGCGTAATTGCTTTCGGTGATGTCATTAAAATTCTTCAGGTTGTTTTCTGCCAGCGGGGTGGGTTTCTCGAATACTTTTCCTTCGCCGCTACGGGTAGCTTTGCTGTAGATGTGGAAAGCGGCCGGTTCGGGAATCATAAATTCGAACATGAGTCGTTCGCCGTAATTGACGACCTGCGAGAGGTAAAATTTGTCGATCCAGTGGTACATACCTATCACGTGGTCGGTACCGTTTTTGTTGTCGAAACCGTGCTTATTGATTTCGACCACCTCGTTGATAGTGGTTCTGGAGCGTTGCTCGCGGACGCGTTCGGCCACCCGTTTGGCGGCTCTTTCTGTAATTTCCTTGGCGTACGAGGAAGCGGTTTTGATCGCTTCGGTCGAGGCGGTCGAAGAAGTAAAAGAACTGCTCGTGTTACCGTTGTAGGAAGAAGAAATTTTTGCCGGACCGTATTCTGCCGAAATGGTTACTCCAAAACCTCCGTCGATGGAAGAGTCGGTGCTGGTCGTTTCATCGATCACATTCGACACCTCTCTTTCCAGCTCATAGCGCTCGGTAGTCTGGGTATCGCGTTCGGTTTCGGTCGAAGTTTCCGTTTCGCTGGTAAAAGTTTCCTCTACGCGGTGCAAAGTACGGTGTTCCCGCTCTTTGTACTCCGACTTCATGATGTTTTCGATGTGTGCAATTTCGCCCGGTTCGTACTTGAGCAACTGTTGCCTGACCATCAACAGATCGCCCATTCCTACAGGCTTGATATTTCCCGAACCCGAAGGAATCGTAGTGCCATAAAAGGGCGAGCAAGGATCCTGGTTATCGGCAATGTCCAGAACTTCTGCACAGTATAGCGAGGTCGATACGAGGGTGGTACCGATAAGCACCAGCTTTTCTTTGGGTTTACTTTTTTGAAATACGATGCTGGTTTTATCGTCTATGTTTTTTCGGATGCGTTCGGCAATGGTGTCGATCCGCATGTACACATGAGAAATCTTGAGTTCGTTAAATACGTTTTTCGTGAGGTTCGAAAGTCCGTTATAGGTATCGGTACTCAGGTACATCGGGTCTTGCGGAGAGGCTTCGGGCGAGGGACGCGACGGGTCTTCTTCGGCCGAGTTGAACGTTTCACGGCGTCTGTCTTCTGCGGTCTTGTTCGAAAAAGACGTTTGATACCCCTGATTTTCAAAAGCGAGCATCACTTCATTAAGGGTGCGGGTATATCTCGAAATTCTTTCGAGTGCCGCTTCTTTTTCCGGGTCGCCTGAGTCTATCGGCTCATGATTTTCTTCGATCACATTTTCGATGATCGGTAGCGGGAATACGGGTTTGGGAAGAATAAGAGGGGCAAGCGCCATTTTACGGAAACCTTTTTCAGTATCGAGGCGAGGGTTTTCTGCGACAGCTTGCTCACAGAGGTTTACCGTACGCAGGATTTGTGTAAACAAATCACGCATAGCGTAGTTTTTCGGCAGTACGCTTTCGGCAAAAAGATTGTCCCAAAAAGCGTTTATAACTTCGGAGTAACGATCGCCGTTCATCACCTCTTCGATAGTTAGAGGATCGAGAATACCGTTTACTACTTCCAAAAAGTGAGTGCGGGTATCGGTAAAATTAACGCTTACAAGGTAATCGAGTATGGGCCGTACCCAAGGGAACCCCTGGTATATAATATCGGCCGTAGGCACGTAATAGGGGTCTTCGGCCCTGAAATCTTTAACTGCTTGTTCCATAGCCGCTCTGGGCTCGGGTTCTTCGAGTGCCCTGACCAATCTTTGATAAAGTGTGGTGCGTGCCTCGTTTTCGTTTTCTGCCATCGCTCCTCTTTGCTGCTGCGGTTCTTCTTCCTGGAGCGTAGGATAACTTACAAAACCGGATTCAAGATCTTCTTCCGTAAGCTTTTGTACGGGGCGGAGATTCATAAATTTAAATACCGCGTCCTCAAGAATTAGGCTTTCTTCTTCCATAAATACGTAAAGATTAACTGTTATTCTATTAATAAAAACGAGCTCTATATACGCCCTTTAATAATCCCGATAAACTAATGGGTATAAAAAATAAGGGACTCTAAGTATAGAGTCCCAAGATATAAAAAAATAAATTAAATAAAATAGAATGAGAGAAAAAACTATTCTTTTAAATAGGGAAAAAAGCAGTCGGAGGGAAGATAGAATAGTTATTGCAAAATCTTCACCGGCCTTTTTTGATCGTCTATCGCCACAAAAGTAAAGTGTCCGGTCACGGCTTTTTCGCGTTCGTTCGAATACATCTGTTCGATATAAATATCCACTTTCACTTTTAGGCTGGTATTGCCAATGTAGCTTACCTTTCCTATCAGTTCGATGATCGTTCCGGCGGGAATCGGTTTTTTGAAATCGATCCGGTCTGAAGACACCGTAACCATGCGTTGTCGGCTAAAGCGAGTGGCGGTGATAAATGCGACTTCGTCCATCGCGTGCATGGCGGTTCCGCCGAATAGGGTGTCATAGTGGTTGGTGGTGTTCGGAAAAACCGCTTTAAAAATATGAGTTTCCGATTGGGCTATTTTTTCTTCTAAAATCATGGTTTCAAAAAATGAGGTGGATTAAATTTAGGTAGAACGACTTGTTTTTTGGGAAGGGGAAGCCTTGGGTTTGCTGAAAAACTGCAGGCATTGTGGACAAAGGCAATCGTTATAGGTCGCTGACAGCGCTGTGCCGGTTTTTGTGTCGAGATTAATTTGACTGCAATGACAAAGGGAGATGTTATCCCTTTTGCAGGAAAAGCTTTTTTGGCAACGGGGACAATATTTCAGGGGTGTTTCAGCCATACGATGCAAAGCGGGTATTCTATGTGTTTTAGGGCGAGCAAGGTTCGCGAATACAAGCTGAGACGTGCCGAATGAAGTGTGCTGCAAACAGGAAAACCGAGTAAAGGGGAATACGTTTTTACCGTAGTACATCTCCTGTTCGGCTGCGGCTTCAATCCGCGAAAGAAACAACCGAATTCGCCTTTGTCCGGCGATCCGAAAAGGGCAGGTAATCTGGCTTATACGTTCGGATCTCTTTCCGTATCGGAAGAAATTTGCTTGTACTTACAGTTGCGCGACAGCCCGTGAATTGCACACGGTTCCCCTGAGTGGGCTTTTAGACCCGTACCTTTTTCGGCAAAAACAATAAAGAACGCTTCGGGGGTAAATATACGCAAAGTGTTGGTTCGTGGTGTCGAAAATGCTTTTCTGTATAATTTGGAGCGAACGTTTATACTACCAGAAATTCGGTTTGGAAATACTTTTTCGTTTTCGTAGGGAATTCCCACCACGCCCCCTTCCCGGGAGTAATTTACAGGTTTTGAAAACGCCCGCCAAGTCTTTTTCTCCGCATCCTGAAACTTCGCTCCCGGAGCTTCCCTCTCCTGCTTTCTTACTCAAAAAAAGCCTTGTACGTGTACTGCAATTCGGGAAAATAAAGAGAAGCCAAATGCGGATAAGCAGAAAAATAAAAAGAAGTATGCCGAATCTCAGATACCGGGTAAAGCGTTGATCTTCTCAATTTTCAGGTAGCGCTCAAAAAAGAAAGTTTGTCCCTGACGATCCGCTTCTTTATACAATAATAAGGCTTTGCGGTAAAATTGCAGCGCCTTTTCGGACTGCTCTTCACGTTCCAGCAATTCGGCCGACTGGTAAAGCACCTCGGCCAGCTTGTCGAAATACTCGGGATCGAGCTGCGTTTTTTCAGACAGAATAGCGATAAATTCCGAATCGGGTAGTGCGGCAATTTCTTCGGAATCGAGTGTCAATACGGCTTTCATTTCTCGTGCGGTGCTTTCGAGCGCTTCCCGTATCTCTTCCTGACCGGTAATTCCAAGTAGCTTTTCCAGCACTTTTTCAAGCATTTTCCCGGCCTGATCAATCTGTTTTTTAAGATAATCTTTTCTAAACATAAGGGTATAAAATGAAGGTGAACCGGTGTTTATTCGATAATAAGGTCGTACTGATCGAGCAGTCCGGCGATACCGTCGGCCGAAAAACGCGCTTTGCGCAGATCGTTAAGCTCGGGGTGAATGCTGTAATTACGCGCAGTAGTAAAATCGGCTTTGCTCAGGTTGCTCCGGTTAAAGAGTGCGCCACTCAGTTCGCAGGCAGAAAATACCGCTTCGCCGAGGTTGGCACCCGAAAAATTCACCTCTTTTAGCGAGCAGGAAACGAAGCGGGTATGCGGCATTTTTTTTCCCATGAAAGAGGAATAATCAAGCAGGCATTCGGTAAAATTTACGCTAAATAGAAAATCGGGGCAGTCGCTGAAAATGATCCCAATCAGCTTGCAGCCTTCAAAAGAAGCATTAGAAAGTGTAGTGCCGTTTAACTTGACCGAAGCCAGGTTACAGCCGTTAAAACGGCAATCCGTAAAGCGGCACTGTAGAAACAGGCTGTTGGAAAAATCGCAGTGATTGAACGTGCACGATTCAAATTTCCGGTTTTTCAGCGTCTCTCCTACAAAGCTGAGCTTATCAAATGTTTGCTGTTCGTGCCAAATCGCTTCCATGTGCCGTGACTAACTTTTACTGCGAAGTTGCGGCTTTTTCTCCGAATTTGAGCAGGTTCCCGTCTGGATCCCGGAGATAAAATTCGCGCATTCCCCAGGCTTGCGTGCAAAGCGGTACCACTACAGCGGGCAGGTGGCCATAACGCGCGTAAAGCGCATCGATAGTGGCTACCCGTATGTAAAAGCTGGAAGATGCCGGCAGGGCAGGGTCATCGCATTTCCACAAGTGAAATTCCAGGTTTTCGAGATACAGGATCAGCAGGTCAGCGAATTCACTCTCAAGTCGGCAACCCAGCGTGTCGCAGTAAAATGCCTTGGCCCGGTTAAAATCGAGGGTAGGAAGCTGTGGAACTGCTCGCTCGAGAACGTAAGACATCGATGACTATTTTGCCAAATTTACACTAAGGAATCCAAAACGGATTACCGCAACCTCATGCTTATCCGCCTTCTCCCTTGAGGGCCGAGGTAAGCTTGAGTCCGACGATAGAAAGTACCAGCAATGAAATGAAAAAGACTTTCCAAAAATCGACACTTTCTTTGAAGAAAAAGATTCCTATAAGCACTGTGCCTACCGCTCCGATTCCTGTCCATACGGCATAAGCCATACCGATCGGAATATCTTGTATAGCGCGGTTAAGGAAATAAAAGCTCAATATGATGCACACGAAAAACGCGATGCTCCATTTCAGATTGCTGAAGTTATTGGAAAGTTTCAGGGAAGTGGTAAAGCCTACTTCAAATAACCCCGCTACAATAAGCATAATCCAGGCCATAAATTTCAGTTCTTTTTGAATGTCAGAAAATCCTGCGCTTTTTTGCGCAGCGTGTACTGTGTACAAAGATAAAAAAATGGATTTTTTATGGATCTGAATTTGGCTTCTACTACCCGAAAAATAGTGCTGGTGCGGTCGCCTAACGCGCAAAAAAGCCAAACCTGCTACAGGCGCTTTCACGAACGACAGATAAGTATAAGAATTAGCTTTTTGCGTAAACATTTGATTTTCATAAAAATAGATTGTTTTTTGAAGTAGAAGTTTTCCGGCTTTGCGCGCAGGTGCCTCGAAAATAATTACCTTTAATCGCCCGGACGTTTTTTACGCCTGTGGCTGGCGCATGCCTCGAAGAACGAAAGAGAGCAGACCGTCTTGTGGCGGATGGCAGCGCAATACCGGAGAAGAGCAACTGTTAATTTTCACCGTTTTTTAGCGGAGATATTCAATTCAAAAAAGAAATTATGTCGAAAGAGAATGCCATGCGAAGTAAGGAAAAGACTCAGGTGTACGGAGAAAAACAGCGAAAAACCTATCGGTTTTTTACGTCGCCTCAAAAAATTATCGGTGCATTATTACTGTTCGGAATACTCTTTACTTCCTGTAGCGGCGATACAGCCGATAAGCAGCGTGAACAGTATGGCACTACCGAGCAGGATCTGTACGAATTTATGGAAGTAGCTTTCGAAAAGCTGCAGCTCACGCATGGGCACGGACTTAAAGTAGCCCCGCAAACCGAATGCACGATATGGGAAACCGATTCGGCCATGTTCGCACGTCTTACCCGCGATCCGGATAGCCCCGATCCCTTACACCATTCGCCCCGCGCCGACCTCCCCAAATTTTTAGAACCCGGCGATTTAGAGTTTATGCTGCAGCAGAAAAAACGACTCGATACGTTTCACTGGGACGTAGAAAAACTCGGATTGAACGCTGCGAATGATCGTGACTGGTACGCGTTTTCGTTGCCTCTGTTTTCGAAAGACCGCAAAAGAGTGGTGCTCACTGTGCGTGAGATGTGCCAAATCAAAGTGTGCGGAAGCCGTAACTATCTTTTCATCCACAATGACGGAGAATGGACAGTGGTAAAAGGGAAAAAATGGTACCACTAAACAGTAGCTGCACAAGATGAGCCAGCAGGCCGGTCCTATCGGGATTTTTGATTCGGGCTACGGCGGACTCACCGTCTTCACCGAAATCGTGAAGCAGCTTCCCCAATACGATTATATTTATTTGGGCGATAATGCGCGTGTGCCCTACGGCACCCGTTCGTTCGAAACGGTTTATCAGTACACGCTCGAATGTGTGCAGCATCTTTTCGATAAAGGTTGCCGGCTGGTGATATTGGCCTGTAATACCGCTTCTGCTAAGGCTTTGCGTACCATACAGCAGTGCGATTTGTCTCGTTTTGCTGGTCGAAAAGTATTGGGTGTGATTCGGCCTACCACCGAAATAATCGGTAATTACACCCAAAGTCGTGAGATAGGCATTTTTGCGACGCAGGGAACCGTAAATTCAGACTCTTATCTTCTCGAAATTCAAAAATTTTTCCCCGATGTGAAAGTCTATCAGGAAGCCTGTCCGATGTGGGTTTCGCTGGTCGAGAATAATGAGCATGATTCGGACGGGGCCGATTTTTTTATAAAAAAGCATATAGACAACCTGCTGACGCGTTCGGCATCGATAGACACTATCGTATTGGCTTGTACGCATTATCCCTTGCTGGCCGATCGTATAAGTCGCTTTCTTCCTCCGCATATACGTTTGCTTGCACAGGGTGAAATAGTGGCGCGCAGTCTGCGCGACTATCTGCAACGCCATCCCGAAGTGGAGCAGTGCTGCCTGAAAGGCGGGCATTCGGCCTATTATACTACCGATTCGCCCGAAGCCTTCGACAGCAAAGCGGAACTGTTTACCGGTAAAGCGATAAAATCAGCGTACCTGGCGCTTTAATTTACGACTTGTCGAACATTCATATTCGTGATTTTCTGGTTGGTTTTTCCACCGGTCTTAGCCACTTAATTATTACCTTCACAAACGTGTAAAGAAATTCTATTCTTTAAATTTCCGACGATGCGCTTAACGCAGCTTTTTTCTGAATTTTTCAAAAGTGAGAAAGCCGGTGGGCTTGTCTTGCTTTTTTGTACCCTGCTATCGTTGCTGCTGGCCAACTCTCCTTTCCAGGAAGGATACCTGCACCTGTGGCACGCCGAATTGGCCGGAGAGAGTGTAGAGTATTGGATCAACGACGGCCTGATGGTCATTTTCTTCCTGCTTATCGGTCTTGAGCTGAAGCGAGAATTGTATAGCGGAGAGCTTTCCAACCTGAAAAACGCCATGCTCCCGGTGTTTTCGGCGTTGGGTGGTATGCTGGTGCCGGCCTTGTTTTATACCCTGCTCAATTTCGGCCTTCCGACACAATCGGGTGTGGGCATTCCTATGGCGACCGACATCGCATTTGCGCTCGGTATTCTTTCGTTGCTTGGTAATAGGGTGCCTGCTTCGCTGAAAGTGCTGCTGGTAGCTTTGGCTATTATTGACGATTTAGGAGCCATATTGGTCATTGCCGTATTTTATACGACCTCACTTTCCTGGTTCGATTTAGGAATGGCGCTGGCTATTTATACCGTATTGCTGCTGCTCAATCGTTTTAAAGTAAACCTGCTTATGCTTTACCTGCTGGGCGGGATAGCGATGTGGTATTTTATGCTGCATTCGGGTATTCACGCAACCATTACCGGAGTGCTGCTGGCTTTTGCCATTCCCCTGGGCAAGGATGAACAGCGGTCGCCTGCGGGGCGTTTGCAACATTTCCTGCACGTGCCGGTAGCTTTTCTCATACTTCCGCTTTTTGCGCTGGCCAATACGGCTATCGTGATAGGAGAGGGGTGGATACAAGATCTGGGTCAGCCCAACAGCCTTGGGATTTTCGCCGGTTTAATTTTAGGCAAGCCCCTGGGCATCGCCTTATTTGCCTGGCTTGCTGTTCGCGCAGGTTTGTGCAGTTTGCCAAAGGGTTTGGGCTGGAGTCCGGTATGGGGCATGGGTGCCCTGGCCGGGATAGGCTTTACCATGTCGATGTTCATCACTTTCCTTGCTTTTGACGATCCGCATCACATTAATGGCTCCAAAATGGCGATCATACTCGCTTCGCTGGCCTCAGGGCTTATCGGTTCGTTTTGGCTGCGTGTGGTGTTGCGGGGAAAAGGGTAAGATATTACAGAGAAAGAAGAAAATCGTCCAAAGCGCTTAATTCGGAATAGTGAATTACCTGTACTTCTTCCGTATTCCTTTTCTTAGCCTGTTGGGTGCGAGCTACGGCATTTAGCATATTAAGCACATTCTCTCCGACGTTTTGAAGAATTACTTTTATGCCCTTTTGCTGCCATTCTTCACGTTTTTTTACTAATTCGTCTGCAAAAGCTCTTGAAATAAACTCTACATCTGAAAAATCAACTACCAAAGTGCTTTTTTCCTGAAGTTGAATTTTTGACAGAAGCGTAGAAAGTGCGCCACGGGTATTGACCGTTTCGCCTAATTGTGAGTTGATATGGACAATGAGAGACTTCATAGAGAATGCTATGAATACCAAATATAACCATAATCTACGTAAATCCACCCAATTAGGATTCAACATAGTTATAGATTGTGAATACCGAGTTGTCGAGGATAGGTATCCGTAATGCAATATAGCAGCCCTGATACGTACTGGGCGTGGAGGTTATGATTTTTGTATCGGCAGTTTGTGCATAAAATGCTGAGCCAGAGTGCATAAGAAATTTCCCCTTCAGACCGTTTACTAACATTCGGTAGGAAGTTGAAATACCGAATCCACGGCTTTCTGCTCGGTTTTTGGTCGATTTTCCGGATATAGCCAGGTTTAAAGCTTCTAAATCCGAAGCCGGAAAATGTTTTTTACTGTCGTGATATGACTGATATAATCCTTTTCCTACATCTGCAATGCAGAGATCCATAAAGTTTTTAGAGGGGTAAAACTGGGCGAATAATATACCCTTTGGAGAGAGGGAATGTTCGGCGATATTGTTGGTTAGCTCATCTATCAGGTAATAGATGCCGCTTAGCACATTATTTGAAAGGTTGAGCTGGGTTTTTAGCAGCTCATTAATGATCGATAAAATTAACTCGCGTAGATAAGGCTGATTTCCCTCTTCAAGCCCTGGGAATAAAGTAATGGGGATATAAGTACGGTGGTTAAATTCAGATAATTTTTGTTGCAGAATGCTTTTTTCAGCGATAGCATATTCGTACCCGAAAGGGAATCCGATTAGTGTAAAATACTGCAGAATATTGCTTTCTTCAGGAGGATATATTACTTCCACTTTTCCACCTTTGTTTCGATGATCGAAGCAAAGCGCAGTAATGCCGCCGACTAAAAAAGGATTGATGAAGTGGCACTGACTGAGATTAAGAATGAGCGTATCCGCTTTAGCTTGATTATATTCAGCTAGTAACTGATAGAATATGCTGATGGGCTGACCAAAATTATCAGAAACTCTTTTAGGAATAGTTAAGGTTAATACAGCCATCTCGTGTCAAAATTTCCCATCTATATACTTTCCCGTTTTTTTCCCTTGGATATCTAATGAAGATACGAAAACAGCTTTTAATGTGCTAATCGTTTCAATTCTTGATAGTCTGTTTGGAAGGTAGTAGAAAAGATAAAACCTATATAGATAACCGAAGTAGAAAAAGTTATTTTTCGTACTTTCCCTCCGATTAAACGCGAGCACGATGCAAACCACCCTAAGCTGGGAAGATTTCAGCAAAACCGATATCCGTACCGGTACCATTATTGCCGCCGAAGTGTTTAAAGAGGCCCGCAAGCCCGCCTATAAAATCACGATCGATTTCGGTCCTTTGGGTACGCGAAAAACCTCGGCACAGGTTACGGCATTGTATCAGCCCGAAGCGCTTGTGGGCCTTCAGGTGGTGGCTGTGGTCAATTTTCCACCCAAGCAGATTGCGGGTTTTATGAGCGAATGCCTGCTGCTGGGCGCCGTAGGCGAAAACGGAGAGGTGACCCTGCTGCAAACCGAACGCCGCTCCGCAAACGGGCTCCGTATCGGTTAAGCGTTTTTCAGCGATGAGTTGACAAAGCCGAATAATCGTTTTATCTTTAAAGAAGGGAAAAGAGAAAGCGTTTATTATTTATTTTATTGTAAACTCATTTTTATGAAAAACTTACTGATCATTCCCGGTTTCTTTTTTCTACTCCTTTTGATTCCCTTTTCTTCGCATGCCCAAGAGAAAGACATAAAAGAGGAGGATGTTCCCGCCGCAGTAAAAAATGCGCTCGCTAAAAAATACCCCGACAGCCATGTAAAAGAGTGGGAGTATGACGCGTCTAAAAAAGTGTACGAAGCCGATTTTAAATTTGCAGGCCAAAAGTATGAAGCCCGCTTTAAAGCCGATGGTACCTGGATAAGCAGCGAACGTGAGCTTAAAAAAGACGAACTTCCTGCCGAGGTGCTCAAGGCTTTCCACGAGTCCGATTACAAGGGTTGGAAAATCCACGATATAGAGCACCTTCAGAGCTCGGGTATCGCCGATCGCTATGTGATCGAAGTGGAGAAAAACGCCGAGCACTATTACCTCTATTATGATGTAAACGGTAAGCTGCTCAAGCGAAAGCCGAAAAAATAAATCCCACTTTGCACCTATTACATGGATTCTAATCCTGAAGCAATACCGCAGCAGTCGGTTGTATTCAAGGAAGTACAGCGTTTTCGCCAATGGTGGTTATGGCTGCTTATCGGTCTCACCGCCTTTCCCACCTTGCTGGTATTGCTCTATCAGTTGTGGGCGGGAGACAATAGCGAGGCTTCTAATACGACGCTCGTGGTGCTGATACTGGCGGTGCCTGTGCCGGTGCTGCTGCTGTTTCTCCTGCTGCGATTAACGATCATTATCGATGCTTCGGGTATCCGTTACGGATGGAACATCATTCCCGGAAGGCTTAACCGGCTTGGTTGGTCCGATATTGAAAGCGGCCGACTTATCAAGTACGGATTTGTAGGCTACGGGTATCGAATAAGCCGAAAGCACGGAATAGTCTATAATGTAAGCGGCTCCAGAGGATTACAGCTTGTGCGCAAAAACGGCTCCAAAATTCTGCTCGGCACTTCACGCCCGCAGGAAATGGACAGCGTGCTGCGTGTGGTGTATCCACCTTATCGGTCAGAGAATTCGGTGTAAATAAAGAATACCCGGCCGATATTCGGCCGGGTTTTTTATTTTTGACAAATGAGCTTCCGCATACTCTTGCTTGAAGATGACCCCAAACTGGCGGGCGAAATACGCACGTATTTCGAATCGAAAGAATTTCGTTGCGATGTGGCCTACGACGGAACACTCTTTCGCCGGCAAAACCGGCAGGAGCACTACGATATTTTTATTCTCGACATCAATGTGCCGCTGCTCAACGGACTCGAAGTATGCCGTCAGATACGCGAAGAAGACAAGTCCACCCCTATACTGATGCTTACCGCTTTCGACGATGTGGACGATAAGATCGAAGCTTTTGGGCTGGGTGCCGACGATTACTTAGTAAAACCTTTTCATTTCGACGAGCTTTTTGCCCGTGTCAATGCCCTGCTGCGCCGGTCGGGTAATCCGCAAAACGAACAGGATGAGCTGCTGCGTATAGATGATCTGGAAATTAACGCTTCACAGCTTAGGGTGAGGCGCAAGGGGCAGCAGATAGATCTCACCCCCAAAGAATTTAAGCTGCTCGAACTGTTGGCGCGTGCCCGCGGACGACCCGTGTCCAAGCAAACCATCTCGGCCGAGGTGTGGGGCATCGACTTCGATACGGGCACCAATACCATCGAGGTATATATTAATTTTTTGCGGAATAAAATCGACAAAGACCACCCCGTGAAGCTCATTCATACGCGTCCGGGCTTCGGTTATTTTCTTCAGGTAAAATGAATTTAAAACAACGGTTTTCGCTCAGCTTCAGCATTTTGTTCTCTGTCATTTTGGGCATAGTGCTGCTGATGGTGTACCTGCTTTCTTCCAATTTCAGGAAAGAACAGGTCGAGGCGCGACTTTCGGCCAAAGCGCAAACCACGCTCAAGCTGCTCATGGAGCTGCACGAAGGCGATTACCAGATTTTACGCGTAATTGATCGCAATACTATTTACAAGCTTTACAACGAAAAAATTCTCATTTTTAATGATAGCCTTTCGCTTATATACAGTAGCATAGACGATGCTGTCATCAATTGGGACGAAACCCTTTTGCGTACCATTCAGGAAAAAAATTACCTGTATAAAACCGAAGACGAATATGATATTGTCGGGATGCAGGCGCCTTTTGAAGGACGGAATTACATCGTGCTGATTTCGGCCGAAGATTATTCCGGACACCGAAAGCTGAGCTATTTGGCCTATCTCAGCATAGGCTGCTTTCTGATTGGCACCGGACTGGTATGGGCACTTTCTTTTTATTTTACCCGAAAAGCTTTGCAGCCGCTCGATACGCTGGCTAAAAATGTGCAGAAAATTTCTGAAAACAACCTTAGCCTTCGTTTGCAGGAATCGGGAAGCAAAGACGAAATATCGGCTTTAACCCGGGCATTTAATGTGATGATCGATAGGATCGATCGTTCTTTTCAGTATCAGAAAAGCTTTGTGGGCAGCGCTTCGCACGAATTGCGCACTCCGCTTTCCCGCATTTCGGTGCAGCTCGAAAATCTTTCCCAATTGCCCGAACTGCCCGAACAAATAGACAAAAGAATCCACAGCATCAAAGAAGATACCCGCCAGCTCTCCGATATTGTCACCTCATTACTTATTCTTTCGAAGCTCGACGACGATAAGCAGTTCGACCGCCTTTCGCTCGTCAGGATAGACGAAATCATATTTACCAGTGTAGAATTTCTCAAAAAAGCGCATACCGATTTTAAAGTACATTTTGAAATTATCAATCAAACGGTCAACGAAGATAAGCTCGAGGTGCGTGGCGACGAGGCCCTGCTCAAAATAGCCTTCGGTAATCTGCTCAAGAATGCGTATCTGTATTCGGAAAATAAAGAAGTGGATATTAAGATTATCCAGCAGCAGGAATACATCAGGGTTACGCTGGCCAATAAGGGCAAAACGCCCGATGTGATCGATACCGAAGACCTTTTTGCCTCTTTTGCGCGGGGCAGCAATGCGCTTACTCAGCAGGGTTTCGGCCTCGGACTCAGCATTGTAAAACGCATCGTGCAGCACCACCGTGCCGAAATAAAATTTCTTCGTCCCGATGTGAACTACAACCGCTTAGAAGTGATTTTTAAAATTTAAGCAATTTTTAAGGTCGTTTTTAAGGTCGCTTAAAGGTGCAGGGTGCCATCTTCGTACCCTAAATCCTCTGCCGGTGTTCATGCGATTTTTCTTTCTTATCGCTTTCTCTTTTTTTTATTTTGGGATACACGCCCAGTCGGGTGCCGAAAAAAAAATGTCTTTGCAGCAATGCGAAGCCGCCTTTCTCCGCAATAATTACAGCCTGCTCGCTGCGCAGTACAATATCGATGCACAGCAGGCGCTGGTTATTCAGGCGCGTTTGTGGGAAAACCCTTATTTCTCGGCCGAGGTGAATTTTTACAACCCCGATCGCGAGCGTTTTTTTGATGCCGGCGTAAACGGACAAAAGCAGTTCGAAATACAGCAGCTTATTCACCTTGGCGGGAAAAAAAAGAACGAGGTGGGCCTTGCGCGTAGTCAGGCGAAAATGGCTGAGTACGAATACCTCGATGTGTTGCGTAACATCCGTTTTCAGCTTCGCAAAAGCTTTTATTCGGTCTATTACGACAATCAGGCGCTCGAAGCTTTGTCGGCTCAGCTCAACGGACTCGACACGCTTATTGCCGCTTACGATTTGCAGGCACAAAAAGGAAATGTGCCGCTAAAAGACGTGGTGCGTTTGCAGTCGCTGTACCTGAAGCTTAAAAATGAGTACACCGGCCTGTTTAACGCCGTGCTTGAAGAGCAGATTAACCTTTCGCTGATTACCGGTATCGACTCGCTTATTGTGCCGCTGCCCCTGCCCGAAGAGGCCGCGCGTTACGATGCCGTAAAGCCGCTTACACCCGATTCGCTGCTGGCTCTGGCGCTTCAAAATCGGCCCGATATAGGCATGGCCGCTCAGCAAGTCGATAGGGCTAATTGGGATCTGAAATGGCAGAAATCGCTTGCCGTACCCGACCTTACGCTCGGTGGTTTTTGGGACCGGCAGAGCGGCGCTTTTAACCGCGAATTGAACCTGACGATCGGTGTTCCGCTCGTGCTTTGGAACAGGAATCAGGGTAACATACGCCTGGCCGATGCAAAACTAAAAACCGCGTTGGTACAGAAAGACATGATACTGCTGGAATTGCGTTCCGAGATCAGCGCCGTGTACCGAAAATACCTCGAGGCTACTACGCGTCATGTCGCCACCGGCGAAGAGGCAAGGCGCAATTTCGAGCTGGTCAACAAAGGCGTGTTTCAGAATTTTCAGCAACGCAATATCTCGCTGCTTGAGTTTACCGACTTCGTCGAAAGCTACAACGAAAGCATGAATGAGCTGAACCGAATCCGCAAAACACGCATCATCGTGTACGAAGAAATAAACTACCTCACTTCGGCTAACCTGTTTTGATCATGAAAGCTTCTTTCTTTTTTTTCGCCCTGTGTATCGTATGGAGCTCTTGGTTTACAGCAGGATGCTCTTCTTCGGCACGGCAAGAGGAGCAAGTGCTGAAAGAGGGTTTTGTGCTGAGCGACAGCATGCTTAGCACTACCGAATTTGCCACAGCCGATTCGCTGCGTTTACGCAACGAGCTGAAGTTTTTCGGAAAAGTCAGTGCCGATCACAATAAGATGGTCGAAGTGTTTCCGGTAGTGGGGGGTAACGTGCTCAACGTGTTTGTGGAGCTGGGCGATTATGTCGAAAAAGGACAGGTGCTGGCCACGATACGAAGCGCCGAAGTAGCTGGTTTTGAAAAAGAGCTGCTCGATGCGCAAAACGATGTGCTGGTGGCACAAAATAACCTGAAAGTAGCGCAGGAGCTTTTCGAAGGCAAGCTCAAAACCGAACGCGAAGTGATAGAGGCCAACAACGAGCTCGAAAAAGCCCGTTCGCAGCTTAACCGCGTGCAGGAAATTTACCGCATTTACAGTCTTAAACCCGGATCGGTATATGAAGTGCGTGCGCCCATAAGCGGATTTATCGTGCAGAAGGAAATCAATCAGGATATGCAATTGCGCAGCGATCATACCGATAATATTTTCGACATCGCCCGCATCGACGAGGTGTGGATTTTGGCCAATGTCAACGAAAGCGACATCGGGCTTATCCGTCTTGGTGAAGAGGCGCAGGTGACGACCATCAGCTATCCGGGGAAAATATTTACCGGAAAGGTGGACAAGATTTACAATTTTATCGATCCCGATACCAAAACGATGAAAATCCGTATTCGGATGCAAAACCCGGGCTACCTGCTCAAACCCGAGATGCGGGCTTCGGTAAAGCTCGGTTTTGACGAAGACAGCCTGCTTATCGCCGTCCCTTCGGGCGCGATTATTTTTGACAAAAACAAATATTTTGTAGTGGTGTACAAAGACCGCTACCATCTCGAAAGCCGCGAAGTGAAGGTGTACCGCGAGCTCGGAGAAACCACCTGGCTTGCTTCGGGTCTGAAAGTCGGAGAGCAGGTAGTGACCCGCAATCAGTTGTTTATTTACGATGCGTTAAACGATTGAGCGCATGAATACCTTTATCCGAAACATCATTTCTTTTTCGTTAAAGAACCGCATTTTCACTTTTTTCTGGGTGACGCTGGTCGCTATAGGTGGCACGTTCAGCTTTATGAATATGCCGATCGAAGCCTTTCCCGATGTAACCAATACCCAGATTTTTATCGTTACCGAATGGAAAGGACGCAGCGTAGAAGAGGTAGAACGTTTTGTCACCACGCCGATCGAGCTGGCCATGAATCCGGTACAGAAAAAAACCAGTGTGCGCAGCATCACTATGTTTGGTCTGTCGGTGATCCGCATCATTTTTGAAGACGATGTGGAAGATTTTTTTGCAAGGCAGCAGGTCAATAATCAGCTTCGAAATATAAGTCTGCCCGAAGAGGTCGAGCCCGAGGTGCAGCCGCCCTACGGGCCTACCGGAGAAGTGTATCGTTATGTGCTGCGGGGCGAAGGATACGACAGTCGGGAGCTGCTTACGATTCAGAACTGGGTGGTAGAGCGCAGGCTCCGCGCCGTGCAGGGTGTGGCCGATGTGGTGGCATTCGGCGGACAGGAAAAAATTTACGAGATCAGCGTACATCCCGACAAGCTGAATAAATACAACATCACACCGCTCGAAGTATATGAAGCGGTAAGTCGTAGCAACCTCAATGTAGGCGGCGACATCATCGAAAAAAACGGACAGGCCTACGTAGTACGCGGTATCGGGTTGCTCGAATCGCGCAAAGACATCGGTAATATCATTGTGCACCAAATTAACGGGCATCCGGTGCTGGTAAAAGATCTGGCTACCGTGCAGGAAGGGTCGCGTCCGCGTGTAGGGCAGGCGGGACTTAACGACGACGACGATGTGGTAGAAGGAATAGTGGTTATGCGCAAGGGCGAGAATCCGAGCGAGGTGCTCGAACGCATCCGCGAAAAAGTGGAAGAGCTTAACCGCGATGTGCTGCCTCAAGGGGTTTACCTCGAAGCCTTTTACGATAGGGGCGATCTGATTAGCTATTGTTCGCAGACCGTGCTGACCAACCTTTTCGAAGGCATCGTGCTGGTGACTGTGGTTGTATTTCTTTTTATGGCCGATTGGCGAACTACCTTTATCGTAGCGCTGATCATTCCGCTTTCGCTGCTGTTTGCCTTTTTGTGCCTCAACCTGAAAGGGCTTACTGCCAATCTGATTTCGCTCGGTGCGATCGATTTCGGGATTATAATCGACGGGGCGGTGGTTATGGTCGAAGGGATGTTTGTCGCCCTCGATCACCTGGCTAAAAAGCGGGGCATGGACAAATTCAACAAGCTGGCTAAAGCGGGATTGATCAAAAAAACCGGCACCGAAACCGGGAAGGCCGTCTTTTTCTCCAAGCTTATCATTATCACGGCGCTGCTGCCCATTTTTGCATTTCAAAAAGTGGAAGGTAAAATGTTTGCTCCGTTGGCTTATACCCTGGGTTTTGCCTTGTTAGGCGCACTCATTTTCACGCTAACATTGGTACCGGTACTCAGCGCCATGCTGCTCAACCGCAACGTGCGCGAAAAGCGCAACCCTTTTGTCAATTTCTGGAACCGCAGCATAGAAAAGGGATTCCGTTTTACCTTCCGTTTTAAAAAGCTGAGTGTCATTGCATCAGTGCTTTTGCTGAGCATTACCCTGGCCTCGACCCGTTTTTTGGGTACCGAATTTATGCCCCAGCTCAACGAAGGTGCTTTGTGGGTGACGGCCGAGCTGCCAATGAGCATGTCGCTTTCCGAAAGTGTAAAAATGGCAGGAACCTTGCGTAAAGAGCTGAACGCTTTTCCCGAAGTGGAAAATGTGCTTTCGCAAACCGGCCGTTCTAACGATGGCACCGACCCTAACGGGTTTTATTTTGTGCAATTTCAGGTCGATCTGAAACCGGCTAAAGAATGGGAAAGAAAACGTTCCGTAGAGGCACTTATCGAAGAAATTGATCAGCGGCTGAGCCAATATCAGGGCATTACGTACAATTATTCTCAGCCTGTAATCGATAACGTGGCCGAAGCGGTAGCCGGATTTAAAGCGTCGAACGCAGTTAAAATTTTCGGCGACGATTTACATAAGCTCGAAGAACTGGCCGATAAAGTGGTGCTGCAGCTAAAAGAAGTAGAGGGGATCAAAGACGTAGGCGTGCTGCGCAACCTCGGTCAGCCCGAAATAAGCGTGATCCTCGACAAGGAAAAAATGGCCACTTACGGGGTTACCATTGCCGATGCGCAGGCCGTGCTCGAAATGGCTTTCGGCGGAAAAACCGCTACCGAAAAATACGAGGGCGAGCGCAAATTCGATGTGCGTATCCGTTACGAAAAAGAATACCGGCGCAATGAGCAGGATATGGCCAACCTGATGGTACCTACCTTACACGGGGTGAAGATTCCGCTGAAAGAAATCAGCACCATCGAAAAGCAAACCGGTGCGGCTTTCATTTACCGCGACGATACCAAACGCTTTATCGGGGTCAAATTTTCGGTACGCGAACGCGATTTGGGCAGCACCATTGCCGAAGCGCAGCAGAACATCCGCAAAAACCTGAAGCTGCCGCAGGGCTATTCCCTGCAATGGACGGGCGAGTTCGAGAATCAGGTGCGTGCCAGTAAACGGCTGGCGCAGGTGGTGCCTATCAGTCTCATCGCCATTTTTGTACTCTTATTCATCCTGTTCGGCAACGTAAAAGATTCCCTGTTGGTACTGGCCAATGTCCCTTTTGCGCTGGTAGGTGCTATTCTTGCCCTTCACGTAACCGGGATCAACTTCGGTATTTCGGCTGGAGTGGGCTGCATTGCGCTTTTCGGCATTTGTATCCAGAATGGCGTTATCCTGATTTCGGGCTTTCAGAAAAACCTTCGCGAGAAAATGACGTTAAACCAGTCTATTATAGAAGCGGTAAGGGTAAGAACGCGCCCGGTGGTGATGACTGCCATGATGGCCTCTATCGGATTATTGCCGGCTGCCATCTCTACCGGTATCGGTTCAGAGTCGCAAAAACCGCTTGCCGTAGTCATTATCGGAGGATTAATTACAGGAACTATTCTCAGTTTGCTGGTTTTTCCAATTATTTTTTGGATTTTTAACCGCCGAAAAGACGAAGTTATTACCTGAAGGGTGACTCTTGGCACAGGATAGGGTTTTCAGGGTTTGGAAAACACGACGAAGCTTCTCGCTTTGTCAAATGTGCACAAGAGTCACCGCTTCGGGTTTTTTATCGCCATAAAGTGGCCTGTAGCGTAAGGCTGCCGTACGTTCCGCGAATTACCTCTTCCTTATTCATCAGTACCAGCGAGCCGATTTGCGTGCTTACGCGGAGATTTCGCTGTGCAAACCAGTACAATCCGATATACGGTTGGAAAGTAGTGTGTTTGACCAGCTCCGATTCGGCCATACCACCCGCTTCCATTCCGAAATAAGGAATCAGCCAGGATCGTGTAATCCGGTTTTCAAACGAAGCATTCGCGCCTATCGTGTAATGAAGCAGGGAAGGCCGTTCGTGGGAAGAAGAAAGAAAGCCGAGTCGGCCGTAGATGTTTTTCAGCGCCGGACCGCTTGATTTTCGGGTATGTTGTGGAGCCGTGTAGTCTGAGAATAACACAAACTGAATGGAGTAGCCCTGATACGTACCCCAGCTTGCCTTGCCCGGATCGTAATAATCGTATCCTACTCCCGGAAGAAGATAAGTCTGCCAGCTCTCAGCCTTGTATTTTCCGGTTTCGTTTACTTGTGCGAAAAGAGACTGTACCAGCAGCAGCAGTACGAGAGAAAAGCTTAATTTTTTCATGTGTATGAGATTTAAGGGCATTCATTTTAGCCGCCACAAACCTATTGCCCCTTCCGTTCTTTCCGAAAGCAGATTCTGCTTAAAAAGGATATTTTTATTTATCTATAAAAAGTTTAATAAAAAGAAAAACAGTACTTTAGAAGTAGAAAAAAGGATTTTATAAAATGACTTTATTTTTTCTTTTTTACGCTTAAACACAGCTTGTATGGATCATATCCGCGACATTCTCAGCACCTTCGATACACGAAGTAAGACCGAGTTTCGCAAATTTCTTACCCGTCAGAAACATTCCGAATCGCGCAAGGATGTGCGTTTGTTTGAAATGTTAGCTTCGCAAAAGGAGGAAGGGGCGTTTACCCGCAATCTTACACCCAAAGCCCGCGACAACTACTATGCGCTGCGCAAACGTCTGGCCCGGCAGTTGGCTGCTTTTATCGTATTGAGGCAAACGCAGGACGATCTGAGTGAAAACGGAATGCTGAGCGGACAAATCAGCCTGAGTCGCTATCTTTTTGAGCAGGGCTTACCGCACGTAGCCTGGAAATACCTGAAAAAAGCCGAGCAGCTCGGACTCGAATCGGAGCAATACGCTTTGTTGCACAGCACCTATTTGCTGATGATAGAGTATGCGCATACAGGTTCGTTGTATTCGCTTTCCGAAATATTGCAGCGGCAGGAAGAAGCGCGCAAGCTGGCCCGGGCGCAGGAACAGCTTATTGTGGTAACGGCGCTTATTCGTCAAAAGCTCGAAGAGGCCAAAGCCACTGCCCGGCTCGACGATTTTCCGGCCTTTGTAGAAGATACCCTGCAGCAATATGAAGTATCGGCGGTACTGAACGATCGGCCACAGCAGCTTTTTCAACTGATGGAAATCGTGCGGAATACCTACCTGGCACTGCGTAACCTGCGCGAGTTTGAGCCTTTTGTGCGGCGTTATTTTCGCCAGTTTGAACGGGCGGCTTCCGGGCGAAAGCAGTTCCATTATTACCGGCTTCGTTTTTTGTATATGATTGCCCACGTGCTGTACCGCAATCGTAAATTTAAGCAGAGCACGCTTTATCTCGAGCGCTTTTACGAAGCGATACAGGCGTACGAAAAACGGTATTACATTCAGTTTTACCCGCGTTACGTAGCCTTGTTCAGTTCGGTAAAAAGTCTTTCGGGCGATAACGAAGCGGCTATCCGTTTGCACGAAGAAGTGCTGTTTGGGAAAAAACACCGGCTTTCGGTGACCGATGAGCTGAACATGAAATTGAATTTGGCTTTCTTTTATTTTAATGCCCGTGAGTTCAAAAAAGCCAATCGCCTGTTTGTACAGCAGCAGCACAGCGACGGCTGGTACGCCAAAAAAATGGGGCAGGAGTGGGTGTTGCGGCGCAGGCTTATTCAATTGGTGATTCACTACGAGCTGGGGCACGAAGAAATATCCCTGTCGCTGCTACGCAGTATCGAACGTGATTTTTCGCAGATGCTGCATACGCCGCAATATAGGCAGGCCGCTAATTTTCTCAGTATTCTCAGGCAATATCTGGCTGATCCGTATTCGCTTTCTTTCCGTACTTTTCGTAAAGTGGCCGAAAAAGAACTGTTTGCCGCACGTCCGGGCGAGGAAGAATCGAAAGCGATTGCTTTTTATTGCTGGATGAAATCGAAGCTTACGGGAGCGGATTATTACCATATTTTGCTGGAAGAAATGAAAGCGCTCAGAGACTGAGGCTTATCGCAGCAGATGCAGTTGCTGCCGTGCACGCTCGCTGTAAAAACCGCCCGAATTGGCGATGTCACGCAAAAGGCTTTCCGCTTCAGTACTTTTTCGGAGCTTGATCAGACTCAGGGCTTTGTACCATTGCGCTTCTTCCTCAAAAGTGGAGAAAGAATCGTTGGCGCAACGGTCGAAACAGCTTAATGCTTTGTCGAATTTACCGAGGTTGTAGTAACAGAGTCCGCTGTAAAAAAAGGCGTTAAGATCTTCCGGATAATGGCGGTGAATCTCCATGAAATTTTTCAGCGCGGCTTTGTACCGGTGGTGTTTAAATTCGAGTAGCGTCTCTTCGAGATAAGTTTCGTAAGGAATGTAAATCGTACGGATTTCATGATCGGAGGCTATATCGCGGCTGGCACGTGAAGTGAGGGGAGCTTCTACTCTGTTTTCGCTGCTGGCGGGAGTGCCGGTAAGTGCAAAAGTGGTTTTCGGGATGCCTGAAGTATAAAGCCCGCTGTAATCGATCACTTTCAGATCGTGCAGGTAGGTAAAGCGTACGTTCGACCGCGCTATTTTCGGATCGGTTTCGGGACTGTGGATGAGCGCTTCTGTTTTCTGTGCCACCGGTTGGGGCGGATTTTCACTGACAGGAGGTGTTTTCGGTGCTTCGGCCGTTACATCCGGTGTAGGATGAATTATCGTATTGGGCTGATCGGCTACGGCTTTGCGGTAAGTGATTTGTTCTTGTTCGGCGATGGGTTGCGCTTCTTCGATTTCGCTGAGCGAAGCGTCATTGTTTTCAAATAGGGGAGCTGTTTCCCGGGGCGGTTTAACCGCTGTTTCGACTTGTGCCTGATTCGCGCTGGGTGCAGGTGTGTCTTCTGTCGCCAGCATATAAATCAGCAGCGAGGTACTTAGTATGGCTATCGAAGCACTTATCCATAAACCGTTTTTTCCTCCGGCTCTTGCCGGAGTAGGAGCCTGTTTGAGAAATACGGCGGTGGGGGGTAGGGCCAACAGCGCATTGGGGTCGTCGGCTAATCCTTCGGTGGCTTCGGTGGCAAACGCGTCACCGGCCAGCTTCAGCTCGGCTTGTCGCAAAGCAGCGTCGTCCGACTGCCCTTTCAGGTAGGCGTCGAGTTCTTCGCGGGTGAGCGGAGACTGCGGTTTAAACGGATTATCGTGCGACGAATGCATGATGCTGGGATAAAATAAGTTTAAGGTTTCGTTTGCCGTTTTGCAGATGGCTTTTTACTTGTTTTTCAGGATATCCGCTCAGGGTAGCGGTTTCGCGGTATGATTTTCCTTTCAGGTAAAACAGGTCGATGCAGATGCGTTGCGGTTCGGCCAGCAGGCCGATTGCTTTTTCGAGTTCCTGAAGTTTGATTTCGCCCAGGAGCGAATCGTCGTTCGTATCTTCGGCCAGTTTTCCCTCAAGCTCTTCGAGGGCGTATTCACTGCCCCGGCGCTGGCTTTTGCGCAATTCCATCAGGCAGTAGTTGCGTGTAACCGTATGCAGCCAGCCTTTGAAATAGGTGATCTGATGCACCAGCAGATCGTTTATCAGCTTTTCGAAAATTTGTAAGGTAGCATCGCGGCTTTCGTCGCGGTTTTTCAGGTATTTCATACACACCCCGAACACAATATGGGCATACCGTTCGTACAGTATGCCCACGTGCGACTTGTCGCGTGAATGGCGATATGCCTCAATCAGCGTTTCGTCGGTGGCAGGGAGCGTTATTTTCTTTCTGAAAAACAAAGTCAGGTAAAGCTAAATTTACGAAATTATTCGTCTTCGTTCCGGCTTTTCCAGTCGTTGTACAGGTCGAAATAGCTTTTCGTTTCGACAATGATCACTCCGCTGGTTACGTCGCCGTATTTGGCGGGTACGCCACCCGTATAAACCGTTACGCTGCCAATGGCTACGCCGGGTACATTAATGCGGCCTTCCATCATTTTGACGCCGTCCACAAAATAAATGGCGGCATCTGATCGCGAGCCGCGTACGTAAGAATCGCGTCCGTCTTCGCTGACTTTGATGTCGGAAGTCATAGATCCCACCAGCTTACTCAGGCTGCGGATGTGCGGACTGTTTTTAATTTCTTTGTAAGTGATGGTGCGCATCGAGGTTTCTTCGGGGTTGATCAGCGGTTCACTGTACACGAATACTTCTACCTCCATCTCGGAAGAGTCGCGCAGGGAAATGGTGGGCACGAAAGTGATTTGGTTCGGTTTTACATCGACTATGGTTCGGTAAGGCGTTTTGTTGATATAAGAAGCGTAAAGGGTATAAGTACCCGGACTTACCGGTTTGATCACGAAGCGCCCGGTGCTGTCGGTGCTGATACCGTGTTTGTTACCCCCTATCTCGATCCATACGCTGGCGCGTTCAAGGGCTTCGCCCGATTCCAGTTCCATTACTTTTCCTCGGATTTCGCCCGGCGTTTGCTGAGCTTTTACGACAATTACCGGTGTGCACAAAAGAAAAAGTACTGTCACCAGAATTTTGTACGGTTGAACGAAAGGTTTCATAGGCATAGTTTTTACGGTTACACAAGCGTTTCGGGTAAGATGCCTGAAGAAGTGTTATTCCATAAAGCCCCGGACAGAAATTTTAGGAAATAAAAAACCCCCTGACGATCATGTCAGGGGGTTGAGTATGGAACCGTAAGGAATTACAGTTTGGAAACAGGTTTTACGATAACCTCGTTGTCGTAGCTGATGCGTACGAAATACACACCTGCAGCGAGTCCGCTCAGGTCAAAATCAAATTTCCCTTTCAGTGCGGCGTTTTGTTGTTGTGAAGAAATGAGTTGTCCGCTGGGGTTCATCAGATCCACGTTCAGGTTAGTGGCTTTGCTGAGTTCGAAGGCAAGCTGAAGTCTGTCGGTAGTGGGGTTCGGGAAGATGTTGAGGTGCAGTGCTGCGCCTTCTTCGGTTACACTAACGTCGCCACCGTTTTGGCCCTGTGCGATGGTAATATTGCTATAGTACAAATCACTTCCGCATTGGCCGTTAGCAGCGAGTTCTACGGTATAAGTACCGTCAGAAGTGTAAGTACGAACCGGGCTGGCTGCAGAAGATGTGCTGCCACCGTCGCCGAAAATCCAGGTATAGCCTGTAGCGTGGGTAGAAAGGTTGTTGAACTGGACGAAGAGTCCGTTAGCCTGCCAGGAGAAGAAAGAAGTGGTGGCTGGGTTTACGGTCATGTTCACCGAGCTGGGTGCGTTGCTGGTGCAGTTGCTGTTCCATCCCCTGTAGGTGCTGCTTGCGGAGATGGTGTAAGAACCGGCGTTATGGTAGGTATGATTGGCTGAAGTGGAGGTGTAAGCCGCGCTTCCGTCGCCGAAATTAATGGCATGTGCCTGACCGTTGGGGTTGAATACGGGATGGCTGAAGTGATTCATAGAGGTAGGCGGGGTGAGTGTAGCCGAAACCTGTGTGCCTCCGCAAATAGTGGTAGGTCCGCTTACCGAGAGCGAAGGGTCGGAATAGTTAAAGCGGATAGTGGGGCTGACCAGATAATCTACGTTATAGCTTGCCGCAGACAGCTTGTTCAAACCCTGGTCGGGATGGTACACGATAGAATATCCCGGAGTCGGAGCAGAACCGTTGCCGTTAGTGTAAATAATGCAGGAGTCTCCGGTCACAGTTTCAAAACCCAGGCAAAATCCATTGGTGACGCTTATTGGTGAGCTAAACGTGATGGTATAAGTGTTTTCGGAAGTGATGGTGGTCGTACCGCCGCCCAAAAGAGCGTTGGGTAAATAAGTGGATTGATGAATAGAATACACGCCCATCTGCATCGTAGAGCTTCCGGAAGCTTTTTGGGTTTTTCCTCTGAATTCAACACTGATCAATTCTCCGGTGAATCCGGGAAAAGATTGCAGGGCAGCTACCCAGCCGTCATTCCCACCGAGATACACCTCAAGTTTTTGAGCCCCGTTATGGTGGTATGTGGTATAGGTTACCTTGTCGGTACAAGCGGCGCGATCGCCTGAGGCAGCAGCGGTGGGGGTAGTGCTGAGCAGACCCTGAGTTGCTGAAATGGATTGAAAATTCTGAGAATGATCGCCGTTTCCTGCAAATTGCGACGGCTTAATCTGTTGCGCCGAAGCTGCGCCCGAAAAGACGGAGAAGAGTCCGGCTAAGAGTAGATGCTTGTTCATGATGGGGGTATTTAGGGTTTGAGAACGGGTTAAAATTGTTTTTTATCGGGATGCGTTCCTGTTTACAGTTTTGAAACGGGCTTCACGATTACTTCGTTGTCGTAGCTGATGCGTACGAAATAAACACCTGCAGCGAGTCCGCTTAGGTCAAAATCGAATTTTCCTTTCAGCGCGGCGTTTTGTTGTTGTGAAGAAATGAGTTGTCCGTTGGGATTCATCAGATCCACGTTCAGGTTAGTGGCTTTGCTGAGTTCGAAGGCAAGCTGAAGTCTGTCGGTAGTGGGGTTTGGGAAGATATTGAGGTGCAGCGCCGCGCCTTCTTCGGTTACGCTAACGTCGCCTCCGTTTTGCCCCTGTGCTACGGTAATGTTGCTGTAGTAGAGGTCATTGCCGCAGCTACCGTTAGCGGTGAGCTCTACGGTGTAAGTGCCGTCTGAGGTGTAGGTACGCACGGGACTGGCTGCAGCCGAAGTGCCACCGTCGCCAAAGCCCCAGCTATAGCCGGTAGCGTGGGTAGAAAGGTTGTTGAACTGTACGAAGAGTCCGTTAGCTTGCCAAGAGAAAAAGGAGGTGGTGAGGGGATTCACCGTCATATTCACCGAGCTGGGTGCATTGCTGGTGCAGTTGCTGTTCCATCCTCTGTAGGTGCTGCTTGCGGAGATGGTGTAAGAACCGGCGTTCTGGTAGGTGTGGTTAGCAGAGGTGGAAGTATAGGCCGCGCTTCCGTCGCCGAAGTTGATAGCGTGCGTCTGACCGTTAGGGTTAAATAAGTTACTGCCGAAATGAGCCAACGATGTCGGCGGAGTAAGTGTAGCCGAAACCTGTGTACTTCCGCAAATGGTGGTAGGTCCGCTTACCGAAAGAGAAGGGGCGGAATAGTTAAAACGAATAATGGGACTGACCAAATAATCTATGTTATACCCTAACGAAGCCAGGGAGTAATATCCCGCGTCGGCATGGTACACGATAGAATACCCCGGAGTCGGAGCGGATCCATTACCATTGCCGTAGAGAAAGCAGGAATCATTGGCCGTGGAGGAAAAGGTCAGGCAAAATCCATTGGTGACGTTTATCGGTGAGTTAAACGTGAGGGTGTAGGTGTTTTCGGAAGTGATGGTGGTCGTACCTGTGCCTAGGGAATAGTAAGGTAAATAAGGTAAAGAGCTGTACGGGTCGATAGCGGATACATTTACAGTTACTACAGAGCTTCCGGAAGGTTTTTGGCTTTGTGCTCTGAATTCAACGCCGATCAATTCTCCGGTGAATCCCGGAAAAGCTTGCAGTGCGAGTATCCAGCCCTCATTTCCACCGAAAGTTGACCGGCCTCTTGTAATTTCGTTATCGTGGTATGTGGTATAGGTGATCTTGTCTGTACATGTGGCACGATCGCCCGAAGCCGCAGGTAAAGATTCGGTCGGCAACAAAGGCGAAACGGGTCCGGGAACCAGTGAAACGGGAGACTCTAGCGGTTGGCCGTTTCTGCCCGTAACCTGACTTGAGTTAAGGAGCTGTTGGGTTGAGCCCGACACCGAAAAAACGGCGAAGAGCCCAGCTAACAGTAGCTTTTTGTTCATGATAGGGTTATTTAGGGTTTGGAAACGTATTAAAATCGTTTTCTGTCAGTATGCGTTTCTGTAGTTGAAGAAAAGTAAAAGCCTGTGTGTATAGAAGGCCGCATTCTGTTTTTTACAGTTTTGAAACGGGCTTCACGATTACTTCGTTGTCGTAGCTGATGCGTAC
>CAYWRZ010000005.1:0-224852 GCA_964460845.1 uncultured Weeksellaceae bacterium
CGCAACTCTCTCCCAAAACACCACACCACGTTCCCTGAGCGAAGCCGAAGGGAACGACACAAAAAAACCCCCTGACACAAATCAGGGGGCCTTCTATTTCAGAAAGAAATCTTTACTTCACTTTTTCTACGATAGCTTTGAAAGCTTCGGGATTATTCATCGCGAGGTCGGCTAATACTTTACGGTTAAATTCAAGACCGCTGGCATTGAGCTTGCCCATAAACTCGCTGTACGAGAGACCGTGTGCGCGCACACCGGCATTGATACGCTGAATCCACAGCCCGCGGAAGAGTCTTTTCTTCTGTTTGCGGCCTGAATAGGCGTGCGTACCGCCTTTTTCAAGTACGTTTTTGGCTACGGTATATACGTTTTTCGCGCGACCGAAATAGCCTTTGGTTTGGGAAAGGACTTTTTTCCTTCTGTGCTTTGAAGCAACTTTGTTTTTACTGCGTGGCATAGTTTTTTGTTTTTGGTAATCAGCGGCCGCGTCAGGCGGAACTTTTAGTACTAATTACCGGGTTTAACACTGAACCTTTTGTAACCTTTGGGGTTACAGTACAAGCATTGCTTTCACATTGTCCATGTCGGCTTTGTGTACCAGTGCGCTGTGCGTCAGGGCACGTTTACGCTTGGTAGCCTTCTTGGTCAGGATGTGCCGCTTAAACGCTTGTTTCCGTTTGATCTTTCCAGTGGCGGTTACTTTGAACCTCTTTTTCGCACTGGAATTGGTCTTCATCTTCGGCATTTGACTTGATTTGATTTATTGGAATTAAGCCTTTATTTCTTCTTTTTCGGGTTGATCATGATGAACATTTTCTTCCCTTCGAGCGAGGGCATCTTTTCTACCACGCCATGTTCCTCAAGCGCCTGGGCAAACTTGAGCAGCAGGATTTCTCCCCTTTCCTTGAACACGATAGAACGCCCTTTAAAAAACACATACGCGCGTACTTTGGAACCTTCTTCCAAAAACCCGAGCGCATGCTTCACTTTAAAGTTAAAATCATGGTCGTCGGTATTGGGTCCGAAACGGATCTCCTTTACCACTACTTTAAGCTGCTTTGCTTTCAGCTCTTTCTGTTTCTTTTTCTGTTCGTAAAGAAACTTCTTGTAATCCGTAATCTTACAGACGGGCGGAACGGCATTCGGCGAAATTTCCACCAAATCCAACTCACGCTCCTGCGCCATACGCAAAGCTTCCGACAAGGGATAAACCTTGGGCTCTACCCCATCGGCTACCAAACGTACCTCACGGGCAGTAATACGCTGGTTTATCTTGTGTAACTCCTCTCGCTGAGGCCTGCCTCTCGGACCACGCGGGCCACGGGGAGGACGGTTGTTCATCTGTGCTATAACTCTTGTTTTTAGTTATTACTTTACTTCTATGCCGGGCATCTTTTCTTCAATCTCCCGGTTCACTACCGCTGCAAACTCAGGCAGGGTAAACGAACCTTTGTCTCCTTCTCCATGACGCCTTACGGAAACCAACTGTTCGGCCTGTTCTTTCTCACCTACAATCAGCATATAAGGCACCTTTTTCAGCTCGGCATCGCGTATCTTTTTGCCTATCTTCTCGTTCCTTTCGTCAACGAGGCTGCGAATATCGTAATTATTTAACAAATTTGAAACTTCGCGAGCGTAATCATTATACTTTTCGCTGATGGGCAATAAAATAGCCTGCTCAGGGGTAAGCCATAGGGGGAAGTTACCCGCACAGTGCTCAATAAGCACGGCTACAAAACGTTCGAGCGATCCGAAGGGGGCCCGGTGAATCATCACCGGACGATGTTTTTGGTTATCGCTGCCGGTATATTCCAGCTCAAAACGCTCGGGCAGGTTGTAATCGACCTGAATGGTGCCCAACTGCCACTGCCGACCGATGGCATCTTTCACCATAAAATCGAGCTTAGGCCCGTAAAAAGCCGCTTCGCCGGTTTCGATAACGGTGTTCAGCCCTTTCTCGGTCGCCGCATTGATAATGGACTGCTCCGCTTTCTGCCAGTTTTCGTCACTGCCGATGTACTTGGAAGGATTATCCGGATCGCGTAGCGAAATCTGCGCGGTGTACTCTTTAAAATCGAGCGCGTTGAAGGTGTAAAGCACCAAATCGATCACTTTTTTAAACTCCTCCTCTACCTGATCGGGACGGCAAAAGATGTGGGCGTCATCTTGTGTAAAGCCCCGCACGCGGGTAAGCCCGTGCAGCTCGCCGCTCTGCTCGTAACGATACACGGTACCAAACTCGGCCAGCCTGAACGGCAAATCTTTATATGAACGGGGAGCCGCTTTGTAGATTTCGCAATGGTGCGGACAGTTCATTGGCTTCAGGAAAAACTCCTCGCCCTCGGCCGGTGTTTCAATCGGCTTAAACGAATCCTTCCCGTATTTCTCGTAGTGTCCCGAAGTTACATACAGATTTTTATTGGCTATATGCGGAGTAACCACCTGCTGGTATCCTGCTTTTTTCTGAGCGTTGCGCATAAACTGTTCCAGGCGCTCGCGCAGGGCGGTTCCTTTCGGCAACCAAAGTGGCAGCCCCATGCCCACCTTTTCGGAAAAGGTAAACAGTTCGAGTTCCTTGCCCAGCTTGCGGTGATCGCGTTTTTTGGCCTCTTCCAGCATCACAAGGTACTCGTCGAGCTCTTTCTGCTTGGGAAAAGTAATACCGTAAATACGGGTAAGCTGCTTGTTTTTTTCGTCGCCTTTCCAGTATGCCCCGGCAATTGCGGTAAGTTTCACGGCTTTCACAAAACCGGTGTCCGGAATATGAGGTCCACGGCACAAATCGGTAAAATTACCCTGACTATAAAAGGTGATGCTTCCGTCTTCGAGGTTTTCGAGCAAGTCGAGCTTATACTCGTCTCCCTTTTTACGAAAATATTCTACCGCCTCCGCTTTGGGCACCTCGCGACGCAGAAAGGCATTTTTCTGCCGGGCCAGTTCCAGCATCTTGTCTTCTATTTTTTTGAGGTCGGCCTCGGTAAACGGCTGCTCGCCAAAATCGACATCGTAATAAAATCCTCTTTCTATCGGCGGACCGATACCGAACTTAATGCCCGGATAATAGGCTTCGAGCGCTTCGGCCATCAGGTGCGCCGAAGAATGCCAAAGTGTCGATTTACCCGCCTCGTCGTTCCACGTGAGCAGCTTCAGATGCACGTCTTCCGTAAGGGGAAGCGTGGCGTCGATGGTTTTACCGTCGATTTGAGCGGCCAGCACGTTGCGGGCCAATCCTTCACTGATATCCTGTGCCACCCGAAGCGCTGTAGCGCCTTCGGGGTATTCACGTACGGAGCCGTCGGGCAGGGTAATACGTATCATGTATGAATTCTTAAAATAAAGGGAGCAAAGTTAAAAAAATAAGACACCGGATAGGAAGCCTTCGGCAGCGGAATTAGAAATAAACGGAATTTTATTCTTCTTCTTTCCGGAGGGTACCTTTTTCGGAGTTTTTGTCTTCGGTTTGCACAGGAGTGGGAGTCGGTGTTTGGGCAGGGACCGGAGTTTGAACAGGCGTACGGCGTTTGCGACGGGTAAAAAGTTTCTGAATCCGTTGTATAATACGCAGCTCCGAAAGCCGGTCAAATTCTTCGGTGTAATAAATACCCGCACCCTGGGTATAAGGTGCCTGCGAGGTGTTCGTGATGTCAAATTCGTTCGACTCGTTAAAGGCCCTTACCCTAAATGTTCCGTCCTGGTTGATTTTGTATTCCACGTTAAAATCACCGATAAGGCTGTTGGGATTCTGGTTGGTACGATTACCACTGCTCACACCCACGTTGCCTTTTACGATAAGGCGGTCGTTAAAAAACTGGGTGGACAAGGCCACGGCTATTTCCTCGTTCGAAATTTCATCTCCGGGCTTATAATTTACCCCCACATCAAACTCATCACTGATCTGAGAAAGCCAGTTGCTCAACTGACTCGAAAGCAGCTCGCCGGTAGTAGCCGCAAGCCCCGACTGGGCAGCGTTGCTAATGGTATTGGTCAGCGGTAGAAATTTATTAATCGCCAACAGGGCAAAAAACTGACGGCTCATTTCCTGCTCCGAAGCACGTATCACGGTTAGTGCAGCCCGCAGGTTCTCGTCGGCACGCGGTATATTAATGTTAAACGTGATAAGCGGCTGGAAAAGGCTTTGTTTGAGCGACATTTCACATTCTACTTCCATGTTGTTGCGGTACTGCGGCGCCAAATCGGAAGGCATCAGCTCAAAGGGTGAAGCCTGCACTTTATAGACGGCGGTCAGGTCTATATCGGCGGTATATGGATCGCCGTACCAATTGATAGTGCTGCCTTTTTTCACCGTAAAATGCTTGTTGATCACATTCATCAGGGTAAAGTAATAATCGCCCTGATCGACCACATACTGCCCGTACATGCTAAACTGCCCGAGCTGATCGATACCCAGCGAAATATGTCCCGAACCTTTCGCACGAATCATATCGCCCGCCAGCTTATCGAACACGATCTGCATTTCCGCATCGGGGGTCACATCAAATTCAAAATTGAGCGTAATACCCGACAAATCGACTTTATTGCTCACCGCAATCTGATTGCTGTCGGCTGCCGAGACGAAACGGACAAAATCCTGCAACGTCACATCCGACGAGCCGTACAGCGGCAATACCACCCGGGTTCCTTTTTCGGTTTTCACGTTCACATCGACTTCTATGCCGCCGCCCGAAGTAAATACGTTCACTCTTCCACTGGCATAAGCACGGCCGTAGTAGAGCGGATTCATGTCTTCGGTCGTATTGAGGCAAAGCAGCTTGTTAAACTCAAGCTGTGTCGAGAAATTCCAGTTGCCGTAATTCGTATGGCGCAGCGCTCCCTGCGCCCAGCCCATGTTCCCTTTTAGATCGACCAGCGGAATGCTGTCGAATGCGATAAGATCTTCAAACAGTTTTACCTCTCCGCCAAAATAGTATTCGGTATTGAGCATGTTTACTTTTACCGAACCGTAATCGAAATTCACTTTTCCCCTGACCAAAGGTTCGGAAGGCGTACCTCTTAGGGAGATTTCTCCGCTGGCCAGTCCGCGGAGGTTCGAAATATCGGAAGGCAAAAAGGCATTGAGGAAAATCAGGTTAAGCTGATCCATCTTTACCCGATAATCGAGCGAATTCCCTCCATTACCGGCGTAATAACGGCCTTCAAAATGAAGAGAGGGCATTTCTTTTCGCTGCAAATCGCCCACGGTGTAAATGGCTTTATTGACCGGATCCCAGGCATTGACCAGGTGAAAATCGCCCAGGTAATCTTTGTTAATATAGAACGAATCGAGCGATACGTCGGCCGAAAGAAATACGTCGTTATAGGCATCGGAAATATACCCCGTACCGTTCAGCTTTCCCTTTAGCACCATGTTCGGATTACCGATAAGTGTATTCAGGTTCGACATTTCAAAATCGCAGATATCAATCGCCAGGCTATCGGCCGGATCGGAAGATATTGTGCCGGCAACAGTGATAATCTGCTTGTCGTTATATATGTTAAAATCGGCTATGTGAACAGTGTCGCCCCGTATTTCGACATGAGAGCTTTCGTCGAGGTGCCAGGTTCCGGTAGCCTTGGTAATTTGGAATTGTGAAGGTTTGATGTCAAACTCAAAAAACTGGGGCGAATGCACAAGCCCTTCACCGAGAATAGTGCCCCAACTGGCCGAATCCCGGTTCATCCAGGCAATGGTGGTCGCCATTTTATTTTGGTACAATTCGCCATCGAGCGTAAAATTCTGCAAGCTGAGGCTGTCGTCGATAAAAATATCGGTGGCGCGGGTATTGAGTACGAGGTAGTCGCCGTTGTTACGGGCATTGACAGTGAAATTGCGGAATACCCTTCCGCCGACCTCCAGTGAAGCGATAGGATCGGTACGAAGCCGGAAGATATTTTTGTACGAATCGATACGACCGTTGATACGTGTATTAGGTGAAAGCGCCACAGCCGGTACAAACAACTGCGTAACCATGCTGAAATCTTTTATCAGCACATCGTAGGTAAAAAGCTGCTCTCCTTTTACGGTAAACACCTCATTGTCAAAAAGCGCAGGCATCGCTTCGGAAAGAATAGACATGAAGCTCACCGGTAAATCGGTAAAGAAATAGGTACCGAGTATTTGGAGATCAAGTATCGGCGAACTGAACGTAAGCTGCTTCTCTTCGCCCACCTTGTTAGCCGTAATACCTATAGAATCAAGGTGATAAATCTGCCCTTTTTCTTCGTACTGCACCTCGGCAATAACTACGGTTCCTTCAAAATTATCGAGACTGCTTCCCGATGCGTTGGCCGACATCTGCAACGTAAGGTTGCTCAGCTCATCGCGATCCGAAAGATTAAGCTGTCCCAGGTTAGCTTTGTCGAGATCGACCGTGAAATTGAAACGGGGCGTTTTTTCTTCAAAATTAATTTCACCGGCATACGTCAAATCAAGATTTTCGTCGCGCACAGAAAGCTCCCCGCTAAACAGTTGCGATTCCAAACGCCCGTCGAGCGCTATATTGCGATACTTGTATCCTCTGTACTCAAAAAGCGAAACCTTACCCAAAATATCGGCGCGCATGTAATTCAATCGCGAAATCAAGCCAAGCTCATCACGCGATCCTACATTGCTAAGCTCACGGGCATCCAAATCCAAATCGAAGCTCACCTTACCCATATCGGGAATATCGAAAAGGTAGCCTATATTAAACGCAGAGGTCATCAAATCCCCTTTGTAATGATACAGGTTCTCGGCCGAATCGACATGAACGCGCAAGTCGGTTCGTACGGCACCCACGGCGGTTTGTATCCTGCTGTATGCCACAAAATCGTTGAGCGTTCCGGTAAAGCTGGCCGATCCGGTAATCTGTCCCAGGCGAGCCAGGTTGGGCGGCAGCGAAATAAAAGCCGTGCTGTCGAAAGGCGGAAGCTTGATGGTCTGCAAATCGTGGCGCGTGGTCGAAAAAGATTTCAGTTCGGCCGCGATAAAGGCTTTTTCAATATCGGTAATCCCCACCATAGTGAGGTCGCCCTCCAGAAAAGTGGTTTCGGAAAGGTAAAGTCCCAGCCTTTTAAGGGTCAGATCATTGACGGTGCCATACACACGCGAGCTGAGCAGCACCTGCCGGTCGATGCCTTTCAGATCGGGCACAAAAAAAGCGATATCATCGAGCGAAACGAGCGAACTTCTCAGGTCGGCCCTCATTTTCACCTTGTCGGTAAAATCGCTGAAATCGTCGGTAGAGCCGTAGCTGAACGAGAGCGAGGGTATGTCGATCCGGCTGTCGGGCGTGCGGATAAATAACGAGTCGAAGCTCATGAGGGTTTTACTGAACTTAAAATCGGCACGTAAGGTATCGAGGTCAAAACCGCTGCAGTCTTTCACGGTAATGCGGTTAAACCTGACCATCGAGGTATCTGCGACCTGCCTGAAATTAGCGGCGTCTATACTGAGGTTAGACAGACAGATATGGTTAAAATCGAGCCCATATTCTATCGGCTTCCGGTTGTAATCGTGGTAGGCAAAATCGGCCTCATTAAGTAAAATACGCTCACAGCTCAGGCCCCATCCGCCTTTGGAAGTGGTGTCTTTGGGCTTGTCGGACGAAAAATAATCTTCGATAAACGCGAAGTTCATATCCTTTTCGCCTTCGTATTTTTTTAAGCGCACCACGGGTTTTTCAAACTCGGCCAAGTCGATACGTATTTCCTCTTTCGAAAGGGAAATGCTGCCGAGATAGCAGGTTACACGCGGCGCGTACAGCAGGGTATCGTTATGCTGGTCGGCCACATACAGGTCGCGCACCACTGCATAATCGAAAAAGCCGATGTCGATCGAACCGATCTTTACTGTGGTGTTGAGCTCGGCCGAAAGGTATTCGGCTACACGATGCCCGACCCAGGTCTGAAAAGCGGCCGATTTAAAGGCAAAAAACAAAAAAATGAGCAAAGCCAGCACCACCTCCAGCAGGATGGCTATAGTACGGGCAATTATCCGGAATACTTTTTTGATACCTTTGGCCTTATTTTACTACTCCAGTTGGCTATCTACAAAGATATTACAATTCTCGGCATCGAATCTTCCTGCGACGAAACTTCGGCAGCGGTGATTCGCAACGGAGAGCTGATCGCACATGTTACCGCTACGCAAAAGGTACACGAGCGCTACGGCGGCGTGGTACCCGAGCTGGCCTCGAGAGCGCACCAGCAGCACATTATTCCCGTTACCGACGCGGTATTGAAAGACGCGAACCTCCAACCGACCGACCTCGATGCCATCGCTTTTACGCGTGGCCCCGGGCTCTTAGGAGCCTTGCTGGTAGGCACTTCTTTCGCCAAATCGATGGCCCTGGCGCTCGGTATTCCGCTTATCGACGTGAACCACATGCAGGCGCACATTTTGGCGCATTTTATCCGCAAACCCGGCGAAGAGAAAAAAATCCCCGAATTTCCCCTGCTCTGCCTTACCGTGTCGGGCGGACATACCCAGCTCGTAGTGGTACGCAGCGCACTCGAAATGGAAGTCATCGGCGAAACGATCGACGATGCTGCGGGCGAAGCCTTCGACAAAACGGCCAAAATCATGGGACTCCCTTATCCCGGCGGCCCCCTTATCGACAAGCTGGCGGCTACAGGCGACCCCTTGCGTTTCCGTTTTTCGCACCCGAAAATTGCGGGCTACGATTTCAGCTTCAGCGGACTCAAAACTCAAGTGCTCTATTTTCTGCGTGATCAGGAGAAAATGGAGCCCGGTTTTACGGAAAAGAACCGACACGACATTTGCGCTTCGGTACAGCATACCATTGTCGAAATACTGCTCGACAAGCTGCGGCGGGCGGCCCGTGCGCTGGGCATTACCCGGGTAGCGCTGGCGGGCGGCGTATCGGCCAACTCCGGTCTGCGAAAAAAACTGCTCGAAACAGGCGCGCACGAAGGCTGGGAAGTGTTCATTCCGCCGTTTGAATACTGCACCGACAATGCGGCTATGATAGCCATGACAGGGCATTTCAAATACCATGCCGGGCTATTTACCGATCAGCAGGTCACTCCTTTGGCACGTATGCCTTTGGGTGCTTCACACTAAAGAGTGCTTTCGGGCTCGTTTTTCGACAGCGAATTTTCTCCGTTTTCGCACTACAAAGGACATTCTTTACCTTACCTTTAGCGGCATTAAACCCGTTGCTGTGCTTACTTTTCTCAAAGAACCCTGGCCCTGGTACGTGGCGGGTCCGCTAATCGGACTTACTGTACCCCTTCTGCTGCTTATCGGTAACAAATCGTTCGGAATCAGCGCTTCGCTGCGGCACCTTTGCGCAGCCTGTCTGCCCGGACGTATTCCTTTTTTCAGGTACGATTGGAAAAAAGAAGTCTGGAATCTTCTTTTCGTAGCCGGTATTCTGTGCGGTGGCATCATCGCTACCCTATGGCTGGCTAATCCCGAACCGGTACTCGTACATCCCGAACTGGCCAGCGATTTGGCACAATACGGCATTACCCGTTACGATAAGCTGGTACCCGAAGACCTCTTTAGCTGGCCCGCGCTGCTCACCGCACGTGGAGTGCTGCTTATGGTAGCCGGTGGCTTTCTTGTAGGGTTCGGCACCCGTTATGCCGGAGGCTGCACAAGCGGGCATGCCATCACCGGACTAGCCACCCTTCAATGGCCCTCTTTGGTCGCTACGCTATGTTTTATGGCAGGTGGCTTTCTGATGGCTAATCTGATTCTTCCTTTTATTCTTTCGCTGTAAACCCATTTCCTTATGTCACTTCCCGAAACTACCGACTTTGAAGTGCCCTCGTCCGACAACGAGAATAACCGAATAGAAAAGCCCTGGTATGCACAACTGAAATACCTCGCGATCGGAACTGCATTCGGCATCGTGTTCGTCAAAGCCGAAATCGTAAGCTGGTTCCGGATACAGGAAATGTTTCGCCTGCAATCTTTTCACATGTACGGCGTTATAGGCAGCGCGGTCGTAACTGCACTAATCGCGGTTTGGCTCATCAAAAAATTTGGAATCAAAACCTTTGGTGGAGAGACCATTATTTTTCATCCGAAAAAATTTCACCGGGGACAAATTTACGGCGCTTTACTTTTCGGATTAGGCTGGGCCATGACCGGAGCCTGTCCGGGTCCGCTCTTTGCCCAAATCGGCACAGGTGCCACGGTTATAGCCGTTACGCTGCTGAGCGCCGTAGCAGGCACTTGGGTATATGGACTGATTCGCGAGAAATTACCGCATTAATTAGTGATCGTCTGTCGGAAGAATTTATCGCCCGTTTCGTGTAATTCGGGGTATATTTGTGCTTTCATACTACTACATTAACCTATGGCTGCTACACTTGACATCGTAAAAGAATACTACAAGCGTTTTAACGCTAAAAATTTTTCGGGAATGCTTGAACTGGTGAGCGACGACATCCGCCACGAGCCTAACCAAGGTGAACCGAGACTGGGAAAAGCCCTCTTTACCGAATTTCTCAAAAAAATGGATACGGCTTACGAAGAAACCCTTAGCGACATGGTATTTTTCGTGGCCGAAAACGGCGAAAAAATTGCGACCGAATTTACCGTAAACGGAATTTACAAAGTAGCCGACGAAGGATTTCCCGCTGCGCACGGACAAAAATACGTGCTTCCTGCAGCCGCTTTTCTCGAAGTAAAACAGGATAAAATAACCCGCGTCACCACCTATTACAACCTGGAGCTGTGGGTGAAATTAGTAAGCTGATGCCCGAATTGCGTTACCTTTCGCTGCGTGCAGAAACGCTCCAACCGCATTTGGAAGAGTTAGGACGATTGCGCATTGAGGTGTTCCGCGATTTTCCTTACCTGTATGAAGGTTCGCTCGAATACGAAACGAATTACCTGAAAAAATACCTGCATTCTTCACAGGCATTGGCCTTTATGGTATATGACGGCGATCGTGCGGTAGGCGCCACCACCTGTCTGCCGCTGCGCGACGAAGAGCCCGAAGTACAAAAACCTTTTCTCGACAAGGGTTACAAGGTGGAAGATTATTTCTATTTCGGCGAAAGTATTTTGTTGAAGCCCTACCGTGGACTCGGTATAGGCAAGCGTTTTTTCGAAGAAAGAGAAGTTCATGCGCAGCAGTTCGGGACCTATACACATACTTGCTTTTGCGCAGTCGAAAGGCCGGGAGATCATCCGCTCACACCTTCAGACTACCACTCTAACCGCGCATTTTGGGCAAAAACGGGTTACACCGAATACCCTTCGCTATACTGCGAAATGCGCTGGCAAGACATTGATCAGCAAGAAGAAACGGCCAAAAAATTAGTTTTTTGGCTTAAACCAATCGGGCAATGAAAGTAAAAATTGCAGCGGCGCAATATCCTGTATCGCGTTTTAAAAACTGGCAGGAATACGAAACGCATACCGAACGCTGGGTAAAAGAGGCCGTCGAAAAAGGTGCCGAAATACTGCTCTTTCCCGAATACGGATCGATGGAAATTACCAGTCTCTTTCCCAATGCTATCCAACAAGATCTGCACTTACAGATTGCCGAAATGCAACAGTACCGCGAGCCTTTCCTGCACTTGTTTGCAAGGCTGGCAAAAGCTTATTCCTGCCTGATCGTGGCGCCGAGCTATCCTGTAAAAGAAAAAGACAGGTACCTCAATCGCGTATATGTGCTCGACGAAAACGGGCTGCTGGGCTATCAGGACAAACTGTTTATGACGCGTTTTGAAAAAGAAGAATGGGGCATCCGTCCGGCAGCAGAGCCTGTACTGCATATTTTCGACACACGAGTGGGCAAATTCGCCATTCAAATTTGCTACGACATCGAATTTCCGATAGGCAGCGCTTTAGCCGGACAGCACGAGGTCGATTTTATCTTCGCACCCAGTTGTACCGAAGCGGTAAGAGGAGCCGAACGGGTGCATATCGGTGCAAGGGCAAGGGCCATGGAAAATCAATGTTATACCGTAGTAGCGCAAACGATTCTGAACGCCGAATGGTCGCCCGCCGTAGATATCAATTATGGTTTCGGGGCTTTTTATGCTACGCCCGACAAAGGATTTCCGGAACGGGGCATCGTACACAGCGGCAAGCCGCAGGTTGTGAGTTGGGAAATAGCCGAGCTGGATACCGCGTTGCTGCACAGCGTGCGCCGCGAAGGACAGGTATTTAATCACCGCGATACCCGCAGGCTACGCTTTACACTGGATCAGAACCCGATCGAAGTACGTATCTGTAAGGGCTACGCTTAAGCCTTATGCGTTTTCCGGCGATAAACAGCTTACCGCCGGAATTTTTTCTGCTTTTTTTATTTCACTATGACCCGCGTTCCTTCCGAATGCGAAGTAAATTCGGGGGCGTACATACATTGTATCGTACTGATGCCGTTCGAGAAATCGCCCGATTGTGCCACGAACAGATCGTATTCAAATACGTAAGTGCCTTTCGAAATGTAATCGAAGAAGAAATTGGTTGAGGCATCGCGGGTCGATTCGTAGTAGCCCAAGCCGTTGCGGTACCGGTAACCCGACAGCACATTGACCGGCTCAAACCCCGAGGCACGCATATCTTTAAGGTGCACGTATTCGAGGTGGCGATCGGTGCGCAGCTCGATCCGCACTCGGATTTTATCGCCCGGCGCAAGTACGCTCGTTTCGACGGGAACAATTACCGGACCCCGATCCGTATTTTCTACCTTAAACAGCTTTTTACTCAATTTCAATCCTGTTTCGGCCGATTTGATCTTATCCGACTGTTCGAAATATTGCCAGTACAAAGCACCCCAGGCTACGCCATCGGTTTTTTTCGTCACCGACACATTGCCCATTTCGGGTCGTATTTCAGTGGCATTCCAGGCCACTTTGTAATAGCCTGTACCCGCTTCGACCGATGCGCCTTTTTGCTTCGGATCGATGGTTTGTCCGCCGAGCTTCACCTCCACGATTTCTTCCGTGGCGAGCAGATCCGTTCCGGTTGACAGGAGTGCATAGATCGCTTCTGTAGTGGCCTTCGTGGTTTTCCAGTCGGCAGTTTGCTTGTGTTTGAGCAGCCATACTTTAAGCGCTTCGACTGTTGCCTGATCATCGGCCACCTCATCAAACATTTCGATCAGCAACGCCTGCGTTTCTATGGGCGACTGGTACCAGCCGTATCCGGCTACGTTCTGTTTCCAGTACATGCCCATTTCTTCGTGGTGCAGGGCACGTTGGCGAATAGACTTTACGATGTCGGTCGAAAGCGATTTCAATTCGTTACGGTGTGCGGCCAGTGCCAACATTCCCTGTGTATAAAGGTCGAGGCTTGTCCAGTAACGAGCGACCTGCTCGCGGTAAAAAGTAAGCACTTCGGGAAGCTGTTCGGCACCGGGTGTCACCTCTTTGAAAAAGCTACGCGCGTAGAGGTAATGTACCTGAATCTGCCCGAGGTGATTTTCTTTGCGGAAATCGCGTTTTTCTTTTTCGGCTTTTTTCACCAATTGCTGATACTCTTCGACCAGCTTCTGATCGAGGTAATGCAGGGCTTTTTCAAGCATCTCTTCCGGAATTTTGATACCGAACTTATTAAGATGCCCGAATCCGGCTACGATATGCTGGGTAACCGTACGGTTTTCGGACATCCCCGAGAACCAGGGCCAGCCGCCGCTGCTTAGCTGCATACCTTGTAGTTTGTGCAGCGAGCTCGCTAATTGATTTTGCATGTGGTTGAAATCAAAGAGCAGGGCTACCCTTCTTTTACGTTCGGTTTCGTCGCTGGCATCGAGCACCCAGGGTGTTTCTTCCAAGACCAGCGCTTTGAGCTCCTGATTTTTCTCCAGCTTCGAGAGGAAAGCTTCGGGGCTGCTGCTCTTCCAACTGTCGAACACCGCTTTTATCCGTGGACTCGAGTTAAGCAGGTGTGTCGCGAGCGCATTGGCATAAAAACGGGAGAATACCTGCTCGGCGCAGTCGTAAGGATATTCCATCAGGTAAGGCAGTGCCTGAATGGCGTACCAGGCCGGATTGGAAGTAAATTCGAGCGTAAGACGATGGGGACTCAGCGTAGTTGATTTTTTGGAATCGGTAAGGCTGCGCAGCGTAAACGTGTGCGTTCCTTTTTTACGCACCGGCAAAGGCAGCGATTCGGTGACCAGCGTACGATTCGTGAGCACGGGCAAGACCGTTTCTTCACCGTCGCTAAAATCGCCTGCGGTAGCTACGATACGGCAGCTTACCGCATCGATACCCTGAGGAACGGTAAGTGTCCAGAACACGGAAGTGCTTTGTCCTTTTTTGACACTAAAGGGTTGTTGGGCCTGCTGCAGCGCAAAACGGCTGTCTATAGGCTGTTGCGTAAGCGCATCGAACAGCAGAAGCTTGGCCTGTCCTTCGAGATCGCCTTCCGACAGGTTACTGATTTTGGAGACCAGCACCAGCTTATCGCCTTCGCGCAGAAAACGGGGCAGGTTGGGCATCACCATCAGCTCTTTGCGGGTAACCAGCTCTTTTCTGACCTGTCCTATCTTCAGATCGCGGGTATGGGCGATGCCCTGAATTTTCCAGCGGGTAAGCGATTCGGGTGCAGTAAATTTCACAAGAATATTGCCTTCTTCGTCGGTACGTAAATGCGGATAGAAAAAAGCCGTTTCGTTAAAATTGGTACGGGCTTTCACCGCATCGGGGTTTTGACCGGAACTGTTACCTGTCGAAGAGCGAAGCGTATCTTCTGTTTTTTGAAGGCTCACTCCGGCACTGGCCACCAGCATCTCTTCCAGCACCGGTACGTTCCCTTCTCTTTCTGACATCGCATCAAAATTCATCTCGGCCTGTGGAGTCGTAGCAAGATTCCGATATGACACACGTTTAAATTTCCCGCTGTAGAAATAATTGTAAGGCTCGTACCCGAACCAATTGAGGCTTTCGTAGGTACGTACGGGATAGGGGAACCGTTTCTCCCAGTCTTTTTTCAGTATTCCCGAACTGAGCACATCGAATCCGTAGCCCTCTGTCAAGGCCCTACTGCTGTAGTAAGATGTATAAGGATTAAAGCTAAACTCGTTCGAAGCAAACTGGTCGAGCGAGGCATCGTACATCGAAATCAGCATTTCGGCGGCCAGCTTTTCGCCTTGTTTTCCTTTGAGCTTCAGTCTCCATTCTTCCTGCTGTCCGGGCAGGAGCTTATCGCGGAACGTTTCAAAGACAATATCGATCTGCTTATTGGTGTAAGGCACCGTAATAAGCTGGCTATACCTGTAAAAACGGTTGTGGTGTACCATTGTGAAATGCAGGGTAAAATTGCCACGGTACTGCTCTTCTACCGGCACTTCGATTTTTTGCACCGACTTGCTGAGCTTTAGCCATTTTTTCTGAATAATTTTCCCCTGGTGTTCTATCTCGTACAAGATTCTCCCCTTTTTTAGGGCCGTTCCTACGAGCAGACTGGCTTTTTCGCCGGGTTCGGCTGTCACCTTAAGCGGAATAAGCAGCAGCGGCACATTTTCGGGCATGGTCTTCGATTTTTCGGAATAGACCGTAAAGAAGCGCTTCTCGCTTACCTGCGTGCCAAAAGAATCGGGAGCCGAAGCCAGCAGCAAATATTTACCGGGCTTCCACGACGCGAGCTTATCTAACCTGAGCGAATCTTTTGTGCCGGTATCGAAAGCGGCTTCGAACACGAGCTGTTCGAGCGGCCATGTTTCAGGATCATTTTCATTGGCGTACAAGTCATTAGGGAACATCCGCTTGTAGGCTTTCTGATCGAGACTGTATCGATCGGGCTGTTCCCAGACGCGGGCACGGTAAGCCACCGAAGGTTGTTTTAGCCGGTAGATTTTAACCCCGCCTTTTGCGGTTACGGGTTCGCCGTTCAGATTTTTCGTACGTACCACTATTCCCTTTTTATCGGCTACCGAAAGCAGCGAAGGCACCTCTACGTGGAGTGTCATGGCCTGATACCCGACGCTTACCGACGCTGAGGCGCTGCGGGTTTCTCCGTTGAGATCGGTCACATCGGCCGACACGGTAAAACGAAATGCGGGGTTGTCTCTGAACGCGGCGGCCTGATCGGGCGAGGCGGTAAATTCAATTTCAAAAAAACCGTTTTCGTCGGTACGCAACTCGCCCTGCACAATTTCGGTGCTGGCCTGATATCCGGGAAAATAGCCCCGATAAAAAGGATAATACACCTGGCGATTGACCCTGAATACGACTTTTGCTCCGTCTATTTGGGCACCGGCGTATGCCTGCGCCTGACCTTTGATGTTGACCTTCTGTCCCAGCTTATAAACGCCTTTTACCGGCTGGAAGCTGACTTCAAAACGGGGGCGTTTGTATTCTTCGACCGAAAAATATTTTTCCGAATAATCGTCTTCGATATATAGCTGCCCCGTGAGCCCTGCCACAGGCAATATAAAGGTACCCGAAAAAGTACCGTATTCGTTGGTGACGACATCTATTGTACCTAACTCCTCCCCGTTCATATCGTACAAATCGACGGTAAGCTCGCGGTTGGGGGCTACACTGATTTTACCGCCCGGCCCGTGATGCAGGTGTATGCCTTTGAAAAAGAGCGTTTGTCCGGGGCGATAAATACCGCGATCGAGGAAAAAATGCGTAGAATAATCCTCTTCATCCCGTTCGTACGACTCGTATAAAAAATTTCTTCTCAAGGAGTTAAGCCTGTCATTTCCTTTAGTAATGTCGAAAGACATACCCCCTCTATACTGTTTGTCGGCTACCAAAGAAAATTCGCCGTGGCGATCGGTGTGGAGCGTTTTTTCGTAGGTGAGCTCATCCTGACGGATAGCGGAATTGTATTTTTGGCTATATACCCTGACCGTAGCATTGGCCACCGGCTCTCCTGTTTCGCGATGAAATACGTGGTAATGCGACATGCCTGCTGTTCCCTGACGTTCGGCATAAGCGAGGTTAGACACCCCGAATCCGGCATGGGCCACCGCCTGCTTTTCGCGTGTAAAGCTCGGATCGGTGCCTGCCAGCAATACATAATATCCGGCTTTGAGCGCAGGCAAATCCATTTCGAGCAAATGCTCCTGCAAGTCTCCGTCGTTCTGCATATCGAGCGACCATTCTTTGACCACCGAACGACTCAGGTAGGTCTCTATCAGCTCTTCATTGGGTACCGAAAAACGGACTCCCCGGTACTCCCAGCCCAAATTGACAATACGGAAATACAGCTTATCCACATTGCGGGAACGAATCAATGCCTTAGCGGGCTTATTGATGCTAAGCACTTCTTCTACCGTAAACGAGAGTGAAGGTCTTTCCAACTGATGACGCAGCGCTTCACATTGTAAAGCACCGAAAGAACCGGGATACTTCGCTATGGTTTGAGTACAAATCTCCAGTGCTTTTTTCAATTCCCACTTATAACGAGCGGGTGAAGTCTCCGGATTCGCCGCATTTACTGCCTTGGGAGAAGCCTTGTATTCTTCTCCGCGCTTTGCATGTAGTTCGGCTATTCTATACCAGGCCTGCGCCACTTCGGGATTATCGGCATAACGTTCGGTAAGCAGATTGAGGGCCGCATAATACAAGGTATCGCAGGAAGGTAGTATCGATTGCGCACGCACAAAATCCAGCCTTTCGAGCTGTGCTTCGATCAGTGCAGGCTTACGGTCGGCGCTAAGGTGCAGGCGTTCGAGCTCCTGAAAAATGCGAAGCGCATAATAAGGCCCCGACAGCGAATCGACAAAAGGGACCGTCAGTTTGGCAAAACGATCGGACTCACTGAAATATTCGGGCTTATCTACTGAAAAAACCTGTGCGGGGCGCACAAGGCCAAGCTCTTCATTTTTAAAAAACGTAAGGGCGCGATGCGCCAAAAAATCGAACAATACCGGACGCAGGTTACGGGTTTGGGGATTCGTATCGAGCAGCGGAAGGTAAGTTTCTACCGGAACGGATTGACTTATTTCGGGATGGGCCAGCGAAAGCAGGTAATAATCGACCGATTTGCGAAACACTCGTTCCAAATCCCAGGTTTTGAGATCTTCCGGATCGAAATCACGGGTCACGCTCCTGTCGTAAAAAGCATAGCGATTTTGCTGGTAATACGTATAGTAGAGTTCGCCCAGCAGCGAATACGCCACTTCCTTGTGCGGACTACCAAATTCGGCCGCCATCGTATGCAATTGACGCATCGAAATTTTGTAGCCCTCTTCTTCCAGCACCGCATTGTAGCTGAACAGGAAAAGGGTTGCTTTCAGTTGTTGCGGATGATTTTTTTCGGAACGGGCCCGCGTATAAATAGCGGTAACCTCATCCCTCGCCGATTGAGGCAGTTGCTTTTTTTCGAGCGAATCGACCGTTTTCCAGCGTTTGGCATACTCGTCGTCTTGTACATTTGATGTTACCGGTCGTATTCCGAGGGGCGATTTACCCCAAAAAGCGAAGACCGAAAAGCTTGCTCCTGCTACCAGCAAAAGCGAAATAAATACCACTTTAAACCGCATCATATCTGTCGAAAAATTACAGGTAAATAGATTGACAAATTAATATTTTCTCCTGAAGAAACCGTTAAACGGTACAAGTTAGTCCGCCGAAAGTTCAGTCGTAGGCCTATACAGTGACAAAAAACGAACAAGATCCACTTCTGGGTCGGGTGCTATTCCCTGCTCCAGCATGCGATAAAGCTGCGCTGCATAATAAGGCGCCAAAATTACTCCCCGGGTTCCCATCCCGTTAAACGCATAAAATCGTTTTACCTGCGGATGCACCCCGATAAGCGGGCGCCGATCCCTCACGGTAGGACGAATACCGGCCTGCTGTCCGTGCAGCGTATAAGCGGGACCTATCATTTTATCGAGTTTCTGGCAAAGTTCCGTTTTCCCTTTTTCGGAAGGCATTTCATCCTGACTGCTCCAGTCGAACGTAGCTCCGGCACGAAACCGCTGCCCCCCCATCGGTAGTAAAAAACCGCTTTTATTGAGGATGGTATGTTCGGGTACACCTGAAGCTTCGATAGTCAAAATTTCTCCTTTCAAGGGCTGTACGGGCAACCAGTTGAAATAAGGATTTTCTTTTACCCGGTATCCTTCGGCAAAAATGACCGCCGAAGCCTGAATATCGCGGTACACGACAGCCGTATCGTTCGCTTGAAATAAACGGTGATCCACCTTTTCCTCACGAATTTCGAGCAATGTGCGGGCCACTTCCAAAAAAGCCGGAATATCGAGATAGCCTGTTTGCCGGGCAATACCGTGTCCGAAAGACGCCTGCACACGTTGCCTGTCGTTTTCGCTGAGCTGAGCCTCTGCCTCCATAAAAGGCGCAAAGTCGGGGTCTGTGGCCAATAAGGCCCAGTCGTTCTGTTCCTGTATGCTGCTGAAAATACGAGCCAGGGGCATTGGGTGGAAAAAAGAGGCTGACAGTTGAGCTTCGGCACGACAGTAAAACGCTTCGGCAAAAGGCAGAAGCTTGTCCGCATTCCATGTTTTTCCGAGCTTACGAAAAATAAGGGGATTGTATAAGCCTGCCGCCACGCGCGAGGCCGAAGAAAGCGAAGGATCGTCGAGCACCATCACTTTTTTTCCCTGATCACGCAGCGTAAGTGCCAATACGGTACCGGCTAATCCGCCGCCTGCAATTATATAGTCGTACGAAAGCATCAGAGCGTACTGAAACGCCCGAATACACCCAGCGGCAGCTTCACCCCCGATTTGGCACGGAGAAAAAGCTCGCCGGTTTCGAGCCGTTTACCCGCCTTCGGACGAAGCAGGTTATCGATAATAAGCGAAGAAAATCCGAGCGAATAGGCGTTGAGAATAAGGAAATGCTCTTTTTCGTCGAGCAATTCGAGCACTCCTTTTATCATCTCGTTGATATGCTCTTCGAGCTTCCATTTTTCACCATCGGGTCCGTGCCCATAAGCCGGTGGGTCGAGAATAATTCCGTGGTAGCGGTTTCCGCGTTTGAGTTCGCGTTTCACAAATTTGAGCGCATCTTCGACCACCCAACGTATATCCTGAAGCTGTGAGCGTTCCATGTTTTCGCGGGCCCAGGTCACCACCTGCCTAATCGAATCGACGTGGTACACATCGGCACCTGCGACACGAGCGGCCAAGGAAGCACCTCCGGTATAGGCAAAAAGGTTCAAAAAACGGGGCTGTGCCGTTTTCATTTTACGAAGGTTCTCCGCAATATATTCCCAGTTCACGGCCTGTTCGGGAAATACCCCTACGTGTTTAAAAGCGGTGAGCCCGAGCCGGAAACGGATTTCCGCTTCGGAAGCCTGCAAAGGATAAGCAATACTCCACTGACCGGGCATTTGGCGTAGCTTTTTCCAGTCGCCCGAAGCGCTGCTTTTCTGTTCAAACACCACATGGGCCTGCTTTTTCCATTCCTGATCGCTCCAACCTTTGTCCCACACGGCCTGCGGCTCGGGGCGAATAAGGATGTAGTTACCAAAACGTTCGAGTTTTTCGAATCCGCCGCAATCGAGCAATTCGTAATCTTTCCAATGAGAAGGTGTCAGAAGCTGCATGCGGCAAAGGTACACAAGTTTGGTATTCGCCCTACGGGAGTGAAAAGTTCGGTAGCAAGCGCCGGCCCAAACCAAGCGTTTCGCTGAAGATTTCTTAGCTTTGCAGGTAATTCACGGATATATCAACCTAACACCTATCACCATGGGATTTGAATTACCCGCGCTCCCTTACGCGAACAACGCGCTGGAGCCGCACATTGATGCACAGACGATGGAGATTCACCATGATCGTCATCATGCTACGTACACCACCAACCTGAACAATGCCATCAAGGATACCGAGTGGGAGAATAAGTCGATCGAAGATATATTAGCACAAATTTCGAAGACCTCTCCGGCCATTCGTAATAACGGTGGTGGTTTTTACAACCACAATCTGTTTTGGACCGTAATCGGACCTGACAAAGGTGGAGAACCTGCTGGCGAATTGGCTGAAGCGATTAAAAAAGCCTTCGGTTCTTTCGAGGAGTTTAAAAAGCAATTTGGCAATGCTGCCACTACCCGTTTCGGTTCAGGCTGGGCCTGGCTGGTGGTAAAATCGGACAAGAGCCTGGCGATCACTTCTACTCCCAATCAGGATAACCCGCTGATGGATGTAGCTGAAGTACAAGGCGCCCCCATTCTCGGGCTGGACGTATGGGAACATGCGTATTACCTGAAGTATCAGAACAAACGTCCCGATTACATTTCTGCTTTTTGGAATGTGGTCAATTGGGACGAGGTAAGCCGTCTTTACAAGGCTGCGCTGTAAACGTATTTTTCTTTTTTGAAAAACCGGTTTTTCTATAGAAAGGCCGGTTTTTTTTGTGCGTATTTAGGGTATAAAAAGTCAAGAATACTGGTAAATCGGGTGCGTGAGCGGCCGTTCGAAACTTTATTATGGGAGTGGATTGGTTTGGAGGGTAAATGGATAGTCGTTATTTTTCCCCGGGAAGGGGCATGGTGGGAATTCCCTACAAAAAGCCAATCTAAATCACAAGTTTTTATTTGTCCATTCTTACCGTTTGAACGAATGATTTTCGTCCATTTTATCTCTGGTTAACAGCATGATAAAATGAATCTTTAGCGGATAAAACTCCCCTGAAAAAGATTCTTAAACCGATTCAGGATTCGAAGGTTCATAATGGCTTTATTTGGGTTTGGCAACTGTTTTCTTTCCTTCTAACTTGCACCCCGGAAAGCATCAAAAAAAGCGCGTACCACTAAACGAAAAATGCACAACGTCACTTCTATATAGCATCATCTAAGCGGAAGTACAAAGTCATTCAGCACACAAAAAATACCAAAATGCATAAACGGATTTATCAGTAAGAGGATGTAGCTAAAAAAGGGAATGACCGTACGCATGCGAAGAGAGATACAGGAACAGAAAAAAGCAGCAGCGCTTACCCGTTCTTTGATTTATTGCATTAAAGCCGAATACCTATGATCAGGATATCATCTACCTGCTCCAGATCTCCTTTCCATTGCAGAATAGTTTGTTCCAACTCTTTCTGTTGTGCCTGCATAGGTTGGCTGAACATACTTTCCAGCTTATCGCTAAGCTGTTTCCACTTGAATTTTTTTCCTCTTGGGCCGCCAAACTGATCGGCAAAGCCGTCGGTCATTAAATACAGCGCCGCACCTTTTTTTAATTGAATACTGTGTGTGGGAAAAGGCGAATACTCTCTGGTTTGGCCCACAGGTTCCTTATGAGGTTTGATCTCTTCAATCGTGCCGTCGGTACTGAACCACAAAGGGCTGTTCGCCCCGCTCCACATCACCTCAGAAGTGCTTAAATTAACGGCACATAGTGAGATGTCCATACCGTCGGCGACCTGCTTTTCGCTTTTCTCAAACGTTTCGAGAACCAGCTCCCGAGTTCGGGTAAGTATTTCTCCGGGCGCTGTCAATCCGCTCTCTTTCACGGCGCGATTCAGTGCGTTGGAGCAGATCACGCTTATCATTGCGCCGGGAACTCCGTGTCCCGTGCAATCGGCGGCCGCAAGCAGTACCCATTCGTCAGCGGAAGAAGGCGGGCGGACGGTTGTCAACCAGTAAAAATCGCCAGCTACAATGTCTTTGGGTTTATACAGCACAAAACTTTCCGGAAAATACTGGCTAAGGTGCGACAAAGGGGGTAAAATCGCCTGCTGTAAATGCTGTGCATAATTAATGCTGTCGGTTACTTCTCTGTTCTTTTCCTCAAGCTGCATCGTCCGCTCCCTGACCCTTTGCTCCAGCTCGGCATAAACCCGGATATTTTCCATGGTTACGGCCGTAATATCCGCTAAGGATTGGAGAAGCGCCACTTCCTCTTCTGTAGGCACATGCGAAGAAGCCCAATAATTCCCTATCGCGCCTACAGGTTCGAGCGTACGAATGGGAACCATCACCATACTCTTTACAAAGGTGGGCTGATATGCATCAACCGGAATACGAGGATCCACATAAATGTCTGCTATCACCGCCGGCTTTTTGTGGAGCATGGCCCATCCGCTCACACAAGATTCCATAGGAAAACGGCTGCCTTTCCACAAAGGCCCGATGGCATCTTCGTCGGCATAGTAGCAATACCCGTTGTCGCGCAATACAAACGTAGCGCCATCGGCACCGGTAATCTGCCTTGCTACCGTACGTACGATGCGCATCACCGTATCCAGGTCGCGCGCCAGCGAAAGCTCCTGTACGGCTGTGACCAACCTGAATAAACTTGTAGTATTGAGAGAGGCTTCCGTTTTCATATTGTGGAGGAAATTATAATTGTGTTTTTACCGCTTTTAGCGCTGACGGATAAAACGATACACACTGCTTTACGCGGTAACACCACAGTCCAGCAGCAGACCCGAACTTACTCCTCTTTAAAAAATAACGAATGGGCTTAAACCCACTCTAAAAAGGAAAAGTAATACAATATTTACACAATCACCACATTGAACAGTAAAGAACTCTTTTTCAAATTTCCAGTACTGCGTTTTTACGATTTCTGACCCGCATCTTTTCAGGCACCGCCTCTTTTACCGCTACAGCCAACGCTTCAAGCAGCCTCTCTTTCACAAAATAACGATGGGTTACAAGCGCTACTTCGCGCACCGGTTCGGGCGAACGGAAATAACGAATACGCTTCATCTGCGCGGCCGTCATTTCACGCAAAGCCAAACCGGGCAACACCGTTACTCCTCTTCCCGCCTCGACCAAACGTTTCAACGTTTCCAAACTACCCGATTCGTAATGCAGATTGGCATATTTGCCCGAAGGTTTTATATGACAAAAGTTAAGCACCTGATTGCGAAAACAATGTCCTTCTTGCAATATCCAAAGCTCTTCAGGCTGAAGCTCTGTAGCCCTAAGCGCAGATTTACGATACAAAGCGCTCTTATCGGATACGTAAGCTACAAAGGGTTCATAAAAAAGTGGATTTTCGAGCAAACCTTTTTCGTGAAGCGGAGTAGCCAACAGTCCGCAGTCCAGCTCACCATTGCGAAGACGTTGAATAATTTCTTCGGTCGTCAGCTCGGTTACGATTAGCGAAACTCCCGGATAACGCTCTATAAAACCGGGTAAAAACAAGGGAAGCAGATAAGGCGCCAGGGTAGGGATCACACCCAAACGCAACGAACCGGTCATATTTTGTTGCTGCTGTTGCACAATCTCCGGAATCCGCGCACATTCTGTCAACGCAATGCGGGCCTGCCGTATCACTTCGACACCGATGTCTGTGGGTACTACCGGTTGCCGCTCCCTATCAAAAAGCTTCACGCCAAACTCTTCTTCAAGCTTCTGAAGCTGCATGCTCAAAGTAGGCTGTGTGACAAAACAATGCGCAGCGGCAGTGACAAAACTCCGATAGGTATCTACCGCCACTAAATATTCAAGTTGAGTAATTGTCATATAGATAAAATCTATACAAATATAAAATAAATCGATTTTTATTATACAAAGAATCCCACAATCTTTGTTCCCGAAAAACAACTGAGTATGCACCGCAGGTTTTTCAATTACCTCTCTAAAAGGGAATAAGAGAAACAAACGGTGTTCACCTTTAACACACATTTTACATGTCAAACCGCATTTTATCTGTAGGATCAGAATTTCCCGATTTCCGCAAAACAGCCGTAGTCTCGCTCGAAAAAGGAAAAGAATTTGAAACGCTTAGCGCTCATGATCACCGCAACGAAGGAAAATGGATGGTCATGTTTTGGTGGCCGAAAGATTTTACGTTCGTATGTCCGACCGAGATTGCCGAATTCAACAAAAAGTACCAGGATTTCAGCGACCGCGATGCCGTACTTATCGGTGCCTCTACCGACAGCGAATTTGTCCATGCCGCATGGCGCCGTGATCACAACGACCTGCGCGAGCTGAAGTTTCCGATGCTGGCCGACACCTCCAAATCATTAGCCGATGCGCTGGGTATCCTCGAATCGGAAGAAAAAATCGCATACCGTGCTACCTATATTGTCGATCCTCAGGGTATTATCCGTTGGGTAGCTGTCAATGACCTTTCTGTAGGTCGCAATGTAAACGAAGTATTGCGTGTGCTGGATGCGCTGCAAACCGATGAGCTTTGCCCCTGCAACTGGCAAAAAGGAGAAGCTACGCTCGTAGCCTGAGAAACTGATAAATCCAACTAATGTCAATAAGGATTCCCCGGGCAGGCTGTAAGAATGGGTGAAGAATGAATAGCCCGGGAGTCTTTTTTACTTTTCAATACGTATGAGTACCGTATCACACGAAACCTTAAAAAGCCTGCTCGAAAGGCTGAGTCTTCCGGAAAAGGCCGTAACCGCGCTGTTACACACGCTGGCCGAAACCGACCACCGTTATCTGAAAGACTTAAAAATCAATATACAGAACGCTTTAAGTTTCCCGGAGCTTACTGAAAAAGAAGCGCTTCTGCTTGCGCTGGCTACAGCAGTGAACGAAAAAAACGAGGTACTTCGTCACGCGCTCTCCGACTTAGCTGTCCAACAAGGAGCGACCGAGCAGGAACTGGCTGAAATCTACGCCTGTGTATCGCTGATGAATGTAAACAATGTATTTTACCGCTTCCGGCATTTTACATCCAAAGAATACTACCAGCAAACACCGGCCGGTATCAAAATGAGTATTATGGCGAATCCTGTACTCGGCAAAGAATTCTTTGAGCTGGTAAGTCTTGCTATCTCGGCCCTCAACGGTTGCGAGCTCTGTGTCAACTCGCACGAAGAATCGGTACTCCGGCACGGTGCTTCTGAAGCAAAAGTTTACGCCGCAGTAAGGCTGAGCGCCATCTTCCGTGGGCTGTGCATCCTCATCTGATTAAACACGATTAACCATTCAAAAACAGCACAGAAACGAGTGCATATCTCTGCTCCAAAGCTCCACTAAGTGACTCATTAAAAACACTTAGCTACTTTTAAAAGTTGACGTAAGCCGTCAACTTTTTTTCTTATATTGAGGGACTCAAATTACTTAAGTTAAGGTATTATGAAAAAAGTTCTACTCGCACTGCTGACGGGCATTTGGCTATTTCCCGTTCATGCGCAAACCACGAACGACGGTATCCCGCTAAGCTGGAACGGCAAGTTACCCGCCGAAACCATGGTTCCGCTCGAAAAAATGCCTGCCTTTGATTTGCAAAAAAACCTCGAGGAAGATGCCCTAAACGAACTGGAAAAAACCGGTCCCTGGCGTTTCGGCCACCTCTTTAACACTAATCATACCTTTCAAAATTCGGGGCAATGGATCCGCTTATCCAATGGTGACAGGGTGTGGCGAATGGGCTTCCACTCTCCCGGCGCACTGACTATCAACTTCATTTTGGAAGATCTTTTTATTCCCGAAGGTGCTAAAATGTATCTCTATAATGCAGACCATTCCTTCTTGATCGGTGCTTACACTTCGATCAACAACAACGAAGAACGCACCTTAGGTACCGAGCTGGTCAACGGCGAAAGGGTATATATCGAATATTACGAACCGGCCAATGTAAGCGGCCAGGGTTCACTCAAAGTAGCCGCAGTAGTGCACGGATACAAAGATATTGTGACGTATGCACGCGGAATGTGGAAAGGACTGAACGATGCGGGACGCTGCAATTACGATGTCAACTGTCCCTTGGGCAACGGCTGGGAAGATCAGGCCAAAGGCGTGGCTATGATTGTGGTAAATGGCAACGGCGCCTGTACCGGATCGCTGGTGAATAACACCAATAACGACGGTACGGCCTATTTCCTGACAGCTAACCACTGCTTCAGCGGCAGCGCGGCCAACTGGGCTTTTCGTTTCAACTGGAACAGCCCCAATCCTGTGTGTGCAACGAACAACCCCAGCACCAACGGCCCCACCAATATGCAAACCAGCAACGGCGCTACCCTTCGTGCCCGTAATGCCGGTACCGATGTGTGCCTGGTAGAAATCAATAACGCACCCAGCAATGCCTGGGGCATCTATTTCAACGGTTGGGATCGCTCCGGTACCGCACCTACAAATACCACCGCCATTCACCACCCTTCGGGCGACGTAAAAAAAATAACCCGCTCTAATTCTGCCGCCACACAGTCCACCTATGGCAGCGCCCAATGCTGGCGTGTAGGTACCTGGAACCTCGGTACTACCGAACCGGGCTCTTCAGGCTCTCCGCTTTTTGACCAAAACAAAAGAATTATCGGGCAGCTTTATGGCGGAAGCGCCGCCTGCTCTGGAATCAATCCTAACAACCAACCCGACTATTACGGCCGTTTCGATATCTCCTGGGACGGCAGCAGTTCATCCAACCGGCTCCGCGACTGGCTCGATCCCTCGGGAAGCAATCCTACCACGCTCGATGGCTACGACCCCAATGCCTCTACCGTATCGGACGACGCAGGTATCGCTTCGGTACTGACTCCAACGGGCATACTTTGCCAAACCAACGTAACGCCCGAAGTTGTACTGCGTAACTATGGCACCAATGCGCTGACTTCGGTCACCATTTTGTACAACCTTAACGGCGGTACCAATCAAAGCTATAGCTGGACAGGCAATCTCTCCAGCGGACAAAGCGTTACGGTTACACTGCCTACACTTAGTCCCAGCGGAGGAGCAAATACGTTTAACGTCTCGACCTCCCTGCCCAACGGTGTAAGTGACAACAATACCGTCAACGATAGCCGTGTCAGCACCTTTACCACTATGGCCAACCCCAGAACGGTACAAGTAAATATCACGACCGATTGCTGGGGCAGCGAAACCACCTGGGAAATCAGACAGGGCTCGACGGTACTGCATACCGGCGGCCCTTATAGCGATGCCGCTCCCAATGGCAACGGTACGCTTACTTCTAGTGTCTGTCTAGAAGCCGGGCAGTGCTATACCTTCAGAATTATAGACGAATACGGTGATGGATTGTATGGCTCCCAATACAGCGGTTGCAATGTAAACGGTAACTATAACCTGAGCTCGGGCGGACAAACACTTATCCAAATGCTAGCTACCAACGGTTCTTTCGGTGCGAGCGAATCACAAAATTTTTGCCTGAATCCCGTATCGGTAAATGAGCTGGAAGCCGCCTCTTTCCGTCTTTATCCCAACCCGAGTAACGGTTCTTTCCGTATTGAGCTCGACCAACCGGCTACCCGTAGCGAAATAAGAATTCTCAACCTGCAAGGCCAGCTTGTCCTACAGCGCAATCTTCAGGGCGAACAACTGCTTCACCTCTCTCCTTCCCTGTCTTCGGGAATCTACTTCGTAGAAGTCAGCACCGAAGCCGGTAAAACGGTACAAAAGCTTGTGATTGAATAACCCCCTTTCGCTTGATTAAGGTAAATCCCCTGTCGGTAACCTGACGGGGGATTTTTCTTTTGGGCTAACGCGTATTCGCTTACGCACTAATACAAATCGTGACGAAGAATCCTTTTAATCATCTGCAAGGTAGTCCTACTTATTTGCCCGGTATATTTTTCCAAAATCTTTTTTTCGGTCATGCCCGCCGCCATATCATTCACCACGCTGATCCACTGACTCAGCAGCTCTGCATTGGGTGTATGACTCTGCAACACTTTTTTGACCGTTTCGATGGTAGTTCGGCTTACCGCACCCTGATACAATTCCACAATTTCGTCGGTGCTAAGTCCGAGCTTAATATCTTCCACTATCCGCGAATAGCTGTTCAGGTAACGTTCGTTGGCTTCCATTACCTGTAAAAGCGGATTGTCGCTATACCTTATTTCGGGATACTTCTTCTGTTGTTTACTCAGTTTTTCGAGTGCAAAATTGCGGGCTATATTGTCGCAAATCGTAAGGTCATCGGCACTAAGCTCAAACCATTCACCCTTTACGCGCTTATGCTGAAAAACAATATGAAGGCTTTCCTCAAGCTCGGCTATATTTTGCGCCGGATACTGTCGTATCACACGAAACAAGGCAGGAAGATGGGTATGATAAGCCACCAGTCTTTTCTGAAGGTTATGCGTTTTCCCGATTTTATAAAGGTTTCTCCCCGTTTTAAGAATATATACACACTTACCTGAACGAACTTCTTCCATTTCAATACTAAAGACCTATGTCGGAAAACTACGAAAAAATTGCTAAATAAGGTGAATTATCACTCCGCGCTGTCTATGATAAATTTTGTTTTATCGGGTTGTGCTTAAAATAAGAAAGCGAATAATCCGAAAGCCTGTTTAACCGAAAAGCAATGCGATGCGTTTTTCGGCTGCTGCACGTGAATCGAACACGTGCAATATATGCTGTTCATCGATAATCCACCAGTTGTCGGCATACTCAAGCGCCAAATTCATTTCGTGTGTCGAAAGCAAAAAGCTACAGGTATGCGAAGCCGCCAATTCACGTAGCAATTGCATCACTTTACGCCGATTTACCACATCGAGAAAAGCGGTAGGCTCGTCGAGCACTACCAAGGGGGTTTCCTGTGCCAGCGCACGGGCAATCATTACCCGCTGACGTTCTCCGTCGCTCAGACTTTTCACCAGGCGTTGCGCATATCCGCTCATCCCTGTTTGCTGCAAAGCCAAAGCCACCCGAAGGTGATCTTCGCTGCGCAATACTCCCGGACGACCCGTATAAGGAATACGCCCCAGGGCCACCAGCGAATACACATCAAGATTAGCGGTATCGGTTCGTTCGGTGAGCACAATACTCACTTTTTTAGCCCAGCCCGAAGCAGATAAATGTGAGGCCTTGCTCCCGCCTATTTCAAGTTCGCCCCCCAATACAGGCTGCAATCCCGAAAGTGTACGAAGCAGCGTAGATTTACCACTTCCATTTACACCCAGCAGGGCAATCACTTTTCCGGGAGGCACCGACAGTGTGAGCCGGTTAAGCAATGTGCGCCTGCCATAGCCTACTTCCAACTCGTGCGACTGTAATATCATGAGTTACCTCCTTTCCAGCGCTGTTGGCGAAGAATCACCCATATCACCACGGGCGCCCCGATCAGTGAAGTAACGGCATTCAAAGGCAGCGACTGTTCCCAAAAAGGTGCCCGCGACACCAGCGAACAAAGTAGGCAAAGCAAGGCTCCGGCTACGGCCACCGAAGGTAAAAGCAGCGCATGATCTTCGGTACGAATCACACGCCGTACCAAATGCGGAACCGCTAATCCGATAAAAGCGACAGGACCGCAAAAAGCCGTGACGGTGCCGGCCAGCATTCCGGTAATCAGAATTACCTGCCAGCGAAAACGGCTAAGCCTCACTCCCATTGATCGGGCATACAAATCGCCGAGCAAAAAAGCATTCAGGGATTTAGCCAGTAGTCTCACAGGCCAAAGCATAACGACAATGGCGCACAAAAAGAGAAGCGATTGCCGCAGTGTCAGTCCCGAAAAGCTGCCGAAACCCCAAAACACAAACTGCTGCAAATGTTCGCGCGAAGCGACTTGCTGTAACAAACTGACCAACGCACCGGCCAGATAGCCTATCATCAGTCCGGCGATAAGCACCGTTACCGAATCGCGCGAGATTCTTGAAAAGAGCAGAATAAGCATCAGCACGCCGATCGATCCTGCAAAAGCAGCCAACCATTGCACGGTTTGCGCTGCCGCACCTGAAAAAGCATAGCCGAACCAGCCCGAGCCCATTACTACAAAAGCCACACCGAGCATAGCACCCGAAGAAATACCCAGCACCGAAGGTCCCGCCAGCGGATTCCGGAAAAAAGTTTGCAACATGAGTCCGGCTACAGCCAAGCCTGCTCCTGCGGCCAGGGCCGTGAGCGATTGCGGAAGCCGGGTATCATAAATGATATACACCCACGAAGCCTGCGCGGGCATCTGTCCGGTCAGCATTCGGAAAGTATCGGCCAGCGGAATAGACACCGGCCCCAGGGATACATCGAGCAGAAAGAAAAAAGGAAGCAACACACAAAGGCCGAGCAGCCAAAGCCGATCTTTTTTTCTACGTTGACGATATGCCGCGTACAAATCGTTCATTCGAGCCGGTAAAAATACTGCGGGCGATAATCGGGTACCAATGAAGGATGAAAATAATAAAGCAAATCTTTCAGCAGTATATGCGGTTCGGCTACCGCATCGCCGAAATAATCCGTTTCGGCCGCATTACAAAAAATAACTTGTTTTTTGCGGAAGGCTTCAAAACGTGCAAAACGTGGATCTTCGGCCAACAGATCGGCCAGCGTGTAATGCCCGGGGTGCATCCCGACAATAACCCACCAATCGGCATACAGGGCTTTGTCAATTACCACTTCGGCATCGAGCGGAATCACATTGTTGCCCGTATCGTGCTGCCAGGGATAAACGGCACCTGCATCGAGCATAAATGCCGCGGCAAAGCTGCGACCGGCCGGTACATACCATTTCCCTTTCTGGGGCTTGCCCGACAAAGCCATAGGCTTGACCTTTATTTCTGCCGCTTTTGCACGCAGCGAAAGGTATTCTTTTTCGATGGCATCGAACTGCGCATTGGCTTCGCGTTCACGGTTAAAAAAGAGCGCCGTAAATTTGATCCATTCGGCTTTACCAAGTGGCGTCAGCTCTAAATATTCGCTATTGTAAAGCAGCGGAATATGAGCTTTTTCGATGGCCGTATAATTTTGCCCTTCGTAAGGATATACCATCAGCGCCGAAGGATACAGCGCGATAATCTGCTCGGCATTAAGCTCATGATCAGAACCTATTTCACGCACCTCGCCTGCCTCAATGCGTTGGCGTATAGTAGGATTCTGCACATACTTGCATCCCGCAAAACCGACCAGCTTTTCTTCTTCACCCAGCAAAGTCAGAAAAGGAAGATGGGTGGTCGATACGCAGGCTATACTACGAAGCGGAATTTCGATAAGCGTTTCGCCCGGCCGCGCAGAAGCGGTACAGCCACGCTGCACCAGCAGGTAACGCGCCACGACCTGACTGCTGTCGGAAGGATTAACGACGGTTACACGTTTCACACCGTTTTCGTACTGCACGGTAAAGCCACGGGCATGGTGTACTTCTACTTTCGGTAGGGAGTCGGCCAGCGCTACACAGGGTGAAGAACCGCTATCGGGTCCCTGCATTTCGGGCATACAAGCCGCCAGCAGTATAAAAAGAAAAAGCAGGCTTTGGTAAACGAAACGCATTTTACTTGACTTTAAACAAATCGAGCTCGGTAAAATCAAAGTCAGGATTGGGAATATCGATCACCAATTGAACGACTTTCTTTTTGTGCTTATCGAGGATAAACGTGACGGTGCCTTCGGGCAAAGAAGGCTGTTCTTCGAAACGCAGCGTAAACACGTCGCCATCGCTATGGGTAAGCAAGCTATGAAACACCGGATTGGCCGTCAAACGCAGGTAAAGTCCTGCTTCGGTAAGCTCTACCCGCGCCTCTCCGTACACCTTGCCGGAATACACACCTGCGTATTTTTTCAGATCAAGGGATGCGGGAGTGGATGCAGTAGCTTCTACCGCTTTCTTTTTCTGCCGTTCTTTTTCGTATTGACGGTAGGTGTCGTAAAAATTACGATACACCCCACTCCAGTCTTTTGCTTCAGCTTCGCTCCCCGTAAAACTTTCTATCAGTTGCCACATGAGCGCGTAAGGCAATGAAGTAGCCGAGTTGCTCAAAATTACTGCGCCTGCATTGAGCTCCGGAATCAAAAAGGTTTGAGACACCATGCCGTCGAGTCCGCCGCTGTGCGTCACAATCTTGTACCCGTTGTAATCGAAGAGCGACCAGCCGAGTCCGTAGGTGCTGAAATGCTTGGAGGGATGTATTCTTTCGGAAAATGCGCTGACATTATCGATGGTTTGCGGCTGCCACATTTCGCGACTGCGCGACTCGCTGAAAATTTGATTTCCTTTCCATTGTCCGCGTTGCAGTTGCAGCTTAATCCAACGCAACATATCGTTCACGGTCGAATTGATGCTGCCCGCCGGAGCGATGTTTGTCCAATCTACATAAGGAATGGTCTGCATCTCTCCCTCGACCTCTGTATGCGGCAAGGCCACATTGGGATCGTCTTTCTGAAAAGCAATACCGGTATTGCTGCGTTTCATACCCAGCGGAGTAAAAAAGCGCGCTACCATAAATTCGTCCCATGATTTTCCGGTCACCGCCTCGACCACTTCTCCGGCCACGAGGTAAAGGATATTGGAATAGCCGTAGCGTTCGCGGAAACCGTAAGAAGGCTTGAGGTATTGCAAACGCTCAATAACCTGCCTACGGTTATAGGTGGAATTGTACCAAATCAAATCCCCGCTGAAGGTTTTGAGTCCGCTGCGATGCGTAAGCAGGTCGCGCAAAGTCATTTCGGAAGTGACATAGGGATTGTACATTTTAAAATACGGCAGGTATTTCACCACCTTATCGTCCCAGGCTACTTTTTTCTCATCGACCAAAATCGCGAGCGCTGCCGCCGTAAAAGCCTTGGTATTGGAAGCTATTCCGAAACGGGTGTCGGCGTTGACTTTTTCGCTGCTCCCGACCGAAAGCGTGCCGTATCCTTTGGCCAGCTTTATGCTGTCGTTCCAGATAATACCTACCGCCAATCCCGGGCTGTTCCATTCTGCACGGGCCTTTTCACAATACGCATCGAGCGCGGCAAAATCGGGCTGCGGGTGCGGATCATGCGCACGAAGCACAGACAGAAAGAAAAAGAAGGAAAAGAAAACAGCGGCTGTTTTTTTCATGATCAGGGTGTTAATTTATTGGATTTTGCCAAAAATACACAGAGTTTCCAAAGCATACGGGCACCTACATTGGCGTCCCATTCGTCTTCTCCGGGCGATACTTCATTGAGATCGAAACCGATAATTTTTTTACCCGAAGCGACCAGCAAACGAAACAGGTACACGGCCTGTTCAAATTCGAGGCCACCGGGAACCGGAGTTCCGGTATGCGGACAAAAACGGGGATCAAGTCCGTCGATATCGAAGCTCAGGTACACCAAATCGGGCAGTTCGGCGATAATTTCTTCACAAAGCGATTTCCAGTGCCTTCCTTCGTAAGCGGCGGCTTTGAGCTCACGATCATAAAAAATCCTGATTCGTCCGGCCGAATTATCGGCGTACGCGGCTTCTTCGGCACAAATATCGCGTATGCCTACCTGTACCAGGCGAGTTACCTGCGGGGTAGTTTGCAGCACATTGTACATAATGGAAGCGTGCGAGTATTCGAATCCTTCGTAAGCTTTGCGCAAATCGGCATGCGCATCTATCTGTAAAATACCGAACGAAGTATAGCGCCGGGCCAGGGCCTGTATAAAACCGAGGGGCGTGCTGTGGTCGCCACCGAGCAGTCCTACGAGCTTACCTTCGTCGAGCATTTCGGAAGTTCGTTCCATGACCCTTTGCCGGAGCATATCACAAGCGGTGTTGACCTCTGCCTGAATAGTCTGCATAGCCGGATTCTGCGCAATGTCGCCTCCTTCTTCGAGAAAACGGATGTATTCGGAAGCGCGGCTACGCAGACTGCGGTTGAGCTTTCGCCACTCGGCACTGACGGGGTTAAGGAAAAAACCTATTTTCCAGGCTTCGGGAAGATCGGGGTCAAAAAAATCGAGTTGCGGAGACGCTTCCAATATGGCCTGAGGCCCTTCGGAGGTGCCTTCGCCATAAGATACCGTTACATCCCAGGGTACGGGAAGCAAGGCTATCTTCGATTCTTCGTAGCTGAACGGAAGACCGAACAGGTTTCCGTTACGCAAGCCCACGCTATCGGGGTTAAAGCGGCTTATCTTTTCTTCTTTGGCGTGCATGAATGGCCGGGATAAGGTTTATCCGCGAAGGTAAGGGTATCGCCGTAAAGGGCGAAAATTTTCTCTTACGGCTTTAGATTATAAGAGGTTTTACCGCTTACTGCGCCGAGAACAGGTATTTATTGGGACTTACCAGGTGGCTTTTCACGGCATACATTACTATTCCCGCCGTATTGTTAATGCCCAGCTTACCCATAATATTTTTACGGTGCGTATTGACGGTATGGCTGCTGAGAAACAGCTTATCGGCTATCTGCTGGTTGGTATAGCCTTCGGCTATCAGGGCGATAACTTCAAGCTCGCGTTCGCTGAGGCTAATGGGGGCGCAGCTCAGCGGACTGCCGTTTTCTATCTGTTCCACATCTATCGATTCGCTCTTGATCAGCTCCAGGATGGTTCCGCAGAAAAACTTATTGCCGGCTGCCGTTTCCCTCACGGCATCGGTAATTTCGGCAATGTCGCAGTCTTTTTTTACATAGCTGGTAATACCCGACTTGATGGCATTGACTATAGAAAGGGCCGACTGATTTTGTGTAATAGCCACAAAACGAAGCTTTTTATGCTGCTGAAGAAGCAGGGGAATTGCGTCGATGGTAAATGCCGGGCTCGAATAATCGATAATCACCACATCGGGATGAAGGCGGGATACCCCACTTTTAAGGTCCTGCTGAGCGGTGGCTTCTCCCACTACCGTAATATCGGGATGAGCCGAAAAAACGGTTCGTAATCCAATACGAATCAGGTCATTACTATCCGCTATCAGCAGCTTTATCATGGGCGGGCGCTTGAGGATTCTTTTTATTTAGATTAAATCAAAATAAGGGCAAAAATAGCGGTACGATCGCACATAACCAACCTTTCGTGAAAAAAAGCGCAGGAAGTGCCGGCTTTGTTTTCACTTTACAGCCCGATTCAGGCCGTTCCTACAATTAGCTTCGCAAAGCCTGTTAAATTCAGAAAGGGCAGGGATTCTGCGCATCGTTTTACGAGATAAATTGATACCTTCGTAACCTTTCCTTTACCTAGATTTTTGATAATGAAGCAGCTTTCAAAAGTTTTCATATATCTGATATTGTGCGCTATACCAGCGCTTTCTTTGGCACAGAACGGTACCGTACGGGGGGTTATTCACGACAAAAACACTGGCGAGCCCATCGGTTTTGCCAATGCTTTGTTGTTACAGGGCACCGAAAAAAAGATGTCGGCATCGGCCGACGTAAACGGCTTTTTCCAAATAGCACAGGTTCCGCCGGGTACTTATACCCTTGTGGCGAGCTTTGTAAGCTACAGGCCGCACAAGATGGAAATCACAGTGAAAGCCAACGAAACGGTTTTTCGCAAATTGTACCTGGAAGAAATAAGCACCGAGATCGAGGAATTGGAAATAAGCGGTGAAAAGATCGAGTCGCAGACCCAAATCAAAATTTCGGTCATTAAAGCGACCCGTAAAGAAATTAATGCCGTACCTACTGTAGGAGGCGAATCGGACATTGCCACCTATTTCCAGACCGTACCGGGGGTGGTTACCACCGGCGACCAGGGCGGACAGCTTTATGTACGGGGCGGGTCACCCATTCAGAACAAGGTCATGCTCGACGGTATGATCATCTACAATCCCTTCCACTCCATTGGTTTTTTCTCGGTATTTGATACCGATATTATTCGCAACGCCGACATCTACACCGGCGGTTACGGCGCGGCCTACGGCGGAAGAATCTCGTCGGTAATGGACATTACCACACGCGACGGCAACAAGAACAAATTTAGCGGTAAAACATCGGTAAGTCCCTTCGGTGCAAAGCTGCTGCTCGAGGGTCCGCTGAAAAAGCTCGACGATAAAGGCTCTTCCATTTCTTACCTCTTATCCGGAAAAACGTCTTACCTGGCACAGACCTCCAAAATTTTCTACCCTTATGTAAACAAGGATACGAATGGGGTCACCAACGGGCTTCCTTTTAACTACACCGACCTTTACGGCAAGCTGTCGTTTAACGGCAGTAACGGAAGCAAGTTTAACCTCTTCGGCTTCCATTTTGTCGATTCGGTAAAATACCAGGCTATTTCCGATTTGAAATGGACCTCGTACGGCATAGGTTCCAATTTCGTACTGGTACCTACCGGCAACCCGGTACTGATAGAAGGTAATTTTTCCTATTCGCATTACGGCATCGGGCTCGACGACGGAGTAAATCCCCGCCGGTTCAGCGAAGTGGACGGATTTAACCTTGGCTTTAATTTCAAATATTTCCTCAAACGCGACGAGATCAAATACGGGGTGGAAGTGCAGGGATTTCGTACCAATTTCGAAACCTATAACGTGCTGAATCGCCCTATCACGCAGGAAATTAACACCACCGAGCTTTCGGGATACGTCACTTACAAAATCAACCGGGGGCGTTGGCTGATCGAACCGGGTTTCAGGGCGCAGTATTACGCTTCGATGGGCACCAAATTTTCGCCTGAGCCGCGTTTGGGAGCCAAATACAATATCAACGAAAACCTGCGGATAAAGCTGGCTGCCGGGATTTACTCGCAGAACCTTATCAGCGCCAACTCGGATCGCGATGTGGTCAATCTCTTCTACGGATTCCTTTCGGGTAGCGACAACCTGCCCGCGCGTTATGTCAATGATCAGGGGCAGACCGTCGAACGCAGACACGCGCTGCAAAAAGCCAATCACCTCATCGTGGGTTTTGAATACGATCTGAACGACAAGCTTACCTTTAACGTCGAAGGATACTACAAAGATTTCACGCAGCTTACCAACATTAACCGCAACAAGCTATACGACGAAAACGATGCCACCAAGCCCGACCTGCTGAAAAAAGATTTCATCATCGAAACGGGTAAGGCCATGGGAATCGATTTTTTGGCCAAGTACAGCACCAAAAAAACGTATATCTGGTTTGTCTATTCGCTGGGTAAAGTAGATCGCTGGGACGGTGTGCAAACTTACGCCCCTATTTTCGATCGGCGACACAACATCAACCTGGTAATGACACAGCTTTTCGGCAAAAAAGAAGAGTATGAAATCAGCTTGCGCTGGAACTACGGATCGGGACTTCCGTTTACACTCACCGGCGGTTACTACCATAATGTACCGCTTACCGATGTGAACACAGATTACACTTCCAGCAATGCCGATGATGTGTCTATTATCTACGCTGCGCTGAACACGGGTCGCCTGAGCGATTACCACCGCCTCGATCTCTCGCTGAAACGCCGCTGGGATTTCCGCAAGGTGATCAAAGGAGAAACACCCGACACGCCCGATAAGGAAAAAATCACCTCACAGATCGAAGTGATTGCCGGAGTGACCAATATGTACAATCGCCGGAATATCTTTTATGTAAACCGCATCAACAACGATTTTGTGTATCAGCTCCCGATTATTCCCACACTTGGGTTTAACTGGAGTTTCTGACAGAGATGTCTTTTTCTTATCCTGTTTCAGGCATATAATAAGATCACCGTTTTTCACAACGGTAAGTATTTTATCTTTGCACCTCGACAGCAAGGTCGTGCAACTGCTTTTTATCCCTTATTTCTTCACCAGGTCGGGATAATTCTACAAAGTAGTTTTTCGGAGAAACGGCAATTCGTTTTTCCCTTTTTAAGAAAAAAACACTTACACGCTATGAATAGAACGATTGCACTATTACTTCTACTGAGCTTTACCGGGGCTTTCCAAACGGGTTTCGCCCAACGTAAGAAGGCTGCCGAGCTGAAACCTACCGACAAGGTCCATGTAGTGGCCGGGCCTGTGAGCAAAGGAAAAATTTTCACTTATAAAGGCTACGTGGGTTCCTCGGAGAACGAATACCTTGTAAGCCGCTGGCAGGGTCGAAAAGTGCTGTTAGAAAACCTCAATTCTTCGCTGGAGAATGTCAGTACCTTCAGAACCGATTATGAATTTCCTTTCGAAGAGCGAAAAGCTCGTTTTGACCATGTAATCAAAATGGCCGACGGTCACCTGCACTACCTCTACGTAGCGCGCAATTACAAAGAAAGAACGCAAACGCTGGTACATTACGAAAGTAAAATCAGCAATCCCGAAACCCGTCTTTCGGAACCGGTAGCGCTTGCCCGCGAGCACTGGAGAAGCGATTTTTCGTACCAGAAATCGCCCGACGAGAAATACCTGCTTATATACAGCGAAGCTTCTTCCAGACAGGTTGCCAACGAAACGATTTCGCTGCGCGTATTTAACGAGAAGATGGAGCTGCAATGGGAAAAAACGATAGAGCTCCCCTATCCGGCCGATCGTTTCGTTTCCCAACAGTTGCAAGTCGATAACCACGGAAATGTGTACGTTACGGGTAAAGAGTATTCCGAAAAGCGCGAATCCCGTAAAAAGCCCAATTACAAGTATCATGTAATCGCTTACCTCAATCAGGGCAATGAAATACGCGATTATGAAGTAAACCTGCAGGGCAAATTCATCAACGATATGCAGGTGAGCCTTACCGAAAACGGCGATATTGTCGGGGCGGGCTTCTATTCGGACGTAAGCGGCTCTCAAATCAAGGGATCTTTTTTTCTGTCGATAGACGGGCAAACGAAGCAAATCGTGAAAAACAGCATGTTGCCTTTCAGCTTTGAATTTGTCACTGAAGGCTATTCGGACGGCAAAAAGAAAAGAGCCATAAAAAAGAAGGAAAAGAAAGCGCGTAAAGGCGAAGAAGATTCAGGGCCCGAACTGGCCGAATTTGAGTTCAGAGAATTGATCATGCGCGAAGACGGAGGCGCTCTGGTATTGGCCGAACAATATTTCATACGAAGCCATACCCGTTACGATGCGCAATCCAAATCCTACAGCACTTATTTCACCTACCATTACCGCGATATCATCGTCGTGAACATCAATCCCGATGGCACCGTAGCCTGGAACTGCAGAATTCCCAAAAATCAGAACGGAGGAAACTCTCACTATTTTTCCTACACGTCGATGGTATATGGCGACAAGATCTACTTACTGTTTAACGACCATCCGAATAATTTGGCCCCCAACGTTGAAAAAGAAAGAACCTCCTATACGTCTTCTTATAAACGGGAAAATCACCTGGCGCTGGTCGAAATTTCGTCCGATGGAAGCTTTACCAAAGAACTGCTGCTGAAAACACCTAAAAAAAGTCCGATACCGGTAATGTGGAAGAGCCTGCAAACCAAAGACAACGAAATATTGCTTTTCAGCGACAACCGTAAAAAGTTTCAGTTTCACCGCATTGTATTTCCTTAATCGTTTTCTACCATGAAAAAGCAAGCGGGAAGGCTCGGTCTCTATTTTGTATTGCTCGCGCTGTTAGCCGGTTCGCCGAACCCTGCAAAAGGTCAGGATTTCGGTATTCACGTCGCCCCGGCAATGGCATTCCCGCTGAACTTTGGCGGCAACACCTCGTCTAAGCCCCTTACAGGCTTTAAATTAGGGACCACAAAGATGATGGAAGAAACAGTATTTCCGGAAACGGCCTATTTGTCGCTCGGATTTTCGTATTTCCTTCCGCAAAAGCAAACACAGCTTACACCGGTAATCCGTTCCAATTCCAGTTGGGAAGAAGCCATGCTGCACTCGCAATCGCGGTACTGGCAGCTCAGCTTACATACCGGCTGGGAAATTTATCAGCGAAATCAGAGGCTTATGCTCCTGTTCCTGATAGGCTTATCCTATCACCGTTTTTCTACTACCTACGAAGCTTCCGAACTTAGCCGACAAGCGCTCCGAATAGATGCCGACGAAAAACTGTACACAAACCAAAATCACGTGCTTCGCCTCAGTCCTTTATCGGGCGATTTTCATTTTTCTGCGCAGTACAAAATTGAAAACATAAGCCTTTTTGCACAGGTAGGCTATCAGTTTATGATAACCAGGGCCTTCCGAAGTGAGACACGCCCTGTAATTCCGCATTTTTCACCCCACATGATAGTCGCCAATGCAGGATTGTTTATACGGCTTTACACCTATTAAAGGTTAAAAAATTGAAATGGCTGCTCCTGATAAACGGCTTACTAACGCTGACATTAGCAGTTTTGAATTTTACTCCGAAAACACGGCAGCCGCCATTTCACGAAGGTTATAACGCGAAGCCATAACCTCTCCGTATGCTCCCGCGCTGCGGATAGCCAGCAAATCGCCCCTGCGCGTTTCAGGCAGCTCCATTCCTTTACCAAAACAATCGGACGATTCACATACGGGTCCTACCACATCGTAAAGAAAGCCCTCGGCACGGGGTTCAAGCCGCGCGCTCAGATTCTCGACACGGTGATAAGACTGGTACAAGGCCGGACGAATCAGCTCGGTCATGCCCGCATCGGCAATCACAAAATCGGTTTTTAATCCTTTTTTGAGGTACAGCACGCGTGTAATCAGCGAGCCGCATTGCCCCACCAGCGATCGGCCCGGTTCAAAATGAAGCTCCTGCCCGGGCCTGAGGGCAAGGTGTCGGTGAAAAATGGAAAAATAGGTTTCAAAATCGGGTACGGGATGCTGATCGGGTTGCCGGTAGTCGATACCTAATCCGCCTCCGGCATTGATATGCGACAGGGAAAAGCCCTGCGCTTCGAACCAGTTTTGCAGCTCGTTAATTTTTTCGCAGAGCGCACGAAAGGGTTCGCCCGAAGTGATTTGCGAGCCTATGTGCAGGTGTATGCCGGTGAGCTCAAGCCAGGTACTACGACGCAGCAACTCGCATACTTCGGACAGGTGAGCCGTTTGTATGCCAAACTTGTTTTCGTGCAGTCCGGTAGTGATATAATGATGCGTGTAAGCATCTACATTCGGATTGATGCGCAGCGCTATGCGGGCTTTTCGTTCGGCAACGGCTGCTAATGAAGCCATCACTTCAAGCTCCTGCAACGATTCGACATTAAAGCAGAAAATATCCTGCGCAAGGGCGTAGCGAATTTCGGCATCGCTTTTCCCTACACCTGCAAAAACCACCTGCGAAGGCATAAAGCCGATTTCGATGGCTTTACGAACCTCGTTGCCGCTTACACAATCGGCACCGAAGCCCTTTTCGCGAATAAGCTGCAGAATGCGGTCGTTGCTATTGGCTTTAAAAGCGTAATGCAGCTTATAGTCGTACTGACGGGCGGCGTGCTGTGCACGGTCGAGTGTAAGCCGAAGCAAGTCAAGCTGGTAGTAATAAAAAGGGGTGGGCAAGTCGGCAAAGCGCCTGATTTCTTCGGGGGTAAGCATCAATTTGTAAGTATATAGCGTCTTATCGGCAGCGAGCGTATCAAAAACAGACTACGGCAAAGGAATCCGGAGAGCAGAGAGTTGATCACGGCACATGGCATCCTGATCAACTCTTAACTCTTACGTTGCTTAGCTCTCCATCACTTTATCTTTAATCCGCCTCAAAATTATAACTAAGTCTGTTAAATATGATCCTTTTTTCTATTTTTACACCTTATTTTCACATAAGGTACTAAAATTTTACACAAATGGTCACCATACCTGAAGTAGTAGAAGACATTATTCGCAAATCTCCTTTTTTGGAAGAAGCTTTGGCCGATGGGCTGATCAACGTTTCTTCGCTGGCCCGGAAAATCAGGCCTGAAATAGCGGAACGGCTGAAAAAAGAAGTGAAAGAAGGTGCGGTAATTATGGCCATCAACCGGATGGCGCCGAGCAACTACTACCGCATTAACCTGCGGATTCAGAACTTCATGCATTCTATCGGTGACGTAATTGTGCGCTCGGGGCTGAGCGATTTTACCTTTCTCAACTCCGAAACCCTGTTTGTACAACAGGCCGAGCTGCTCCGGCACATCAGCACGCAGAAAGAGCTTTTTTGCACCTTTTCGCAAGGGGTGTATGAGACGACGCTGATTCTGAGCGATTCGCTCAACGAGTTTGTGCGTACTACCTTTAAAAACGAAAAATGCACTTCTTTTTCGGAGAGCCTGGCTTCGATCACGATCAAGCTGCCCAAAGAAAACACCGAAATATCGGGAGTTTACTACTACATTCTCAAGCGTATAGCCTGGGAAGGAATCAACATTACCGAAGTCATTTCGACCTCGAACGAATTTACCATTGTGGTGCACGATAAAGACATCGATCGCACGTTTTCTATCCTGATGAGCTTGAAAAAAATGTAAGGCGTACCTCCGTTGGCTAAAAAAAACGAAAACAGGGGCGCGTTGAAGCAGCGAATGTTAATTTTGTCAAAAAAACGTCCATGCTGGCTTTATTACTGAAAGAAATCCGGAGCTTCCTGAGCTCGCTGATCGGCTACATTGTGATATCGGTTTTTCTGCTGCTGATAGGGCTGTTCACCTGGGTATTCAGCACACCTTTCAATATCGCCGAAAGTGGTTTTGCGGATCTCGATCCGTTGTTCAGCCTGGCGCCGCTGGTATTTCTTTTTCTCGTACCGGCTATTACGATGCGTACCTTTGCCGAAGAAAAACGCACCGGCACGATTGAGCTGCTGCTGACCCGTCCGCTGACCGATATGCAGATTGTCCTGTCGAAATACCTGGCGGGGCTGCTATTGGTGTTGTTTTCGCTCTTGCCCACGCTGGTGTATTATTTTTCGATCAGTCGCCTGGGCGATCCTCCCGGCAACGTGGATACCGGCGGGATGTGGGGCTCTTACCTCGGACTGCTGCTGCTCGGTGCGGGATTTGTGGCCATAGGGATGTTCTCTTCGGCCCTTACGCACAACCAAATCGTCGCTTTCATTATAAGCGTCTTTCTCTGCTTTTTCTTTTACCTCGGGTTCGACTTTTTGGGATCTTACTCGCTGTTCGGCGGGTACGACGGATTCGTAAAAAACCTCGGTATTTTCAGCCATTACACTTCGCTGAGCCGTGGCGTGGTCGATTCGCGCGATGTGATTTATTTCCTGAGCCTGATCGTGTTTTTCCTGCTGCTTACCCGCGTGGTGCTGGAGTCGCGCAAACGCATTCATGCCGCGCTATTCCTTGTGAGTGTTCTTATTATGGTGGCGGTCAATATTATCGGTTCTTTCCGTTTTGTACGTTTTGACCTTACCGAAGAAAAGCGCCATTCGCTTTCGGCTTCTACCATTCATTTTTTGGAAGACAAGCTGGAAGATGTCGCTTATTTCAAAATTTACCTGACGGGTAACCTGCCTGCCGAGCTGAAAAGGGTGGAACGGGAGATTCGCGAAAAGCTGGAAGAAATGGTGGCTTATGCGGGTGATCGCATCCAGTACGAATTTTTTGATCCGTATTCGATCGAAGATGAAAAAGCCCGCATGACGTTGATGGACGAGCTCGATTACGAGAAGAAAATCAAGTATTCGCAGATCGAGTCGATGGACAAAGGCAAGCTTTCGGTGAATTTTCTGTTTCCCGGCGCTACCCTGAGTTTCCGCGAAAAAGAAATTTCCTTTAACTTTTTTGTCAAGCCTTATATAGCGCGCGAAGAAAACGTGCAGCGATTAGCCGACGCGGCCATCAACAACATCGAATACCAGTTGATGGATGCCATGCGCAAAGCGATAAGGGTTCAAAAGCCCCGTATTGCCATTCTCGAAGGGCATGGAGAAGCCGATGCCGACCGGCTGGGGATAGTGACCAATGCGCTGCGCGAATTTTACAATGTAGAACGGGTAGCTATCGACAACCAGATTCATGCGCTGCTGGAATTTGATGCAGTGCTAATCGTAAAACCGCAGACTGCCTTTTCGGAAAAAGATAAGTTTGTGATCGACCAGTTCATTATGAAAGGCGGAAAAGCCGCATGGTTCATCGATCCGCTCGAAGTGCGTGAAGATACCCTGTTCAAGCGCGGACAAACGTTCGGGCTGTCGCGTAACCTGAACCTCGACGACCAGCTTTTCACTTATGGCATAGCGCTCAACAAGAACCTGATAGTAGATAAAATTGCGGCGCCTATTGCTATACCGGGCTATGCGAATCAGTTTCACGAATGGTATTTTTTCCCGCTTATTACCCCCGAGCGCAGTCACCCGATTACCCGAAGCATAGACCCTATCAAAACGCAATATGCGAGCAGCTTACGTATGGTGGGTGAAGATGCGGGCATGAAAAAAACCGTGCTGCTGAAAAGCTCTCCTACCTCTTTCTTCTACAATGCGCCGGTACGGATCAACTATGGCGTAATCGATATGGGTGAAAACCTGTGGCAGAATTTGAAGCCCGAGCAACCGATAGCTATTCTGTTAGAAGGTGAGTTCAACTCGGTATTTAAAAACCGCCTGGCGCCCGAATTTACGAGCAGTCCCGATTACGTGTATGTAGAGCGTAGCAGGGCTAACCGTATGCTGGTAGTAGGCGACGGCGACCTTATTCTGAACGAGGTCGATTCGGTCGAAATGCAGGGGCGGATGGAAAAGCGTTACCTGAAGCTGAGTCACGATAAATACCGCATTACGAATCCGGACGGATCACCGCGTTTTATTTACGGTAACCGTGAGTTTTTACTCAACGCCATGGATTACCTGCTGGGCGACAACGAGCTTATCGAGATACGTCAGCGCACTATTACCATACGGAGACTTGATCAGGAAAAGCTGATGGCCGAAAGAGGAATGTGGCAATTTGTCAATGTGGCCTTGCCTGTGCTGCTGCTGATTTGCTTCGGTTTTATACAACATTTGGTGCGTAAGCGCCGCTATACACTTTAAGCATGAGGAAAAAAAGAATACAGCTCGTCGTATTGCTGCTGGTACTGGTCGGGTTAAGCTGGTTTGCATACGATTTGTCGAGCAAGGGTGGGAAAAATTCTTCGCTGAACAATGCCTGGAGCAATTTTGCCATTAAAGATACGGCCGCTATAAACCGGATTGTGCTTACGAATCAGGACGGACAAAAAGCAGTTTTGGTGCGAAAAGAGCCTACTTACTGGACCATCAACGACAAATACCGTGCGCGTGAAGATGCCGTCAATCTGATTTTGGAAACGGCTTACCGCATCGACGTAAAAGCGCCTGTGCCTCAGAGTATGCGCGACAATGCGCTTCGCGGCCTGACGGTTTCTTATACGAAAGTGGAATTTTATTCGGGCAATGAAAAGTGGATCAAAACCTATTACGTAGGTCAGCCCAACAAGGATAAAACCGGAAGCTTTATGCTGCTGGAAACGCCCAAAGACGGCAAGGCTCCCGATCCTTTCATGATGGGCATTCCGGGATTTGCGGGGCACCTGACTACCCGTTTTTTCACCGACGAGCAGGAATGGCGGCATACCGGCGTTTTCAACCTTGATCCGCTCGAAATCGCTTCGGTAAAGCTGGAAGACTTTTTTTCTCCCGAAATGGGCTACGAAGTGCGGGCTTTAGACAAAAACCGCTTCGAAATATTTGATCACAAAGGTAAAAGCATTGCTTTTGATACCTCTGCGGTACGGGCCTATCTGGTCAATTTCCGCAAGGTTCATTTCCAGAATTTCAATAAACACATGCTGAGCAAGCAGCAGGAAGATTCTTTGCGCAATACGAGTCCGGCGATCCGTTTGAGCGTAACCACCAAAACGGGCGAAACGAACGGTATCTCCATTTACCTGAAAAAAGCGCCCCCGACAGATTCGTTGTACAGCGTGCCCGATCCCGACACACCGCTTTCGGAATGGGATACCGAACGTGCCTATGGCATTATTTCTACCGGCGAGGTGGTGATCATACAATATTTCGTGTTCGATTTTGTGCTGTGGGATATCAGAGCGTTTCGGCGCGAGACCCCATTGGTAACCGAATATTACCCCGAGGCGCCTACCCCCTGACCGGGGCTTCGGAGTTGTTAACAGCGCACTGTGATAAACGGTGGAAAAATCCTTATCCGTAAAGCGGGTAATCCTTCTATATTTGTTCAGGTATTAACAGACAATCCGAGCCACCGATGAAATTTATCGTTTCCAGTACCGCACTGCTCAAGCAGCTCCAATCTATAAGCGGAGTGCTTAACTCCAGCAATACGCTTCCGATTCTCGACAATTTTCTGTTCGAGATTCAAAAAAAGCAGTTGACCATTTCGGCCTCCGATTTGGAGACAACGGTGATTACCCGTATGGAAGTGGAAGCGAAAGAAGACGGAGGTATTGCCATTCCGGCCCGGCTGCTGATCGATACCTTAAAAAATTTCCCCGAGCTGCCTCTTACCTTCTCTATCGACGAGAAAAACTTCAGCATTGAAATTTCGTCCGACAACGGTAAGTTTAAGCTGACCGGCCATAACAGCAGCGAGTTTCCGAAGGTACCTTCGATAGATGCCTCCTCTTCGGTGAGTCTGAGTGCCGATGTGTTAGCTGCGGCTATTCATAAAACCATCTTTGCGACCGGCAACGATGATCTGCGCCCGGTGATGTCGGGGGTATATTGTCAGCTTTCGCCCGAGAATTTCATCTTTGTAGCGACCGATGCGCATAAGCTCGTTCGTTTTACGCGTAACGACTATAAGTCTGACAAACCTGCCACTTTTATTCTGCCTAAAAAGCCTTTAAACCTGCTGAAAAACCTGCTGGCTTCGGTAAATGGTCAGGTCAACGTCGAATTTAACCAAACCAACGCACTTTTCACCTTTGATCACCATCAGCTTATCTGTAGGCTGATAGATGGTAAATACCCTAATTACGAGGCGGTTATCCCCAAACAAAACCCCAATAAGCTCACCATAGACCGTGGTACTTTCCTGAGCTCATTACGTCGTGTGGCTATTTTTTCGAACAAAACCACGCACCAGGTACGTCTCAAAATTACAGGCAGCGAGCTGGCTATTTCGGCCGAAGATTTAGACTATTCTAACGAGGCTATGGAGCGTCTTACCTGTTCGTACGAAGGCGAAGACATGGAAATCGGGTTTAACTCGAAGTTCCTTATCGAGATGCTTAACAACCTGAACGCAAACGATGTGGTACTGGAAATGAGCGCCCCCAACCGTGCGGGGATCATTGTGCCTGCCGAAGGTGACAATCCGGATGAGCAGGTGCTCATGCTGGTAATGCCTATCATGCTGAATAACTAAATTTCGGGCTAAGGCTGATCAGGGTTCCTCTTCTTTTTTTTCTGATTTTTTTTCCCGGTAATGCCAGGTGATTTTTAGCGCTCCTTCGGAAGAAGACGAAGAAGGTGATGCGGGCGTATTTTCGGGTGCGGTGTTTTCGTCGGGCTGTGGTTGAACCAGCGCTTGTTCATGCCTGCGGTTCAGTTCGGCAAAGGATTCGGATTGCGGCTCATTTTCCCATTCGTAACGTGTACGTTGTATGCCTTTTCGGCGGTAAAACACGGCAAAAATGGCACCGGCGATACTGCCAAACAGGTGACTTTCCCAGGAAATACGAATATCATAAGGAAAAATACCCCATATCATTCCGCCGTAAAGAAAGACGATAAGCAGGGTAAGTCCCATGAGCTGGGTATGCCTTCGCAGTACCCCACTGAAAAAAAGAAAAGCGGCAAGGCCGTAGAGCAGTCCGCTGGCTCCGATATGGTAATTGCTTCCTCCGGCAGACAGCCAAACCCAGAATCCGCTGATGCCCCAAATACCGAAAAGCACAGTCCAGGCCATTTCCCGATAAAAATAGAACAGCGCCCAGCCCAAAAAAAGCAAGGGTGTAGTATTGTTAATGATATGAGAAAAGTCGGAGGTACTGTGTAAAAATACAGCGGCGAATATACCGCGAAGTCCGGTGAGTGTGCGGGGTTGGATACCCCAGGTATAAAGCTCGTAAGCCGGGTGTGTGAGGTCGATATAAAAGATTGCCCAGCATAAGACCACCATCAGCAGCGGTATGCGCAATGCCATTAACAAGGCTTTTTTATCCTGACGGTTCATGGTGTGCTTCTCATCAAATCCGGTACCTTTTTGGTAAAACCTGACAACAATGCAGTATCATAGCTACGAAAATTGGATGAAAAATCGGTTGGAAATTGCCATATATGTACTCATTTATTACAAAAAATAAGACTAATATTATTTTTAAGAGGGTCGAAAGTCTTCGGTACGCTATCCAGCTACATTCAGAAAGGGAAGTTAGGGATTGGAGGACTGCCTTAGCAACGAAGCCTATGTTAAGATTAAGCGTTTAAAGAAAAATAAGATTGAATTCAGAATATCAAACCGATAGACTTTAGTTTTCTTAGGTTAAGCGGCACTTTTTACCCTACATTTGCCCGACAAAATCCAAACCCAAATGAAAAAATCACTTATTCTTTTCGGTCTTGTGGGGTCAATACTGGCTTCCTGCTCGTCTTCCAATTCTTCGAAGGTAGAACAAAAAGAAATCGCGTACGAAGCGAACCTGAAAGGTTTTGTTCGTGAACACGATAACAACGGAAATCCGCGGTACGTTGTACTGGAGCTTATCAAAGTTACCGACGGCTGGGACGGTGGTGAGAAAAAACATTTTTCACCCAAAGAAAGCGGCGACAAGCTGATTAAAGTAGAGCTGAAAGGTTATACCACCAGTTCCAGAATTGATCTGGGTGTGACCGAAGCCAACTTTGAACTTTACAATGCCGCCACCAAAAAGAGCTATGCGGCTTATGTATCGGCCCAGGCGAAAGTAACCTTTAAAGGTGGAGACAAAAAAAGCGCCGAAGGATACGTAGTATATAGCGTACCCGCTGAAACCAATATCGACGACCTGTACATCGGTATCAACCAGGAACTGCAAACTCGCGACTGGAGTAAAGAAGATGTCAATACCCTGCTCGGGCTCAAAAAAGTAGCTTTTGATGGCGCTGAAAAAACAGTGGATTTGAATGCTGAGTTTGAAGTAGAAACTGGAGGCTTCAATGTGGTAAAGAAAGCGTATCGAATCAAGAGCATTACCTACAACTGCAACGATCAGGAGGTAAAACGCGTGTTGGAAGAAAACCCTTACTATGCGGGTGATGTTTTTATTCGCGTTACTGTAGAAGTTGAGCACCTGAGTGGTAACACCTCGGCCTCTATTTACACGCCTTACCTTATTTGGGAATACGGTACACTGAGCAGCGAGTACGATTTTGAAAACGACCTGCCTTCAGAAGTTGAACCTGGCGAAATACTTACTATTCAGGCTTATTACCGCACTTCTAAGGGCGCGAAAATACTGAAGCTGGTCGGTGAAGATTCGGATGATTACGATTTCTCGCTGGACTTGTGAGAATATAACCCGGGGCTTCGGCTTCGCTCAGCCGCCTGAGATACGTGAGTGCCGCTTCGACTTCGCTCAGCGGCCTAAATACAAAGGGTGCCTTTAATCGGGCACCCTTTTTTATAGTAGATAAGGGTGAGGTACCTTACTTGCGTTTACGCAAAACTCGCCCACCTAATAAGATGGCAAATAAACACAAGGGGGCTATTCCCGCCAGCCAAAGCAATTGATAAATAGTATGACTAAGGGAAGCGATTACGTAAGTGACCGCAAACAACGTCAGGAGATGAATAATCGCGAAGTGCAAATTGTGTTTTTTGTGATAATCCAAAAAGATAAGCAGCACACACAATTTAGAAAAGAGGTCGAGGTACATTAAGTAAAAAGTTCTCTTTATTTCCCAGGTTCAGACTCGCAAAAATTACGCCGCCTAAACCCGACAGGTTTTATTTTCTTGCACAAAATTCACAACAGGGCGTCATATAAGCATACGGCAGCCACCGTAAGCAAGGTGTTTATAGCCAACCCCTTACTAAAAAATCCTAACTCGCTTCGCATAAGAAACAGGAAAAAGTCGAAACCGAGCAGCAGCAAAATTCCGAAACCAACCACAAGAAAAGGGGAAAAAAACGTAATTCCCCTTAGCGCTCCCCATTCGCCTGTAAATAAACCTAAAAAAGAACCGCACACAAAAAGCAATGCGGCCAGGTGTATGGTGACCAATACAAGAAGCCAAAAACGAGTCAGAAAAAGCATAACAAGCGTATTAGGTTTTTATCCGGTTTTGCACGAGAATAGTTGAGCGTATTTCGACCTTTCGGCACATGCGCACATTTTCTTCATCCGATTTTTTCGGGGATACGCATAAAATTTGGACTTGCTTTTTACAAATTTATCCGAAAAATTTATTCAAACACTTTTTCATGGGGATAGACCTCTCCGGTTTTAGCCGCATTTTCAAGTATTTCCATCTTTTTTATATCCTCATCCGAAAATTCATACTGTTCGTATTTTATTTCCATCTGATACGATTCAGACGCCCCTGCCCGAGGCTTTCTGCTGCTTACTGTCACCTTTAGGGCATACCCATATACTGCTGTTATTGAGGCTCTTAAATTGGTTCGAAATTGTTCTTTGAATTCGGGGGTATATTCCGTGTCTGTCACAATGCGCAGGTGCAGCCCTTTCAGCACGGTACCCGGTAGCAGCGCATCTGAGCCGGCGGTTTGAGGCACCCGACTCCTGACCGCTTCCGTAAGATTTTCTACCTCTTCGGTAATGGATTCAAAATCATATATGATGCGTTCTTCAGTTACACTAAGCGGTACCACAGGCGTATTCCGATGGCGGAGCGTGTAGTTTACCGCCCCGTTTTCCTGAACCCTCACAATGAAATGCTTATGACATACATTCAGGCAGGAACGGTTTTCTCCTCTTTCGACACGTTTGCCCGAGCTATAAATTTGTCCGGTAGCCGCATCGGTATATTCTCTGCCGGGCTTCCAGGCTTCGGCCGAATAAGGGCTATAGATATAAACGGTATTTATGGTGTACAGGGCGGGTAATTCGGCGATCAGGCTTCGCGACGGAAAAATCGCAGCATAATGTAGGTTCGAAGAGGTATTCGAAAGAGCATTCAAAAAAAGCGGAAGCCCTGTAAGACTTATCAGGCCAAAGCACATAAAACGGGGAAATAGCTTTTTCTTCATTATAAGGAGCTGCGTGTTGCTTTTTCCATGCTGCTTAAAGTTATTCTTACTAAATTGTTTTTACAAATTAGTCTAAGGCTTTAAGGGGCCAAGCGCACTTTACACTTTAAACGCTAACCCAAAAACCAAGCCATTATAACTAAAAAACCCTCGAGATTCGAGGGCCCCAGGAAATAGGAACTATTTTGATGTACGGCTGGCACTACGCTATAATCTGAATTGTTTTCCTACATGTATTTTTAATAGTAAGAAGCTTATCTATCATTTTTTTTTGAATACGTCTCTGTTTATATAATAAGAGTATAAAATAAGGGGGAAATAATATACCTACGCATATTTTTAGCACCTTAATAGAAACAACTTTATTGTTTGTCATGTAATTATTTATCTCAGGAGAGATATCTGGAAATTCTTTAACTAAAGAATACATTTCCGTTTTAAAAGATGAATTATTAAAGTAGGAAATCATTTCATTATAAAAAGTATAATATTGCTCTATATCAAAGTCAAGTTTTGCGTTTTTTACATGACGCATTACGTGATCTGTGCTATCTATGAGATAGATCAAAGACACCTTTATTTTATTCGTTAATTCTCTCTCCTTGTTCATCATATTTAATTATCCACAATAAAAGTTCATTATTATAATGCTCAATGTAGCCCTTCCAACCTCGCAATTGGTTTTTCCTATGCTAAGGTAAGGGGCTATATTTAAAGCCATTTTTAGCGCTGCCAACCGACTTCACGCTTTAAATCCTATCCCAAAATCAACCCATTATAATTAAAAACCCCGAGAATCTCGTGGGTTCCATAAAATAACAACTATTTTGATACACGACTCTATTAGAACACGACCACTCCATCCCAAGGATTCTCACTCCCTCTCCAAAATGAGAGAGATAATAGAAAATAAATTAAAAATAAGGTCATACATAAAATCACTAAAACATCCCATTGAGGAAATTTTTTACGCACTCCCTTTTTAAAATAAACTCCCACACCTAATACAAAAAGACTAAATACTAAAACTATAAGCATTCCTATATCTCCTAATCCTAAACCAAAAGATAAAAATCCTTTTAATACACCTAAAACTATTAAAACAGAAATGGTAAAATAAATACCATAAAAAATGTTTATGCGGCTATTCTTATTCATTTTCATTTTGTTTGAATTTTTTCAAGTTTTCTAATTGGCTTCTCTTTAATTGCGTTCTCAATTAATTTAGGATAATCGACATCAAATGAATGAGAATTATAACCTGTAACCCCTCCAAATATTCGGACTGGGCTTAAACAACTAACTCTTCAACGTTAAAAGATTCCGCATATTTTTCAGGTGTAAGATTGTTTAATGCTTCGTGTGGTCTGTGCTTATTATAGTCGTCCAGCCATTCTTCGGTTATTGTCCTGACTTGCATCAGGTCTTCAAATAAATACGCATCCAATACATCCTGCCGATACGTTCTGTTGAAGCGTTCTATGTATCCGTTCTGAACAGGCTTGCCTGGTTGTATGTGCTGCACTTGAATACGATGCTGTTCGCACCAATCGGTAAATACCGCAATGATAAATTCAGGTCCATTATCCACACGGATTTTCTATCCTTTGGCTGCCCGGGCGGGTGTTCCGCGCTACAAGGTAGCTCGCTGCACCCCCTGGCAGGGAGGCTGCTCAATTCAACTCAACAATAACAACAGCAAATAAATTAATACACGGCTCCACGACCCATGGTTACGAATATTCGTAGCTTCTTGTGTCGTTTTTACGGAGAAAGTGTGCCTTTAGCTCCTTTTGCAAAGTTTGTAGAAAGCCTCCTCCAAATTGGACTTGAAACCGAACGAGGAAAAATAGGGTTTAAAGTATTCATAATACGCCCACTCGTAGTCATTTCTAAGGTTTTCCTACCGCTCGCTTTTGCAAACTCCATAGCTGCATTTTTTGCTAAATCTCCTCCAGACCAAAAGACCCTTCCTACAGTAGATGGAGAAGTAAATGCACTTCTTAATAAAGATGTCCCTCCCTGAAAGACCCCCCGACCGATAAAAAACTCCAATGGTCCCAAACCATAAGACTCCAAAGGTAGGTTTCTAGGCGCCATATTATCAGATAATTGGCGAAGTATGCTTTGATCCATCGCCAAGGCTACATCTGCACCCGCTGCTGACAATGGAACATAATCAATTTGAAACTCTCTTGAAGGAGACCAAGATATAGTCGTTTTAGGCCATAGAATAGACTTATACTCACCTGAACGATCTTTATACGAGGCCTCTCCCTGACTCGAAAATCTATAGGAGGAAGAAATTTCATCTTTACTATTATAGATATCAATCTGACCGGTCGGATCAGAATTCAAACCAAGAGTAGAGTATATAACTTTAGTTCCATCTGGCTTATGTACAGTAGCGTTAGAAACCGTACCCTCCGGTCTGATATAATTTCCGGCCTCATCTCTTTGTGCAACCCACCTATAATCTTCGCCTCCATTTATAGATTCCCACTCCAACCCCTCCAGCTCCACTCCATCCATTACCCTGTTCTCAGAGAACGCATAAGGAGAGTTGTAAGCATAATCTGCAGCTAAGGGATCTACTGAAAAGAACCTGCCCAGTCTGGGGTCGTGCATCCGGTACTTGTAGTTAATGCTATTTCCCTCTCCCTTTATCTCATCATCTTTCTCCTGACCCTGGAAGCCATAACGGTAACCTCCTGTGTTTCCAAACCTCCCCGGCTGCTGGCTACCAAAGGCATAATAATCCGTATAGCTGATTACCTATGGCAGATGAAAAAGTTGCCACATCAATTCAGACTTTTCAACATGTAAAAGAACCTTTTTTTGAACCTTTGAATTTACTAAATCCCCTCCAATTTACCACATAAAAAAGACTAAAATATTCTACTTTTTTCTACAAAAACCCACCCCAGAAAAACAATTTCAAACACGCTAATAATGTCTCCGGTTTACGCACATAAGAAAGTGTTTTCCGATTCAACATTTTAAGGGCATTTCTCAGTGTAAGATGACAGCGTTCTATACAGCAAAGCATCTTCTTTGACTCTTTATGAATCTCCGAAGGAATAATATTTTTGTAAGTACCATGACCATCTGTATAAATTCTTTTAGGCGAGCTCGTTAATACTGAATTTACCGTTTTTCTTAGCGTTTGCTTATCACGCCTCCCTGTACTTATTCCCAGCACTTTCTTACTTTTTCGCTCTAAACCATATACTGCCCATATTTCTGGTTTTCCTTCCTTATGATACGCCTTTAGCTCATCTATTTCAAAAACACATCCCGATTTTATCAATGGAGCTGCACAGCGTACCGCTTCCTGCTGCACTATTTTTAATACCGTATTCACAGCGATTCTGAGTGTTCGTGCTATCCCTCTGAAGCCAGCATTGTTGACCAACATACGGCAGACCAAATCCTTTTTGTATTTCCATTTCGCCTGATATTTATAGCCTTCCTGTAAGGTTCGTTTACAATGCTTACAATAGTAACGCTGAACACCGCTTTTTTGCTTGCCGTACTTTATACATTTATGTGTGCAATATTGGCAGTTCATATTTCTGATTTTAAACGATTTAATACTTCACCAACTATTTTGATACATCAGGTTTCTCTCCAGCCGTTTTAAACCCATTTTTAGCGCTTTCTCCTGAGTTTACCCTTTAAACGCTAACCCAAAATCAAACCTTTATAAATAAAAAACCCGCGAATCTCGCGGGTTCCAGAAAATAACAACTATTTTGATACGCGACTTGTTATCGGAAAAAGTTCTTTTTTTTCACTTCTTCAACCATTCTATCATATAGACCTATCATATCTTCCCATTCAGAATTCCCCAAGGCATAATCAAGATAATATCCAGCTCTGAACCAATTCTCTTCTTTATCCCTTATTGCTCTATTGTCTTCTAATGATAGCTCTACTAAAGATAAGGATATGTCTATCGCATTTACGTGCAAACTCAAAGTTTTATTTTTAATGAGAGCATCGTAGCGTAATTCCGTTAACCTTTTTCTAAGACTCGCCGCAACTTCATTTAAACTCATGGGTTTTCAATTTTTTGAAACGTAACGTTATTTTTTAAATCTCGGCTATATATTTGTTGTCCACCCCCCTTAATTTTAATGCTATCATCCTTATAATAGGTTGCATTCTTCTTATGTGTAGAAAACAAAACTTTAGAATCTTGATTTACAATAACTCTATATTGCTCTACCACATCACTGGATGACAACCCTATTTGCTCGGGAGTTGTTCCCGGTTTTGCATAATAGCTTCCATAACCTTCAGCACCTTTAGTTCTATATTGAATAAGTTCCTCTCCTTTTTTCAAAGTACTTGTATATACAGGCTTTTCAAAATCAATATATTCAGTACGTATTTTCCATTTTTCAGCTAATTCAAGTCTTTTAGATACACGTGAAGCTGCCACCAAAAGACCTTCAGTAATTGGTGCTAACAGTTTAGTAGCACCCCACGCCATAGTTAAATTTGCAGCAGAACCATAAGCATTTTCATAATGCATATCAGCGGCAGCTTGATTACCCATACGCTCAGCATTTTGAGCAATATGAATCTCACCGAAAATATTTGCAACCTCATAAGTAACAGCTGCCTTAAAAATCATTTTGCTTATTGCGCCCTTTGTTACAGCTAAATCTATAATACCCCCTAATAGGAATAATGCGCCTAAACCTTCTTTCCGACGATATTCTATATATTCTGCATCTGTACGTCCTACTTTTTCATTATTTCTTTCTAAGTTACGCTCAACTGACGTTGCTTCTAACCCTTCAAGCTCTACCATATCCACTACCCTGTTCTCCGAGAACGCATAAGGAGAGTTGTAAGCATAATCTGCAGCTAAGGGATCTACTGAAAGAAAACGCCCTAATCTCGGATCATGTATCCGGTATTTGTAGTTAATACTGTTCCCCTCTCCCTTTATCTCATCATCTTTCTCCTGGCCCTGGAAGCCATAACGGTAACCTCCTGTGTTCCCATACCTCCCCGGCTGCTGGCTACCAAAGGCGTAATAATCTGTGTAGCTAACTACCTGCGGTAGGTAGTATGTTACGGTAGTATCATTGGAGCTTAGCTTTAAGTCTGATACCGTTACCATCACGTTGCCGAGGTGGTTATTCAGCTCATAGCGCTTATGCCCCACCTTACGGCTTACCTTATCCGTGGAGGCACTGTAGTCAGGCAAAGTATATGTATTGCGGCTAATCAAAAAGGTCTCTCCTGCTATACTGCTGGGTACTGCGTTAAAGGTACTCACTTTTTCCGTCTCTTGGGTGCTCATCCCGATTCTGGAACTACCATATACATGCTGCTCGGCCAGCTTCAGATGGCTCTCGTATAAGCCCTCATGCACCATCGACGCTACATAGGTCTGGCTGTACACCGACAACACATTACCCTGTGCATCGCGCACATAATGCGTATATTCCCACTGGCTCTGGTCGCTCAGGTTGCCAAATGGACGCGGCTTCACCACCTTCACCGTGCGCTGACCCATAGCATCGTACCAAAACTCCATGTCCGGCAAGCTGCTCCGTCGCTGACGTTTAATACGCTTTACCTTGCCCGAGGGCGTCCACTCTATGGTCTCTATCTCCTCGGCCTCATCTTTGATAAGGTTGCCTATCGCATCATAGTCATAATTACCCGCGCCCTGAGATTCGATATCGTCCGTATAAGGACTGCTCACCACCGCATCGGTCACATGGTCCAGCTTGTTGGTGCCCACCGTGTAATGGTAGCTCAGGTTGTCCATGGCCTGCTGGACACCCGTAATACCATTGCGCATCAGCGCTGTGATGTTACCGTTCGCATCGTAGCTGAACTGCTCACGGTAATCATTGTTATAAAATAGTCTCTTATTTGGCTGCCCGGGCGGGCTTTCCGCGCTGCATGGCAGCTCGCTGCAATCCCTGGCAGTGAGGCTGCTCAATTCAACTCAAAAATAATATCAGCAGATAAATTAATACACGACTCCACGACCCATGGTTACGAATATTCGTAGCTTTTTATGTCGTTTTTACGGAGAAAGTGTGAACACGACTTATTTTGAATCGGTGATACTACTTATATAAAAAATTCTATTTATATCATGAAAAATCAAGTGCCTATTCTTAATAATACGTGGTTCCTTTATTATTCTTGTATAGTCCATTACCTTATAAAGATCTTGGTACGATTCTGAAATAATAAATAATGCATCAGAGGTAAATGCAAAATTAGTTCCTTCGAAATGGATTAAATAGTTTAAATATTCAGAATAAGTGTATTCGAAACCTTTTTGGATATCATCCTTTTCAAAAAAACCAATTATTGTATCTTTGCTCACTGCAATTTTATCCCCACAATCTACAATTCGACATTCATAGCCGGTTTGAAAAATTGGCGTTTTCAACAAAATATCCGTCTCTACATTGTAATAGGCTAAATAACATTCGTTTTCATTGTATTTGTCTATTGCAACATCTCTATATACAAAAAACAACCTATCATCCTGCGACAGAATATTTGATACTATTCTTCCCTCCACTGAAACTTTCAGTTCAACATTCTTTGTTCTCTTAGAATAAAAATAAATCGTATCATGATATGTAGAATTTAGCCCTACCAGCCCAGAAATAAGAATATAGTCTCCTCCTTCATAAATTTTTGGAGTACAAGACGGCCCCTTATCACAAGGCAATATTAAACCAGCAGAATCTTCTGAAAAATCCAAATAAGAAACGCCTCTTATTGCCGACACTAAGGCCGAGTTCGAATCTACACTAACTATACCTACAGAATATCCCAACGATATATGATCTATAACCGAATTCTCAACCCCATTTTTATCTATCCGGATAATAGGGCTTCCGCCGCTAGTATTAAACATATAGCCATTTGGATCTGAAGAAAATAGTATGGAAATCCCTTTGTCCTCACACACATATCTCCAATTTTCTTCATTATTACGATAATCGAGACGAATAATCTCTCGCTGATAAGTGTGATAATCTACAAATAACGAATCAAAATCATACACAAATAAGACATCGTCTTTGACATTTATATACTCGAGCTGTTTAGCATATTGACTTAATAAATGAGTGTTATAGGATAAATTATCATTTGTGAAATTCTTCACAGAAGGTGATTGACATCCCAGCAAAAGAAGTATCAAAAAAAGCAAGTATCTCATGTGTTTATTTATCTATTGTAAATTAAATAAGTGAAAAAATTATAATCAGGAACGGTAAACTCTTTCATATATCTCAAATACCTTGAGTTTAATTTCCCCTTATTGTTTAAAAACCTATCTCCTGTTATTGATATAGGTGTATGAAAAGTAGGATAAAGCATAAGCATAGGAATATCTACTCTTAGTTGCCAATCAGAAACAATATCAATCGGACCACTCGGTCTAAACATTCGAAAATTAGGAATACCAATGAACATTCCTGCATTCGAATATGAAATACCCTCTAATGCTTTTAATGCAGATGTATATTCATATCTTCTATAAACAGGAGCTGCTATGTCCCTTTGTTCTATAACCACCAAATCACGATCCCATATATAAGCATCTTCCCCTTTATATATTTTTGATTCATGATATAATAATTTTCCAAATTTCTCTATAGCAAAATCAGCTATAGCTACATTTAGTTCTTTTAACAATCCCATAAAGCTACCTTGCTCTGCAGGTGCCACCATATTTAAGTAGTGTCCTAAAGACAATTTAGAAACCAAGTGATAAGCGCCATCAGCCCATCTTATATCATGGCCCTGTTTCTCTATTTGTTTATCTATCCAATAATACAAATCTCTCACCTGTTCAAAAGCCTGATACTGGTCCTTTTTTGAATTTCTAAGATTATACTCATTAGCTCTATCCCAAACAGATGTATTACTTTCTCTATCTGATGTAAGCCAATGCCCATCAGTACCATCAAGTTTTCCATTGGGGTTTTCTTTTAAATAATCCTCTTTAGTTTTATATTCTTTGGCATTATTACCATTCGGATCAATAAACATCACCGGATTATTCGCAAACGTAGCATAAGGACTTTCATGAGGTTTAACTACCGGATCTATATTCCACCTTCTCCCCAACCTACTATCATACTGCCAATATTCCGCCGTATAAGAGTTCCCTTCACCCGCTATTTCGTTATCTCTTTCCTGTCCGTTAAACCCATAACGATAACCTCCTGTGTTGCCATACCTCCCCGGCTGCTGGCTACCAAAGGCATAATAATCTGTGTAGCTAATCACCTGCGGCAGGTAGTATGTTACGGTAGTATCACTAGAGCTTAGCTTTAAGTCTGATACCGTCACCATCACGTTGCCGAGATGGTTGGTTAATTCATAGCGCTTATGACCCACCTTACGCTCGGTTTTGCCCGTGCTCAGGTAAGGCGCGCTGTAATCGGGTAAACTATATGTATTGCGACTTATCAAATATGTCTCTCCTGCTATACTGCTGGGTACTGCGTTAAAGGTACTCACTTTTTCCGTCTCTTGGGTGCTCATCCCGATTCTGGAACTACCATATACATGCTGCTCGGCCAGCTTCAGATGGCTCTCGTATAAGCCCTCATGCACCATCGACGCTACATAGGTCTGGCTGTACACCGACAACACATTACCCTGTGCATCGCGCACATAATGCGTATATTCCCACTGGCTCTGGTCGCTCAGGTTGCCAAATGGACGCGGCTTCACCACCTTCACCGTGCGCTGACCCATAGCATCGTACCAAAACTCCATGTCCGGCAAGCTGCTCCGTCGCTGACGTTTAATACGCTTTACCTTGCCCGAGGGCGTCCACTCTATGGTCTCTATCTCCTCGGCCTCATCTTTGATAAGGTTGCCTATCGCATCATAGTCATAATTACCCGCGCCCTGAGATTCGATATCGTCCGTATAAGGACTGCTCACCACCGCATCGGTCACATGGTCCAGCTTGTTGGTGCCCACCGTGTAATGGTAACTCAGGTTGTCCATGGCCTGCTGTACCCCCGTAATACCATTGCGCATCAGCGCCGTGATGTTCCCGTTCGCATCATAGCTGAACTGCTCCTGATAGTCGTTGTTATTCACCGCCGAGCTATAGGTAGTAGCCGTCTTCCAGGCGTTCATTTCCTTGATCCGGTTCAACTGATCGTACCGGTACAGGTAAGCCTGCTGGGGTAAACTCGCATTATCCACATCACTCAAGGCTACGCCCATGTGGCGAATGTTCCCGTTAAACAGCTCCAGCCCCGGTACATTGCTGTTCACCGTGCCAATGTCGGTCAAAAACTCATTCCCATTGCTGCCAATGGCCTTATAGTCTTCTCCGTAATACCCTAAGCTAAACCCATAGGCATCGCCGGCCAGATAGGTATTCAGCCCCGAAGTACCGTCTTTACCCATTTCTTTGGAAGGATCCAAACGGTTGGCGTTCATCCCTTTGAGCCAGCCCTGCAAGGTATAGGCATAATCCTGCCCCTGCACTTTGTCGTGCCCGGTTTCCATACGCGCCAGGGGCCCGTGCAGGTAATAAAAATACTTCGCTTCCTGCTCCCACAGCTCCCCGTTGCGGCTGCTCTCGGCAAGCGTCAGGCGGTTGTCTGCATCGTAGCTGTAACGGTGGTAAAACGCATCGTACTGACCGGCCTGGTACGACACCTGGTTGACATTGCCTGTAATCAAATCGTAGTCGTAAACGGTGCGCTTAAAACCCTGACCAAGCTCTTCTAACAGCCCGTTGTGCTGCAGCAGCTCCTTCACATTGCCGTGCTCGTCGTAGCTGTAATACGTACCCAGCACTTTGCTTACCTGCGCATTTTGCGTGCAGGTACCCCGCGTATGCGCATTCTCCATCGTCACTCCGCTTACCTTGTTACGAAGATTTTGCTGTCCGCCGGTAAAAGAGGTATCTACCGTATGGCTGAATACCTGATCGTACAGCGTGCGGCTTACTTCCCAACCATAAGCCGGAAGACTGTTGTCGTTAATATCGATCGCCCCTATATTCGGATAGCTTTGGCAGCCACCCGTAGGCGACAGACCGCTCTCGCCCACCTCTACCGGACGGCTCAGATCATCGTATTTGGTATAGCTGAAATAATTCAACGGTTGCTGCTCCGCATGCTGCGCAAAACGCAAACGGGCTATATCGTCGTACCAGTAATGCGTGGTGCCTCCATCGGGAGTAGTTTGCTTACGCACATTGTCCAAGCTGTTATGCGCATACAGCGAACGGTACGTATGTGCAGGTTCGGTAGTACGATCGTAACGGCCACCCGGGAATGCCGCGCTGCCCAGTATATCCACCCCTTTGGGCGGTACCGTCTGTACCAGATTACCCGCCTGATCGTAATAATACAGCGTGTAATGGTACTCCCGCAGATCGTAAGTAACGGTATAAGTTTCCTTCAGCTTCTGATAACACTGTGCCTGGTAGCTTTGCAAAATTTGCGAACGCAAACTGTCTAACAAGGCATTGTAATGCTGCTCAGCCTGATGCGCTGCAAAATCGTACAGCGAAGCGATACAATCCTGACGCAGGCTGTCTTCGTTAAAAGCAGGCTGCCAGATAAAATCATCCGAGAGCCCCGTAGGTACGCAGTAGGTCTCTTTAAAGCTCACACTCGGACAGTTACTCAAACGACGGAAAATATAAGCTCTGATTATCGTACCGTCGAGCAGCGTAGCCTCTATACGAATATCGGTAGGATACCTGCCACTCACCGCAAAAGGAGCCGCTTCTACCACAGGATTGGAAATACGCAGCAGCTCATGAGGGTCAATCAGCGTAAAGCTGTCGGCGTACAACATCGACACGCAGCCCTCGCCTGGGTGACCCGAGCCGCAAGGACCGGCAAGCGTAAAGCCATCATATCCCCAGTACACCGCCACTGGCAAGCCCGCACAACGCTCCAGCGCATGCCCCGTAGGCACCGCATAACACACCGTACCCGGCCCTGTGGGCTTATTGGTCAATACATAGTCATTGATAAAATCAAACATCAGCTCGGTACAGGGCGCCACATTGTCCACCTGCACCTCTTCGCAAGAAGGATAAGGACCGGTAACCGCAAGCGAATCTAAGGTACAACCTGCATCAAAGCTGTCTAACAAATCAGACAAAGCTTCCCACTCCGGGGTCTGCGGTGCACCCGAAATAATCAGCCCGTAGGGGTTCTCAAACCCGCATACCGAATAGCAGTAGTTTTCCAATGCCAAACGCAAATCAAGGCTATCCTGCACAGGCAGCAAGGTATCAAAACACGTCGCATACAACTGGTTGATCCAGGTTTGCACATTGGCCTCGCAGGTCACCACGCAGTTTACCGTCTGCTGAATATTCTGGTTAATCTGATTGACCACACTGATAGAATCAGGTCCAATCACCGGTTCTTCGACCACCTCGTAGCCGTCGCTGTAATACATACAGCCATTGCTCAGCTTGTATTGCCGCAAGCTCTGCTGCTTCACATACTGGTAAGCACCGTAAAACAGCTGCCAGCGCGTAGTATCCGTATCCAGTCCCACATACATACAGGGTATATTCGTAGGATCGGTGTATTGCTGCAGACTCCAGCTTACCGAACCGCCTCCGCAGGGCGGAGTTCCGCTATGATAAGTCGTTACGCCCGACGACAGGCTCACATCATACACCGTACCCACCAACGGATCCTTATTCGGCGTAGTCAAGGGATTGAAATAGCCCGTGCTTACCGCACGTGTCCAGGTACCTGTGCCTGCCATATTATAATCGTAACGCTGGCTGCCCTTATTTTTTAAATCCACACATATCGTATAATGGCAATACTCCCGGTGATACTGCACATAATATCCGGCATACTCCTCACGCCAGCTCTCGCGAAGCGTATCCACATCGGCATAAGCCGTACCAAATTCCGTATTAAGTCCGGTACGCCGCGCTTCCAGAAACGCATCGTCGAGATAAAATCTACCATCGGGCGCATTTACCTGCGCGGTAAGATTTTGCAACAAGCCTGCACATTCATCAAAAAGCTCAGGATCGGCCACGCCCAGCGAATCTATCGAACAATAAATGGATACATACGCTGCTACGCTGTCCGCAAACAGTGTAGGGTTAGCCGTCTCTAACGTAGGGTAACGCTCACGCACCCAACTGCGCGCATGCTGTTCGCAGGTAATGTCACACACGGTGGTATCCAGCTCCGAAAGGTAGGTCTGGTACAGCGAATCGTACGTAATGCCAAGCTCCTCTAACACGTCCGAAAGCTGCCCTTCTACATTGTCGTTCACTATACGCAGGCTCTTGGTCACGGTATAGCTGCCTATATCCTGCAGCATTACAGACACATCGAATCCCGAGCTCGAAGGCACATACGTATCCGAAGCGCAATTGGCAGAAGAAGGGTTCTGAAAGCTGCGATGAATCACGTCCACTCTATCCCACACATCCATTAGGGACACGCGGGCGCCCTGCGGATCGGTAATGAAAAACTCCAGCTCGTAACGGCAATCCAGACACACTACGGGTGTACGACCCGCCACTTCAAGACCAAACACCGCTCCTTCAAGGTCGTACTTGAACCGATATACGGTCTGAGGCACCGCATTTAAAAAGGTATGCTGGCTTACTAAGGTTCCGTTATTGGAATAATACACATTGTCTAACGAAAGGTCGGCCGTAATCGCATCCTTGCGCTGGGGAATCGAATCAAGGTTCGCAGGTGCAGCACCTGCCAATGCGGTGGCTATTGTGCGCCCTTCCTGATCATGGTAGCTCACAGAGAGCTGTCCGTTCGGATCAGAAACCATATTCTTCTTATAGTGATTCGCCATGCCCACATTCGTTCCAAACAAACGATGCAGCTCTACGCCATTGGTGCTGCCGTAAAAATAACGCGTATCGTGATCACCAAATAAGCGGTGCGTTTTGCCCACACCTGAGCTGCGGCTTACGCGGCCCGTATTGTCGCGCATATATTCCACCTGCGTAAAGGCATACCCCTCTTCCGCTTCCGGAATATAATCGCGGTACAAATCTTCGGTAAAAATATTATTGGCTGAAAAATACTGAGCCGAACCATAAGTGCCCGTACCCGGCGTAGGACTGGCCATTGTCTTGTACAAGCCGCCGTCGTAATGCTCTTTCTCGAACGATACGGTACCGGCCGTATTCTCCACGTTAAAATTAGTGGCATACACCAGCGAACGACCCCTTCGCGGAGCAGGGATAATGCTCACCGAAGGACGACCCTCATAATCATAGCGGCTATCGGCCACCAGCGTCAGGTCCTGCGTGCTCAGATGCGTCTGCAGTTGCCGCGCCCGACCCGAACCGTCGTAATAGTTCAACACCCCCTTATGCATACCATGCTCGGCAAAGCCCGACTGATACACCCAGTTTTTCTTTCCCTCAAACGAACTGTCGAGGTCCAGCTTCACCACTGCCGAAGAAACATCGGTACGGTAGTTCCAATTGCCTGTACGCACATGGCTGTAATCGCCGTTCACTCCGTGTATATATCGCCCTACGGCACGTACCCTAAAATAAATTGTACCAGCCGGATAGTTCGCTTCGAACGCATACTTGTGCCAGGGAGTCCTTACCCGAACCGGATCGCGAAACAAAAAAGGAGACTCGTCGCTCGTATAGCTAAACGCTTCAGAGGTATCTATATGCACCCATTCGACATCGTATTCTTCGGCACCCGGCACATAACCCCAAAATACTTCCGAACGCAAGGCATCGTAGCCCAGGGGCAAAAAAGCATTTGCATCAAGCGCTTCATACTGCGCGCTCTCCAGTTCCAAACTCAATCGTATATCTACAGGAAGTGCGGTCGAAGTATGCGGACTACCCACCGCCACACCATTATACGTAGCCGTTACACCCGTCACTTCAAGCGTCACATTGGCGTAGCTGTCGTGCACATTCTGCGCCTCGTACACATAACTTACAGGCTGCCCGTAGCTGACTTTTATCGTATGCACCGTGCTGCCCGCCGCAGAATCCGAATGATGAATCTTATAGCTCACCTCGTACTCCCAATAACCGGGCATACCCACATCGCTGCGCTTATCGCGCGTATAACTTAACCGTACCAAATTACGACGCGCTATCCGAAAAGAGCCCGTGTCCTGCAATTGTGGCACAGCCCAGGGATCGGCCACAAACAACTCCACACCGCTTTGCAAACCGCTACGCGACTGATAGGTGACCAGGCGCAAATCGCCGGCAAAAGCCGAAGCACCCCAAAACAATAAAGCCGAAAAAAGCACGAACCTCAGCTTATTCATAGTCTTCGGATTTTGAATTCAATACTGTGTAAGAAGCATACTTACCTGCTCCCTGGATTTTTTTGCCTTCGCGGCGTATAATTTTTTTCTCCGAAAATTCATCACGCGAAAAATCAGGTGAAAAATTAAATCGGTGATACGTCAGCTCCGCCTTATTATGCTGCGGAAAATCTTGCGTGTTGTAGTAATAAATAAGTCGCGCAGGATAAAGTCCCGAACTGTGGATAAACAATTCGGCCTTGCTTATCATTCCTTCTTTCAGGTGAACGCGGTAATGTTTCATGCCTTTATCAAGCCCCAGGTATTCCACTTTTTTATAAGTACTGAACATACTGTCAAGATCGGGCACCTGTGCCAACAGAGCTTGTCCTTCTTTTTCGGCTTTCAAATCGCGTTTTTCATACAGGATGGTTTTGTGATCATCGTCCACCACAATCTTATACCGCTCGTTGTACAATACCTTACCCGAAGGACCCGAATAAAAATAGCGATCGCCGCTTTTTTTAAGCGAAAACTGCTGAAGGCTCACTACCTCCGAACTTGTCAGAGAAGCAAATACCTTTACTTCTAATCCCATATCCAAGTGCTTCACCTGCTTGAGGTGATCAGCTATTTTCTGCAGATCGGCTTTAAAATCCTGCGCATAGGCAGGTGCCATCAATCCGCAAAATATGGCTACAATGAAATTTCGCAGCCTGAATGAAGCTCGCTTTTTTATCCTGTTTACTGACTTCACGGTACTTGCGGTTTTTCAATGATATGTCCTCTCGATTCCTGCACGGTCTGTACGCCTTTAGCGGTTTCCTTCTTAATGAGGAACAGGTTACCCTGACTGTCGTAGCTATAGAACGTGGCGTAGTTATTCTCATCGAGCTGCGCGGCCAGTCTAAGATTACGGTTGTCGTACACGTACGCTTTCAGGTTACCGTCGGCCGGGAAAATACGCAGGTCATCGACAAACAGCTTCGCTGTACCCGGATTCATCACCAGTTCAATCCACTGCGTACCCGAAGCAGGCGTAAATTCAAGCTCCACGCGCTGCCAGCCTTCTATGATACGGCCCTTGGGTTTTCCATCGGCCAAAGGAGAAGCGCTCAGCAAAGAGCCCGATCCGTCGAGGTAGCTCACCTGCAAATAAGGTGCAGCGCCATATACGGGGTCGTGACTGTAATCGTGCGTATGCTGTTCCGGGCGCGATACCCAGGCACTCAGCACATACTTTTTACCGGGCTGTAGCTTCAAACGGGCCTGCCCGAATTTTGCCTCTGCATTTACTTCCATAGCCCAGTTGCCCGAGTGCGCTTTGGTATTGACAAACTGGATAGCGTTAGTAGCCTGACGTACGTGCGTATTGCCTACCGTACGCGGAATACCTACTTTACCCCGGAAGAAAGTTCCCGCCGGGAAATTGGGAATAGCCGCAGGCAAGGCCAGCACTGTATTCGTACCCGAATTGAGCGCCACCATCGTAGTCGTAAAATTATACCGCAACGCGTGTCCGTTGTAGGAGACCGGCTTAGTCACCAGGCTCACCTTCACATTATTGTATGTACCCGCTGGTATCTGCGGTATTTCTATCGATACCGATGAAGCATCGTTGTATCCAATAAGAATATCGTAATACTCGTAAGCGCGATAAGATTGCGAGGTGTTGTAGTTGCTGTACAGATCGATATTACCTGTGGTAGTAGCCAATTGGTTCAACGTAGTTACACCTGCATATTCCTCAAAACCTTCGGTGCCTATTTCCGACTTGCGGGCATTGCCGGCCACAGCCGTGGGCAAAGACCCTTTGTAGCCGTACAAAGCAGCCGAATAGATACCCAGCACGTTTTTATTTTCGAGCTCGTAGGTATAAGGGCTGTACCTTGTTACCTCATTGACGCGTATCCAGCCGGGCGCACAGGCGCGGGTAAGGAAATCGGCTTTTTGCCAGTTAAACAGCATGACCGAATCCATCACCCCGTCGGTAGCAATTTTAGGCAGGACCGACTGCTTGCGATCGTCTTTATACACGTATGTATATTGCGGCGACCAAATGCCTTTTTCTCCGAACTCGTAGGGGTTAAGCGTATTGCTCATGCTCCACCAGTTAAATTGCGGAGAACGCACATCGGCGTAATCGAGCAACCAACCGTCGTTAAAGACCATAGCCTGAATCTGTAGCACACTGTCGATCGAGAACGTGTGCAAGGTATCGTTTACCGTATGGGTAGAAATATTCCAGCCATCGCCTTGAACCGCCAGGCTATATTCCAGCGGACTGATACAGGTCGCGTAACGCCGATCACGAGTCGGATCTTTCAGCGCAGTAATACTTCCCGCCGACACATTCAGGTGGTTGCGGAAGCCCGAACGATACAGGGTAAACGTAACTTCGGGTGTCATTGTAAAACCTGCCAGGTTGTCTTTCGAAGCAAAGCCCAGCAGCGTGGGGCTATCGCCGAGGTATACGGCTTTGGTATTCGCGCCGGCGCTAACAATATATTCATCGCCAGGCTGCATGGCCTCTATTACGCCGGCAGGAACAACCGATTTCTGCAAAGAATAATAACCGGGCGAACCGGGCACAGCGAGGATATCGTCGGGATCTACTTTAAAAGTCATGCCGATGTTTTTATACGCAGCACCCATTCCCGAATACGCCCAAAATGCGGGTTGTTCGTAGTTGTATATCTTTCTGTCAAAATTATTGTTCACACTGGTCAACAGGGGTCTTCCGGTTTGCGCGTCAAACAAAAGGTTGTCTGTCCGCACGGTCGATTGCCCGTCGGTGGCTACGGTAGCTTTCAGAATACCCGAGCGTTGTACGATTTTGTTGGTGACTACAGTCTTGAGATCAGACACATCAGAGTTGAATTCAGGCCAAACTGACAAAAATGGTATAAGGGACACATCTGCATTAAGATTAATCCCAACTGAAACATATCTGCTTTTACTTTGTCTCTGATCCGTAAAAAATTCATACTCTACGCCCATCACCCGCTTTTCGGTCATGGCATCGTTAAATGCGGCGGTTCCCGGAGTAGCCGAATAATCGTGATCGGCCAGCAGCACATCCACCTCGTTCTGCAACCTGTTTACCGCAATACCCTCGTATGAATAGGGTAAGGACTGATATTCGTAGCGTACCGAGCTTACTTCCGAAGGAATAAGCCTTCCCTGCCGATCCACGCCGTAATTGCTGACCGCTTTCGGGCGCCCGTGCATATCGTTCAGCTCGATCATATATCCCTGACTGGCAGTAAAATTTGCCGTTCTTGAATAACCTATAAAAGGCAAAGGCACAAACAGATTAAAAGGTTTGGGTTCAAGCTTTGTCTCGGTCACAATCACCGGAAACTCTTTGGCGGTATAAAACTCATGCACTGATACACCGCTCGAACCGGTGCTGGTCACTCCCTCAGGCAGATCGGCCCGCATCAGCTTATCGGTAGCCAGACTTTTGACGCTTACCTTGCTGTAGCCCACCACTGCCGAAGGAAAATACGATTCATTATAAGGATGCTCCGAAAACAAATCGTTAGCTGTTTTAACGGGTATATTTTGCTTATAGAATTTAGCATAACGCAAAGGATTTTCATCACCGCCTATCATAGGCTCGTATTGCGCTACTCCGCTGCTAATAGTGCGTCCGTCCTTATGGGTGGTGGTATAATCATACACCTGCCCGTACTCGCTGTTCTCGGCCAAATCGCCGGTAGAAGTTTTCCAGTTGTCGGTAAACGTTAGCTTTTTAACCCGATGCCCTCCTCCGTATTTTTTCAAGTCGGGCGAGCAGAGTTTGATGAACGATTTCCCCAGGGTGATTTTTTTACCCCAGCCCTGATTACGACAACGTTTACGGTAATCTCTAAATAACTTAATAATCTGTGGCACAGCAGGAATTAAGGATTTCACATACGTAAACTTGTCCATATCGGAAAGCGCCTGCTCCTCATCCATTGTCCCTACAGCCCATAAAAGATCGGGGTTACTGGTACGCAAATATTGCCAGGCAGCCATGGAGATGGGGTGATAATTCAGGTTATGCCCTTTTTTATCTTTCATGGGTTTGAAGGTGAGATATCCCTGGGTATAACATTCCACACCATCTATTGTCCGCACTGTAGAGCCTCCGTAAAAACTGCTGCTGGCCTCTTCTTCCAGCTCCATATAACCCGCCACGTAATCTTTCAGTCCATCGCGTATATCAATATGCGTTCTGAAATACAACTGGTAGCTGTTATCCCGTTTCAACCCGCTGATATAACGAACAAAAACCTCTCGTGTCACATTGGGATGACTGACCGGTATAGGGTTTTCGAGCTTGAAATAAATTCTGCGATCACCATAGTTTTGAATATCGAAATTCGCATCGTACAATTCATTTTCGGCACTGCCCCCCGGTAAAAAAGTAATAGGCGCCATTTGCGTAGCTTCGCGATGCTGCACATAGGCATAATCGTCGGCTTCGTAATTGATTTCGATGGTTCCTCCGGTAGGCATTTCGATTTTCTGCAGGCACCAGGCCGATGCCCGCTCGTCTTGTGCTTCCTGCATAAGCGCTTTCTGCCCAATCGTTTCATCCACTCCGGCACTGTAAGCAAATTGATCCACATAAGGAAACTCGCGATTATCACACACATCGGAAGTAAGGCGGGGCTTGTAATTTCCCCAGCGATCGTACTCGCTGAGATCGTAATAAGGATTGAGTCCGCCGTTGCTTCCACCCGTATAGGAAAACGCATAAGGATTCAGCTTCCCTCTTTTGCTCTGCTCATAAGTGACCCACATTTTTTTGAGGGTGAGCTTACCTTGCGGAGAAACATCGGCCGAGTTTTCAGTACCCGGACAAAGCGAATAATCGTAGGCAAAATGCACGCGCTGCAGCGGTACGGCATTATTCCCTGAAGCGATAAAATCGGCTTTCAGGTACAGGCTGATGCTGTCGAGCTTCATGGCCGAAAAGTTACCCATTCCACCATCCACTATTTTGTTAAGCTCCTGATAGGCTTCAAATAAATCTTTTCTTTCGCTGGTGTGAAAAATAGCGATATGCGTTTTGGTTTCGGCACGGGCCAGGTACCATACTTCTTTTTCGCCGTAAGTATAAGATCCCGTGTTATCTTTATGCGTAGTGGACAGACCCTTGTTGTAATTCGCTCCTTTAAACGGTGCGCGCCATTTGTAGTTCGACGCGTAACGCAGGTAATCGAATTTTACCCAGTAGCCGAAATCCTCATCGCTCGGACCGTTATGATCCACATCCACATAATCGGCGCCCAGCACCGAAGTAAGCAGGTAAGAGTGCGCATAAGCCGGAGTTTCAGTGCTACTATACACTTTATTCGATCCCGCTGCTTCATAATCCAATCTGTTTCCGTCCATCGGCAATTCCACCAACGGACCACAGGAGTTGCCCAAGCCCGATCCTACGGAGAAATACACTTCCCGCTGCTTTTTGTTATAAGCCGGCAAGGCATACACATGGCGTTGCCCTTCGGGACTGAGTACCGTAATGCCGCCCTGATGATGCGGGCGATAAGTATCATTATCGCGCGGAAGCTGTACCGAGGGTGCAGCCGTATAGTCGGGCTTATTGTCGTAATCGGGTCGCGAACCGGAAGAAGACGGCAGCGTAGGCATATCGTAAAACGAGATTCGGTATTCGCCCAAATCTTCCGTATTGGGATTATCAAAACCTTTTATCTGTTCATTGGTTAAGGTAGTGATAGCCGTGTTACGGGGTACACGATTGCCCGTGGTGCGTTGGTTATCATAACTTCCGGAGCGGACTTCGTTGCCGGGATACACAAAGGTGTTTACTTTGGGCACATATTTTTTGTTGACCAGCGCCGGGCGTTGCATTTCGAGATAGGCGGCCGAGGGCTTCTCGATGCCTCCGATAAAATCAGGTTCATTTGGGAGAAAAGAGGTATATTCTCCTCGTACTTTGTAATAAGAAGGCTCGTAGGTATTCGTATTGGCGGCTGTTTCTGTAAAACGATAGTGGTCATCCCACTCATTATGGTCATCCCACCTTCCGGAGGTGCTTCTTCCGTAAGAAAAGCCCAAAGGAACACCTGCATGCCAGGAACTTCCTGCGCCTATTTCAAAACCTGCAGAACCTCCCACAGAAGTAGAGGCTACAAAAGGATCATATACTGCACCTACATCATTCCGGAAAGAGCGAAACACACCTCCCGTTCCCTGTCCCTGAATAGCGTATATATCATTTGTGAGGTTAGGTACCGACAGGTTTAACGAGGTAGGATACACAAGACCGTCTTTCTCCCGGGAAAAATCCCTGAGAATATCGCTGTCGTTATTATCCGCCTCATGAAGGTGATTATAGCCGTATGCCTTATGTTTTGCCGGTTTTTTACCACGTGTAAAACTTTGAGTAGAAAAAAATCCGCTCATCCATACATTATTAAAAACAAGTATATTACTCAGCCCTGTTTTAAATGAAATATTAAGGGAAGTATTCAGTACTGGATGAGAAATAACTGGTTGAAACACTTTTTCTGCCGTATAATACACGCTCGTATTTCCCACCAGTCCAAAACGGGTCGAATTCTTACCTGCATTTGCATTGTTTGGATAAATGTGCTCTTGTCTTCCTATAAAAACACCCAGGCCTCTCCGCGATCCAAATTCCATTCCGATATTCCAGCCTTTCCGCTGGGTTTCGTCATTTGTTGATTTTGTATCTGATTTAGAATAAAACAGGCTCGTGTTCATTCCTTCCTGCGAATCGAGAGAGACGTTGGCGCCTAAGCCCGAACGCGGAACCGCTCGGGTGCCGGGATGCACTCCTCCTGTAAGAGAATATCCCACTCCTTTGTAGTTATTGTAATAAATGCTCAACGCCGCATTCCAACTGAATTTAGCAGGAGATGGTATATTAGTAGTATCAGGGGGAGCATTTTCTCCGGGACCGCCAGTAGAGCTGGATGCCCCTGCTTTTTCTATGTCACTTTTTAACATCAGCCCATACGTCTGATTTTTTTTCATAAAATCCTGCGTAATTACCAAGTCACCATTAAAATCGTCGGGAATACCCCGCACCGTGCGGTTAATCGTACCCACGTTGATGTTCCAGCCCAGGCCTACCCAACTGGCTTCCTGATCCATGCCTACACCCGCATGATACGCCAGGTTAAAGGGATACCCGCCATTGGGTCCGGGCAGCTCAAACAAAGGAATGTTGTAATTGAAATCGCCGGTAAACAAATCGACCATCTCGGTGGTTTGCACCGGTTCGAACGACTGCACTTCGGGTTGCGAAGGACCCGCCGTAAGCGCCAAAGCCATTGTCGGAACAAACATTTCGGTAAGCAGGGTGATCGCCAGTAACAGTGAAAATCCTTTCACCACAGCGCTTTTTCTCAACCGTGTAATCAGCATAATCTCTTATCGTTTAAGCGTGGGAAGGGCCTTGAGCGCTTCGGCCGTTACAGCCAGTTGCACAATGCCCAGTCCGAAAATTTTGTCTTCGTAACGGAATATTTTGTCCACCCGGTTACCCGAAGGCGAAGCCTCAAAACCCAATGCAAAATCGAGCGTAGGCGCCAGGTTGTAATTGCGGGAAAAAAGAAACAGCACACAAGGCAGCTCCTGCCCGTCTTCCAGCAGTTTCAGATCATTTTTCAGGGAGAAAGAAAAATACGGTATCCGCGCCATGCCCTCGGCTTCAGTCGCAGTGCGGTAACTCAACACATTACCACCGTTTTTCAGTTGAATCCGGAAATTGAAGTATTGCAGTCCTTCGTATTCTTTGCGAGCCGCTTCCAGCGCTTCGCCCGAAGCGTTAATTCCCTGTTCCTGCAGCACCACATAATCGAGCGGCTTATACTGTACCCTAAATACCAGCTCTCCGAATTCTTTCTGCACCGACAAGCCCTTATCCGGATTTTCCACCCATTCTACGTAGGCATTCGGTTCCAGACTTCCCGGTCCACAGGCCGAAAGCAAAACCACCAAACAAGTGTATAAAAGACCGTTTTTCAATTCGTCTTTCCTTTGTAACGTTCGTTTACGTACTGTTTTAGCGCTTCGGTAATGTTCACCGCTTCGTCGGCATACATCAGCGAACCGTCGGCATTGGCGCCAAAGATGAAGGTATAGCCATGCGCTTTGCCGTAATCTTGCACGTATTGGTTGAGCTGCGTCCAAACCTGACTGTAATAGCTGTTGGCCAGCTCCTGCGTTTCCTGCTCGGCACGTTCGCGGTACAGCATATACGATTGCTGCAGTTGGCGAAAACGGTTCAGCTTTACCGGATCATTGCCCTGCTCCTGCTCTACTTCGGCCGAAAGCACCCGCAATTGAATTTCGAGGCTGTCGAGCGTTTGTTTTTTGGCACTTTTGGCCTGCGTAAGCCTGGCGTCGAGCTCTTTCATCAGTTCAAAAGACTCGTAAAGTGCGATGTTATCTACATAAGCCAAACGCTGTTTTTTACCACAGCACCAGCAAACAGCCAGCGCTATCAAGGCGCCCAGCGCCACAAAAGCCAAAGGCAATACTACTTTTTTACGCATACTACTTTCAAGAAATTAATTGGTTTTAAACACGCGCAGGTAAAATTTTTCCGCTTTCTGCCCGATCACTTCCAACAGGTAATAGCCCGAAGGAAGATCGAGCCCCGAAGTACCGAGCTCCAGCGTCAGAAAATTGTCGCCGTAAGCCACATCAAGCGCATAATCTTCCTGCGTTTGGACGGTATTGTCGGCCAAATTGTAAAGGTTGTACCGAAGCTTTCCGTCGAGCTCTTTATACTCTTCGCGGTAGTAGAAAAAGAGTCGTTCCGTACAACGGTAGGTGCCGCCGTCGGGGCGACGGGTCAATGTAGCGTATTGCGAAGGCACCTTAAAGGTCAGCTCCAGCTTCGGGCGCTTAGCAGTTTGTGTAGGCTCGTCGCTCGAATAAAAATTAAGACGTTTTGTGGTACTACCTGAATAACTGTTTTCGACCGACAGCAAATAACCGAAATTATCAGTCGGATTATTCAGATAATGCTGCACAAAACTCTGCACATCCACCATATAATTTTGATTTACAGCACTCACAGCAGATAATGCAACCCGATTGATAGCAGTCGAGGGAGGAGCCGTAGCATACGTTACACAGGGTTCACACCAGGTAGAAGTAACCCGTTCCAGGAAAGATTCTGTACCGATACTATGGTTGGAACCATAGAGATGCAGGTTGGCGGTTTTAAGTAAGGTTTCGGGCGGCAAACCGAAAAAGTTAAAGCGGAGCAGCGCAGCACCAAAGGTATTGGGTAGTATTAAACCTATACGATAAGTGGTAAAGGAGGTATCATTTCCATAATTGGTAAACTCAACCATTTCATTAAAAAAAAATTCGGTCCTCAGATTCGCATCCATACCATAATCAGGATCAGGCTGTATCTCGACTGTCATTTCGCCCTGGTACGAAGGAATAATCACATACGCGTAATACACGGTGCTATTGGCATCCGTAATTTTCAGCTTGTAAAGTCCGGCCGCATGTCCCGTAATATCTTTGGTAGTAGCCACAAGGGTATTCGAAGTATTACGCCATTCGTAGGAGAAGGGTGCTCTGCCTCCGCTTACCGTCAGTGAAGCCCCGCCGTCGGTAGCCGAAAGCGTTGCCGCAGGAGCAGTCACTACATCCAAACTTATCGGATCGTACCAGGTCACTACCAGCATCGGCCGCTTGTAGGCCAACGTCTCTTCCCTTGAAAAATAACGTACATTATCGCCCGAACTTTCGTTTTGCATTTGCAGTACCCAGCCGTAATTGTTAAGACAAACCATTTCCGGCAAATGACTCAACACATTAATGCTCACTTGGGCCTCATAAAGCCCTCCCGGCACACTTATTTGCCCTGTAGTGGTAAAACTGGGCTGCGAATTCCAGGTGACATAGGGTTCGTCCCAGTTAGAGGTAACCTTACGCAGGTATTGCGACTCGCCGTTGAATCCCATTTCACGAACAATCACTAAGGTAGCTGCAGTAATTTTGGCATCTTTCGGAATCTGAGAAAGGTCGAATTGCAGCAGGGTTCGTGTAATGCCACTCCCAAAAAGCCCGGCAGCTACTATCAGCGGATTATTGGATCCGTAGTTGGTGGTGGCGTTGCTGCTTCGCACGTAGCTGTCTTTAATTGCCGCCAGGGTATCGCGATGTTGTGCGCGAGCCGAAAAAAAGAGCAGCAGAAAACTCAGGCAACAGAGAATTGTCTTGCCGTTTATACGCATGGCCGTTTAAAATTTAATATTGCTTGAGAAAACGGTGTATTTCTTCCCTTTGGAAATCGAGCAGCTTCACCTGGTAATAATAGCGGTTATCGACATACAGGTCGCCTATCGTAATGCGCACTTCGTATGCCTCTCGCTCGTAAGCCATTCCCGCAGGAAGTCCCGTAGTCTGATCAAACACGTATTCCTGCGAAAACTTATCGCCTCCGTCGGGCGTACTGCCGATTTTAAGCTCAATCACTCCGATATTAATCGTATCGGCCAAAGAAACTTTCCAAACGACCCGGTAAAGACTGTCGGTTCCGTCGGCCCTTTGTACCGAAGGCTGACCCTCAAGTTGAATACCGCTAACGACAGATTGAGAATACGCAGTCACCTGCATACCACATAAGAGCATGACAAACAAAAGAATACGCATAATAGGGAGAACTTTGATTTCGGAGCTTGCAGTGTTAAGGCGCGCAAGATAGATCAAATTCGAGAGCGTGAAAAAAATTGTGGATAAAAAGAGAAATTTATCGGGTTAGCCCCTCAAAAAAACTAAATACTGTTTCCCTTTACAAGCCCTTTTACAAGTATTTCGACCCATTTTTTCTGCCGATCGGTAATGAGCTTCACGTCTTCTTCGGAAGGAATCAGCGGATTTACCCGGTTGGCCTGCCCGAGCACTACCAAACGCATACCGTGTAGCGAATCGAGAATCAGCTCGGCAGTAAGACGCGGATCCCGAATGGTAAACTCTCCCCGCTCACAACCGGCATTCAGCATGCGCAGAATAATTTTGAGCTCACGTTCGCGCCCTTTCAGAAGCATCTTTTTAATCGCCGGATTATTGAGCAGCCCTGCCGAAGAAGGTGTAAAATCCCACAAATTGCGGTTTTCTATAAAAAAGTGATACCGCAAATCGATATAATGCCACAAAGCACGCTGCATATCGGTATAACTTTCGAGCACTTTTTCGGACAATTCGATATGTTCCAGAAAAACCCGACGCATCACCGCAAGAAACAGTTCCGTTTTCTCGGGGAAATAATAATACAGCAGCGGCTTGGAAATTTTGAGATCTGCCGCTATCTCGCTCATCGTGGTCTTGCTCATTCCAAAATGAGAAAACCGCTTATAAGCGGCCTCAATGATGCTCTCTCTTTTCTGATCTTTCTGATCAACGGGGTTCTCTTCCATAGGCTTAAGGGCAAAAATAACCATTTCTTCCGAAGAGAAAAGCACGCCCTTACCGCTATTCGTTCATTCACCTCATTTTAAAAGGTATTGATTTTCAATTTTTTAATAAAAAAAGAGGTCGTTTTGTAAAAGATATTGAAAGTCTTTTTAATTTTGACCAAAATATTCAAAAAGTCAAATGTTCAGTTGTTCAGGAAAATGACTGCTGCGGATCGTTCACAGGAAAAAAAAGAAGCTATTCTCGCCCGAGCCATCGAGCGGTTCAGCCATTATGGTTTCCATAAAACGACCATGCAGGAAATCGCAGACGACCTTGGCCTGTCCAAAGCGCTGCTCTATTACTATTTTCCGGGAAAGGATGAGCTGATAGCCGAAGTGGTTCGCCGTATCATCGCCTTATTTGAAGAAGAATTCGAACAATTTTTCAAAAAAGAAAAAAACGTCCGGAAAAACTTCTACCGCCTGCTGGAAAAACGGAGAGAATATGTACAGAAATATTTCCATATCGGTATCGAAGACCAGCCGCTCGTACCCGCCTTTTCGCCGGTGCTTTTCGAGCTGATTTCGGAACTTTGGAGAAATGAAGAAGCCCTCTTCGCTCGCGTGCTCGAAAAAGGTGTGCAGCACGGACAGTTTGAGCTCGACAATATTCCCGAAACGGCAGCCCTGCTCCATGCCGCCATCAACGGACTTATCATTTCGGAAAGAAGCCAAAAGGCCATCGATATAGAAGAACGACGCAGCAAAGCGCTGCTCGAACGGCAAAAAAAGCTGGTCGATATTTTTATTGACGGACTCAGCAGCCCCACTACGCAACCATGAAAACTATTATAACTCCTATATCCCTTTTTACACCTGTCTTGTACAATACCGGTCGCACGCCACAGCTTTCCTGCGCGACCCTGATCAAGAGGCAGGTTATATTCCGGCCCGACCGTGCAGAAAGCCATGTGCCGCAAAGAACAGTGTCGAAGCCGGAATATGCCTGCCCTTTTTCCATGCCATCCCAAATTCCAACCTATTCTATTTTATGCGTATCATGAAACGAACAATTGTCCTTGCGATGCTGCTGCTCGTGTCGTACGGAATCAGGGCACAATCACAGGAGCTGACGCTGAAAGACTGCCTGAAGCTGGCTATCGACAACAACCAGAACTTACAGGCGGCACGGCTTGACATGCAAGCGGGCGAATACCAGGTAAAAGAGGTCAAAGGCCAGGCTTTACCACAGGTAACCGGCTCGGCGCGGTACACCAATAACGTGATCAAGCCTATCATCGTGCTTCCCGGCGAGTTTATCGGCTTGCCTCCCGGCGAAATAGCCACCATCGAAGCCGGTACCACGCACAACGTGGCCATGATGGCCGATGCCACCCAGCAGGTGTTCAACGCCGCGCTGTTTCAGGGCATCAAAGCCGCTAAAAAAAGCACCAGCTTCTATTCGCTCAAATACCAAATGGCCGAAGAAGAAGTGATCAGCAATGTAGCCGGCGCTTATTACCAGGTACAGGTAACCCTCGAAAAGCTGAACCTGATCGATATAAACATTGCCAGCACCGAAAAGCTCATCGCCATTATGGAGGTAAACTACCGCAACGGTCTGCTGAAAAAAATCGACCTCGACCGGCTCAAGGTAAGCCTCACCAACCTGCGTACCCAACGCGACGAGGTGCTGAACGCTATCGCCATGCAGCAAAATCAGCTCAAATACCTGATGGGAGTGCCCATCGAAACAGCGCTCACGGTAAAACCCATTGAGGCCAATTCGCTCGAAGTGAACAGCTCGCTCGAAAATTACGATACGCTCAACCTGAATAACCAGCGGCAGTATCAACTGCTCAAAACGCAGGAAGAACTGCTCGAAATTGAACGCAGCTCGCTGGTAGCCGAATTTTATCCTTCCTTATCCCTGTTTGCGCAATATTCTTATAATGGTGTATCGAACCGCTTCGACCTGCTCGACCGCAAAGGCAGCAGTACCTGGTACGATATGGGTTATGTCGGACTCGCGCTTCGGGTTCCCATTTTCAGCGGACTTTCCAAGCACTATAAAGTAAAACAATCTGACGTGAAGCTGCTCAAAGCCAAAGAAGAACTGAAAGCTGCCGCTATCGGCATCCGCATGAACCACGATAACGCGGTAGCCAAGCTGCAAAACAGCCTCAACACTATCCGCGCACAGGAAGACAATGTAAAACTCGCGCTCGAAATTTACGAAGTGACACAGTCTAATTACCAGGAAGGACTGGCCTCACTGACCGACCTGCTCAACGCCGAATCGTCGTGGCGCGAAGCGCAGAACAATTACAACGAAGCCCTGCTCCGCTACAAGCTTGCCGAGCTCGAACTCATTAAAAACAAAGGAAACATTAAATCGCTCTTAAACGCCTAAGCCATGAAATTCAAGTGGAGAACCCTTATCCTTACACTGCTCGCTATAGGAGCGGCGGTGCTGATTGGTACCGTATTGCAATCCAATAAAAAAGCCAACGAAGAAAAAATCAAGCTGGTACAGGACACCGATACCGACGTGCCCGTAACCACCGCCAAAGCGGTGCTCTCTCCGATTGAGCTCGATTTTACCGCTTCCGGTAACTTCGAAGCGCTGCACGATCTGAGCTTTCTTTCGGAAGCTTCAGGGCGCATCACCGAATTGCTGGTGGACGAAGGCGACCGCGTGACCAAAGGACAAACCCTGTTACGCATAGACGATGAGCTGCTACGTGCCGAAGCCGAAGCCGCTAAAGCCAACTACGATAAAATGGTGTCGGATCGCAACCGGCTGAATAACGCTTTCGAAAACGGAGGCATCACCCGCCAGCAGCTCGACGACATCAACCTCGGGGTTACCAGCGCCGAAGCCCGTCTTATTGCCGCCAACCGCAAGCTGCGCGACAGTCAGGTAAAATCGCCCATCAGCGGTATCATCAACAAGCGCTATGTAGAAGTAGGTACTTACCTAAGTGTCGCCAATAAGCTGTTCGATATTATCGACGTTTCGACCCTCAAGCTCCGTATCTCGGTGCCCGAAGCACAAGTGGTACACCTGCGCGAAAAAGATACGCTGACGGTGACCTGTCCGGCATTGCCCGGCGTAAAGCTGACCGGAGCCATTTCTTTCATCGGACAAAAAGCCGACAACACGCTTAATTTCCCGGTAGAGCTTCGCATTCAAAATTCTGCGCAGTCGCCTGTAAAAGCGGGAATGTACGGCACCGTATGGTTCCGTTTTGACAACAGCGGCGAAGGACTCCTTATCCCACGCAGCGCCTTTGTAGGTAGTGTGAGCAACGGTAAAATTTTTGTGCTCGAAGGCGAAGAGGTGAAATCGCGCACCGTGGTTCCCGGCCGTATTACCGGCGAAAATGTAGAAGTAGTATCCGGTCTGAATGCGGGTGAAACCGTAGTTACCAGCGGACAAATCAACCTGAGCGAAGGCACTCGTGTAAGCGTGCAGGAAAAACAAAAGTAAGTTATGAAGATTACAGAAATCTCGATAAAACGACCTACCATCGTAGTAGTGGTGCTTACCGTACTTACGATGCTGGGGTTCCTTTCTTACAAAACGCTCAATTACGAGCTGCTGCCTAAGTTTTCGACTCCTATCGTGACCATTTCTACCGTCTATCCCGGGGCTTCGCCTTACGAGGTAGAAAATACGGTGACCCGAAAAATCGAAGACGCCGTATCCTCGATGGAGAACCTGAAAAAAATCATCTCCAACTCGGTAGAAGGCGTATCGATAGTAATGGTCGAGCTCAACGAAAACGCGGATCCCGACCTCGGATTGCAGGATGCGCAGCGAAAAGTAAACGCCATCCTCAGTCAACTGCCGGAAGACGTCAAAACGCCTTCGCTGAACAAAATTTCGCTCGACGACCTTCCCATTATGACCATTTCGGCCGCTGCCGATGTGAACGACAAAGAATTTTATGACCTGATCAAACAAAGGATACAACCTGCCCTCTCGCGCGTACCGGGTGTGGCACAGATTAACCTTATCGGCGGACAGGAACGTGAAATTCACGTCAACATCGATGCGGCACGACTCGAAGCCTACAAGATTTCGCTGCTGCAAGTCAGACAAGCGATCATCAACTCGAACATGGATTTCCCCACGGGAAAAATCAAAACTTCGCAGGAACAGGTACTTGTACGCCTTTCGGGAAAATACCGCGACCTTGAACAGCTCCGCAAGCTGGTTGTTTCGAGCGCTCCCGAAGGAGGTGTCGTGCGCCTGGAAGACATTGCCGAAGTGACCGACGCCCAAAAAGATGTGGATCTTATTGCACGAGTGGATCTGAAAAACGCCATCACGCTGAAAATCCAGAAACAGTCGGATGCCAACGCAGTAAAGGTAAGTGAGGGGATACGCGATGCTATTGCACAGCTTGAAAAAGACTACTCTCCGGTCAACCTCAAAATGCCCATCGTACAAGACAGCTCGATTTACACGCTCGAATCGGCCGATGCGGTAATTTTCGACCTTATTCTTGCCATTGCGCTGGTGGCGGTCGTGATGCTGCTGTTCCTGCACAGTATCCGTAACGCATTTATCGTAATGGTCGCCATTCCGGCTTCGCTCATCGCGACGTTTATCGGGATAAAAATGTTCGGCTTTACGCTAAACCTAATGTCGCTGCTCGGCCTTTCGCTGGTAGTGGGTATCCTTGTGGACGACGCTATCGTGGTGCTCGAAAACATTTACCGCCACATGGAAATGGGCAAAAATAAAGTACGCGCCGCTTACGACGGGGTAACCGAAATCGGATTTACGGTACTCTCCATCACCATGGTAATTGTGGTGGTATTCCTTCCGATTACCTTTACCTCGGGACTGGTGTCGAACATTCTTACCCAGTTCTGCGTGGTGGTAGTGATCGCTACCCTGCTCAGTATGGCTGCCTCGTTCAGCATTGTGCCCTGGCTGTCTTCACGCTTCGGTAAGCTGGAACACCTTTCGAACAAAACCTTCTTCGGACGTTTTCTGCTCGGTTTCGAAAAAGGACTGGATAATTTCACGCAGTGGATCACCGGCATTCTACGCTGGTCGCTGCGTAACAAAACTGTAACGCTGGTCATTACCCTGGCACTGCTTTTCGCTTCCTTTATGCTGATAGGAAAAGGCTATATCGGCGGCGAATTTATTCCGGCGGGCGACAGAGGCGAATTTATCGTACAGGTCGAGCTGCCCAAAGATGCTTCTATTGAAGAAACCAGCCGCATTACCCGTCAGGTGGAAGAGCACCTCCGTAAAAAACGGGAAGTGACCATGCTCATTAGCACCGTCGGACAATCGAGCGAAGGTTTCGGCGCTTCACAAACCACGCCTTACAAAGGAGAAGTGCACGTACAGCTTATTGAGAAAAAGCTCGGTAGAGAAGCGGCCGATATTTTTGCCGCAAGGATGAAAAAAGAGCTGAGCGCCTTTATCGTAGGTGCCGAGATCAAAACCACCCCGGTAAGCATCATGGGTACGGCCGACCGTGCGCCTATCGAGCTTATCGTGATCGGTCCCTCGCTCGACAGCGTGCTAAGCTTTGCCGAAAAAGCCAAAGCCGAGCTGGCACAAATCGAAGGTGCCAACCAGCTTAAGCTGACCGTAGAAGACGGTAACCCCGAAGTAAACGTAGAAGTGAACCGCGATAAAATGGCTGCGCTCGGACTTTCGATGGAAATGGTGGGAGCCACTATGCAAACGGCATTTAACGGAAGCACCGATGCCAAATACCGCGACGGCGAATACGAATACGACATCAATATTCGTTTCGGCGATTTTAACCGTCAGAACATCGAGGATGTGAAAAACATCTCTTTCATCAACGCAAGAGGCGAAAAAATTGCGCTTTCACAGTTTGCCGACGTATCCTATTCGGCCGGTCCGAGCAAGCTCGAACGCCGCGATCGAAGCACCTCGGTATCGGTACAGGCACAGGTAATCGGTAGAACCTCGGGTACCGTCAATGCCGAATTTACCGAAAGGCTGGAGAAGCTGGAACGTCCGGCAGGTGTGGCCTATATCTTCGGCGGAGATGCCGAGATGCAGGGCGACTCCTTCGGTGCGCTCGGTATAGCGCTGCTCATTTCGGTGGCACTGGTGTACCTTATCATGGTCGCCTTGTACGACAGCTACGTGTATCCGCTGGTAGTAATGTTCTCTATCCCGCTTTCGATTATCGGTGCGCTATTGGCGCTGGCCCTGTCGAACAGCTCGCTGAACATTTTTACCATTCTCGGTCTTATCATGCTTATCGGTCTGGTGGCGAAAAACGCCATTCTGCTCGTGGACTTTACCAACCACATGAAAGAACGTGGTGAAAGTACCGACGAAGCGCTGGTACACGCGAATAATGCGCGTCTGCGTCCGATCCTCATGACTACCATCGCCATGATTATCGGTATGCTGCCCATCGCTCTTTCTTCGGGTTCGGGTGCCGAATGGAAAAACGGACTGGCCTGGACCATCATCGGCGGACTGACCAGCTCCATGTTCCTGACGCTTATCGTGGTACCGGTAATCTACAAGATTTTCGACTCGATACTGACCCGTTTGGGACTGAACAAGCACCAGAAAGAATCTATTAACGAGCTGATGACGGCTCCTTATACACCTAACGAAGACGCACCGAGTCACCCTTAAGCGATAAGGATACGTTTTCTTTTTTTGCCGGACTGCAATACACGCGGAGTAATCTGATCCGCCGGTTTTGCGGTCCGGTTTTTTTTATGGAGAAATCGATAAAATCTATACGGCACAAAAGCAGATATTTTTGATTGACGAAGAAGCAATAAACATTAAAACACTGATAATCAAAGTATTATTGAGTAGATTATTTCCAAAAAACGCCGTAGATGAAACTTGGAAAAAAGGAATAGAATAATTTGGTTCTTTTGTGTAAAACGAAATAAATATGGGATCACTTATTGCTTACATAAAGAACATATCCTTCAATTTTGAAGGCGTGTTCAGCAGAGGCTCGAGCTATGAAATTCCGGAGGAGCTCGAAAAACTTTATTCGGAAATTTATATCAACAAAGGTAAAAATCCGCGGCACATTGATAAACAAAATATGCGTGCCGATTTCGATAAAGTGTACCGGCACTTTAAAAAAGTGCTGCGTAGTCCTAAAGTTAGAAGAGCACCTAATTAATGGCCAAACGGTATAAGGTTGTCAAAGCTTCTCATGCAATTAGCCACGAAGGGCAAGGGCAGCTATACGAACACCGGGAGTCAATTGATGACAGCCTGTTACCGGACGCAGTTGAACTACGTAAATTGAAAGCTATCGATCCTGAAGGAGTTTCCTGGATCAAAGAACAAACCGCGAGGGAACAGGATGCACGGCATTCTTTTATGGATCGACGAATGGGTCTTTGGGAAAAAGGGCAGCGAAGGACCTACGCGCTGGATATGCTCACCCTATTATGTGCCTTGATGGTTATTCTTTGTGGAATGACGTTTTCCTGCTTTTTGATCTATTATCAGCAATCTGTAATAGGAACCGTTTTTGCAGGAGGTACGCTGATTTTTGCCGCTACGGCTTTTCTGAACTACAGGAAAAAGTCCGGGCAACGGTCTGAAGTGATAGAGCACTAACTACCACTGCTGCTCACATCCATTCGCCAGCTTTATCGAGTTAGGTTAACGGAATCAAGTTACCGGGAGCGGAGTGCGAACCTTTCATTACAGTCTGACAAAATAAGCGAAGCGGCTACACCAAATACCGCGCGTGCCAGCTTTCACCCATCGGTAGGGTCCAGCTTTTTTCAAACTCATCTAAAGTCGATACCAGGTTGTTGAACACAGGTGTATTCGCGTTGATTTTCCCGGCCGAAGCCAGGGTAGCAAGCTCAGTAAGCCTTGCCTGTGCCACTTTGTCGCCTTCGAGATAAGCCACCTGCATCCTGTCCATCAGTTGAATACCAAGATCCTGCTCCACGCGTTTTACAAAAGCCACCGACTTATCAATAGAACAGCCGCTGGCCATAGCCTGCGCTTCGTCCACAAAAATCACGAGGAAAAGACGGTGAAACACTTCGGTAGTCGCGCTGAGCGGGTTGCCGTGCGAGTCCCAGGTACGGGTAAAGCTCTCCCCTTCCCGCTTTAACCATTCTGCTTCTTCTTCCGTAAGCAATCTATCGGCCTGATACACCCAAACACGGGTGTGCGCAGGTAATTCCTTCCAACTCATAGCTCTTTCCATTTGTTCCCGCCATGCGGGTATTTTTTCTTCAAAGATCGGCTGCATCGGCGATCAGCTCGGCCACATCGAGCACCCGTACTTCATGCTCGCGGTTAAAATTTTTGACTCCGTCAGTCATCATGGTATTGCAAAACGGACAGCCGGTAGCAATGATAGCCGGAGCCACACCCAAGGCTTCTTCGGTGCGTTCTACATTCACCTCCTTATTGCCTTTTTCAGCTTCTTTGAACATCTGCGCACCGCCCGCCCCACAGCAAAATCCTTTCTGACGGCAACGCTTCATTTCGACCAGCTCGGCATCCAGCTTTTCGATAAGCTCGCGCGGCGCCTCGTATTCGCCATTACCTCGTCCGAGATAACAAGGGTCGTGAAACGTAATCCGTTTGCCTTTAAACGCTCCTCCGCCTTTCAATTTCAATCGTCCTTCGGAAATGAGCGATTGCACAAACTGCGTATGGTGCATCACCTCGTATGTACCGCCCAAACCGGGGTATTCGTTCTTAATGGTATTGAAGCAATGCGGACAAGCGGTTACGATTTTTTTAATTTCATAGGCATTAAGCACCTGAATATTCTGCATGGCCTGCATCTGGAAAAGAAACTCGTTACCGGCTCTTTTGGCAGGATCGCCCGTGCAGCTTTCTTCGGTACCCAACACCGCAAATTTCACCTTGGCTGCGTTCAGAATTTTCACCAAAGCACGGGTAATTTTTCTTGCCCGATCATCAAAACTTCCGGAGCAACCCACCCAAAAAAGGACTTCGGGGCTTTCACCACCGGCCGCCATCTCGGCCATTGTAGGAACATGTATCGGTTCTGCCATAATTTTCTTTTTTCAAAAATCGCCTGTATCGCCCGTTTATTCCTCCACCCAATTCATGCGGTCGGCAGGCGAAAACTGCCAGGGGGCGCCATTATTTTCGAGATTGGTATGCATCATGGCCAGCTCCTGCGGAACTTTTGATTCTTCCATTACCAGGTAACGACGCATATCCATAATAATGGAAAGCGGATCAATATTAACCGGACATTCCTGCACACAAGCGTTACAAGTATTACAAGCCCATAGTTCTTCCTCTAAAATATAATCGCCGAGCAGGGCCTTGCCGTCGTCGTGCGCTTTGCCGTGCTTGCGTATATTTTCGCCTACTTCTTCGAGCCTGTCGCGGGTATCCATCATGATTTTACGGGGCGAAAGCAGCTTCCCGGTTTGTGTGGCCGGACAAGCGGAAGAGCAGCGCCCGCACTCGGTACAGGAATACGCATCTAACAACTGTTTCCACGTAAGATCGCCTACATCGCGGGCGCCGAAACGCTTTACTTCTCCGGCATCGGCCGCAGGTGCCGCATACGGATCGGCATTGGGATCCATCATGAGCTTCACCTCGTTGGTCACGCTTTCGAGGTTGGTAAACTGCCCTTTCGGATTCAGGTTGGAAAAATACACGTTCGGGAATGCCAGCACAATATGCAGGTGCTTGGAAAACGGGAGGTAATTCAGGAAAGCCAATACGCCTACGATGTGAAACCACCAGGCCGCACGTTCGAGCAGGATAAGCACTCCGTCAGACAAGCCGCTGAGCAAAGGAGCAATCAATCCCGAAACGGGAAAAGACCCGGCTATCGTATAATGTGGTACTCCACGCGATTGCAGAATGGAATCGGAGGCATTCATGAGCAGGAAAGCCGCCATGAGCAGTATTTCGACGGTAAGAATAATATTGGCGTCTGACTTGGGCCAGGCGGTCATTTCGCGGTAGTGAAAACGACGAATGCGCAAAATGTTTCGACGCACCAAAAAAATCGCACAGGAAACCAGCACCAGCAGTGCCAGCACTTCAAAAGAAGCAATCAGAAAATTGTAAAAACCACCTAAAAACGAGAATACACGGTGGGTACCGACCACTCCGTCTATCACGATTTCGAGCATCTCGATATTGATTATCACAAAACCGACATACACGAATATGTGCAGGATACCGGCTATAGGGCGGGTCACCATTTTAGACTGACCCAGGGCTACGCGTATCATAACGCGTAAACGATCAGCAGGTTTGTCGCTGCGATCAAGCGGTTGACCGAGACGTATATTTCTCCAAAGTTCTCTCGATTTCCATGCAAACAAAGTCACAGCGGCTACGAGAAGAACCAGAAAAGCGATGTTTTCAATACCCATCCTGTACAGTTCAGTCGTTCAGCATTTTTTTAAGTTTTTTCTCCTCCTGCGCATCCAGCTTCAGTCCTTTTTCTTTACGTCCGAACACCGAAATGTGCATATAACGATTCGGATGCTCACGGATATTCTCTATCAAACGAGCCAGCTCTTCGCCGCTACGTACCAGTGCCTGATGCAGGCTATCGGTATGAATCAGCTTGCCGAGCGACCCCTCGCCGTTGTTAATCTGCGCAATCAGATCATTCATATTGTTCACCGCCGCATAAGCCGAACGTATCGCTCCACCGATATCGGCCGCAGCCAGAGTATCGGAAATGGCACTCACATTGCTCAGGGTGCGATCAATTTTACCCGTTTGCTGCGACAGCGAAGAGGCAAGATTATCTACTTTGGAAAGGGTACTCGAAATTTTGCCGCTTTCCTGATCGATCAGGGTGTTGAGCTTTACAGTAAACTCTTTGATGTTTTGTGTAATGTCCTTAAAAGACCCGATGCTTTTCTCGAGGTTATCGGCATTTTCACCCAATACCTGCGAAATGGCGTTGATCATCGTGTCGAGCGATGCCATCAGATTTTCCGCTTTCTGCATCACCGGCGCTATCTGCGCATCGACTCTGGCCTGTAAAGAAAGCTGCTCTTCCGCATTGAGCGTATCGCCGGCTTTGAGCAATTCGGTGCTGGTTCCCGGCACCAAATCGATGGCTTTGGTACCGAAAAGGTCGGCGCTGACCAAACGGGCACGGGTGTCTTTAGGCAGCTTCAGCACTTTGTTGTCAATCCTGAAAGCGACTACCATACGCATCATTCCGGGACGCACTTCCACCAGCTCGGTACTCAGCACCTGCCCTACTTTTAAGCCCTGATACTGTACCGGACTGGCAGCCACAAGGCCGTCCACACGCTGGTACATCGCGTAATAATCACGGCTGCTCTTAAAAAGGTCTATCCCTCTAAGGTAGTTTACACCGTATATGAGAAAGGCGATAGCCAGTACGACTACCAACCCTACTTTTACTTCTTTTTTCAAATCAGATTATCTTTTTGCCAGTTCTATGGCTTTCTGAAGTTCTATACGCTCACCGTTGAGAAAGGCTATGATAAATGCGGTGCCAAATCCTTTTTCGCGGGCTTCGGTCTGAAGCTTCTTCGCCTCTTCAAAATTATCACTTTTTCCGTAAGTGTACTTATAAATTCCATCGGCACGGTACATCTCTACGCCTTTTAATCCCTTAAACGCCGAAGAATTCACATCCAAAGGCTTGGGAGAGGTGGTAATCTGTACTTTAAACACCACTTTATTGTCTTTGACCGGCTCCTCAGCCACCACCGGCTCTTCTTTCTGCGTCACCTCTTCGGGTGTCACTTTTTTATCGGGCAAAGTGAGCTTAGTACCCTGATTACGACCTTCAACTTCTGTTTTATAATCGACAAAAGCATCAAAAATAGACTTGGCCATCAGCTTCTGATGTGCCACATCATTGAGTACTTTTTCTTCTTCGGGATGGGTAAGAAATCCCACTTCTATCAGCACACTGGGCATATTTACCTGATGCAGCACAAGAAAACCGGCCTGCTTCACTCCCCGATTATAAACCACCGGCAATTGAGCGGCATTTTCCTGAATACGCCGCGCAAAGCTTATGCTCTGCTCCAGGTAGGTGCTCGTCATCAGAGATAAAAAAATGAAATTGTCGGGATCACGGGGATCGAAGTTCTGGTATTTCTGCTCGTAGTTATCCTCGATCATGATCACCGAGTTTTCGCGCTCGGCCACTTTAAACTGAGCCGCCGACTTGTGCAAGCCTAACACATAGGTTTCGGTGCCTTTGGCGGTAGCCGGACCTGCATTGGCATGAATGCAGATAAACAGATCGGCTTTGTGCTTGTTCGCAATGCGTGCCCGTTCGGCCAAATCGACAAATTCATCTTTGGTCCGGGTATATATAACTTTTACGCTGTTGCCGTATTTTTCTTTGATCATGTCGCCCAGCTTAAGCGAAATGGCCAGCACCACATCGGCTTCGTGCGAAAATTTGCCCACACAGCCCGGATCTTTTCCCCCATGCCCGGGATCAATCACTACGGTACGCACACCCAAAGAGTCTCCTCCTCCCGGTGCGGCATGACTCAGCGCTGCCGACGTAAAAAAAAGCAGGCAGACAAGAAAAATCCCGAAACTGCGTTTGGTGCAGAAACCCGGTGTGAAAAGCAGCTTTTGTGTTTTTTCCATAAAGACGGTTATTTACTTAGCTTTGCGCTTGGTAAAAACACCTTGTTTACAAAATTAGTACCATCAAATTGCAGGTGCTTCAGGGCCTTATACAATTTATCCCCGTACGACTGTTGATAAACGGATGTGCAGTACTCGGAGTTACGTCTCTGAGCGCCCAAACGCATACCGACAGTATCCCGACCGACGCTCCCCTGAAAACCGAGCTTTTTTACAAAGCCAAAGATTCGATCCGCTTCGATCTGGTGGAACAGAAAATCTACCTGTTCGGCGACGCAGAGGTGAATTACGAAGGCATAAAGCTCAACGCCGGGTATATAGAATACGGTTTTTCAGACAATTTGGTATATGCCTCCGAAACAATCGACAGTACGGGTAAATCGGTCGGAAAACCGGTGTTCGACGACGGCTCTCAAAAGCTCAGCGCACGTGAAATACGCTATAACATCCAAACCAAAAAAGGGAATATCAGAGATGTAAAAACCCAGCAGGGCGAAGGATATGTCCACATGGGCGTAGCCAAAAAACACCCCGATAACGAGGTACACCTCCAGCACGGCAAATACACGACCTGCGATCTTGACCATCCGCATTTTTACTTCAACCTGCGCAAAGCCATTGTCATTCCCGACGATAAAATCGTGTCAGGCCCGGTAAACCTGGTGATTGCCGACATTCCCACTCCGCTCATGCTACCTTTCGGTTTTTTTCCGAACAAAAAAGGCGAAGCCAGCGGATTAGTGGTTCCCACTTACGGCGAATCGCCGGAATTAGGCTTTTTTCTGCTCAACGGAGGCTATTACTTCCCCATCGGTAAAAAAGGAAAAGCCGATATGCAGGTGCTCGGCGACATCTATTCGCGAGGAAGCTGGGGATTACGTACTATTAACCGCTATGCCAACCGCTACAAATACCGGGGCGACCTCAATCTCTCATACAGTCAACTGAACCGAGGTGACCCCGAATTTCCCGATTTCTCCCGCAACCAGGAGTTTTTTATCCGCTGGCGGCACGAGCAAGATGCCAAAGCACATCCCTACCGCCGCTTCAGCGCCAATGTCAATGCGGGAACGACACAAAATTTCCGCAATAACTTCAACACGGATCTGAATACCTACCTGACCAACACCTTTCAGTCGAATATCGCCTATTCGTACAGCTTTCCGAATAAGCCCTTTACGATGTCGGCCAACCTGAGGCACAGCCAAAACTCGGTTACCCGCGTGGTCAACGTGATTCTTCCGGAACTGACTTTCAATATGCTGCGCATTTATCCTTTTGCCCGTAAAAACCCGGTAGGAGCAAAAAAATGGTACGAGCAAATCGGGGTAACCTACAATACGCAGTTTAAAAACGACCTGACGGTAGCCGACAGCCTTATACGGATGAACGATTTGGGCAGTTTGACCGATCGTATGCGCTACGGGATGCGTCACAGCGCTGTGGCCGCCACTTCATTTAAAATTCTGAAGCAGAAATTCACCTTCAATCCCTCGGTTTCTTTCACCGAACGCTGGTATATGCAAACCATCGAACGCGCCTGGGACAATGACCTGCAAGCCGTCGTCACCGATACTATCAACGGTTTCAGCCGCATTCACGAATATAATTTTAACGGTTCGCTCACCACCAAGCTGTTCGGATTTTACGCTTTTCAGGGTGCCCGCCAAACACGTATCCGACACGTGTTTACCCCCGCCCTCAATTTCACCTACCGCCCCGATTTCGGTTCGCTCGAATACGGGTATGTCGGCAACAACGGCGCTTACGGAAGCTATTCGCCTTTTGAAAACGGTATTTACGGCCGGCCGGCCGAAGGACAATCGGGAATGGTACGGCTCGATCTGGTCAACAACCTCGAAATGAAGTTCAAAAGCGCAAAGGATACCGTAACCGGCTTCAAAAAAGTGATCCTCATCGAAAACTTTACGACCAACCTCGCCTACGATATGTTCCGCGATTCGCTCAACTGGTCGAACCTCACCCTGAGCGGAAGAACCACGCTTTGGCGCAACCTCGGACTGGTCTATAACGGGGTAATGGACCCTTATCAATACGAAAACGGAATAGCCCGCAACAAGCTGATGATCAGCGACAAAAAAGGACTCGGGCGCTTCACCTCCAACGCTGTAGCCCTGACCTGGAACCTGCGCAGCAAACAAAGTACACGCAGCAAACCGCGCCACCCCGATGCGGAAGCGGAAGCCCAGGAAAACGATCCGGCTTACCTGCGCAACAGCGGCGCTTATGTCGATTTCACCGTACCCTGGATGCTCAACCTCAGCTATACGATGCGTTCGGATCGGTATTTCATCAATGCAAAAGACACCACCGTACTTACTCAGGCCATTGTATTCGACGGCGATTTCCTACTCACCGAAAAATGGAAAATCGGTTTCCGCTCGGGCTACGATTTTGTCGCAAAAACATTTACGCCCAGCGAAATCAACCTGTACCGCGATCTGCACTGCTGGGAAATGCGCTTTACCTGGATTCCCTTCGGCTTCCGAAAAAGCTATATGCTACAGATTAATATCAAATCGTCGATGCTACGCGATCTCAAAATGACCCGCAGAAGAAGCTGGTTCGACAACGTACCGTAAAAAAGTCAGAAAATTTCAGGAAACTCAGGATTGGGAAACGGTGTTGACCGTTTTTTCGACCTGATAATTGTTGCGGGTGGCCGAATTGCGCACCAGTAACTCCGCCAAAAACCCGGTAAGAAACAGTTGCGTGCCCAATATCATGGTGACCAGCGCGATGTAAAACATCGGTCTGCTGGTAATCAACACACCTTTGGTATGGATAAATAATTTTTCGATGCCTAAGTACACCGCGATAAAAAATCCGATTACGAACATCAGCGTGCCCAGCGAACCGAAAAAGTGCATGGGTTTTTTGCTGAAACGGCTTACAAAAGTAATGGTAAACAGATCGAGAAAACCGTTGATAAAACGCTCGAATCCGAATTTGGAGCTACCGTATTTGCGGGGCTGATGCTGCACCACTTTCTCCCCGATTTTACGAAAACCGTTCCATTTGGCTATCACAGGAATGTAGCGGTGCATTTCGCCCATCACTTCGATAGATTTGACCACTTCCGAACGATAGGCTTTTAATCCGCAGTTAAAATCATGCAGGTTATGAATACCCGACATTTTACGTGTAGCCCAGTTGAATAGCTTGGTAGGAATGGTTTTAGTAATCGGATCGTAACGTTTTTGTTTCCAACCCGATACAAGATCATAACCCTCTTCGGTAATCATGCGGTACAGATCCGGAATTTCGTCGGGACTGTCCTGCAAATCAGCATCCATCGTAATGACGACCTGCCCTGAGCTGGCTTCAAAACCCACTTGCAGTGCCGCCGATTTACCGTAGTTACGACGAAATTTAATCCCCCTTACTTGCGGCAGCCGGGCTGCAATCGCTTCTACCACCGCCCAGGAACGATCGCTGCTGCCATCGTCCACCAAAATCACTTCGTAGGTATAAGAATGTGCAATACACACACGATGAATCCAGTCGCAAAGCTCGGTAAGCGATTCTTCTTCGTTATAAAGCGGAATAACAACGGAAAGGTCGGGTGAAAGGCTCAAAAGTATAGCTTGTTTTTACAAAAATGAGAAAAAGATTTGAATCCCCGCTCAATGGGTGGTAGTCATATCGGAAGCGACCACTATAATATAGTCGGCCAAACCTTCGTATTCTTTCTCTAATTTGGAGGGATCATCCTGCGAAACCGTAGTAAACGCACCTACTTTAAGTGAGGGAGCATATTGCCTGAGGTACCAGCCTGTGCCCTGTCCGCGATCGGAATGGTAGGCGCCGTTCAGGTGAATGACACGTGTACCGGCTACGGCGTTCAATTTTATAAAATGGGCCATAGTGGCATCTTTGATGGCCTGTGCTTTGGGCAGGTTTTCGCCGCCATGGCCGGCGCCCATGCTGAGCATTTCCTTGTAGCAGTCGAGCTCCGGGTCGTAAGGTACGGGCAGCGGAGCCAGGTAACGACGAGCTTCTTCCGAAAGACTGTCAAGCCCCTCAAATCCTTTGCGATACACCAAATTTGCATAGCGCCTTGGTACATTGGCACATACTACCGGCAGTCCGTTTTCTTTGGCCCACTCGACCAGGGGTTTGTAATCGGTTTTGTAGTTTCTCCAAAGCCGGATCTCTTCTTCAAAGTTTTTTACGCTGATGCGATCGCCGAGGTATTCGTCCATAAGAAGCTGATTATCGGCTTCAAACATTTCCATCGAAAGCACTACCCGCTTGTCGTTGAGCGCATAAGCCTGTTTAGCCAACCGAAGCTGCAGCCAGTGCGACACGGGATTATTGTGCTGTTCGCCGAAAAGAATCACATCGTTGCGCAGCAATTCGGCAGCCGCTTCCCTGAAATCGATTTTTTTCCCTTTGCGATCATATACCTGAAAAGCCAGGGTTTCATTTTTTGCAGGCCGGGTAAGACCGAGCAAAAGCGGAGTCAGCAAGAATAGTCCTATAAGTTTCTTCATGAGGCTGAAAAATTTTGGAAGCGTAAAAATAACCCAAATACCTGTTCGCGCCACATAAGATTCATTGTATCTTTGCAGGTATGAAACGTGTAGTGGTCGGCTTGTCCGGCGGAGTAGATTCGAGCGTAGCGGCATACCTGTTGAAATCGCAGGGCTACGAGGTAATTGGCCTGTTTATGAAAAACTGGCACGACGAGTCCGTAACCCTGCACAACGAATGTCCCTGGGTGGACGACAGCGCCGATGCCATGCTCGTAGCGCAAAAGCTCGATATTCCTTTTCAGGTGCTCGACTTCAGCAAAGAATACAAAGAGCGTATCATCGACTATATGTTCAGCGAATACGGACATGGCCGCACGCCTAACCCCGATGTGCTGTGCAACCGCGAAATAAAGTTTGATATCTTTCTGGAAGCCGCGCTGCGCCTCGGGGCCGAATTTGTAGCCACCGGGCATTATTGCCGCAAAGACACGCTCGAAAAAGACGGCCAAACGGTACATCGCCTGCTATCGGGAGTGGATCCGAATAAGGACCAAAGCTATTTTCTCTGTCAAATCAGTCAGGCACAATTGTCCAAAGCGCTTTTCCCAATCGGGCATCTGCTGAAAAGCGAAGTACGCGCCATAGCCGCACGCGAAGGACTTATCACCGCCGAGAAAAAAGACTCGCAGGGACTCTGCTTTGTCGGAAAAATAAGCCTGCCCGATTTTTTACAGCAAAAATTAAGCGTATTAAAAGGTGAAGTGATTGAAGTACCGGCCGATATGCCGCAATACAGCCATTACGAGGAATACGATGCAACACCTGCCTTTTTGGAAAACCTGAGCCTGCCTTTTCACTATGAAAAGAACGACGGCAAAGTGGTAGGTCAGCACGACGGTGCGCATTTCTTTACCATCGGGCAACGGCGCGGACTGCAAATCGGCGGTTCTCCCCAACCGCTTTTTGTAGTGGCTACCGATGTGGAGCAGAATGTAATTTACACCGGCCAGGGCGAAAATCACCCCGGTCTTTACCGCAAAGCGCTAAAAGTAGAACCCTCCGAAATACACTGGATACGGGAAGACCTCGCCTTGCAAATCGGCGAAAGTATGCCCGTCAATGCACGTATCCGCTACCGGCAGCCCTTAGAGAACGCCACGCTTTACCGCAAATCCGACGGCTTGTACCTGCTTTTTGAGCGGCCGCAAAAAGGAATTACACCGGGACAATTTGCCGCCTGGTACCTCGGCGAAGAGCTGTTGGGATCAGGTGCGATAAGCGCATGATGCATTATGTTTTTTTCGGCAAATTTTACTTCTTCAAATATTTCGATCGATTTAAAAAAACGTTTTATATTAGCCCCGAAAATTGAACGCAAAGCCAGCTAACACGCAGGATGGAAAAGAAAAGAAAGATTATCAGTTTTGAAAACCTGAGCCCCGAGTTACAGGAGGCCATGAGAAAGCGATACCCGTCTGGATTTCACGGGCATACCCAGCGTATCGATACCCCTAAAGAAACGCTGACCGTAGTGAGCTTCGAAACCGACGATTCCATTTATATGGTGAAAGTAAAGCTGACCGATAAAAAGTCGAAAGCGGTGGATGAAGAAGACGAGGAGTTTTTCGGCGACGATGAGTTTTCAGTACCCGACTCTTCCGCTTCCGGCGGATTTGAGAAAGAGAAAGAAGAATTCGGCGACGAAGACGAGGACGACGATTACGGCGACAAGCCCGATGAAGACGGGAATGAGGAAGATGAAGATGAAGATTAAATCTTCCGGCTCATCTTTTCTTTGAACGCAAACGCTTATGCAAGTCTATTTCCTTGATAAAAATTCGATCGAAAAGCTGGTCATCCGTTGGGATAAAGGCATGACGAATGTCACATTGGAAAAAGACGATTTTGTGTTAGGACAATTCGGCTCTATTGAGGAACTGATCGAAGAACAAAAATTTGACCTGCCCGACGGCCGTGTGCTTTCCGTCCGCTTTCACGAAGATACTTCCGATTTCGCCATTAAATTAGATAGCGAATACCTGCCCGGTTCGATACACCATCCCGCCGCAAAGCTCAAGGCTCCTTTTCAGGTATTTCTCCTTTTCGGCACGGCAAACATACTCCTCACCCTCGCACTGGCCTGGTACCACAAGCAGCCGATCTTAGGCAACCCCGTATTATTGGGCGTAGGTATAGGACTGCTCTTTATCGGCATGGGCTGGCTTATCCGTAAAGGCTCGCTTGTAGCCCTCATTCTCTGCACTACCGTGATAGGGCTTAGCGTACTATTGCTACTTTGGATTTGGTACCTCATAGGCACCACCGACGTATCGGCATTGATACTGCGTAGCACCATGCTCATTTATTGCATTACCTGCTTCCCCAAAGTAAATGCACTGCGTCGCTACGCGCAAAGTAAAGCCGAAAAAACAGCATTGCTCGACGGCCATAGCTTCTGAAAATTTTGACTCCGCTTTTTAATATCCGGGTTTACGGACTCCTGCTGCACGAAAAAAAAGTGCTGCTTTCGGACGAAACCTATCAGGGCAAGGCATTCACCAAATTTCCCGGCGGGGGACTGGAAAAAAACGAAGGACTACTCGACGCGCTAAAACGTGAACTCTGCGAAGAGCTACATATCGAAACCTCGGAATTCGTGCATTTTTACACCACCGATTTTTTTCAGGCTTCCGCATTCAATCCCGAAGAACAACTTATCAGCATGTATTATCAGGTCACTAAATTCGACCTGGCGAAAATTAATGCGCGCATAGCAATGCACATTCCGGGCGAACGTTTTCGCTGGGCGGAAATAGCCACACTTACCGAAGCGGATCTTACTTTTCCGATCGACAAAAAAGTAGCCCTGCTCCTCAAAGCAGCCACCTAAAAAAGCAAGGCGGGTAAAGAAAAACTACTCAGGAAATCGGATTCAGCACCACGCTATATACGATAAGCGAGTGGATATCGCGGCCGTAAGTAAGCTTGTCGAGCGCGTCCCACACGTGCTGCGCACGGAAATAAGAAGTATGCAATTCCTGCTCGCCGCGCAAAGACCATTGTAGGGTATAGCTGCTTTCTTTTTCACGATGCTCCTGCACGTATTCGAGCATTCTTTTTAACACATCTACCTTGTCGTACCCTTCGACGGTATGGAAGAGGAACGACTGTCGGTGCCGGGGATTTACCGTTATCAAATCGAGCCGCGTACGGGCCGGATCAGCGCCGGTGTATTCAAAAATGAGACTTTCGGAACCCAGTCCGCCGATATATTGCCCTATTTCTTCCTGCAAACGGGCTATTTCAATATGGTCGTCAGTATTCATAATACGAAGTTTAGACTAAAATAAAAGGGCTGCCTCCTGTAACGAAGATACGTAATTACATGGATTCTCTTCTTTTCGCTTTGCCGTCAAAATGCGCAAAAACATTACCTTTAAACCCTAAATCAGTCTTGCATGATACGCGCCAACGATCCCACGCTCTCCTCCTGGGTAGCAGTACCCGCACACAGCGACTTCCCTATTCAGAACCTGCCTTTCGGCGTGTTCAAAACCGAAAACGACGATCCCCGTGTGGGCGTGGCCATCGGCGAACATATACTCGATCTCAAAGCACTACAGGTATTGGGCTACCTTCCTAACCAACCTTTTACCCCCGAAACCTTCGATACCGACTCGCTTAACAACCTGATGAAATACGGCAAAAAAGCCATACGCGAGTTTCGCAATCGTCTTTCGGATCTGCTCCGCAGCGACAACCACGAACTGAGCCAAAATACCCATCACGTAGCGCAGGTGCTGGTACCGGCGAAAGAAGCCATCCTGCTGCTGCCCGTAAAAATCGGCGACTATACCGATTTCTATTCCAGCATCGAACACGCTACCAACGTAGGTAAAATGTTCCGCGACCCGGCCAATGCGCTGCTGCCCAACTGGAAGCATATTCCGGTAGGCTACCACGGCCGCGCTTCGTCGGTCATCAATTCGGGCGTACCGGTGTACCGCCCCAAAGGGCAGACCAAACCCGCCGATGCCGAAAGCCCTGTATTCGGCCCCTGCAAGCTGCTCGATTTCGAGCTCGAAACAGGATTTTTCACTTACGAAGGCAAACCCCTCGGCGAATCCATTTCGACGGCCGAAGCCAACGATCATATTTTCGGGATGGTGCTGCTCAACGACTGGTCGGCACGCGATATTCAAACCTGGGAGTATGTGCCGCTCGGGCCTTTCCTTGCGAAAAACTTCGCCACTTCCATTTCGCCCTGGGTAGTGACCCTCGATGCGCTCGAACCCTTCCGTACGCAAGGCCCCACACAGGATCCGCAACCCCTGCCTTACCTGCATACCGAAGGCCCGCAGAATTTCGATATACAGCTCGAAGTCTATATCCAAACGCCCGACGGTACCGAAAACCGCATCTCCCGATCCAATTTTAAATACATGTATTGGAGCATGAGCCAGCAATTGGCGCATCACAGTGTAAACGGCTGTAACATTCGTTGCGGCGATCTGATGGGCTCCGGTACCATATCAGGGCCTACCAAAGATTCTTTCGGCTCCATGCTTGAGCTTACCTGGAAAGGTACCGAACCACTTACCCTGAAAGACGGAACCCAACGTAAATTCATCCAGGATCAGGACACCATCATCATGCGGGGCTGGTGTGAAAAAGACGGTGTGCGCATCGGCTTCGGAGAAGTACGTAACCTTGTGCTGCCCACGCTTTAATCCAAACGGTTTTTATTCCACTATGCAACTTTCGGCCGAAGAAAAAGAAAAACAGGAAATCCTTAATGCCTATCGCGGCTTACTCAGGGCCTGCAAAAATGCGCGCGATAAAACCGATACACGCATTATCCGCAAAGCCTTCGACATTGCGCTCGAAGCGCATAAAAATATGCGACGCAAATCGGGAGAGCCTTATATCCTGCACCCCATAGCCGTAGCGCGTATCTGTGCCGAAGAAATAGGATTGGGTACTACCTCGATCGTGTCGGCACTGTTGCACGATACCGTCGAAGATACCGACCTGACGCTCGAAGAAGTAGAAGCCATGTTCGGCAAAAAAGTGGCACGTATCATCGACGGACTGACGAAAATTACCGGACTGGTCGATAACACCGATTCCATTCAGGCCGAAAATTTCAGGAAGGTGCTGCTCACCATGGCCGACGATGTGCGGGTAATCCTTATCAAGTTAGCCGACCGTTTGCACAACATGCGTACGCTCGACTCCATGTCGCGCGAAAAACGCCTCAAAATCGCTTCCGAAACCGAATACCTGTACGCACCGGTAGCGCACCGTTTGGGCCTAAACGCTATCAAAACCGAGCTGGAAGACCTTTCGTTGAAATTCCGCGATCCGCATACTTATAACGAAATCATAGCCCGCCTTCAAAAAACACAAGCCGTACGTAACCGTTTCATCTCGCAGTTTATGCTGCCGGTAAAACGTCAGCTTGAAAAAGAAGGATTCAGATTTACCATCAAAGGCCGAACAAAATCCGTGTTTTCCATTTGGAAAAAAATCCACCTGAAAAACGTGCCTTTTGAAGAAATATACGATCTGTTTGCCCTACGCATCATCCTCGACAGCGATGCGGAAAGAGAAAAATCGGACTGCTGGCGCGCATACAGTATCGTCACTGATTTTTACCAGCCTAACCCCGACCGGCTGCGCGACTGGATTTCGACCCCAAAAGCCAACGGCTATGAATCGCTGCATACCACAGTAATGAGTCCCTCGGGCAAATGGGTCGAAGTACAGATTCGTACCCGCCGTATGGACGAGATAGCCGAACGCGGATATGCCGCCCACTGGAAATACAAAGAAAACAGTACCCAGGAAAGCGGGCTCGACAGTTGGCTCAACCGGATTCGTGAGCTGCTCGAAAACCCCGAAGCCAACGCCCTCGATTTTATCGACGATTTCAAGCTCAACCTGTTCAGCGAAGAAATATTCGTCTTTACCCCGCAGGGCGAACTGCGCACCCTGCCTCAAAATGCCACCGCTCTCGATTTTGCCTTCGATATCCACTCCAAAGTAGGTGAGCAATGTATCGGCGCTAAGGTGAACAACAAGCTGGTGCCGCTGAGCCACGAGCTTAAAAGCGGGGATCAGATCGAGATAATCACTTCCAAAAAACAGCGTCCGAAAGAAGACTGGCTCAAGTTTGTCATTACAGCCAAAGCCAAGTCGAAGATTAAAAACGCGCTGAAAGACGAGAAAAAACAGATAGCCCTCGAGGGACGGGAAATTCTCCAGCGCAAGCTCAACCACCTGAACATTCCGTACCACGACCGGAACCTGAAAAAGCTCGAAGATTTTTTCAAAGCGCCCAATACCACCGATCTGCTGTACCGCATCGCCCGCGAGTATATCGACCTGAACGCCCTGCCCGAATACGAAGTGCGCAATGGCGACCTGATTTTCGTACCCAAAGCCGGAGAAGAAAAAGCGATACGCCCCGAAGAACGGCTTACACCTGTCAAAGGCAAATCGGAAGACCTGCTCATTATCGGCGACGACCTCAAACAAATCGAATACAAGCTCTCGGCCTGCTGCAATCCCATTCCGGGCGATGATGTATTCGGCTTTATTACTGTCGGCGACGGCATCAAGATACACCGTGTAAACTGTCCGAATGCCGTGCAGCTCATGTCGCATTACGGCTACCGAATTGTGAAGGCACGCTGGAAAAGTCAGGAGCTTATCGAATTCCTCGCCGGCGTACAATTCAAGGGAATCGACGACGTGGGACTGGTGAACACCATTACCAATATCATTTCGAAAGAGTTGCATATCAATATGCGATCGATCAGCTTCGAAAGCAACGACGGAATTTTCGAGGGAAAAGTGTTCCTTTTCGTGCACGACACCAACCACCTCGACAAGCTAATTCACAACCTGCGGCAGATACAGGGCGTGCATACCGTGCAACGCATCGACACCCAATAAAGCGTTTAAAATGAGGAAGGCGGAATAAAGTCTGCCTATCCGTTTTTTTACTAACTTTACCCCTTGTTAGTAAAGCAAATGGCTATTTCCGACATTAAAGAAACCGTCAAACAGATATTCCAGGGCTACCTCGAACAGCACGGTCACCGAAAAACCCCGGAACGCTTTGCCATACTCAATGAAATTTACGACTACGACGGGCATTTTGATATCGAATCGTTGTATATCAAAATGAAAAACAAAAAATACCGCGTAAGTCGCGCCACCCTGTATAATACGATTGAGCTGCTGCTGTCCTGCGATTTGGTCAAAAAGCATCAGTTCGGCAAAAACCTGGCGCAGTTTGAAAAATCGTATTCCAAAAAGCAGCACGACCACGTAATTTGTACCGATACCGGCGAAGTGCTGGAGTTTTGTGACCCGCGTATCCAGCAAATCAAAGAAACGATAGAAGAAATTTTCGGGGTTACCGTACTGCACCATTCTCTTTATTTTTACGCACAACGCAATCCTGAGGGCGAAAGCGTCACTCCACAAAAAAAACACTGATCCGATGGACTTCAGTTATACAACCGACACTTCGGGAACCGTGGTAAAGATTTCGCTTGCGGGCAGGCTGATGGATAAAACCCAGGCCTCGACTTTACTGCAAGGTATAGAAGAACAGGTAAGCACGGGGAAAAACCGTTTTATCCTTGATCTTTCTCACCTCGACTATATGAACAGCTCCGGCCTTAACGTGCTGGTTAATATCCTCACCAAAGCCCGTGTGGCCGGGGGTGAAGTAGCCATTGCCAACGTTTCGCCCAAGGTCGAGCAGTTGTTCCTGATCACCAAGCTGCATACCTTATTCACCATTAGCGAGTCGGTCGAAAAAGCCGAAGCGCATTTAACCGGCAATTAAGCCATACAACTCAACCAACCTCTAACCCGTTACCCTTCTCTCATGAAAATTGACGTTTTGCTCGGGCTCCAGTGGGGCGATGAAGGCAAAGGAAAAATTGTGGACGTGTTTACGCCCCAATACGATATCATAGGTCGTTTTCAGGGCGGCCCCAATGCCGGGCACACCCTCGAATTTAACGGACTGAAGCATGTGCTGCACACCATTCCCTCGGGTATTTTCCACGAACAGGTGATAAACCTGGTAGGCAATGGCGTAGTGGTCGATCCGATAGTGCTGAAAAAAGAAATCGATGCGCTCAAAAAACTGGGTGTGGATGTGAAAAAACAATTGCTGCTTTCGCGCAAAGCACACCTTATTCTGCCTACCCACCGCCTTATCGACGCCGCTTCGGAAGCGTCGAAAGGAAAAGAAAAAATAGGCTCTACGCTCAAGGGCATTGGTCCCACCTACATGGACAAAACCGGGCGTAACGGACTTCGCATAGGCGATATTTTCCTGAAAGATTTTCGTAAAAAATACAATGACCTGGTCGAAAAGCACATACGAATACTGTCGTTCCACCAGTTCGATTACAAGCTCGAAGAGCTGGAGCCCGCTTTCTTTGAAGGACTCGAAACCTTACGGGAGCTTACCGTAGTGGACAGCGAGCATTACATCAATCAGGCGCTCCGCGCCGGCAAGCGCATTTTGGCCGAAGGCGCGCAGGGCACCCTGCTCGACATCGATTTCGGCTCCTATCCTTTTGTCACTTCTTCGACCACCACTACCTCGGGCGCCTGCACGGGTTTGGGAGTGGCTCCCAACCGCATCGGTGAGGTAATCGGTATTTTTAAAGCCTACTGTACCCGCGTAGGCAGCGGTCCCTTCCCCACCGAGCTGCACGATGCCACCGGCGACGAGCTGCGCAAGCAGGGCAACGAATTCGGTTCTACTACCGGTCGCGCCCGCCGCTGCGGATGGCTCGATCTACCCGCCTTGCGTTATGCCGTCATGATCAACGGAGTAACCAGCCTCACCATGATGAAAGTGGACGTGCTTGACCATTTTGAAGAAATTAAAGTATGTACCCATTACCGGATAAACGGCGAGCTGACTGCCGAACTGCCCTACGATTTATGTCAGGTCGAGGTAGAACCGGTATATCGCACATTTAAAGGCTGGAACCGCAGTCTCGAAGGCATTACCGAGTTTTCTCAACTGCCCGAAGAATTGCTCGAATACACCCGTTTCCTTGAAAAAGAGCTGGAAATCCCCGTCAATGTGATTTCAGTAGGCCCCGACAGGCTGCAAACATTGGTGAAAAGATAATCTGTTAAATTTTTAGAAAAACATTCTCGTTTTTTGTATATTCGGTTTTAAACTCAAATTTAAACGTATGAAACTCGTCAAACCCCTGCTTATCGTTGCGCTTGCTCTTTTCTCCTTCCAGGTGGCACAAGCCCAGGAAAGGGTTTCCGAAAAAGAAGTAAAAGAAACCATCGAAAAGCTCCGGTCGGCCATAGAATTAACGGACGAGCAGGCCGTTCAGGTAGAGCGCATTTTTCGTGAAGGCATGAGTGAAGTGGAAAAACTGCGTCAAACTAACGACGGAGCCGCTGCCGAAGCCCAAATCAATGAGATAAAAAAACGCAAAGAAGCCGAAATGCTTCAACTGTTCAGCGAGACGCAAAGGCAGAAATACGAAGAAGCCAAAGCCGCTGAAGCACGGAGAAAATTGGATCATTAATCGCGTTCAATTTGAACGTATATAAAGGTCGGTGAGGTAGATTATATAAACCTCATTCAACGCTTTGATTGATGTTATTACATTCATTTCTTTTATAAGCTAAAAAAGGAGCCTTTCGGGCTCCTTTTTTGTGTCTTATTCCGTCACTTAACTAACTACGGCAATCAAATCACGGTGAAATTTTCCTTTTATCCACGCTTTTAATTCTCTCGCATCGTCTTCTACCAGCCTCGCCAGGGCTTTGTAATATTCTTTGCGGAACAGCTTCGGGTCAAAACTCACTTTTTCAAGAATAAACTTAGTGTACTCCAATGCAGATTTTTTCATGTTCAAGATGTTTTTATGGTTTACACGGTACTATCAAACGCAAAAGTTCCATTTTTGTTACTCCTAAAACCAAAAAAATCCGGGCTAAAAACCCGGACTTTTCAGCTTAGTCTTGTGAATAATTTGTTAATCGACCACTACGACCAAATACTTAGAAATGCTCCAAAAAGCCTGTATATCGAGGATTTGCAGCTTTTCCTGCACCTTGTCAGAACCCGTAATTTTGTAGGAATCTTTCGGATGCGTAGTCAATATCTCGATCTTTGAACCGCCGAGATGGATTTCTTTAATCCGCGTAATATCAATTTGTGTAAAATAGTTTCGGTTAAAATCTTCGCGCAGCTTTTTGATCTTACCCATACCGATAAATCCGCCTTCGCGGGTAATCACTCCCTGATCGCGTAATTCGCGCGAGGAACCGATCACATAATAAGCGGTATTTAGTTCGGCTTCTTTTTCTTCGACGGTAGCCACAGCTTCGTTGAGCGTTGCGGTAAGCTCATCCATCGCGATATCGTAACGTGCCAGATCTTCGCGCAAGGAAGTGATCAGCGCCTCCTGCTCATTGACCTTGGCGGTAAGGCTTTCGATACGTTTGTTAAAATCGTCGGCCGCTATGCCCGCCTGCTTCAACCTTTCCTGCAAAGAAGCAATCTTGTTCCGGTTCTGCTCCATCAATGAGTTGATAAGCTGTATGTCGTTCACAATTCTGTCTTTCTGATCGTTGGGAAGCTCAGGCCCAGAAGTACGACTCATGGTGATCAGCTTTTCTTTTTGCGTGATCAGCGAAAGGTTATCTTCGATTTCGTTGAGCAGCCGAAAGGATTGACTCACGGCCGAATCCTGCTCTACAAGCTCCGCCTTCAGTCTTTCGTTTTCTTTCTTTAATAATTCTACTTCAGGATTCACCGAGGGTGTTTCTGCAGAAGGTGTCGTACAGGCTGTCAGCGTCAGGCAAAAGATTCCGGTGTAGAAAAACAGCTTTTTCATCCAATAAAAGGTTTCTACAAAAATAGCAATATTCGGTTATGCGCTTCAAAAGCGCGGAAAGCCTTAACTTTGGACAAAACACATCCGCCATGAAAAAATTTCTGCTTCTACTGCTGCTCGCATTGACAGGCAATATGCTTGTCGCCCAACAGTCAGTACATTACACCCTGCGAATGGAAAAACCGCATACCCATTATTTTGAGGTAGATATGGCACTCGATGGACTTTCCGGTAAATCGATCGATCTAAAAATGCCGGTTTGGGCACCGGGCTCGTACCTGGTTCGCGAGTTTCCAGGCAATGTGGACGAATTCAAGGCCGAAAGCAAAGGAAAAACGCTTCAGTCTTATAAAACCGATAAAAATACATGGCGTATAGTGCTCGAAGGCAACCGCAATATCCGCATTTCTTACAAAGTATATGCCTACGAACTGTCGGTACGCACCAGCTTTATCGACGCTTCGCATGCCTACCTCAACGGTACCAGCGTATTTATGTACGTAGCCGGAAAAAAGCACCTGCCCGGTACCTTACGCGTTGTACCCTTTCCCGAATGGAAAAAAATAAGCACCTCGCTCGAAGCCACCGAACCCTGGCATTACCGCTTTCCGGATTATGACCTGCTGGCCGACAGTCCGATAGAAATCGGTAACCACCACTCCTTTTATTTTGAAGCGGCCGGAGTGACCCACGAAATCGCTATGTACGGCGAAGGCAATTACGACAGCACGCGTTTGAAACACGATATGGCGCTTATTGCAGAAGAATGTACCCGCGTATTCGGAGAAAATCCGGTCAAAAACTACGTATTTATTATCCATAACCTGAGCGAAGGCGGGGGTGGACTCGAGCACCTCTACTCGACCACCTTACAGGTAAACCGTTGGAGCTATACCGGCTCGGGATACTACCGTTTTCTGAACCTCGTAGCGCACGAATATTTCCATTTGTGGCTGGTCAAACGCCTGCGTCCCGATGTGCTGGGGCCTTTCGACTACGATCGCGAAAACTACACCACCCTGCTTTGGGTGATGGAAGGCTTTACCAGCTATTATGCCGATCTGATCCTGAGACGCGCCGGGTTTTATGACACACCGGCCTACCTGCGTACTTTTTCAAACGTCCTTACAAATGTGGAAAACCAGCCCGGAAATAAAGTACAATCCGTGACCGAATCGAGCTTCGATGCCTGGATAAAAGCATACCGGCCCCACGACAACAGCGTAAATTCAAGCATTTCCTATTATTCCAAAGGACAGGTGCTTGGTGCATTACTCGATATCAGCCTGATAGAAGCTACCGGAGGAGAAAAAAAGCTGGACGATCTGCTGCGCCACCTTTATCAGGAATATTATAAGAAACGTAAACGCGGACTCAGCGAAGCTGAATTCAGGCAGGAAACTGAAAAAATGGCCGGGCGTAAAATGGATACTTTCTTTACGCAATACGTATATGGTACCGCCACACCCGATTACAAAACGCTGTTTACCGCTATCGGATTGAAATTTGAGCAGCTACCACGTCTGCGCACCGGTTTGGGCGCTACACTGTCGCTGAAAAACGGCAAATTAATGATTACCCGACTTTTAGCGGGAGAATCGGGCTACGAAGCCGGACTGAATGTGAACGATGAGATTATCGCCGTACAGGGCTGGCGGGTAAATCAGGCTGCCGATCTGAACCGGCTGCTGGATGCCTTAACTCCCGGAGATGAAATAGAACTGCTGATTAACCGTCAGGATCGCATATACACGCTGAACGTGAAACTGTTACCCGGTAATCAACACGACTACCAGGTAACGTTGCACGAAAATCCGCAGCAAAACAGCTTATGGGAAAAATGGCTGAATTGACCGTATTAAAAGCGCTCGTTATCAAGCACATTGTCATTCACCGTGGCAGTCTTATAGTATTTTTTGGCGCCTTTATAAGCGGGACAGCTCACCCCTCTTTTACCTGCACAGGAAGTCATTAAAAATGCACCGAGAAAAAGAACTGCAGTGGTACGTGCTACGCGGCCAGAGAAAAAAGAAGTCGCTTTCATAAGACTGTGTTTTAGGTGTGTGGTTCGGTTTGTTATTCTTATAGGGCGGGTTTCACAAAAATTCCATAAATCTTTTTTATGAAATTTTAGATTTTTTCTCCCTATCTTAAAAAATCGAAACCGGACATCCTTTTCTGCACCTTGCTACTTGGCCTTTTACATACCACAGACCCGCTCAGCGATGAAAAGCTCATCGAACGTTATAAAGGTTCCGGCAACACCTGGTATGTAGGGGAGCTTTATAAACGTTATTCTACCTCAATAGCAGGAGTTTGCTATAGTTTTTTTCGCAACAGGGAAGAAACGGAAGACACCGTTATGGAGATTTTTGAGCTGCTGCTCGAAGATCTCAAACGCTACGAAGTGAACGTATTCAAACCCTGGCTCTTCAGTGTGGTGCGTCATTATTGCCTTCGGAAAAAGGAAAAAGCCACCCGGGAATTTCAAAAACAGGGGGAACTGAAAAAAGATCAAAGCCATTTTATGGAATTAAGGGAAGAGCTGTCCCTTGATAAAACAGAAGGTATCCGCAAGGAAGAATTGCTCGATGAGCTCGGCAAAGCGATTGCTCAGCTTAAAGAAGAACAGCGCATTTGCGTGGAACTGTTTTACCTGCAAGACAAATCGTATCAGGAAATTGCAGCAATCAGCGGTTATCCCTTACAAAAAGTGAAAAGCTACATCCAAAACGGCAAAAGAAACCTGAAGCTGTATCTCGAAAATACAAATGGCTAACTCGCATCCATATCACTTTGGCACGCAGGGAGATCCGAATCCGGCTCACCTGGATCGGTATTTTTCTACCGTTCCGGACGATGCGGAATCGCTCGCTTTTAGAGAAGCCTTAGAAGCCGACGAGTTTATGAAAGCCGCTTTCGGATCACTTTCGGCTGCCGAATATGCCGTAGTAAAAGAAATAGCCACCTCGGTCAACACCCGGATAAGCCGGCTTACCGCTCGCCGTCCCTGGTGGAAACGGTATTTTATACCCGCCCTGTTGCTACTGCTGGCCTTATTTACGCTTTGGCTGTTCCTGAAGCCCTCGGCCCCTACTACGCCCGAACCTTCTTCTTCTCCCGCACAAGCTGCCCCTGTAGCGGCACCTCAAAAACCACATTCGCCGGCACCAGCCCAACCCGCCGCGATTCACGAAACCCCTTCCGAAAAACCCGAGCCCACACCGGTAGCCGCGCCGATACTTCCCGTAGCGGAAAAAGAAGTACCTCCCCTGCCACCAGCCCCTCCCACGCATCCCGAACCGGGAAAAGAACCTAAAGAAGCAGCTCCCGATCCGGTACCGCAGACCCGCGAAACGGTACTACCCGCCGAAACCTCACGCGAATTTGCAAGCGATCACAATGCGCTGATCCTGCTTCGCGTAGGCAATGCCCAGGTTATGTCCAAGCTCAATTTGGCCGAAGCCGAAAGTGTAGCGCCCGATTCCCGCCGCGCGGTGAACGATCCGAATATCGGTAGCCCGACTGTGAGCAGCACACGGCAGGTACGTTACAAAATAGAAGACATGCCCTCATACACCGGTGGCGACCAGGGGCTTATCGGCTACATTCAACGACAGCTCAGCTCAAGAATCACCCTGCCTCGTAGTCAGGTCGTGCCTTCGGTGGTAGTACGCTTTGAAGTGAATGGACGCGGAAAAGTGAGCAACGTATCGGTATTAGACAATGTACCCGAAGCGATGGAAAAAGAAATCATACAGGTTATTCGCGAAGCACCCGGCTGGCAACCCGGCAAAAAAAGCGGAAAAAAAGGATCGCTTGAATACAGCGTGTTTATTTCTTTTTACTGATCCGCAAAGAAACGCGGGTTAAAATTGACCAGAAAAACTTTCTCCGTAGCACGGGTAAAAGCCGTGTACAACCAGCGCAAATATTCGGCATCGAGCATTTCTTCGGTCAGGTAGCCCTGATCGATAAACACCGCAGGCCACTGTCCGCCCTGCGCTTTATGACAGGTCACCGACCAGGCGAATTTGACCTGCAAAGCATTGTACCAGGGGTCGTCCATTACCTTTTCGCGGCGTTTACGATTGTCGGGTTCCTCGGCATAATCTTCCGAAACCGCGTCAAACAAGCGTTTAAGATCTTCGGCCGGAAGATTGGGACCTTCTACCGATAACGTATCGAGCAAGAGCTTGCATTCAAGCGCGGGCGCGTCGGGGTAATCCGTAAGCCGCAGCTCTGCTTCGGCAAAACGAAAACCGTAACGTTCGGTAACCTGACGTATTTTCTGCACTTCGAGCATATCGCCGTTGGCAATAAAACCCGCCTCCGATTTATCGTCGAGCCAGTAATAATTGTTTTTCACTACCATCAGTCTGTCGGCTGCATTGATCTCATTTTCAATCCAAAAAATACGCTGCCTTACCTGCTGGTTAAATAAGTTAGCCCTTTTGTTGGAACGGGTCACAAAAATGACGCCTTCGGAGCCATACTGCGAAAATGCCTGTTCCAGCTCATCCTGCAATTCAGCGCCATTTACTCTTACTACATCTTCAAAACCTTCGGTAAGCAGCTTCGGAAAATTCGTCTTTTTAGCCGCCAATAGCTTCCTTAACTGTGTGGCATTATAAAGTATGCCCGAATCCGCTTCCTGCCTGACCACATCTTTCAGCTCGACCGTATTTACCGCAAGCCGGTAATTTTCTTCTATAAAATTTTTGTCCAGCGCCGGACTGTCGGCCAATCCTACAGGAGGCAACTGCGCCCCGTCGCCTACAAACAGCGCTACACAATTCTGTCCGCGGTAAATATACCGCAGCAGATCTTCGAGCAGCCGTCGTTGCTCAAACAGCGAAGCCGAAGCCATTCCCGAATCGTAGCTGATCATAGAGGCTTCGTCAATAATGAATACCGCATTTTTCTGCGGATTGTGCATCAGCTCAAAATAAGAAAAACCGTTGCGGCTGCGGCGGCCGTATATTTTTTTGTGAATGGTAAAGGCCCTGCGTCGGGTCATACCGGCCAACACTTTTGCCGCGCGACCGGTGGGTGCCAGCAGGACGGGAGTGAGTCCGATACGCGGCAGCACCTGTACCACAGCCGACATCAGCGTAGTTTTTCCCGTACCGGCATAGCCCTTCAAAATAAATACACGGAAACGTTCGCGATCGGTTAGAAAATCAGAGAAAGCCGAAAGAAACTGCTGCTGTCCGCGGGTAGGTTCCCGTTGCAACGCTTCTTCCAGCAAAGTGCGGAGGGTATGGGCCGAAAAGCTGCTCACGTCCGAAATGTAAGCAACCGCCCCGACTCTACCCAACACCTTATTAAAAAGCGGAGGTAATTTTCACAAAAACTCCGCATTCTGAAACTTCGACCGTACGAAGCCCGAAAAAATGCAATTTTACACCCACAAAGCCATCGTTATGAATGTGGTTTTATTGTTCTTCAGAAAATGTGCTTCCCCGAAAAAAGCTAAAAACCGGGGAATATGAGTATTTTCGACCCTAAGAACCTGTTGTTCCAGTAAGCATGACACATACCTCATCCCTCAGCCACCGGATTACCCACCTTTCTATCGAAGCGGGCGAACATTTCGCCTCGGTGTTGGGTGCCGATCGCAGCCGGAGGGAATGCGGAGCGGTAGAAGTATTTTCGGTACCCGAGCATGAGCGCGCCAAACTTTTTCCTTACCTGCTACGGCATTCCGTACTAACGGGAGAAAATCCGGTAAGTGTGGCCTTTAGTGTGGCGCATACACGCTGTACCTTAATTCCCCTGGCCTTGTTCGACAAAGCGGGAGCTTCCGAATACCTTGCCTTAAACGTGGCATTGACCGCTGCCGACGAGATACGCCATCAAGCCGTGCATTCGCTGCAAGCCGTGGTGGTTTTTGCACTTGACCAGTCGCTGCGGCAAGCGGTAGAGCAGCGTTTCCCTTCTGCCTCTTTCTCCCATTGCGCTGCCCTTTTTCTGGAACAGGCCGCCCAGTGGGAAAATGCCCAGGCTACCCTTCACCTCTGTTTTTATCCGGGTTTTTTCCAGATAGCCGTACTGCAAAACCGAAAGCTGCTTTTCTTTAACGCATTTCCCTGGCGCAGCGCCGAAGACGTGGTGTATTATACCCTTTATACTGCCGAGCAGCTCAGGCTGTCGCAAGAAAATGAACTCGTACTTTACGGCGAAACTGCAACGGGCGATGCCGCCTCGAAAAGCCTGAAGCGTTTCTTCCCCCACCTGCGTTATGCCACGCGCAAATCCGATCTCGCGTATAGTAGCGACTGGGCAAGCATTGCCCCTCAGCGTTTTCTCAACCTTATTCACCAGTTCCGTTGCGCATTATAGGCGGCATATACAAAGGTCGGAAGCTCAATGCACCTGAGCTTTCAGGCACGCGGCCTACTACCGATTTGGCTCGCGAGAGCCTGTTTAACATTTTGCAGCACCGCATTGATCTCGAATCGGCGCGGATACTCGACCTGTTTTCGGGCACCGGAAGCATTGCCTTCGAATGCCTGTCAAGAGGCGCAGCAAGTGCTTGCTGTGTGGATCAGAACGGCAGAGCCCTGCGTTTTATCCGCGAAACGGCCAAGGAATGGAACTGCGAAATTGAAACCGTAAAAAGCGAAGTAGTTCGTTTTATCGGTTCGGAAACACGCAAGCACCGTCTCATCTTTGCCGATCCTCCTTACCAGTTGAAAAACCTGCGCGAGCTGCCCGGTCTTATCCTGCAACGCCAACTGTTAGAGCCCGAAGGGCTGCTTGTGCTGGAACACGGAAAAGAAAGCGTTTTCAGCGGTTTTGATAACTTTGTAGAAGAGCGTGTTTACGGACACGCCAGGTTTAGCTTTTTCGAACCTTAATCTTTTTCGTATGGCTACACGCATCGCCGTTTTTCCGGGCACCTTCGATCCGGTTACCCGTGGGCACGAAGCAATTATTCGCCGTGCACTGCCGTTATTTGATAAAATCATCGTAGCCATCGGGGTCAACTCTTCCAAATCGACCCTGTTTACCCTTGCACAGCGGGAGGATTGGCTCAAAAAAATATTCGAAAACGAACCCAAAGTGGAAATCAGCACGTATGAAGGGCTTACCGTCACGTTCTGCCGTGAAAAGCAGGCGAGTTTCATTCTGCGCGGGCTACGGAATACCGTCGATTTCGAATACGAAAAAACCATCGGCCAAATGAACCTTGCGCTCGAAAATGGCATAGAAACTGTATTCCTGATGACTGATGCTGAATTCGCTTCGGTACAATCGACCCTCGTGCGCGATATTTTTCGCCACGGAGGCGATGTAAGCCGTTTTGTTCCTTCTTCGATACAGATCCGATAAACCATGAAAAAATACTTGTTTCTGCTCGTAGGATGCCTTTTGGCAGTGTGTACCGCACAAGCCGAAACGGTAGTAATAAAAGGGAAAGCACCCGATTATAAAGGTAAAAAAATTGCCCTCTACGTATATGGCGATTACATTTCCCTACGACTGATCAAAAAAGCCGAAGCTCCTTTACTCGGAGAAAAAGGCGAATTTTCGCTCGAAACCGATATCAGCGAAATTACAGAAGCCATACTAAAAATAGACGGCGTACAATCTTTTTTGTACCTCGAACCGGGCAATACCTATCAGGTTACTTTCCCTGCCATTCCTGAAAAACAAGCCATCTCTCTTTCCCAAAATCAAGTACCCATCCTGTTCGATACTCTTGCCCCGTATGATATCAACAGTCTGATCCTTGATTTCGACGACAGGCTCGATGCTTTTATCGGGAAATATTACCCTATACTTGGAAGTCCGGTGTTCAAAATGGAGCTCGACTCTTTTCGAACCCGTATCGGTCAACTCTACCAATCCATTCAAAAGCCTTTCTTCAGAGATTATGTCTATTATTCTTTTGCTTCGGTAGAACAGATAGGTGGCGTAAAAACCGATATGCTCAAATTAAAAGCGCTGCTTTATACGGTTTACCTGGCTCCCGAAAAAGTGCGTTACCACCACGGAAAGTATATGCTTTTCTTTAACGAATTTTACCACGATATCCTCAAGTTAGCCTCGACCGAAGACGAAAAAATTCTGAATCAGGCTATCAACCGCAGGGCCAGCGCTTCGGAAGTAATGCGCCTGCTTGAATCGGATAAATTCCTGAAAAACGAAAGAATCAGGGAGATGGTGATGATAAAAGCGCTTTCGCAGGAATACCATTCGGGCAATTATCACCCTACACAGATCATTGCGGTACTTGATTCGGTAAAGCAATATTCCAATTACCCGGAAAACCGCCTTATAGCCGACAACATGATCCACGTACTTACCCGTATGGGCGTAGGTTATGAAGCGCCCGGCTTCGCATTGGAGGACATCCACGGCAACACCGTCGCGCTCTCGGACTTTCAGGGCAAATACATCTATCTGCAATTTTGGGCCACCTGGAACAATACTTCCCTTTCCGAAATGAAGCTGATGACCGAGCTGCATAAAAAATACGGTAACTATATCGCTTTTGTCAGCATCAACGTGGACGACGACCCTGCCGAACTGAAAAAATACCTGAAAGCGAGGCCGGAAATAAAATGGACGCAACTGCATTATTCGGCACAGCCCGAAGTACTCGATTTATACCGCGTGAAAACGGTGAGTCTGTACTATTTCATCGGCCCCGAAGGAAAAATACTGCAATCGCCCGCATACCGCCCTACGCCTAACGGCACTTTCGTTTCTATCGAAAAAACGCTGTACGAAATTGCACGCAGGAACGATCCCAATCGCAACCGCCCGAAAGAAGGGAAAAACATTTATTGACCCTCGATCCTGAAACGGAGCGCTCTTACTTGTCGGAAGCGGGAATTTCTGCGATAATATCGGTTATGGAGGCAAAGGTATTGGCGCGTATATCGTCAAGATGTGCCTTATCTCTCCATTCTACTGCGGTAATACCCTCTTCGGTTTGCGGAACCAGGGTCTGTGCGCCCTCATACGCCATAAGATACCAGTAGGTCACCTTAATGGCCCAATGTTCGCGATAAGGATACACATGCCAGGTAGAAGGCAGCTCTTTTACGATGAGGTGACCTTCTATTCCACATTCTTCAGCTACTTCTCTCAGCGCCGCTTCGCGCCGATCCTCATTTTTCTCCAGCTTGCCTTTGGGAATATCCCATTTACCGTTGCGAAAAATAAAAAGATACGCGCCCTCACGATTACGGACAAGTCCGCCGGCCGCTTCAATAAAGCTGTAGTCGCCGAAAAACCAATCGAAAAGCTGTTTTTTATCGCCCTGTACCCACACCGGCTGCTGCTGCGAACCCTCGGTATAACGTACAAGCAGCGCTTTCGCATCGGTTTTCGAAGCGCAGTTGTACAATGCTGCATCTTCAGGATCCTGATTGCCTGAAGAATCGCCGATATACAGCGGAAGGTTGTTCACAAAAACTTTATACATTTGCGGCCTATGTCAATTGGTAATGAATCGGCTTTAAAGGTAGCTGAATTTTTATTGCAGATAAAAGCGGTAAAATTACAGCCGGCCAAACCTTTCACCTGGGCTTCAGGTCTGAAATCACCCATCTATTGCGACAATCGGGTTACGCTTTCCTATCCGCATATCCGTACCTACATCCGTCAGGAGTTTGCGCGTAACATTTCCGCTAATTTCCCCCGTCCCGACGTAATCGTAGGCGTGGCTACCGGTGGAATTGCGCAAGGTGCGCTGGTAGCGCAGGAGCTCGGGCTTCCATTTGCTTATGTGCGTCCCGAAGCCAAGAGTCACGGATTAGGCAATCAGATAGAAGGAGTGGTAGAAAAAGGCCAGTCGATTGTCCTGATCGAGGATTTGGTATCGACCGGAAAAAGTAGCCTTAACGCTGCCGATGCATTGATTGCTGCGGGAGGCGTAATAAAAGGAATGGCTGCCATTTTTACTTACGGGTTCAGCGATGCGGCAGAAAATTTCAGAAAAAAGAGCATTCCGTTGCTTACGCTCACCGATTTTAATACCTTGCTGGAACAGGCGCTACATTCGGGCTATATCAACGACAAAGATCTCAGCTCGCTTCGCGAGTGGAGCTTCGACCCGAAAAAATGGAGCGCACAGTTCAACTAACAAGGTAAAAGCATGACCACCATAGAAAGCAATACCGTTACGGTAAATCGCAGTGCGAAAGAAGTGTTTGAGTTCCTGCGCGACATGAACAATTTCAAGCAATTGCTACCGCAGGATAAAATTTCGGAATGGGACTCTACAGTTACCCAGTGTAGCTTTAGGGTACAAGGCGCCATTACCATCCCTCTGGTCCAAACGGGGTTGGAAGAGTTTTCTAAAATAGCCATTCGTTCGGGCGAAAAAGCGCCTTTTCCTTTTACGCTCGATATTCATATCCTTGAAAAAGGAGCGCAGGAATGTGAAGGAAAGCTGGTCTTTAACGGCGAAATGAACACGTTTGTGCGCATGATGGCCGAGCGTCCTTTGACCAATCTTTTCAATTATATCGCTGCAAAGCTGGTCGAGATCAAAGCTGCCAACTGATTTCCCGGATAGCGCAGCTTATTTCCTGCCCTTCCCGCGTTCGCAACAGCAGTCGTCCTTCGGGCGATACCCCTGTAATCACCGCATATAAGGGCTTATCCTGATAGATGTACGCAGCCTCTACACCGTAATTCAACAGGCGATCGAGGTATTCCTGCCTTATAGAATCCTTCTGTCCGGCGCGGAGCAAGAGGTAATATTTCTCAAAATTCCTGCAAAAAATACGCAGTACCGCTTCGTTCTCAAAAGTACGGCCTGTCAATGATTGTAAAGAAGCCGCTTTTATCCCTTCGGGAAAATCGAGCTGATTTACATTGATTCCCACTCCGATAATACTGTGACTGAGCCGGTTTCCCTGCACACCGTTTTCAATAAGAATGCCTGCCAGCTTACATCTGCCGCTATATACATCATTGGGCCATTTGACCAGCGCTTTCAGTCCGGCGTCTTCGAGTGTATGCGCTACTGCCAGTGCGGTAATGCTACTGAGCATAAATTGCTCCGAAACGGACAAAAAGCGCGGGAACACCACCAGGGAAAAGGTAAGATTCTGTCCTGCCGCAGTATGCCATTGTGCGCCCCGTTGCCCACGACCGGCTGTCTGTTCGTATGCCAATATTACAGTACCTTCCGGCACATTTGTCGCAGCCAACAGGCTGGCAGCATAATTGTTGGTAGAATCCACACTGGAAAGACGAATCAAATGCTGACCGGTAAATAAAGTTTCCATCACAGTGTGGGTTTAATGCCCTGCAAACATTGCAAAATAAGCTGGAATACCTAACTTTACCTACTATTTTGTTACCTTGAAAACTAATATGGCGAAAAAAAAGCAGAATCAGACCGATACACTTGTCAAACAGATTGTAGAAGGTATCCGTGAAAAAAAAGGAAAAGACATCGTGTGCTTGGATATGCGGGAGCTTAAAAATGCCGTGAGCGACTTTTTCATTGTCTGTCATGGCGACAGTGACCGGCAGACCAAAGCCATTGCCGATTCGATAGAAGAGTTTGCGCTGAAGCAGGCCGGAGAAAAACCCTGGCACGTAGAAGGCACGCAAACCGGTTCATGGATTCTGCTCGACTATGTCAACGTAGTCGCCCATGTGTTCACCGGAGAAGCCCGTGAGTTTTATCACCTCGAAAAGCTTTGGGCCGATGCCGTGCGAACCGAATATGAAACTATCTATTAATAACACTTGCCCACATGGCTGAGAACACTCCGAACCCTAAGAATAACAAGAAAAGCAATAAGCCCCAGTTTAATTTTTACTGGATCTATGCCATCATCGGAATCCTGCTGATCTCGCTCAACCTGTTTTCCTGGAACAACAGTACACAAAATGCCAGCATCGAGGAATTTAAAAAGATGGTGCGCAAAGGCGACGTGGAAAAGCTGGTGATTGTAAACAAGGAACTCGGCGAGGTCTATATCAAGCACGACAGCCTGACGAATTCCCTACACGAAAAGCATTTCAAAGGCAAAAAGCCGGCAGGGCCGCATTACGTATTTAACACCGGTCCCGAAGAAGAATTCGGCAAAGACCTGCGCGTACTCCAGGAAGAAGCGCGTAGGCTCGACATCGAAAATCCCGGTAAAGAATACCTGTTCACCTACAATTACGAAAAACGCGAATATTGGGGTCGTGAAGTGCTGAGCTGGGTGCTGCCCATCGTGATCATGGTGGCGCTTTGGATCTTTATCATGCGCCGTATCAGCGGCGGACCGGCCGGAGGCGGACAAATCTTCAACATCGGGAAATCGCGTGCGCAACTGTTCGACAAGGAAAAAAGCACCAACATTACGTTCAACGATGTAGCCGGGCTCGAAGGTGCCAAAGAAGAAATTCAGGAGATTGTAGAATTCCTTAAAAGTCCGAAAAAATACACCGAGCTTGGTGCCAAAATCCCGAAAGGTGCGCTGCTGGTAGGCCCTCCGGGAACCGGAAAAACTCTTTTGGCCAAAGCCGTAGCCGGCGAAGCACAGGTGCCGTTCTTCTCGCTGTCGGGGTCCGACTTTGTAGAAATGTTTGTCGGTGTAGGTGCGTCGAGAGTGCGCGATCTTTTCCGTCAGGCCAAAGAAAAAGCACCCTGTATTATTTTTATCGACGAGATAGACGCTATCGGTCGTGCAAGGGGTAAAAGCCCTAATATGGGAGCCAACGACGAGCGCGAAAATACGCTTAACCAACTGCTCACCGAAATGGACGGTTTCGGAACCAACAGCGGAGTCATTATTTTGGCTGCCACCAACCGTGCCGATATTCTCGACCGCGCGTTAATGCGCCCCGGACGATTCGACCGCCTTATCTATGTCGATCTTCCCGACCTGAACGAACGGAAAAAAATCTTCGCCGTACACCTGCGCCCCATCCGCGTAGCCGATGGACTGGACATCGATTTCCTCGCCCGGCAAACTCCCGGATTTTCAGGTGCCGATATCGCCAATATCTGTAACGAAGCCGCGCTGATTGCCGCGCGTAAAAAGAAAAAACACGTCGAGAAACAGGATTTCCTCGATGCAGTCGATCGCGTAATTGGCGGTTTGGAAAAGAAAAACAAAATCGTTTCGACCGAAGAGAAAAAGGTAATCGCCTACCACGAAGCGGGGCACGCCACTATCAGTTGGTTGCTGGAACACGCTTCTCCGCTGATAAAAGTGACCATCGTTCCGCGCGGCCAGTCGCTGGGCGCAGCCTGGTACCTGCCCGAAGAAAGACAGATTACCCGTACCGAACAGATGCTCGATGAGATGTGCGCCATATTAGGCGGACGCGCTTCCGAAAAAGTGATTTTTGATAAAATTTCGACCGGAGCACTGAGTGACCTGGAACGAGTCACCAAGATGGCTTATGCCATGGTCACTATTTACGGTCTTAACGATAAAATCGGGAACATCAGCTATTACGACCCGCAGGGTGCCGAATTTGCATTTAGCAAACCCTACAGCGAAAGACGTGCCGAGCAAATCGACGAAGAGGTGAGCAAAATTGTGGAATCACAGTTTCACAGAGCCGTACAACTGCTTACCGAAAACAAGGAAAGGCTGTCTAAGCTGGCGCAACTGCTGCTCGACAAGGAAGTAATTTTCAAAGAAGATTTGGAAACCATTTTCGGGAAACGCCCTTACGACAAAGAAGAGCTTCCTGCCAGTCCCGATCATACCCGTCTTTCGGACAACACCATTGAGTGGGACACCAACAACTCTGCCACGGGTTCAGACCCGCAGGGCGAAGAGCCGAAAATACTTTAATTTTCCAGGGGCTTGGCGCGCCTGACAATCGTTTGTAAAGGTGAAAAGTAACCTGCTTATACGTACGCTTACCGGTATCGTATTTGTGTTGCTTTTGGTAGGCAGCATCACTACTTCGGCATACAGCGTAGCGACTCTCTTTGCTGCAGTTACCATACTGGGCGCGGTCGAATTTGCGCAGCTTCGGCGCAATATTGCCGGTTCGGTCACCGCCTTTTCGATGGTGCTTACCGCCTGTCTCGTGTACCTGCTCTTCACACTGCTCATGTTAGACGTGATACCCGGCAAAGCCATCAGCTTGCTGCTGCTGCTTGTCCCGGCGCTGGTTATTGCCGACCTCTTTTCAGGCAAACACGAAGTATTTTCCCATACCGTCAACGGACTTTTAACTACAGGCTACATCGCCATCCCTTTCGCCCTGCTCAACGCACTGGTAATTGATACCGGCGAAAGCTACGAATACTGGCTGCTACTCGGCTTTTTCATCCTGCTTTGGAGCAACGATACCTTCGCTTATATCTGCGGACGACTTTTTGGACGACACAAACTTTGGGAACGTATCTCTCCCAATAAAACCATTGAAGGATTCATCGGAGGAATTGCTTTTTCGCTGCTGGCCGCCTGGATCATTTCACTTTATGTGCCACTGCTTAGCACCTTAGAATGGCTGTGCTATGCCCTGCTGATTTCGCTGGCCGGTACGGCGGGCGACCTTTCCGAATCGCTGCTCAAACGCAGAGCCGGGGTCAAAGATTCGGGCAATCTATTACCCGGACACGGCGGTGTGCTCGACCGTTTCGACGGAGTACTGCTGGCCGCTCCGGTTTGTGCGGTATTTATCTGGATCACGCAATAATGACTACCACAAAAATACTAATGGTGTGCCTCGGTAATATTTGCCGCTCACCTATGGCCGAAGGCATACTCCGGCACAAAACGCAATCGCGTACTCCTGCATTTGAAATTGACTCGGCAGGTACTTCCCGTTTTCATACGGGCGAAGCGCCCGACAAGCGCGCTATCGAAAAAATGCGGAAATACGGAATTGATATTTCAGGCTTACGCGCCCGGCAATTCGTAAAAGAAGATTTCGAGCGCTTTGATCTGATTTTGGCAATGGACGAAAACAATTACGCCGATATTCTCCAATTAGCGCGCCATCCGGAAGACGCACAAAAAGTAAAACTGATTCTCGATTACGCTTTCCCCGAACAGCGTATGTCGGTTCCCGACCCTTACTACGGTGGTGATTCGGGCTTTGAAAACGTATATTCCTTACTCGATAAAGCCTGCGATCAGGTAATCCTTTCGCACGCATGAAAAACGGGACCCTTTACCTGATTCCGAACCTGCTCGGTGAAGAAGCTCCGCTCGAAACGCTGGGCATACAAACCGAAGCGTTGATAAACCGGCTTGACCATTATTTCGTGGAAAACGAAAAACAAGCCCGTCGTTTTCTGAAAAAAGCAGGCTTACAAAAACCTTTACCCGAAATTACCCTGTATCCGCTTAACGAGCATAGCGATACCCGTAACCTGAGCAGCTACATACAGGTTCTGAAACAGGGGCATTCGGCCGGTGTGCTATCGGATGCGGGTTGTCCGGGTATAGCCGACCCTGGAGCCGAACTGGTCAGGGCTGCGCACAAAGCGGGCATCAGAGTGGTACCGATAGCAGGTCCTTCCTCTATTCTGCTGGCATTGATGGCATCGGGCATCGGCGGACAGCAGTTTACTTTTCACGGTTACCTGCCCCGCGAACAGGCTTTGCGTATAAAGCGCATCAAAGAAATGGAAAAAGAAGCGACAGGCGGTTATTCGCAATTGTGTATGGACACGCCTTACCGCAATATGCACGTGTTTGAAGACATCCTTCAACACGGAGACGATTCCACCCTGCTTTGTATTGCAGCCGAAATTACCTTACCCGGCGAATTTATCCTTACCGATACGATAGCCGGATGGAAAAAAAGGAAGAAGCCCGACCTGCACAAAAAACCCTGTATTTTTATAGTGGGGCGCCCGGTTTGACAAAAGCAGGCTCGTCGAGTTGAGAAAATTTCTTACGTTTTTTTAGAAAAAAATCGAAGGTAATGGAACGCCGGTAGAGGCCCGCGAGATTAGAATTGACGCTTGTATTACGAAGTGTACGACGTTGCCTAAGCAAACGCGGCAAAGCGCAGTAAAAAGAAAAATGGGCTTTCAGGATGGCAAAAAAATGGGCGAATTTTCCGGCAAAAAGAAATTTCAGACCTGCCACACCATCGAGGCTTAGTCGCCGAAAAAGCTTCAGGAACAACCCTGAGCTATAATAATTCTTATAAATCAGAAAAAGATTATTGCGGAAATTGAGATACGTTTTGCGTGGATTTCCATAGGCCAGCGTACCTCCTCCGAGGTGATACACTTTTGAATCGGCGCAATACATCACCTTATAACCCCGATTTTTGAATCGCCAGCAGAGATCAATTTCTTCCATGTGTGCAAAAAAACCGGCATCGAAACCTTCTACTTCACGAAAAGCAGACATTCTGACGAGCATACAGGCTCCGGTCGCCCAAAAAATTTCGCTGTCGGAGGCGTACTGGTTCCGGTCTTCTTCGAGTTCATCAAAAATCCGTCCGCGACAAAAAGGGAACAAATCTTTATCAAGAAAACCACCGGCGGCACCGGCGTATTCGAACAAATGCGGCTGACTATATGCCCTTATCCGAGGCTGTACGGCGGCTACAGATGCGTCCCTTTCCATAAGCTGCAACATGGGTTCGAGCCATCCTTCACTTACTTCGACATCCGAATTGAGCAGCACTGCATAGTTGGCCTCAATCTTTGCCAAGCCTTCGTTATAGCCGCCTGCAAAACCCGAATTGGAGTCGTTTTTCACGATGGTAACGGAAGGAAAATGCGATTGGAGAAAGGCTACGGAATCGTCGGTCGAGGCGTTGTCAATCACTACTATCCGGGCATCTTGCGAATGGCGCAGCACCGAGGGAAGAAACGTTTCGAGATGGGATCTGCCGTTCCAGTTAAGTATGGCTACAACTACTTCTCCCATCAGTATTAACGGGGATTCCGAAAAAATTCTTCGCGTTGGGAACCGTAATGATCAAATTCACCGCGACCGGGCTCATCGACACTTTGGTTGGGATTGTTACGGCTATTGAGCACATAAGACCAACGCGGATTCCGGATTTCGCCGGGCATATCCGAGTGCAGCACTATATAATCGTTAGATATCAGATCGGGTAGATAAAACACAAAACGCTTGTTGTTAAAACGCCCAATTTTGTAGTAATGCCAAATTTGGTAAGGATAAGAGCTGGGTTCGTTCGGACGATCAGTCACACTGTCGGGCGCACCGTAACGCAGGAAAATAGCTCCACGATCGGTCTCATAGCCTTTGCGCACGCGGGTACTGAACATTTTATTCACATTATCGACTGCGCGTTTGTAGGTTAGCCAGGCTTCTTCAGGCTTAGCCGGATTACGGCTTTTCCAAAAAGCGAAAAAGAAGCGTTTGCTTTCGAGAATTTCGCCGCTACGCACCAGCTTATCAATGAGTGCGATTTCACTTTCACCGGCTATAGGCCGAAGGCAGGCTACGTATTCGACCAAAGTGTCGCGGTTATCGATTTTATCGACGAAGGTGGCGGTAATATCAAGCTTGAGAAAATCGTCGGGCGAGATGGCTTCGGGCAGGTTGAAACGCTGGAAAGCCTGTGCGGTACGTGCCACTTCTTCATTTTGCGCATTGCGCAGCTCAAACACAAGATTGTATTTGCCGGAGGGGAGCTTACGAATATCGAAGGAACCGAGCACCGGAATAACCGATTTGGCATTTTGGCGCACAAAACGGCTGAAGCCTTCTACCGGCTGCCCCGTTTCGTCCTGTATATACTGGTAGAGCACAAAACGACTTTCTTCGCCCAGCGAGAGTGTATTGTACAGCTCTGTATAATAGGCGATTTTATCAATGTCTTCGTGGAAAAAATTAGAAACATAAGGCCACATATCGTATCCCGACTTGGTGAGCACGCCGGGTGTTTCGGATTTACGGAAGCCTTCGAGCAGTTGTACGTCGGAGAATCCGGGTGTGGAAAGCTGGGGGATAACGTCAAAATCGACCGTTTGCGTGATCGGTTTGGGCGATTCAGCCAGCAGATCGGTAACCTGTACTTCAAGCTGGTACATTCCGGGTTCGAGCACAAAGCGTTGCTGGTCGGTAAAGTCGTTCAGTGAGGAATCGGGCTGCTGGGTATTTTGAATAAGATGCTTGCGGAAATCGATGATTTGATCATCTTTTTTGATCAGTTCCAGCACTTCGACGCTGGCGTGAGGCTGCTGCTGCTCGTTAGCCTTGAGGGTAAGCGAAGCTACGCTAAACTGCAGATAGACTTCGAACACGCCTTTACCTTCGGGCGTATAGAAGCGTTTATAGTCGAGGTACACTTCGGGCGATTGCGCTTTGGCCGTTGCCATACCGAGACTGCAACACAGGAGGAACACAAAAACTCTCATACGCTAAAATTCAGTCTGTTGAGGGTGTAAGTCAAAACGTTATAGCGATCTCTGCACCCTGAATTTATAAAAATAAGGATTTTTTGCGTACAGCCATTGGGAATACCGAATCAATTTCTATTTTTGCGGCGGAGGAATGGCAGAGTGGTCGATCGCGGCGGTCTTGAAAACCGTTAGGTGTAACAGCCTCGGGGGTTCGAATCCCTCTTCCTCCGCAACTCAGAAAATCCTGACGCAAAGCGTCGGGATTTTTTGTTTTAGACAGGTGCCAAACTTGTTTGTGCGCATGTAGAAAACAAAAAATCCACCTTTGGAAGCGCCAAAGAGGATTTCCTGAGTTGAAGCCTTCCCCTCAGGGATCAGCCGCCGGAGGCGGGTAATCCATCCTTTTTCTAACGTTTCTTTTCGAGTGCTCCCAAATTGTGTGTACACCGGCAGAAAAACAAAAAACACGCTGCGCAGCAGCGGGATTTTGAAGATGCAGCCCTCCCCTTTTAGGGATCACCCGCCAAAGGCGCGTAATCCTTGTATATTTTTTATCTTAATTAAAAACAGGAACCGCTATCCGATATTTACATTATTTTAGTATTTTCACTATACAAACCTGACTGGTATTCAGGGTGTTTTTGTAGTTTTATTTATATAAGCAGTTGGTGGCAATACTGAGAAAACCCTTCCAAATTTATAAGACTATTACATGTATAAATTACTGAAAAAACTTCTTCAATTAAAGGTTGAACGCTTAACAGCACCACCTACTGACACATCTGTTGACCGGTTATTTAGTTGCATTAAGTCCATTGAAGAAGGCTCAAACAAAATTTCAACCTGGTCTTTAAGCACTATAGGTGGTTCTTTACTGGCAATTTTGAGTAACGAATATTCACATCCATTGACACCGAAATTGAAACTGATTTACTTACTATTTGTTTTAGGTTGGGGGTTTATTGGCATTTCATTTTATAATGGTAAAAACATCACAAGCCGGTCAATTGCTTCGGAATTAAATAAAAATGATACGGAATTATTGAAAACAATTTTTACTGACTGCAACACATTTTATTCAAGACAACTGCGTTTTTTTAATTTAGCACTTTTGATTTTTGGTATTTGGCTATTACTGTTTCTTTTGTGGTGGGTATTTGGTGATTCAATTATTAATATTTGTAAATAAAATAACTTATTATGAGTGACTGCGACTACAACAAAGACTGTTCAAAAGTGCCTATCAGAGGAAAATGTGTATCATTCTGTTTAGAGCGTATATTACGAACTGCAACAATAGAAGAAAAGCAATTAATTCTTGGACTTGATAGAACTTTGTCTTTAGCAATCCATAATGCTTATAATGAACTTAAAGACATAAATTCGTTTGAAGATTTAAGTACACAATTAACACAAGAACAAGGGCAAACCCTGTTGACTAAGTTTAAGCAAATAAATCAATATCAATTAAATTATTTTAGAAAAAATAGACAAAAAAGAGACTTTATTATCAATAAAATCAAAAACTTAGGATTAGACTCTGATGAGGAGTCTCTTTTATCAAACAACCATTAGACAAAATACTACCACAACAAGGTATTGCCCAAAGCGGGGCTGAACAGCTTCGTATCAACAAAAGTGCAGAATTCAACTTCTGTTCTTCTGGAACTCAATGACAGAAAAAGAAATCACCTGGATAGCAGAATGAAAGAGGCACGAACCGCTAACACGGTTTTTGTACCTGCCCGTAGGCATATAGATTAGACATAATTACCTGAAAAAAAATTATGATTGCCGATAATAATATTCAATAATTATTGATAAATTCTACTCCGGTCAGCGATAGCTGATCGGAACCACCCGAACCTACCGAAAGCAGCCAAGCAAAAAAAACCAATCCATTACCCCCACCAAAAAAGCAAACGAAAAATTACCAGGCACAGCATTACCTTTGTTGTCGTGAATACACAATCCAAAAGATCGCTATGAAACGCTCTTCAAAAGCAGCCCACATTCTGAATCAACTCAATAGCCAAACCAAGCTGGGTGACTTACGGAAAATTGCGAAGGATATCAAAAAAGACCACGAATTAGCGATAGAATTATGGTCAAGCGGGAATTTTTTACCCAGGCAACTCGCCATCCTGATTATGGACAACAAGCTTCTTTCGCAGGATTTGATTAATCAGCTTGACAAGGACATGCAGACTCACCCGTTGAACGAGCGAAACCAACTCATAGATTGGCTGATGGCTAACCAGCTTGCGAAAGACAAGAAAACCATTACACTGATGGAATCGTGGAAAAACAGCCCTTCTCCACTTCAAAGACGAATTTTTTGGTATTACCAGGCTCGTTTGCGTTGGCTGGGAAAAACACCTCCTCCCAACACGGAAGAATTGTTGGCGGCCATCGAAACACAACTAGAAAGCGAAGAACCCGAAGTACAATGGGCCATGAATTTCACCGCAGGATGGATTGGCGTTTTTGATAAAAAGTATCGGACACGCTGTATCGAAGTGGGGCAGAAAACGGGACTTTACAAAGGCAAAATGGTCTCAAAAGGCTGTACTCCCGATTATTTACCGGAGTTCATTGCGATAGAAAGTCAGAAAAGAAATTTATAAAAGTGTGCGCAGGGCCACAGAAAAAAGCAAAGACGAAATAAACAGACAAGGTGCTACACCTTTTGCGCAAACGTATTTTCACGGCACAAAAGCCGACTTAAAAATAGGCGACCGGATTGAAGCTGGCTTCCACTCCAACTATGGACAAAAAACACACACAAAATATAGTTTCCTGTCGGCCACATTAGACGCTGCCATTTGGGGGCTAAACTTGCCTTGTGTGAAGGCCGGGAAAGAATTTATTTGGTAGAGCCTACAGTACCAATTGAAGATGATCCGGACCCGACAGACAAAAAGTTTCCCGGCAATCCGACAAAATCGTATCGTTCGACAGCGTCGTTCAGAGTGGTGGGAGAAGTAACTGTGTGGCAAGCATACCCGGCAGCACAAGTGCAAGCCATGAAAGCACACCTCGAAAAACTTAAAGCACAAGGAATTAACTCCTTAAATGAGGAATAAGCCAAATGAGAGTCTTTTTATACTTTCAATTCGGAAAGCCTGATAATCAAAACACTTTATAATTACTTGCAGTGTTTTGTCGGAGCGATTTTATTTTTATATATTTTTAGCATAGTTATTCGATTATCGACTTATAAGTCGTGCTAATTTTAATGTAGTAAGGCGATGAAACGCCCTTTTATACTGATTTTCGGCGTATTGTGCATAGAGGCTTTCGGTCAATATCCTGTAAAGCCGCAACCTGCTACCCCTCAGGCTTCCACGTTTAGCCCTATGGGCGAAAACGGGCATTACCGTTTTACCCTTACACCCGCACGGCCTGTTCAGCCTTCTACCTCCTATGTTCCGCCGATGGGCATGACAGGAGATGCAATCAAAGAGCAGGTTAATAGAAACGCATCTCATGGCGGAATACCCATACTTCATCCTAATGCCACGCAAAAAGAAAGACAACAAGCCTCAGAAGCATACATCCGTCAGCGCATGGCCAATGACCCGATGTATCAGTATCCGAATACAGCCAACGGTTTTACTCAAACTCATTTATCCCCAAGTCAGCAGCAGATAATAAACCTGTTGAACGAGGTTCATGCTTCGGAATCTCCCCGCCGTAGTTCAGCTTCCTATTACCAGTCTTCGGAATTTACAGCTCTTACGAAGCCTTATACCGATGCGTTACAGGAACTTAAAATGCAGCTTGCAGGACTTCGCCCGCTTTCGGTAGCCGATGCCTATTTCGCAGTCGAAAATGCCTTTGGCAATGCCTATTTGTCGAAAAATGAGTACGACCGTACAATAGAGGAATCGGTTGTATTTATCCGGCGGTGGCTTTCACAGCATGGATATAATCTTCAGGACAACGAAGCCCTGCACATAGGCTTGCAGCGTTTCCTGAGCGATACGCTCACTATCCGGTTGCCCGCCTCGGCAGACCGACCCGGAGCTTCCACGCTTAAAACGCACTTGCCTTTCTTTTACGATTATGAAGACTATACTGGCACGAAAGATTACCGCAACTATTTTCTGACCAAATGCCTGGCTACCGGCAGCGGACAATGCAATAGCCTTCCCACCGTGTACAATGCCCTTGCCCAAAAACTGGGAGCCGTATCGTACCTTTCTTTTGCGCCCCAACATTCCCTTATTAAATACCCCGGCAAAGACGGAAGACTGCACAACTACGAAGCTACTACCAACTGGAAAATAAGCGATAAATGGTATAGGGATAATCTTTTTGTCAAGCAGGAAGCCCTGCGTAATCACATGTACCTCGATACGCTCAACTATACGCAGATGGTAGCTAATGCTGTTATCGACCTTGCCACAGGGTATATCCAAAAGCACGGCGCAGCCGATGGGCGTTTTGTGGACGAGTGCCTGAATCTTGCCGCACCTTATTTCCCCAAACGAAATAACATTTACCTGTATTTTGTGCGCAGCCTAAAGCTGGCTTATCTACTGGAGAGAGAACTCCATACAAATGGTATAGAAGATGTTAAAGACATTGAACGTTTTCCGCATCTGAAAAGTCTCTATGAAGCCTTGGAAGAAAACGAAAGGCTTATTACCGGAAAGGGGTATCAGGGAATGCCCCCGGAGCTGTATAATCAAATGATGGAAGAGCACCAGTACAAGAACCGCCAGCAGTCGGCAAAGTCCATCAACGGCAAGCAAAAAAGAAACCTGTTTATTACCCAACCCCGATAATACTTCCCTATGAAAACCGCAGGAATTTTAATGATTATGGTCGTAGTGTGTGGTTTCACTCCGGTAAAGGCATCGCAAGACAGCACCGCAAAGGCAGCCTTTTATACCGCCCAACAAGCCCTTGTAGAAATGCTCGAAGGGAATAAGCCATTAAGCTATGAAAAGGCTATTTACCATATCGAAAACGCATGGTACGGAGGCGGTATAAGCGAAGCGACCTTTACCCGTATGCTTGACTTTCACACAGAAAACGTCCGGCAGCTCATCGCTACCCGTTATGAAAAACAAAATTTCACCACCACCTTGAGAGCTACGGCAGCACAGCAACAAGAGCGTTACGAAAAGGCATTAGCTAACTGGGCAATTTACACCTACCTGACCGATACCATCTTGTTTGTAAGCCCCGAAGGGTTAATGTTGCACCTGCCTTATACCTACTCCTACCGCGACCCGCTGGCTACTGCCGACTGGACAAATACACAAGTGATAAACTTGTTGTTAAAAGGACAGGGTAACTGCTTTGCGATGGTATCGCTGTTCAGGATTCTTTCTGAGCGATTGGGTTCGGATGCGTTTATCTCGACCGTACCGGGGCATATCTATATCCGTCATGCCGATAAAAACGGTATTGTGCACAATGTAGAACCCTCCACCCGCTCTTTTCCCGGAACCGGAACCTTACAGGTCTTGACATACAGCAGCGATGAGGCGGTAAGAAGCGGAATTTCTATGCGCAATTTAGATACCCGACAGTCCGTAGCCCTTTGTTTGGTATATTTAGCGAAAGGTTTTGAGTACAAATTCGGAATCCGTACCGATGATTTTCTGCTTGAATGTGCCGACATTGCCTTACAGCACGATAGCCTGAACCTGAACGCCCTGCTATTGAAAGCCGGAATACTGGAAGAACGGTTATTAGTCAGAGGTTCAAGCGTGGAGGACTTACAGCGGTACACCGACTTTAACGAATACGAAAGCCTGATACGTGAGCTACACCGCCTCCATTACCGTGAAATGCCTTTGGAAATGAAGAACCTGATTATGGCCATGCACAAAAAGGAACGGTTTCCCGGCATCGTGGAAGACAAGACACCACAGCCTTCTAAACATTTAGGAATAACCCAAGACCGCTACGTTACTCTTTCGGGCGGACTGTTTGAGGAGTTTGATTACGATAAGCCCGTAGAGCAATACGGCCGTACCCTGTTCGACAGCGAAACCAAAAAGATAAGCGGATTTCTGACCGAAACACCCCAGCTTTACAACTACTACCAGTTCGACCCGGTCGTCTTCGCCTGGTCGATTGACCCGCTGGCAGCGAAGTACCCCTATATGTCGCCGTATGCCGCCTTTGCAGGGAATCCGATTTATTACAGAGACCCCGATGGAGCTGATGTGGAAGGATTTATGGCTTTACTTAAAGCCTCCATATATGGATCAGCAATTCAAACATTAAGTGATGCAAGCGAAACTTTCAATGCTACTATTAATCACTTTGTGTCCGTAAATGGTGGAGAGAATCCCAACTCTGCTAAAACCGATGGAAAGTGGAGTAACGTTAACATTAGTTTTGGAACATTTAACGAAACTCCCGGTTCTGACGGAAATGAATTATTGGGTCGTAATATTTTTCAAATAAAAATAAACGGGAAGTGGCAAGATATTACGTCCGTAGATGATAATGTTCTTGATGGACTGGAATCCTCAAGCGGTAATCTTAGAATTTTAATAGAATTTAATACTGCAACAGGTAGTGATTATTTTAAAAACATAGTGGTCGGTGCACATGAAGTCGGTTTACACCTTATTGCATTAGGTCAACTGGCAAACGATGTCTTAGCAGGTGCTAAAAGTTTACGAAACGTAAAAGATGAAATATATGCTGGAGGGGACGAAAGTAAACAAATGGCTACAAAACATCATATAGGTGTTGCAAATGGAAGCCCGGTAGCTACGGTATATAATCAAATTTTAAACGAAGTAGAAAATCATTTAAGAGCAAATCGAAGAACTTTAAATGCTAAAGGAGAAAGCTATGCAAATATCAAATTATTAGGCAACCAAATGGATAACGACCCCGGTGAGGAGTTTCAAAATTCAAAAGGAAACTATACCGCAAGGCAAGGAGTGAGAGTGGCAAGGATGGCTTCTCAAAATCATTATAGAAGTGAAACGGGAAAATTCAAACAAATCCAAGAGAAATAAAATCATGATTAGAATTAAAAGTTTTTATTTTCTCCTTTTAGCAATAACAGCAGTTACTCAAAGCTGCATTAGCTCTGATAAAGTTTATTATGAATACGAATACGCAATAACATACACAAAAAAAAACTACATCTCCTATACTGAGGAAAAAATAATTGAGAAAACACACAGCGCCTTTATGGGTAAAGACACTCTGTTTTTCCTTCACGCACAAGACACAGCAAACTTTCTGATACAAGGAACTTTAGACACAATTACCCAAGAGGTAGTACAATGGGATACCCTTTTTGATATAATACCTGAAAAAGCAAACGGCCCTTACTTACTTAACAGAGAAAAAGGAATCATCGAATATTCTGACAGAAACCATCAAAAAAGAACGTTAAAGTGGTTCGATTACAAAGATACCGTAGATTATTATTCTATCGAAACATGTAATCTTCTGAAAGAGAATTCTCTATGCCGGGTTTTTTATAGTGGAAAAGAAGGGATTTGTATCGTAAATAACAAAGAATACAAATGTGATATATTCATTGCATTTTGCCCACAAAGAGGGCTACACGGAAAAAACACCTTTTCATTTATCTTTTTGGACAAAAAAACAAAAATGATTTTAAGAAAAGATTTTTATGTAATGGAGGACTTATCGCTGAGATTTCACAATATGAATGAGGGAATATTTGTTCCGGACATTTCCAATTATACAGGCTCAACTTATGTAACGAACATTAAGAAAAGTGCCTTAACACCCTCAAAAGTAAAATACTGGGATGAATGCTATCCTTAGATGCAGGGGTACTCTCACACGTTTTCACAACACAAACCATGATTTCGGCGCTCATGGCACATTAAAACATTTTCCTGACCAAACCGGAAATACACGGATGGAAAAAGCAAAATCTAAAGGTCTGCATACTGCAAGACAGGGACTAAGAGGAGCAAGAATCGCAGAACAAGTTGCTCATAAATTGAAAACCGGGAGTTTTACACCAGTAGATGCAAAATAATTGATTAGATTTTAACATGAAGCACAAAACGCTTTTTATACTTATTTCTATTGTTATTGCTTCATCATGCAGCGAGAATAAAAATTTATTCTATTATGAGTATAATTACATTACGGAATTTAGAAAACTCTCTATTCAATTCCCTGAAAATATTGATATGGATTCAGTTACAGTAGATGATGCAATAGTCAGTATTGAAACCATTATTAATCCTTCCCGTTCCGTTTTATATAAAAATAAAGACTCTATATTTATTATTAATTATAGTGATACAGTAAACTATTTAATAGCCTATACGATAGATTCCGTAACCAACGAAATAATTGAAGCAGATACTTCATTCAATATTCATGTTGGATACTCAAAAGGGCCTTTTAAATACAATCCTTCAAATTCAACAATACAGCAAGATTCGTTAACCTTTCAATGGTTAAGTAAAACAGATACCCTTGAATATAAAGGACTATACGGCATTAGCGCATTTTGCAAAAAAAATCCGCACTCCCAACAAGGAAGGATATTTTTTTCCGGTCGCCGGGAAATATTCAGAATGGGAAATGAAATTTTCAACTGTGATATTTATATTGGTTACTTCCCTCAGAAAGGAATGCACTCTGAGGCTTATTTTGAACTTTTTTTTATTGAGGTAAATTCGGGAATTATCCTTAAAAGTGAAACGTATAAAGTAAACTCGCAAAAATATACGTATAGTTTTGAGGGAATGGAATACGAGAGCTACAAAACCAGTGAGGAAAATTTCATTGGAAGAACTTACCTTAAAAGCATTACCCCAAGCGACCTCACGCCTGCAAAAGTTAGTAACTGGGAAAATTGTCCTTAACGCTGTTATCCGGTTGTATGAGGTTCAGAATGTGTAATATGCTAAATATTTTTTTGTTTAAAACCAGTTAAATTTTTAGGAGGGGTTACAGTTACACTGGTCTTCTGTCTTTCGTCATCCTACTTGGTTTTCTGAGTATTGTCCTTTAATGTGAGCCAAGAAGAACTTTCCTACTGAATCACTTCCAATAAATTCATAATAGGTGCTTTCAGGAACGTCATAATACTGCCATATTGCACCATTTTTTTTGAATTCAATTTCAAGAGTCAAAGTATCAGAATCAAATCCAATACTTGCTATCATTGATGATTCTACATATTGTCTGTCCATATTTAAAATTTTTGTTGTCTTATTCTCGTAACAACGGTTTTATAATTTTCTTCATCAGTTGGGTGTTCGTGTTGCCATTTTTCAACAAGTTTTGGGTCATCACTTGTTGGTCTTGGAACATTAAGTTTAAGTCTTACTCTTGATGGAATTTTAATTGCTTCTCCAACAATTATGGCTTCACCTGTCCGTAATGACGGAAGTAGGTCAATTAAACTGTTTAAGTTGTCGGGGGCTGAGGATTTAACTATTGATTGGTCGCCTGAATTAGTTAGTCGTAATGCAATAAAAGTTCCCACTTGAGCTAAAATAGTTTCTGAAATTTCTGATGGTCTTTGGGAAATAACTAAAGCTCCTAAACCAAACTTTCTTCCTTCTTTGAATACCCTTTCTACCGCTGCCTTTGAATAACTGTTATTGTCATTTTTGTTAAGATAGTTGTGTGCTTCTTCATAAGCCAAAAGGAGTGGTCTATTCTTACCAGTATATGGTTCATTCCGACCCCAAAACATACTATCATAAACAAATCTTGTTATCAATCCAACTGTAATATCAAGGACTTCAAAAGGAACTCCGCTTAAATCTAAGATTGAGAGTTTACTGTCGCTACCAATCCATTCATTTAAAAGATGATGTAAATCTTTATCTGAATCGGCATCTTTGAAGTCTCCTGGATTAAAAAGGAAATCAAATCTTGAATCTTTGAGCCTTGATAAAATTTTCTTCTCGTATGAGTAAAATTCTTGGTGCTGTGATTTATATGGTGGTTTGGTGTTATCCGTTGATAGATGTGATTTAAATTTTGCTCCAATTAAATTTTCTGCCTCTCCATCATCTACTTTGATTGCAGTAGATAAAATTTGTTCATCCTTTTTAGTTGTATTAAAACTTGCATTTAACCACCAATTCATTTCATACCATAGTTTTCTCACGCTAAAAGGAATTGGTGAATCACTTGTAACAAAATTTGGATTAACTATACCCGCTTTTAGATTGCAATTTTCCTTTTTGAGATTTGTAACTAATTCCCGAAATAAACGATAATCTGGTTTTTGGTCATCTGTTGGTTTTGCTCCTACTAAAAAGTATGCAAGTTCGTCAAAGGACATCAACCAAAATGGAATGAATAATGGATTGGCAGGGTCATTAATTTTTAGAACTTTGGCTTCAGGGAAAGCTGAAGAATATTCTCCGTGAGGGTCAACAAGAATAATTCTTGAACCTTGATAACCACTCAAAATTGCTTTGAGAATACTAACTGTTGTATTAGACTTACCACTACCTGTTGAACCCAAAATTGCACAATGTCTCAAAACCAATCTGTGCAAATCTGCATAAACGCTTAAATTTTCAGATGAGGAGTGTTTGCCAATTTCAATAGAGCCTGCATCTTTTTTACCATAAATATCAAACAGGTCTTTTTCAATAACTATGTGAACTTCATCATTGATTGTTGGATAAGTCCCAATACCTTTTTCAAAATCATCTTCTCCAACTTTTTCGCCAACAAGTTGAACAGTTAAAAACCTTGAGCCAAAACTATATTTTAGAAGCGTTTCATCTGTTTTGCTTGGCGTATTACTTACTGATGAAACAATACCGTAAATTGTAATATTGCCAATCGGTATTTTTACGAATGTTCCGATTTGTCCAATTTTATAAAGCCGACCATTGATAATAGGAGCTGCTGATGGTATTTCGTTTGAAACTTCCACTTCAACTGTCCCAGAGTCAACCCGTATAATATGACCTAAATATGTTATCTCGGTTTTCATTTAGTAAGGTTTTCAATTGCTTCTCTTTTTCCTGAATTGGAAATTAAAAAGTTTACAAGTTCATTGAAGTCTCCAAGTTTGAATCTATTTGTTGTAGAATCCCAATAGGTTTCTGATTTTTCATTTGGCTTTAAATCATCCGCTAAATAATGCCACTCTCCCAGATTGCCGTTTACAATAGCCTTTGTTGGTCCAAAGACTATGAGATTCATATATGAAGATGTTAGTTTGTGTAAATTCTCTACTTCAGCATCTTGGAAAAAGAAAACCAATGCAGTTAGTCTATTGTTTTGTCGTAAACAGTTGAATATTATTTCATTGATATGTTGGTCGGAGAATGAATATCCTGAAAAAATGAAAAGAAGTTCTCCACTGAGCAAATAATTTTTCAGTCTGTCGAAATATGCTATGAAGGGTTGTTTCTTTGATGAATCGTATTTTTCTTTTGAAGGATAAATTACTAATTCATTCTTTTCATCTTCTATTTTTTCAATTTTTCCTTGTCGTATGATTTTTTGTGATTTTGTTGCTGGGTCAATTTTCCAAAACCAACTTAATGAGCCGTGAATTTTCCAAAGTCTAATCCAATTTTGAGTCAGGTCATTTTTGGAGACAAATTGGTCAATACTTTCCTGCCAAAAGAATGGCTCAAATGAGCCAACAAATCCGTCAAAGTAGGGGATTTGGCTAGCTTCTAAAGATTTTTCAATTATTAGGTCATAATTTGTTGTGAATATTTCTTTTGAAAAATCTCTATTTAGCATACTTAGCCAAGCAAAGAATTTTTTTGTTTGACTGATATCAGCTAATGATTCTTTTGCGGCAATGATTTGATAAATTATTTTACATATTTCTATATCTAAGGTTTTTGCAGATTCTCCTGTGATTCCTTGATAACTTTTAGTATTGACTTCTCCAGTAATCTCTCTAATTCTTCTAATGTGATTTAGGATGTCTTCAATATTGACATTTCGATCCGTTATGATGGTTTTTAAGTCTTCCTTAATAGCTATAAAGTTGGCTTTATTCTCGTCTTTTAATTCCTCTTCAATCCCTATTGTCAATTGTTCAACATTCGGAATTTTTAATGCACAAGAAGTTCCTGCACCAAAAAAGAATCCTATGTTTTTTGAATAGGATAAATGTGTTTTCAGCTCTCTTACTTCTCTTATTAAGTTTATTTTTTCCATCTCATTCGATTTGTCAATCTGGTCTCAGGTCGTTCTTTAGGCTTGCACCCAATATTTTTTAGACTTAGCGTTCGGGAAGATTTCGGAGCACAAAGCTTCAATTTATACTAATGACATTAGAAACAAAAAGCTCCGTCCCTAAAGCTTTCGGGATTGTACGTTAGCCCGCATGACGCAAAACCCGTGTTATAAGCTGCCATTACAAGAATCTTTTTGCTAATTGTTTTAGAATTCTGATTCCATGAATAGTAAAAGTCCCATCTTCATTTATTATTCTGAGATTAAGCATTCCTATAAGTTCTTGTTTGCTTAATTCTTCTAAATTAATTCTGAATTTTCTACTTAAAACTGAATTCGGGTATTTCATTATTGCTTCAAAAGGCATATTCTGCTTTCTGATCAAATCAATAAGTCGCCTTATAATGCTTTCTGGAATTTCTTCTAAAATAATGTCGTCATTTTCACTTTCATGGTATAAACGATTTCTTAAAAAATTTAATTCTCGATTTTGTTTCGAAATCTCTACTTCTTTTTCCTTTAACTGTTTTCGTATTTGCTCTTTTTCATGTTGTTCCAATTGAGCCTTTTCAATCAATGAGTTTAAAATTTCGTTTCTTTCTTGAATTTCTTGCTTTAACTTTATTTTTTCCTTTTCTATTTCTTCTTTTGTCTCTTTAATGTTTTTGTCATTGAACCCATTATCGAACTTATTAACTAAACCACTATATCCTTCGTCCAAATGCCTCAGTCTTTCTCCAAAACCAGCTTCTATTCTTCCAAGAATTTCTGATATTTCTTTAGTAAATTTATATGTGTTATCATAAAACAAGTTACTTGTATCGGTAGCTTTAAAATAAAATGCTACTGATAATGCAATTGCAAAAAGTGAAAGTAAAAGAGCAAGTAGTGCATTGAAATCGAACTTTGAAAAATCAAATGTCCAATCTGATACTGCAAGCTTGTATATTATCAAAGCAACTATTAGAATTCCTGAAATAAGTTTAAACCAGTCAAATAATGTTGCTTTTGACGATTCCTGCTTTGATTTTTTATTTTTTTCTTCTTTTTCCATGTCTGAGGTCTAATATGGTTGCTTATAACTCTTAAATATGCGCAAAATGATTGCGTATATCCTTTCAATTTCAGAAAATAAATGCAATAAAGATACTTCACACAAGAATAATTACTTTTTTATTACGTAAAAAATCGAAAGAACTATTTTATCAAAGGAGCTTGGTTTTTCACTATTTCGCCTCACACCTCCCCTTTCACAACCTAAATATCTGAAAAATATTCATTTACAAGCCATTCCACCTCTTCAAAACCCTCCCAGGAAGGGTTAGAAACCTGTCTCCTACTCTCCCACAGCAACCGAGCACCTACCCCATGCCTCAACATATTTCCGGAATATTTACGTAATTTTAGGGTCTCTATTTCAACTGTTCTACAGACCAAACGACAACGCTATGAAAAAAGCGCTTTTATTGCTTACCACCCTATTTATGGCCAGCTTCACTTTCGGACAGGAATCAAAAGCTGAATTATTAGACAGCTTATTTACCGCACTGCACCATAAAAAAATGTTTAACGGTAACGTGCTCATCGCAGAAAAAGGAACGGTAATTTTTGAAAAAAGCTACGGCTTAGCCGATGAAGAAAAAAAACGGCCGCTCAATGCCCAAACTATTTTTGAACTGGCCTCCGTGTCCAAACAATTTACCGCAATGGGAATTGTGCTGCTGCAAAAGCAGGGAAAGCTGAACTACGACGATCCCCTTTCGAAGTACATCCCCGAGCTGGATTTTTACGGTCCTATCAGCATCCGGAACTTGCTGATCCATACGAGCGGACTCCCCGACTACATGGAGCTTCTTGATGCGCATTGGGATAAAACAAGATTTGCTACCAACCAGGATATTGTCAACGAATTTGTAAAACACAAGCCCGAAGCGGCTTTCCAGGCGGGCGAAAAATTTGAATACAGCAACACCGGCTATGCCTTACTGGGCCTGATTATCGAAAAAGTTTCAAAAAAATCGTTCGGAGATTTTCTGGCCGCTGCCATTTTTAAGCCGCTGAACATGAAAAACACGTTGGTGTACAGAAGCCGTTACGCACCAAAAAAAATAAAAAACTATGCGCAAGGCTATGTAAATGACGGCCTGGGAAATAAAGTGCTTCCCAACAGTTTCGGAAAAGGATTTTACAGCTATTACCTCGACGGAATCGTGGGCGACGGAATGGTCAACTCCACTACCGAAGATCTGCTCAAATGGGACCGTGCGCTTTACACCGACAAGCTGGTCAATACCGAAGATAAATCACTTATTTTCAACTCTGTCCGAACCAATAACGGCAAAGAAACCCGCTACGGATTCGGGTGGGTCATCGACCAAACGGAGAAATACGGGAAAATCGTGAACCACGGAGGAGGCTGGGCCGGTTATGTCACCTTTATCGAACGACACCTCGACAACGACAAAACCATTATTATTCTTCAGAACAATTCGCACGAGCTCACCGCTTTACCCGTAAAAGACGCCAGAAAAATACTGTACGATGAACCTTTGAGTAAAGAAAATCTTAAGGCCGTTACCCTGAATGACGAAGCGCTCGACAAGTACGTGGGCACCTACACAAACGAAGAAATTCAGCTTACCATTTACATCGTGAAAAAAGACAATGTACTAATGGCTCAAGCCGAAGGGCAAAACGCCTTTCCGTTGGATGCTTTTGAAAATCACACTTTTAAATTCGAACCTGCGCAGATTAAGATGATTTTTCATCCCGAAGCACAACGCATGGATTTCTTTCAGGACGACTTCAGTTTTACGTTCCGGAAAATCGAATAAAATTGTACTGTGTCCGTGCCTAAATCAGGTGTAAGCGGCACACATAAATTTAAAATCCGGAGCAAAAGTTTGCCTCTCAGGCTGTAATCAACTTATTCTGCAGCTATCGATGGCCAATACCCACTCTGATTTACAGCAAATTTCATCTCTTTCAGCCCAATAATTGGAAAGATTTATTGTTTACTTATTCTTCCTCTCAGAAGCCTCAAAATCTACCTGATCATCAAGACCGGTAATTACACCGGTCATCGTATCAAATGTAGTTGTATCGACCCCTAGCTTTTGCAAAGATTCTTTTCTTGCTGCGGTGGGGTCTTCGACTGCGGATATCTCAAGTACGTGCTTTAATTCTTGCAGTAGCGCTACAAGTTGCTGCATAGTATCTTGAATCAACAAGGTAGAAGTCTCAGATAAATTCAAATCCCGAATCTTTTGAAAGATCGTTAAGGTTTCGGAAATATCGATCCCATCGATAGAATCCAGGCTTTCATATTTTTCTCCGTACCATTCATTATTAAATTTGAAATCATTTAGTAATACTTGTAGGGTGTGTTTTTTGTCTGAGTGCTCTTCTAGCTGATCAAAATGATTTACAAGGAATTGAGTTTGGCTTATGAAATTATTTATTCCGTTCGATAATTGTGTGCCCTTATGAATATTATCCCCTTGCCAACCCTTCTTTACAATGTCCTGATGAGCCTTCACGTCATTAAGGTATGCTTCGTAGATTTTGTGAGCGATTCCAGCATTTTCCTTTTTGTGAATCTGCAGGGCTATCCCAATATCCATGTGGTTCATATCCGGAGAAAACAGACGCTCATGATCGATTTTCAAATCTGGCGACAAGCCATGGCGAGCACTGTTTATATTAATGGCATGTTGCTCTCCATGAAGACTCCATTCATGCGTAAGGGTCTCGATCAGGCTACCCATTGAATCCATTGATGTACCATTATGATAGTACTGAGAGTTTAATTCAATTTCTATCGTGTACTGATCAAATGCTGTTTCTGGTTTTATATATTCAGAGGCTATAACAGCTACCCCATTAGCTTTCAGACGTGTTATACCATAACAATCGACCAAAGGTTTGAAGGAAATATTCAGGTCTATTCCATCCTGACCCTGCACAAGATCGATATTACCTAAACTGGAAACTAGTTGTGTAAGGGTTTTTCCATTGGCCAGGGGCTGTCCACTTTCATTAATTTGTCTTTGGATTGGGGCACGCCTTAATTGGGACACATGTGATTCATTTACAGTATGCTGAACGGAAGAAAGTTGCTGAACATTTTCTGTTCCGTCCCCCTCATTTGAAATTTCCTCATCTGAACTAAAGTTCAGGTCTATATCCCACCCATCTCCTGGCTGAGGCTGAAGCTCTGGCTCATTCTCCTTCTCTATATCTGCTTTTAGTGGTGCAATCCATTCTTCTTCCTTATCTTGTAATAACAGGTCATATCCTTCCACTGAAATCTTCTTTCCAGTCTTAACCGCTTCCAGCCACCTCTCAAATTCTTGTTTAAAGTCCAGCGCTCTTTTCTTATGGGTATTTGTTTCGGAGGCTAAAAATTGTAATTCATTTATTTTTCGTTTTAATTTTTTAAATAACTCTAATCTGGGTAAATAGTCGCTATCCATTTTCTCCCGGATAGCCATTACCGTTTCATAGCGAGCTTCGAGATACCTTCTATCTTCTCGTAATTCCTCCTCGATTTCGGCATAAGAGTCTCTGAAATAATCTACGTCCTCTCGACAGACATCTAATTGCAAGAAGTCGTATAACTGAGTTTTTCCTTTTGTAATAGCTTGAACCAGCTTATCGTAGGTAATCTTATTGGGGACATAGGTTTGCCATCCTTCTGACTCTCCTTGCAAAATACTCCTCAGCTCATCTTTTGAATTGATATACTGAAAATTCACTTTAGAATTCGGGTTTTGAACTGTAGGTACTCCCTGACTATTTATTCTTACTGTACCTTTAGCTAAGTGAACACGAGCGCCTAATAAATCGGCAAGAGCTTGTCCTTTAGACACCAGAAATTCATCCATGAGAGTCGCTCCCGAACAAGTAATAAATACAATATCAGAATCCGGTTTCGGTGTATAATTGCGTTTTTTGAGAAAATCGAACAGTATGGAGGCTGTCCATTTAGCCATTGTTCCACCATGCATAAAGATGGTAATCGGAGAGGTCGCTATACTTAAATCAATCTCATCTACCTTGTATTGATGAAGTGACTTACCGACAAGTTCATCGTTCATCAATTCACTATATTTTTCAGGATCCGTCTGATGAAATTCTGGTCCTTCACTTGCAATTTTATAGGTAGTCCTTTGTATTGAACTAGCTAACGTGTGTAAGGGTTGCTTTTTTCCTCCAGCCTGAGCCTGAGCTTGATCCAATCCCTTACCCAGTGCGTTTTCTCCCATTACATCGGCCTCTTTTTCCAACCCTGCATCGTCATTTATATTCACTCCTTTATGCATCTGAACCGTAGGTTTTACCCTGCCTTCTTTCTGTTGAACCACATGCCATGCCTCATGAGGCAAGTGTTTTTCCTGTCCAGAGGCCAAATGGATATCCGTTCCCTGTGCATATGCGTGCGCTTGTAATTGAGCCGGTTTATCAGAATTGTAATGCACTTTCACATCATCCATCGAGTAGCCCGATAGGGTTTCTATTCCTGTCTTTAAATTATCAGGCAGTCCTGTGTTATTTTCTTTTTTCTGGATGGGTTGTAGCTGTTTATTCGCATAATTATTAGCCATTGATTGCAGCTTCCGTTGCGCAACTGCCTCAGGTCGATTATCCACAAACTGAAAATTGAACTCAGCACCTCTTTGAATCAGCGATTCTCCATTCGAAACCGATTGACTTTTATCTTCTTGTGTTTTGTCAGCGTGTGTATGCATAGCTTCCCGATTTGAGGCTTCTAAAGTGTCCTATAACGCATTTATATATAGGTAATAAAACTACAAAATATCCTGAAAACGGATTGGATTAGGATATAGCAGAAAAATTGAGAATGGCTAAAATAGCCCGTTATACTTTAAAATCAACTGGTTTTCCGCTTATCAATCGCCAGCGAACGGAAGGCCACTTCGAGCAGAAAGAAAAAGAGCTTATCGCCAGGCCATACTTTTTTCCCATTCCAAAATTGTATCCATACAGGTCGTATAAAAACGCCTGCTTCTCTTCCTGCCTTTTACAAAAACATGGAAATCAGCTAAAACAAGACCTTAAAACCTTTTGCTTATCAGATTGAAATTGAAATATGCTATCCCATCTTATGTGTAAAAGCGATACCTTTTTTGGAAAAAGCACAATTACCCTTACCTTCCTGTATCGATTTCTGTGACAAAAGAGAAGCGTACATTTCCACTCTTCTTCCCATTTAATAATGAAATACATCTCTATTCTCTTGCCGTTGCTGTGGCTCACCGCCTGCAAAACACCGGAGCTTGCCATAGTCAAAGTGAACGAGCAGTTCGGCTGTATCGACAAAAAAGGAAATATGAGTATCGCTCCGGTATGGGATTATATTCTTCAGGACGACAAGCAACTGCTGGTGCAAAAAGACAGCCTATACGGATTTATTGACCGGAAAGGGCGGGTGCTCATTCCAGCTCAATATACGGATGCGTACGGGTTCTATGAAGGACTTGCCGCCGTAAGCAACGGAGAAAAATACGGTTTTATTAACCTGCAAGGCGACACCGTCATTCCCTTTATTTACGACGATATTTTCGGGGGCTTTAGCTACGGACTCTGCCATGTGCTGCGCAACGACAGTTGTGGCTATATCAACCGGAAGGGAGAGCTGCACATCCCCTTACAGTATGCGGTATGTTATCCCTTTACGGAATCTTATGCCCGGGTACAAGCATTCGAAGGAGAAAGTGTGCTGTTAGACAAAAGCGGAAAAATATACCGATATCACGAAATAAATAAGCGCGATAAAGCCACTATAGAACCGCCCTTAGATCCTTATCCGGGAAGCTTTGCTACGCCTGCCGGACAAGGCCGTGTAAACGCCAGGGGCGATACGCTTATTCCCCCAATCTATAAAGCCACTGGAAACCTTTCGGACGGCATGTACATTGTGCAGGATCAGCAAGGGAAATGGGGGGCTTATACCGAAAAAGGAGCGTTGATTATCGCTCCGCAATTTGATAAGATGGCACATTTTCAGGAAGGTTTGGCTCAGGTTAAACAAAATGGTAAATGGGGCTACGTAAGTAAAAAAGGTGAGCTCCGCATAGCACCTGTTTTTGACTACGCCGGTCCTTTTAAAAAAGGAATAGCCTACGCAGAATACGAAGGCAAGGCAGGATTCATCAACAAGAAGGGGAAGTTTATCATTGCGCCTACCTTCCAGCCTAATGATTGGAAAAGCAACTTTGAATAACGCCTCGTGTATTCCGGGTTTCATCGCATCGCCACTCCAAACGAACATTCAGAATACACGAAAAAAAGCTAATTACAGGTAGAAAACAAAGCCACAGATGAATCGTACCAACCTTCTGTTATTCGGACAGGAAAGCGAACGACTGCTCTTCAGAACTCTTGTGGAATCCGACTTCGAAGAATGGCTTATTTTCTGTGCCGATGAAAGTTCGCTCAGGTACATCGGTCTTGCCGAAAAACGGAATGGAAAATGCTAAAGGCGAGCTCCGCCAAAAATCGCGTATCCTAAAGCTTCGCTCCGCATAAAGGATTGATGGCGTATATTTACCCAAAAAACGGGCGAAAAAATTCCGTGAAACCGACTCCACGATCGCTAATTGAACTATATACTCTGAAATACCTTTTCGTATGCCACACACACATACCGTAAATGACAGCCTGATTCTGGCTCCAGGAGCAGGGCGCACTTATCAGTGCGGCACAATGACAGCCGTCTTTAAAGCCGACGAAAACGAAACGGACGAGCGATACAGCATCTCAGAATGGTGGCTAAAACCCTTATCCGGCGGACCCGGTGCCCATCAACATGAGGCGAACGACGAGGTATTCTATGTCCTCGAAGGAACCGTATCTATTCTGATCGGTGATAAATGGATAGCTGCCGAAAAAGGCGCATTTATACGGATACCCGCAAAAACCATCCACGATTTTGAGAACCGTACGGACAAAAAAGCAGGATTGCTTAACTTCTTCATTCCGGGTGGATTCGAGCGAAATATGCCTTCGATCGTAAAATGGTTCGAAGACAATAAATAATCTATTTTCACGATTTGTGAACGACAGTCCGACAAACAGGTGTAAAACTTAGACGGCAAAAAATACCGAATCACATAAAAAAACAATGCATTTCAGTATCCGTCCCGTATTGGAAAACGAAAAAGCTATCCTGTATCCGTTACAGGAAGACGATTTCGAAAGTCTGTATGCCGTAGCCTCCGATCCTGCGATATGGGCACAGCATCCCAATCCCGATCGCTGGAAAAAAGAGGTATTTCGCATTTTTTTTGAAGGCGCAATACAAAGTGGCGGAGCATTTAAAATCGTGGATAAAGCCAGTGGCCGAATAGCCGGAAGCACAAGAATATACGGGTATGACCCCACCCGAAAAAGCATCCTCGTAGGTTATACGTTTTTAGCTACCGCCTATTGGGGTACCGGAATAAACCTCGCCGTAAAAGGAACCCTGCTCGATTATCTTTTTCAGTTTGTCGCACAGGTCTGTTTCCATATCGGGGCAGAAAATAAACGCTCACAAATAGCTATCGGCCGGCTCGGCGCACAGAAAACAGCCGAAGAAGAGATTGCTTATTTCGGTGAAACACCGAAGCTGAATTTTGTGTACTGCATACACAAAGAGGGATGGAAAAGCTGGAAAACCTCACAAAAGAGCTAATCCTTTTTCGTTTTGCAATTTTCATACCTATTGGATACTTTTTTATTCCTCACATTGTTATTTTTCGCAGAAATTACGGAATTGAGTATTATCCGATACATACCAAAAACGCTGCACACCTCGATATTCATACACAGATAAGAGAAACCCTAACTACGCTTATTCACGTATCAGTATAAGTAATTAAACGGAAAAAAGAGCCGATGAATCTGTAAATAAAGTGCCTTTTATATCTCCCAGATTCCTAACCCTAACTCTTTATCACCTACGTAATCGATATTTTCAGCAATACACACAGATAGATTCCACTAATTTATTACCAATAAAAAATAAAACATCTACTCACTATTTTTTATAGTAAAATAAAACTTACATTTGAAAAGTATATAAATATCTTTGTCCAGATTAAAGGAATGAATCGTTTTTTTGTCGCTGCTGCTTATTGCTTTATTATTGAAATTTAGCCTCATTAGAAATAAAACAGGATTTAGTCGGTTAATCTCAGTTAGAATACTTCCTGTTTGCATTGCACAAAAAAGAAGCCTTGTGAAAGTAAATACTTCCATACCTGAAGAACGACTTATTCACGCAGTTTATCTTCTATCCGGCTCATACCGCGCCCAAAAGTGTGGTCATTTATCGTATCCTAATCCTTTCCAACTATCGACTCGTTTTATAATTAAATCAATTGATGTATGAAAGCGCTTGTACTCTGTATTACCTGCTTCTTCTGTGTAGCTCTCAATCCCGTCGGAGCACAGACAAAAATCAAAGACGGAACCGTCTCCAGTCCTGCATTGCCCGACGCAGATGCGCTTCTTGAGCTGGAAAGCATGAACAAAGGACTGCTCATGCCACGCGTAGAGCTCGAAAGTACGCTGCTCCCCAACCCGCTTTCGGCACACACAGCCGGTATGACCGTCTATAACACCAAAGACACGAACGATGTAAAACCGGGTATTTATTACAACGACGGTACGCGTTGGAATGCCCTGCTTACCTCCAAATCGCCCGGTACAGGCACTGACCCGGAAGTAAACCTCAATGTAGGCGAAAGCTACATCTATTACAAAAAAGACGTAGCGCTGAGTTCGGGCAATCCGCTGCTTACAAATCACTTCACCGATGTACCGGTATTGGAAGGCCTCCGACTCGAAGCCTCTTATTACAATACTACGTATTATATACCGAGATGGTACAATACCACAGGCTCTTCAATGACCTACACCTATACCTGTATCTCTACAGTGACCACCAATTACGATGAAGTGAACAGCACACTGGCTCCGGGCGCTTTCGAAAATGTGGACGGAGATAACATCGTGTATTGCACCGCCACGCACGCCGAAACCGTAACTGCCGACCTCCTGATCAACGATAAATGGTACCGGATTCTTTGGTACGTATTCATAGACAGGAGCACAAACCCCGCTAACACCGCTTATACCGTTCGTATCTGGGTTACCCGCCTGCATTAAAATTAACGAACGCTCGGTACAACAAGGTGATTTTATGTATTAAACCCGTATCCTATGTGTAACTTTACACGCTTTAGAAAAATATCCGTAGTCGGCCTGTGTATGCTGTTAAGCTACGGACTATCGTCTGCCCAAACAGGTGCAGGCAGCAGTATCATCGATAACGGATACCGCAGTACCTCCGCCTCCGACACCACCTTCGAGTACGCCGAAACGATCTACATCGGCCCCAATGCCGTTTGGTCGATCAACGGAGTGCATACCCTGTTCTGCAAAACTATCTGGATAGCCCCCCAGGCCAGTATCACCGGCTCTGGTAAGCTGATTATCGCCAACCCGGATCTCAATCCGGTGTATCCCGATATGCCTTCGGGAACTACGCAAATCGATGCGAATAACAACGGAAACGGTGTTACCGGACAGGCCATCGGGCTGCGCATTGAGCTACATACCCCTTATAACCTCGTGCTCGAAGATATCAGCGACCCGGGCTTCGGCACCGTAAACCCGTCCGATTCGTTAGCCGCTGCGCTAAACCTGAGCGATCTCTACCTGATGGTGAATGATGGCGATGTACTCCTCAACGGATATAACCTCCGCTTCGATCCGGGCTACTGGATACACGGCTTTAGCGCCAACCGCATGGTCGTAACGGGCAACAGCATCAGAGGGCACCTCGTACATACAGGCAACGGAAGCCGTACAGCCCCCATTGGTATTGCCGAAGGAGATTATACGCCTGTAGAGTTTGAAACGCTATCGTCCGGAAACGCTTATTTCAGTGTAACCGATTACGCGACCGCATCTGCCACCATTACCGCGCCGCAGGAAGGCATGAACCGCGCCTGGCATATCTATGCCGACGCACCGTTTTCAGGAAACCTGACCTTACATCACAATGTCGCCAGCGACGGTTTAGACTACGACGACGCCAACGCTTTTATTACCCAATACCAGGGCGGCGATACATGGAGCTCTTCTGCATTGGCCGACTACGTGGGTCCCGGAACACATTCTTCTGCGACCATAGCCGCGCTGATTCCGGCTATCGGTTCGGCCGATGGATCCTGGTTCAGCAAAAGCAGCGAAGCTGAAACCCCTCTCCCGGTTACGCTTATCAGTTTTGAAGCCTATAAATACGGTAACTCGGCTATACTGGAGTGGGCCACCGCATCCGAACATCACAACAGCGGATTCGATATAGAACGCAGCGCCGACGGACATACATGGATACCGATCGGATGGGTTCCCTCTCTTTCCGGCAGCGGTTACAGTACCCGCCGACTGGATTACAAGTTTACCGATGCCGAATTGCACTTCGGCCCCAATTATTACCGGCTCAAACAGATCGACTTTGACGGTAAATACGAATACAGCACGCTAAGAGTGGTTTATCACACACCCTTTTCTAATGGCATCAGCCTGTACCCCAACCCGAGTGAAAACAGAGTATTCATCGACGGACTGGAAGGGGGAGAAACCATTTCGCTGTATAACAACGTCGGGCAACTCTTGCAACGTTTTCAGACAAACGAAGAAAAACAGATGCTTCACCTTGATCAGCTCCCGGCCGATACTTACCATATTACCGTAACCGATCGACGTGGAACTATACGAAGCACGCATCAGGTGGTAAAGCTGTAAGCATTTCTTGACAACCCTTTTCATTAACACGCAGGTGCTGCGACACATTGTTCTTGCTGTGTCGTAAATAAAAGATAGTGCAACCGATTAGCTACTCTCTTGCTCCGGATGGATAGCTTTAGGGTAGCCCAGTTTTATAATCTCAGGAATAAAAAACGAGACTATTCCGATAAGTACTATGGCGCTTCCAAGTATCACAAACGTATGCGTAATGCCGATATAATCGGCCAGGAAACCGGTAGAAAGGAGTCCGAGCATAGAGGGCAATACCGAAGCGCTCATGAACATGGAAAAGACCCTTCCGAGCTTGGCGGCATCCACTCTTTCCTGAATAATAGCCGTAAAGCAGGAGTTGTACAGGGCAAAAAACAAGCCTTCTATAGCGGTAAGCACGACAAAAAGCAGGAATCCGTTAACCGGTAAAATTCCCGAAGCCGCTAATGCCGCGCCGATAATCACATACGTGAGGTTAATCGCCTTTACCTTGTGATAACGCATCCGGAAAATACCGAGCAGCACGCCACCCACCAGCATACCTACTCCCCAGGCCATTTCCACGATGCTAATCTGAAACTCGTTGCCGTTAAAATGCTTCAGGGTCATCAGCGGAAACAGTACACTAAGCGGCATAATGCAAAAGGTCACCATAATAGAAAAGAAAAAAAGCAATTTCAGCCCTTTCTGCCGGGTCACTTCCCATACGCCTTCTTTTACTTCCTGCCACACCTGAGCCATTCCTTTTTCTTTCTCTTTGTCTTGCTCCGGATTCGGGATTTTAACCAGCAGCAACGAAACGATTCCCAGCACGGCACCCGCCACGTCGAACAGCAGCACATAGCTGATATCCATCAGACTTATCAATAAGGCGCCTAATACAGGGCCCGCAATAGTAGAAACCGAAAGAATCGCCTGATTTACTCCGGCAATCCGCACCAGCTCACTTTCGGGAGCCAACAAGGGCACCGAAGCCTGCATGGCCGGCATGTGAAAAGCGGAACCCGTAGAACGCAGCGCAAGCAGCAGATAGATGTACCAAAGCTCTACGGTATCGAAATAAAACAAGAGCGAAATCACCATCGTACAGGCCGCAATAAACAGGTCGGCATAAATCATGGTCTTTTTGCGATCCCAGCGATCGATGAACACGCCGGCAAACAAGCCCAGCACCGATTGAGGCAGCAGGGCGGCAATAGCCGCATAAGCCAGCACCTCGGCCGATTCAGTTTCGATGCTCATCCAAATAATAAGGGCAAAGCCCACGAGTCCACTGCTCAGTATCGAAAAAAGTTGGCCGGTCCACAGCACGGCAAACGTTCTTTTCCAGTCGGTTTTCATAAAAAATAAGGGTTAGAAGCTGTAAAAAAAGGGGAATAAATCCGGGCAAAGCAGGCATAGTCTCTCAGGTTCGCACCGGAATAATGAGGACGGACTATACAAAAAACAGCTTCATGGGAGTCTGAGATTTAACAGGTACAAAGGTAAAATAAGTAAACGGAATGACGTTAAAGGATTTGTTTTTTATTTATTACCGATGTTTTAAAAAGAGTACCCATCGAATAAAATTTCTTTATAAAAACCGGATTTTCAGAACTACTTGTGCAAAAGCGCGAAAAAATTTATTTTTAAATACGTTAAACCCTGCTTCCAGCAAAGCACTTTTCGCTGCGAACACTGATTTAATCCAAAAAAATTCGGCCTCCCGGCTTGCTATGTGGTTACTCTTTTTGTCGGTTGCGGTACTACAAATAGGCAGTTATTTGCTGCTGAATAAGCTTGGCTGGCCAAAGGCAAAATGGCTTGTGCTACTTATCTTGCTGCTGCTGCATTACCGGGTCTTCCCTCCCCTTTTCATGCCGGCCTTACCTGAAGGAGAAGCTTGCGGAATGCCCGTATTAGGCGTTATACTCGGTTTTTGGGTTATCGGCGGGATAAGCGCGCTGCTTATTCATTTCAGCTTTCTGGTATTGACCCGAAAACACGAAGCGCAGCGTTAAAGAATAGTTACCCAAGGCTACTCATAGTTTACGCCTCCCCCGGTACGCTCCTGAAAGTTACCTGCTGCGCTTTATCTGTCCGCGCGAAAGGTAATACACCGGAATACCGGTCAGCACTATGAGCAGTCCCCAGCCACAGGTATCGGTCTTATAAAGTATCAGTCCCACGCAGATGCTCAACGCCGCCAGTATATACAAAGCGGGAATTACCGGATAACCGAAAGCCCGATAAGGCCGCTCGGCCTCGGGACGACGGATACGCAAGATAAATACCGCGGCTATGGTCAGGATATAAAACAAGAGCACCACAAAAATCACGTAATCGAGCAAAGCCCCGTATTTACCTGTAAGGCACAAGGCCGAAGCCCAGATGCACTGTGCCCACAAGCCCCAGGCCGGTACTTCAAAACGGTTAAGCCGCGCCGCCTGCTTAAAAAAGAGTCCGTCTTGCGCCATGGTGTAATACACGCGTGCCCCCGAAAGGATGAGTCCGTTGTTGCAACCGAAGGTCGATACCATAATCATCAGCGCGATGATCAAAGCTCCCAGGGCCCCGAAAATATACTGCGAAGCCGCCACGGTAACCCGATCAGAGGGCGCAAAAGCGATCTCGTTCATGGGCAGCACCGCTATATACACGATGTTCATCAGCACATAAAGCAGGGTCACGATCAGCGTGCCTAAAAACAAGCTAAGTCCGATGTTACGCTGCGGATTTCGAATTTCTCCGGCGATAAACGTCACATTGTTCCAGGCATCGCTCGAAAACAGCGAGCCTACCATCGCGGCAGTAATACCGGCAAAAAGCACGGCACCCGAAATATCGGCGCTCAGGCCCGTATCAAGCGACCACTGCATGGCCCGGAACGGCTCGGTCCAGTTGGCGTTCCACACCTCGCTGCGAAAAGCGATAAAACCCGCTACGATAAGCCCTAACAAGGAAAGAATTTTGATAAGCGTAAGCGTGGTTTGTATGATTTTCCCGTTTTTCACCCCGCGACTATTGATCCAGGTAAGCAGCACTATAGTGGCAATGGCCAGCACCTGCGAAGCATTTATCGCCAACCCGAACAGCGTAAACAGCACATTCTCTTCGCCCAAAGGTTCGTACAGGTAAGCGGCAAATTTGGCAAAAGCAACACCTACAGCTGCAATGGTACCCGTTTGTATTACCGTAAAAAAAGACCAGCCGTATAAAAAGGCTATCAATCTGTTATACGATTCGCGCAGGTAAACATATTGCCCGCCCGCACGCGGAAACATGGCCGACAATTCGCCGTAGCTAAGGGCCGCCATGAGCGTAATCACTCCGGTAAGCAACCAAATCAGGATGAGCCATCCGGCGCTTCCCACATTACGGGTAATATCGGCGCTTACGATAAAAATACCCGAACCTATCATCGATCCAACCACCAGCATAGTGGCATCGAGCAGTCCCAGTTCGCGTTTCATAGATGCGTTTCCGTTGGGAAGAGAGGGTTCCATATACTTGGGTTAAGGGCAGAAAGATAAGAGATTTTTAGCCCCTTTAATTTTTAAATTCGTAGATAAGATAAATTCTATGACTATGAAACACAAGCACGTAAAATCGCTGGGTGAGCTGAAAGCGCTTCCTTCTCCCGTCGATACCAATGCCGCGTACAGAGAAAATCTCTCGCGGCTCGATCATATTGCGTTGTGGATTACCGTTAACGTAGGCAGCATGAAATTCTTCCTCCTCATTTTTGGCTGGACAATAGGCTGGTTAGCCTGGAATACCCTGGCTCCCGATGAGCTGCGCTTTGACCCTTTTCCGGCTTTTGTGCTTTGGCTGTTTATTTCCAACATGATCCAAATTTTCCTCATGCCCCTGATTATGATCGGCCAAAACCTGCAATCGAACCACGCCGAGCTGCGAGCGCAATCAGACTTTGAAATCAATATTAAAGCGGAACTCGAAATCGAAACCATACTCAAGCATCTCGAAAACCAAAACGAGCTGATTCTTAAAATTCTGACACGAATTGAGCAGTTAGAAAAGCAGAGGCCACCCGAAACGGATACGGATCATTCTCCCGCCTAACGATCTTTTCCAGGTCGCCTGACTTCTTTCGCCTTTTCCACTTATCTACCTCTTTTTAAAGCTTCTATTCATTGAGCGACCGAAAATAAAAGGACTTCTCTTTCCTTACTATGAGAAAAATGTGCTTTTTATTTTGTTAGATTAATCTAACATATTACTTTTGTCAAACAAATTACAAAGTTTAGACAAAATGAAAGGTCTTTTACTGTTCGGAATTCTACTACTAAGCAGCTACGCGCAACGCGCAGAAGCGCAATACGGCAGCCTTAGCGGTAAAGTACGCAGCGAAGGCCGAGGCGTGGAATACGCCAACGTAGGCATCCTGAAGCTCGGCTTAGGCACCTCGACCGATACGGCCGGAAATTTCCGCATAGAAAAAATCCCTTACGGCACCTACAGCCTCAAAATAAGCTGCGTGGGATACCTGCCCTATCGCCGCGAAATTACGATCAGCAGTAGCGAACCTTTACAATTGACTATAAATCTCCAGGCTGCCGAATCTTCGCTCGGAGAAGTGGTGGTTACCGGCACCTTAAAAGAGGTAAGCCGTGCCGATAGCCCGGTGCCGGTCGAAATTATTACCCCGCAACTGTTTCGAAAAAATCCTACGCCCAGCCTGTTCGAAGCGGTGGGCATGGTCAATGGCGTACAACCGCAAATTAACTGCAACGTATGCAATACCGGCGATATTCACATCAACGGAATGGAAGGTCCCTATACGATGATACTGATCGACGGAATGCCGATTGTGAGCGGCCTCTCGACGGTATATGGACTGAGCGGTATTCCGAACAGCTTAGTAGAACGTATCGAAGTGGTAAAAGGGCCCGCTTCTTCTCTTTACGGTTCGGAAGCCATGGGTGGAATTATCAATGTGATTACCAAAAATCCGTTGCGGGCACCGCTCGTAAGTGCCGATGTCTTTGCCACCGGATGGGGCGAATACAATGCCGATGCCTCGGTAAAGTTCAAAGCAGGAAAAGCCGTTTCGTTGCTGGGTGTAAACTACTTTACGTATCAAAATCGGCACGATAAGAACCACGACGGATTTACGGATTTGCCTTTGCAAAATCGGGTTTCGGTCTTTCAGAAATGGAATTTTGAGCGAAAAAACGATCGTGTGGCGAGCCTGGCCGCAAGGTATGTCTATGAAGATCGCTGGGGCGGCGAAACGCGCTGGAATCAACGTTGGCGAGGCAGCGATAGCATTTACGGCGAAAGCATTTTCACCAACCGCGCCGAAATAATCGGACAATACCAGCTTCCGGTAAAGGAAAAAATCATGGCGCAGCTTTCGTACAACTACCACCTGCAGGATTCGTGGTACGGCAATACACCCTATTACGCACAGCAGCAGGTCGCCTTCGGACAGCTCTATTGGGATAAAAAGCTGAACGAAGCGCACAGTATGCTACTCGGCACTTCGTTCCGTTATACGTATTACGACGACAATACGCCGGGTACCGCCTCGGCCGACAGCCTGCATCCGCAAAACGCACCCATGCGCACGCCCCTGCCCGGACTTTTTGTGCAAGACGAATGGGCTTTCCATCCGAAACAAGTCCTGCTGGCCGGGTACCGCTACGATTACGACCGAAACCACGGCAGCATTCATTCGCCACGACTGGCTTACAAGCTCTCGCCCAACGAGCGCAATACGATACGCGCCAGCGCAGGAACCGGCTTCAGGGTAGTCAACCTCTTTACCGAAGACCATGCCGCATTGAGCGGAGCCCGTGAAGTGGTCATCACCGAAAAGCTCAATCCTGAACGTTCGTTCAACAGCAACCTGAACTACACTCTTTCGGTACCGACCGAAAAAGTATTGCTTCATTTCGACCTTACGGGATTTTATTCGTATTTCAGCAATAAAATAGTAGGCGATTTCGACACCGATCCGCGAAAAATTATTTACGATAATCTTCGCGGGCATGCCATCTCGCAGGGCGTATCGCTGAACACGGATCTAACTTTTCGTTTTCCACTAAAAATAAGCACAGGCATTACCTATATGGACGTATGGCTGAACGAAGAAAACGAAGCGGGAAACCTGGAGCGGATACAGCAACTACACGCTCCCCGCTGGTCGGGCACCTTTGTGATCAGCTATGCCCTACCCGCCAATTTCACCGTCGATTTTACCGGGCGTTGGACAGGCCCCATGCGATTACCCGTGCTCCCCGACGATTACCGCCCCGAATATTCACCCTGGTTTTGCATAGCGAACATTCAGCTTACCAAAAAATTAGCCGGAGGCTGGGAATTTTACGGGGGTGTAAAAAACCTGCTTAATTTCGTACCCCGCAACCCGATCATGCGCCCCTTCGATCCCTTCGACAAGCTGGCCAACGACCCGATTGCTAATCCTTACGGCTATACTTTCGATCCCAGCTACAATTATACTTCCCTGCAAGGCACACGCATGTTTGTAGGGGTACGGTATAATTTGTCGAGGTGAAGCCTGATGCCGCTATCGAGCAAAGTCAATTAGGTTTCTTCTACGCTAAAAACAGGTTAAATCCCCAAAAAACGGAAAGGTTCGGCCTTCACAAAGCGAGCAGAAGTTTCACCGGAGTGAATTTCGGTCAATCCTACTTTGAGCATACGAACCCCGCTTTTAGTGGCGAAATCAATTTTTTTCAAATCGACCCAAAACGTATTGGGTGTAACGGCTGTTTCGAAATAATACACCAGGTTTTTCTGATCAGCTACCACACGCCACTGAGTAGTCGAAAGATTGGGAAATCCTTCTATCGAAATGCCGTAGGGCACCGACACGTTGCGCACCACGCTAAGCACTGCCGCCACCGCAATCTTAATATTATCGGTTTGGGGAATGGCATTGATGTAATAATGCGCGCGCACATAGCGATCAGAAGCATTATTGGTACCCGGTAAAAATATCTTTCCGGGAATGCCCTGCCAATAACGGTTAATTGCCAATTGCTCCTCGTAAGACGGATCATTGGTCATGACAGTATAAGAAGGATCATGATGAATTACCAGCTTACCGCCTATGTATTCAAAAATGGCATTGTCGCCCGAGGCATCAGAGAGCGAGAGGTGTACGGTGGTAAATTTATCCGTTCCGGGAATAAAATCAGAAACAATTACAAATTCTTCGCGCCCTAATGTTTCTACCGCTTCGGCCACAGTGGCAAAATTATCGAGCGCGTACTGCGCCCAGGCAGCAATGGTAAGTCCTTTTTTACTCCCTTCTTTCTCAAATGTCGGATACTCCGATTGCACCAGCCAAAGCAGGTTAGCGACCAGGCCTTTTTCATTCATACCGTCGGGCGTGGCAATATCCCACGAACTGGCGGCCACACTGCCGTAACGGGAAGTCCACTCGATAGAGTTGGGCCCTACTTCGCCGTGGCGTTTCATCCCTCTTGGAAAAACCCAAAGGTTAGCGGGAATATCGATCGAAAAATCCATACTGCGCCCCGTGATAATGGTCTGACCGGGACCTTTATATACTACACGGGTACAAGCTTCTGCTTCGACAGAAAAAGTACTGAAAACACATACCGCAAGGGCTGTGTATAGAAGTGCATTAAATGATTTCATACTGAATACGTTTTTAGTTATTACTCCGATATTTTACCTCTATTTTTGGCTTTGCTATACAGCCTGAATCTACAGCCGAGACACTATTTATATAGCTGTATTTCAATATTAAAACTAAATATAGTACGAAAAAGGCATAAAAAAAATGCGCCGGTGGCGCATTTTCTATAAAAGTTCAGGAAAGAAAATCAGCGGGAAAGCGCTTTGCTGTAATTTTCACCGACCACGTTCCAATCGAGTACTTCAAAAAACGCGTTGATATAGTCGGGGCGTTTGTTCTGATAGCGTAGGTAATACGCGTGTTCCCACACGTCGATACCGAGAATGGGCGTACCGGCAATGTCGAGTCCGGGCATGAGCGGATTATCCTGATTGGCCGTGCTGCCTACGGCAAGCTGACCGTTAGAGGTCACCACCAGCCAGGCCCAGCCCGATCCAAAACGTTTGGAAGCCGCTTCGGAAAGCTTATCTTTCAAGGCTTCGAACGAGCCAAACTCTTTGTGGATCGCTTCGGCCAGCGTTCCTGAAGGTTGCCCGCCGCCCTGAGGACTCAGGATTGCAAAATACAACCTATGGTTGTAGTAGCCGCCTCCGTTGTTGCGCAGGGTAGCATTGCTCATATCGAGCCCTTTCAAAATTTCTTCGATCGACTGAGAAGCCTGAGCTTTGCCCTGTATCTCTTTGTTCAGGTTATTGGTGTACCCGAGGTAATGCTTAGAATAATGCACTTCCATGGTTTTCGCATCGATCGCTTTTTCCAAATCGGCATAACCGTAGTGAAGCGGTTCGAGCTGAAAAGGGCCGCTGTCGGTTTTCACATCGGCTGGATTGCCAACAGGTTCTGCGGTGCTTGCTTCCTGCTTATTGATATTGGGCTGTGGAGTGGGATCCTTCGCTGATTGCTGACAGGATTGTATGCCGAAAACCAGCACAAAAGCACTTAGTATGTACGTTATCTTTTTCATGGTAATGACAATTTGGATTTCTTCAAAGTTAAAGGAAATACGCGGGTAATCCTATCTAAATGCGGGTGCTTTCAAGGCTATACACAAGGCTTTTTCGCCTTCCGAACGTACGCACTCAATTATAATCATTCCACCTTACATAAGGCGCCGGTTCATCGAGGTAATCCCATTGAAGAAACAGGGTGTCTTTGGTTACAGAAGTAATTTTACCTTGTTTCACCTTGTCGGGACAGAGCACCGTGAGCTGATCGCCGATAAGTAAATAGAGCATGTTGCCATCACCATCATAATCAACTATGCGGAAGGATTGCCTTGAAATCACAAAATCGGCATGAGGCGCTTCAATATCGTACACCCATATATCAAAAAGCAGGCTGGTATCGAGGTCGGTCTCTATCACCGAACGTAATTCCCTCTTGTCCGCCTCAGCGAAGAACTCCCGCTCGAAGGCATCCGGATCGTTCTCGTCAACCTGCGTTAACGTATCGGGCTTCTCATTACCGGAATACACCTGCTCAGGATTCGTATTACAGGCCGTTATCAGCAACACGGCAAGCAAACTTGCAGGAAATAACAATTTCATACAGACGATCGTTTTTTAGGAAAAAAGAATGTTGATTTTTTCGAAAATACTGTTTTTTTACCAGTAAGAAATAAGTAATCTTTTTTTGTACGAAGCGGCAAATAACGCTCCTTTTTTTCTACCGGCTTACAAAATAGATTTCGGATTTTACACTTTTTTTGACTTCACCCTTCCAAAACATCCGTATAATAAGGATTACAGGCCGTATTCATTTTTTTCACCGGAATTTTATGTAACTTGAAACATCCGCGATCAGAGAGAAAAAAGAAGCTTCGGCAGGCATTTCGGAAAAAAATATCGTATCCATTTATCATTCAAACAGATGAAAACTCTTTTATCTAGCATACCTGCAATTTTATTCCTGAGCTTCTTAAGCGCCTGCGGCACTTCTGTATCTGAGACGGAACCGGAATTACAGCCCGTCCAGGAGCAGACTACGCCCACCGACAGTGTGGAAGTTTCTGAAGAAACCATAGCCATAACCACATTCGAAGATTTACCACTTGAATTTATCGACTGCACCTGCGTTTTTGCGCACCACACCGACGAGTTGAAAAAAGGCAGGTACATCTATGTAAGCAATTTCAATGAAACTGCTTATATGATTATCAACGGCGAACGGGTAAAATTCACGCAAACCTTTTACGAAGAATCGGAAGGAAAAACCACGGAAAAGTCCGACAGTGAACTTTACACGCTCACTGTCGAAACGCTGCAACAAGAAAGTACAGGCAAAGGATCGCTGCTTCACACAAGCGGCAGCCTGACCCTCACCAACAAAAAGGGCGAAAGCATGACCTGGCCTTTTTACGGAGAATGCGGTTGCTAATCTGTACGATTCTGAAGCATTCTCTTGATTCGGCATTCGCAGTCGAAGCGCTACCTTATCTCGGTTTTCCCTGTAACGCGAGCGGGTTAACACCAGCATCCATACGGCGATCAATCACAACTGCGCGATCGCGTCGGGCAGGATAAAGACCGCCTGCCTTTAGCTAAACTTCATGCGCTGTATGCGTACGGCGTTGAGAATGGCCAGCAGCGCCACGCCCACGTCGGCAAACACGGCTTCCCACATGGTAGCCAGTCCGCCGGCGCCCAGCACCAGCACTACCGCTTTTACTCCGAATGCCAGCGCGATATTCTGCCAAACTATTTTTTTGGTTTCTTTCCCGATGCGAATGGCCATGGGTATTTTGACGGGGCGATCGTCCTGAATAACCACATCGGCCGTTTCGATGGTGGCATCGCTGCCCAGTCCGCCCATTGCGATCCCCACATCGCTCAAGGCCACTACCGGCGCATCGTTTACCCCATCGCCCACAAAAGCCACCGTCTCGTTTCGGGCTTTTATTTCTTTTACCTTGTTGACCTTATCTTCGGGAAGCAATTCGCCAAAAGCATCAGCTATACCGAGCTGCAGAGCCACCTGCTTCACCACCGTCGATTTGTCGCCGCTCAGCATAGTGACCTTTACGCCCATGCGCTGCAAGCGGCTTACCGCTTCTTTCGAATCTTCTTTGATACGATCGGCAATGGTAATGTAACCCGCAAATTTCTGATCGTAGGCAATGGCAATGACCGTATCCACAATAGCACCCGGATCCAGCTCATACGCTACCGAAAATTTATCGAGCAATTTAAAATTGCCGGCCAGCAGCTCTTTCCCCTGCACTTCCGCTTTTAAACCGTGGCCTGCAATTTCTTCGATCTTATTCAGCCCTATCGTAGCATCCACTTCGCCTACGTACTGATGTATAGCCGTGGCTATAGGGTGCGTGCTGTGGCTTTCAAGGGCATTGACCATCGCCAGCATTTGGGCTTTATCTACACCGGGTTGCAGCAGCACCTCCTGCACGCTAAATACGCCTTCGGTGAGGGTTCCGGTCTTGTCGGTCACCACATTTTGTATAGCGGCCAGGCGATCCAAAAAGTTACTGCCTTTGCACAAAATTCCGTTTCGCCCTGCGGCGCCTATGCCTCCGAAATAGCCCAGCGGAATACTGATAACCAATGCACAGGGACAAGAAATAACCAAAAATATCAAAGCCCTGTACAGCCATTCGCTAAAGACATACTCAGGCACGAAGAAATAAGGCAGCGTACAAATCAGCAGGGCCAACACCACGACTATCGGGGTATAGACCTTTGCGAATTTGCGGATAAACAGCTCAGTAGGTGCTTTTTGCGTACTTGCCTCCTGCACTAATTCCAGAATCCGGGAAAGCTTACTGTCGGTATAGGCGCGGGTTACTTTTACCTGCGCTACCGTTTGCAGGTTGATCATGCCGGCCAGCACCGTTTCGCCTTTGTATTTGGTATCGGGCTTGCTTTCGCCGGTAAGCGCAGCGGTATTGAACGAAGCGGAGTCAGAGAGCAGCGCTCCGTCGAGTCCTACTTTTTCGCCGGGTTTTAAGTGGATGATATCGCCAATTTGCGCCTCTTCGGCCCGGATAGTTTCGGCCCGGTTGTTTTTCCATACCGTAACCTGATCGGGACGTTGGTCGAGTAAGGTTTTGATATTGTGCCTGGCTCTTCTCACGGCCAGGGTTTGAAATACCTCACCTACTGCATAAAACAGCATCACGGCTACCCCTTCAGGATATTCTCCGATAGCAAAAGCACCTATCGTAGCGATACTCATCAGAAAAAATTCGGAGAAAATTTCGCCTTTCGCGATACTTCTCACGGCATCTTTTATCACGGGAAAGCCTACCGGGACATAAGCTGCTATATACCATACTACCCTAATCCAATCTTTAAACCAGGGCGCGGTAAGCCAATTGTCTATCGCAATAGCCGCAAGCAGCAATAGCAACGAAATTCCGGCCGGGATAAACAGTTTCCACGCAGCGTTTCCGGGATCGGAATGCGAATGTTCGTCGTGGTCGTGCGTATGCCCATCGTGATCCGCTTTCTTTTTTCGGGGAGTAGCGCCCGCCAGTTCTTCGGCATTGGCATAAATTTTCTCTTCCTGTGTACAGCAGAGCTGCCTGCCCTGTGCGTCATAGCTATGCGTATGATCCATTTTTTCTTTATTATGAACGTTCGACCTTCTAATGGGCGTGTCCACCGCCTTGATTATTCATTCGGGCCAGCACAAAAAATGCACCGTTAACCACAATTTTAGCGTCACGCGGAATTTCCTTCAGCAGGGTTATTTCACTGTAACCCACATCGGTAGTTCCTTTTCGGACAGGGATCTTTTCAAAGGTCGTGTTTTTCTGCACATGTTCGTGCGGCGTATGCTCTTGGTGGTGATGCCCATGCTCGTCGTGCCGGTGCGAGACTTCCGATTCGGTAGGATCATGATGCTCTTCTTCCCTATGCGCATCGGTCACGATAAAGATATAATCCTGCCCTTCGTGGTTGACAATAGCCTGTACAGGCACGGCATCTACCGTAGCGTTATCAAGACTAACCAGCGCCGTAATGCTCATTCCGTCTATCAGTCCCTGCTTGTTGCCTTTCACCATAGCGTGCACGGCAATAGCTTTTGTATTGGGCTCGAACGTATTGCTGATGGCGAACACATCGGCATCGTACTCGGTACCGGGATTATTAGTCAGGGTAAAATGGATGGTTTGCCCCACTTCTATTTTCCCCAGGTCTTTTTCATACACAAATAAATCGAGGTGAAGCTGACTGTTATCGATAATTTCAGCTACAGGATTATTGGCATCTACAAACGATCCGATATTGACCCAGACATTGCTTACCGAGCCCGAAATAGGACTTTTTATGCTTACTGCCGTTTGAATGTTATCGCTCGTAAGAGTAGCCGTATAAATCCCGATAAGCTCGAGCTGCTTCTGAAGACTTGCTTTTCGCGCGAGCAGCGTACGTAGCTCGGTTTCGGCAGTCTGCAAATTTTTCAAGGTTCCGGCATTGCCCTGCTGCAGCTCTTTCTGACGTTCGAACTCGAGCTTTGCCAGATCCGATTGTGAAGACACGCTGAGAAATTCTTCCTGCATAGTAATGAACGAAGTATGACTTATCGTGGCAATTACTTCTCCTTTGCGAACGGTGTTACCGGGCTGTATCAAAATAGACTGGATGACACCTCCCGACATCGCAGTAGCATTGGCCTTATTCTGGTTAGGCACTTTCAGAATACCGTTGGCTTTGAGCGAAGCGGTAAGCTGTTTTTTCTCAATGCGGCCAAAGTCAATTTTGATGGAGTTCATCTGCTCGGCGGTAAGCGTAGTGGTATTTTCGTTTTCGTGTTCCTCTTCATGCGCTTGTGCTTGCGAGGATTGTCCGGCTTCTTTTCCGGTACAGGCAAAAAGCAACAAGGCCATCATAGCGCTTGCTATAAAAAATATCGGTTTCATGGTCTGTTTCTTTAGTTGTTGATCAATGAATAAATTAGAACCACGGATTCGTTGATCCGCTGTATGCTTGTCAGGTAGCTGAGCTGAATATCGGTCACCGTCTGCAAGGCAAAAAGGTATTCCACGTACGAGATGGCTCCGGTTTTATACCCCAACTGCGTAACGCGCAGCATTTCTTCGGCATTGGGAACCGCCTTTTCTTTGAAATAAGTGTAGGTGGCAATATCCTGCTCGTATTGGCGCAGCGCGTTTTCAAAGCGGGTTTGCAATTGTTGCTGCTGCCATTGTGCCGTAGTTTCGGCCGATTGCTGCTGAAAATCGAGCGCGCGGATACGGGCTCTTGTAGCGCCATAGGTAAGCGGAATCGCAATACCCACATCGACATAGCTGAAGCGCTGGCTGCGATCGTAAAATTGCTCTACTCCATTTTTAGTATGCATTCCAATAAGCGAAATATTGCTATATCCGATGCTTAAATCGGGCAGGCCACCGGCACGTTCCACTTTTTTACCCTGTTCGGCTATTTTGGCTTCCTGATAAAAAGTCTGTACCATAGGATGTGCCGAAATCAGAGAGGTATCGAGCACCGTAGTGATGTACACGGGCTGATAATTTTCGGTAGAAACAATGCTAAACTCGTCGGTAATTTGCAGCAGGTTTTTCAGTTCGCGGTAAGCATTCTCTCTGAACAGCTCGTTTTGCCGATAGAGCAGCATGATTTCTCCGCGTTTGGTCTCGGCCGCTTTGGTTTCTATTCTTTGTAGATCTCCGGCCTGGTATCGCAATGCGGCGATGCGTTCAAATTCGGCATAAATACTATCCAGAAAATAGAGCTTTCGAGCATTATGCGTCAGGTATTCCAACTGATAATAGTAGGTTCTTACCTGTTTTTTCAATTCGTTTTCGGATAATTGACTGATCCATTCTTTTCCTTTTACCTGTTCGAGAGCGAGATTCTTTTTGGCACCGAACAGCGAAGGAAAGGGGATGGTTTGTGAAACCTGGATAATGTCGTTGTTTTCAAAGCCTTCGTTGTTTCCGTATTGAAAATTCAAGGCGGTTTTGGGCAATTCAAAAGCCGTATTTTGCAGGCTTTGAGCAGCTTGTACTTCCAGCTTCCGGGCTTTTAGCTCCGGATTGTTGCGCAAGGCCAGCTCAAGGGCTTCGTCGAGCGTAAGTACCTGTGGCTGGGCAAAGGTCGTGGTACCAAACCCTGAAAAAAGACACAGCAACAAAAGTGTAACGACATTCGCCGGTTTAATACCCAAAGGTTTTCTACGCTGAAAAACAAGGTAAAACAAGGGCAACACAAAAAGCGTGAGGAAAGTGGCGGTGATAAGTCCTCCGATAACCACCGTCGCAAGGGGTTTCTGCACTTCCGCGCCTGCGCCTTGAGAAAGCGCCATCGGTAAAAATCCGAGCGAAGCTACCGTAGCGGTCATCAGTACGGGACGAAGCCGCATTCGGGTGCCTTCTTTTATGCGTTGAAGAACATCGGAAATTCCTTCTTTTTCCAACTGATTAAACGTAGCCATCAGCACGATTCCGTTGAGCACGGCCACTCCGAACAGGGCGATAAACCCTACTCCGGCCGAAATACTGAAAGGCATATCGCGTAGCAACAGCGCAAACACGCCACCGATAGCCGCCATCGGAATAGCGGTAAAAATAAGCGTAGCCTGACTTACAGAATGGAAAGTAAAATAAAGCAGCATAAAAATCAGCGCAAGAGCCACCGGCACGGCAATCAGCAGGCGATCAGAAGCGGCCTGCAAGTTTTCGAACGCACCTCCGTAGGTGTAGTAATACCCCTCTGACAACTTTATTTTTTCGTCTAATTGCTGTTGAATATCCTTGACCACACTTGCCACGTCGCGATCTTTGACGTTAAATCCTATCACCACTCTTCGCCGGCCTCCTTCACGACTTATTTGCGCAGGTCCCATTTCCATTTTAATCTCGGCGAGCTGCGATAAGGGTATCTGCGTCCCGTCGGCAAGCGGGATATACAAATGACTCACATCGTCGATGGTGCTTCTGTAAGCGCTGTCCAAACGGACTACCAGATCAAACCTGCGTTCGTTTTCATACACCACACCGGCTACCCCACCTGCAAAAGCAGTGCTTACGATATGATTAACCGCTTCGATATTCAATCCGTAATTGGCGATTTGCGCACGGTTATAATGGATTACAATTTGCGGCAATCCCGATACTTTTTCGACCATAGGTGCCGTAGTTCCTTCGACCGACGCGATAATCGGCGCGATTTGATTGGCATAGGCGAGCAGCGTATCCATATTTTCACCGAAAATTTTAACCGCCACATCCTGTCTTATCCCGGTCATAAGCTCATTAAAACGGATCTGAATAGGCTGACTTTTTTCAAAAAACACACCGGGTATCGCTTCCAGCTTTTCCATCATCTCATCGGCCAGCGCATTGTAAGAAATTTTGCGTTTCCACTCGTCGGGCGATTTCAAAATAATTACGAGGTCTGAAGCTTCGGGAGGCATAGGATCGGTAGGCACTTCGGCGCTTCCTGTTTTACCTACCACCATTTTCACCTCGTCGAACTCTTTAATAATACGGGAAGCCTGCATGGAGGTCTCGAGGCTTTGCGACAGTGAAGTACCTTGTGGAAGAATACAGTGAAAAGCAAAATCGCCTTCCTGCAACGTAGGAATAAATTCGCCGCCCATTCTGGAGAACAGAAACACGGAAAAAGCAAAGACCGCCACCGTTACACCGATTACAACCGTTTTAAAGCGAATGGCTTTTTCGAGCAAGGGTGAATACACCTTATAAAAGGCCTTCATCATGCGATCGCTGAAATTTTCCTTGTGGGCTGTTTTTTTAGAAAGAAACAAGGCGCACATCATCGGTATATAAGTAAAGGACAAAATAAGCGCTCCGAAAATGGCAAAGCTGACGGTCTGTGCCATAGGCACAAACATTTTGCCTTCGATGCCCACCAGCGTAAGCACGGGGATATATACGATGAGGATAATAATTTCACCAAAAGCCGCACTTTTCCTGATTTTGGAAGCCGACACCTGTACTTCATGATCCATTTCGGCCTGCGAAAATCTGCCTTTTCCTTTTCGGAGTCCGAGGTGATGCATGGTTGCTTCCACCACGATTACCGCTCCGTCCACGATCAGTCCGAAGTCGATGGCGCCCAGGCTCATGAGGTTGGCGCTTACCCCGAACACGTTCATCATACCCAGCGCAAAGAGCATGGATAAGGGAATGGCAGAAGCGACGATCAGTCCGGCACGCAGGTTTCCGAGAAACAAAACCAGCACGAAGATCACAATCAGTGCCCCTTCGATCAGGTTCGTTTCGACCGTAGAGATGGCCCGGTTTACCAGATCGGTGCGGTCTAAGAAAGGTTCGATCACCACATCGGGCGGCAGCGATTGCTGAATGGTTTTCATTTTCTCTTTGATGCGGCTCACCACCTCGGCACTGTTAGCGCCTTTCAGCATCATGACCACGCCCCCTACGGCATCGACCTCACCGTTGTAAGTTAGGGCTCCGTAGCGAACCGCGCTTCCAAAACGCACTTCGGCCACATCTTTGATCAGAATAGGAATACCGTTGGGATTGGTCTTCACGACAATGTTTTTAATATCGTCGAACGAGCTTACCAGTCCCATACCGCGAATAAAATAGGCGTTGGGTTTCTTGTCGATGTAAGCGCCGCCGGTATTTTCGTTGTTTTGTTGCAAGGCGGTAAAAATGTCGGGGATGGTTACTCCCATAGCCATCAGACGGGCTGGATTTACGGCTACCTCGTATTGCTTGACCTGCCCACCAAAGCTGTTCACCTCGGCGATACCGGGTGTTCCGTAGAGCTGCCGGGCCACAATCCAGTCTTGCATGGTGCGCAGATCCATTGGCGTATAGTTGCCTTCGCTGCCTTTTTTAGGGTGAATAATATATTGATACACTTCACCCAAACCGGTACTTACCGGAGCCAACTCGGGTTTCCCGACACCGGGCGGAATTTTTTCTTCTGCTTCCTTTAACTTTTCATTGATAAGCTGCCGGGCAAAATAAATGTCCACTTTATCTTCGAACACGACGGTAATGACCGACAGTCCGAAGCGGGAAATGCTACGCAGCTCTTCTAAGCCGGGCAGGTTAGCCACGCTTTGTTCGATGGGATACGTGACGAGCTGTTCTACCTCTTGTCCGGCGAGCGTAGGACAAACGGTAATAATCTGAACCTGGTTATTGGTAATGTCGGGAACGGCATCGATGGGCAGCCTTCCGGCGCTCCATACGCCCCAGATGATGAGGGCCAGGGTCATCAATCCGACGATAAACTTATTTTTTATGCTAAACGCAATGATACGGTCAAACATGATTTTATCAGTTTAATGAATACACGATTGCTTCGGGTGCAAATGCGCCCGGAGTCATTCTGTAAGTGTTCCGTACGAGCGGAACCTCAGTACTTCATCAACTGACTTTGGGAGGTTGCCAGATGGCAGAAAGGAAATCAGAGTGCGGCGAGGGACTCTGATAGGGGTTGATTTTTTTAGCGGGGATCCCTTTTAGGGCGGTAAGCATGAGTTGCGGCCTGGGGAAGGGAGCTATAAGCTGAACGGCGCAGCATTCTTGCTCATGGTGGTGAAAAGGCGATTCGTGGTCTTCGGCGTGATCGGTGTGATGGTCGGTATCGCCCGAAAGGTGCGAGGCGAGGTAGTTCAAAAAGCCTTGCTCTTCGTCGTGCGCTTCGAGGTGATGCTGATAATGCCCGATAATAGCGGGGATTTTCGAGAAAAAATGGAAGCTTTCTGTCGGTGCGACAAGCATAACCGCCATCAAAAAGGGGAATATTTTCCTGAAAAAGCGCATTAACCTGAGCAAGTTAGAAAAAAATTCTTAGAAGTGAGGGGTTTTATCTTAGGAAAAACATTTGTTACTGAAATTCCTGCTACCTTCCGAAGCCACGCATTAAACACACTTAAAAAATTCAGCGCTCCACGACATGACCCTAATAAAAAAGAAAATAAAAATCACGGTATCAGACGAAGCCCGACCTACTGAAAAAACAATTCAATATTTTAAAAAATCGGGCTTTAAGCAGTCATACACAAGCGAGATGAATCTTCTATTTAAACGGGGGACTGTATTTTCGAATATGTGGACTTTTAATCCGTTAAAGTGGAAATCAGAAATTCGAGTTAAAATCAACGGAGAGGAAATCGAAGCTAGCTTTACTATCGACGCAAGTGGTCAAATTCCAACCTTAAAAGAAGAAAAATTGTGGGAAGATTTTATAGAAAACTACAAACGTTATCTTACGGAAAAGGAGTTTGACTTTAAGTCCGAAAATAAAATACGGCTAAAGGCGATAAAAAAAGACAGTTTAAAGTATGTCGGGTGGGCCTTGATTGGTGGAATAATTGGTGGTATTCCATCCTTAATTATCGCCTATTGGACAGGTATGTACTCCATTATTTCGATGGGATCGGGAATTGGAGCAATAGGACTTTTAATGAAAAAAATAAATGACGACAAGAAAAAAAACGCTATCTGATTCTCTGTATATTGAGAAAAACCTTCAACTCTCAAAGAAATCAATAAATTAAGCCTTTCTCTATTCATTTGGGAAGAAAATTGTGTGAATTTTGCATTGCACTATGCGCTGAACCTCCCGGCAATGTGGGAAAAATTCGACTATACGAAAAAATCACGGCTGCAAAAACTGCTCTTTCCCGAAGGAATTTACTACAATAAGAAAACCGACACTTGTCGAACCACACGGATAAATTCCGTTTTTCTCCAAAGTACCCTGCTGATGCAGGATTTAGAAAATAAAAAAACCGGAATCCCTGCACTTAATGTGAGTTATTCCGGTTTGGTGGAGCCGGAGGGATTCGAACCCTCGTCCAAACAGGGAAACCCTAAGCTTTCTACAGACTTAGTTGCAAGTTGATTTTTGTCCGTAGTCCGGCATGCAACCACCTAACCACAGCTTAGCTCCTAAGATTTTCGTCCATACCCCGGAGCAGGGTACAGCTTATTCCGAATTTTTGGCACTCCCGATTCACCCGCCTTCAGACAGGGCTGGTGGGGAATGACTCGTCCCGTACATCCTGCACGGGATAAAGCTTTATCACCTCCGGTGATTAAGCAGCAAGTGCGTAGTTAGTTTCGCCAATTATGGTTCGGATGAGAGTGGTACGGGCTGTCATCCATCGCCCGATCTGCTTACTTACAATTTCATCCCGCTGTCAAATCCAGTCGGCCCCAAAGAACAAATTTCAGTACAAAAATAACAAAAACCCGACAATGCCACTCCATCAATTTTTTTATCAGATTGCACCTTTTTTTATAAAAAAGTTAAATTTTTCTATGTCAGGCCACTTTTTTGTGATATTTTCGTCAATACGGAAATCACTGTTTCTGTGAATCACACCCCTTACACTACATGAACATCTCACTCAAAATTGGTATCATCAGGGAAGGAAAAGTACCGCCCGACAAAAGAGTAGCCCTGACACCTGAACAATGTAAAAACCTCAAATCCACTTATCCCCAACTCGACATTCTCGTACAGCCCAGCCCCTCGAGGGCCTTTTCAGACGACGATTACCGAGCCGCCGGACTCGAAGTGACCGAAAAAATCGAAGAATGTGACATGCTGATGGGTATCAAAGAAGTGCCCGTCAATCAGCTTATTCCCGACAAAACCTATTTTTTCTTCTCCCATACCATCAAAAAGCAGCCCCACAACCGTAAGCTGCTGCAAGAGATGCTTCGCCTCAATATCCGTATGGTCGATTACGAAACGCTGACCCATCTCTCGGGCTATCGTATCCTGGCTTTCGGCCGCTACGCAGGCATCGTGGGCTGTTACAACGCTTTTAGGGCCTACGGCGAAAAATACGGAAGTTTCCAGCTCAAACCCGCCCATCAGTGCTTCGACAGGCAGGAAATGGAAAACGAGCTGAAAAAAGTGATCCTGCCCCCGGATTACAAGATCGTAGTGACCGGCTCCGGACGCGTCGGCGGCGGTTGCCTCGAAATTCTGAACCGGATAGGCATACGCCAGGTGCTGCCCGCCGAACTGCTTGAACAGGATTTTAATGAACCCGTTTTCACCGTGCTGCACGTGTCTGATTACAACACAACTACAGACGGCAGCGCGTTCGACAAGCAAAAATTCTACGCCGACCCTTCCGATTTTGTACCCGATTTTCTGAAATACGCCCGCAAAGCCGATATGTACATTCCCTGTCATTTCTGGAATACAGGCGCTCCGCAAATTCTTACCGCCGCAGATTACCGCGACCCACAATTCCGTATCCGCATCATTGCCGATATCAGTTGCGACATCTACGAACCTATCGCCTCTACCCTGCGCCCTTCGACCATTGCCGAACCCTTCTACGGCTACGACCCTGTTACCGGCAAAGAAGGTGATTTCTACAATCCCGCACACATAGGCATAATGGCGATCGATAACCTGCCCTGCGAGCTACCCCGCGACGCCAGCCGCGATTTCGGTAAAATTCTCAGCGAAAAGATCATCCCCCTCCTCACAGGCCAGGACCCCGACCGAATCATCGAAAGGGCCACTATCTGCCGCGACAAACAACTGATGCCCGCCTTCGACTATCTCGAAGAATACGTAAAAGGAAACTGAACCTTAGGGTAAATTGGCCAGCAAAGTGGTACGTCCCTGTACCAACTGGCCGATTTGTACACGAATATCGGCATCGAGCGGAAGAATAATGTCCACCCGAGAACCGAATTTGATAAAGCCCAACTCTCCCGACTGGATAGCCGCATCGCCTTCTTTGGCGTAACAGACGATACGACGAGCCACCGCACCGGCAATTTGCCGCACCAGCACCTTGCGTCCCTGCGCATCCTCGACCACCACGGTAGTACGCTCGTTTTCGGTCGAAGATTTCGGATGCCAGGCCACCAAATATTTACCCGGATGATACTTCGAATAGACTACTCGTCCGCCCATCGGATACCAGTTTACATGCACATTCAGCGGCGACATGAACACGCTCACCTGAATACGCCTGTCGTGAAAATATTCGGTCTCAGTAATCTCTTCTATCACCACCACTTTCCCGTCGGCCGGACAAACCAGCAGATTTTCTCCCTGTAAAGGCACGCGGCTCGGTACACGAAAAAACTGTACAATCAGGTAAAAAAACACGAGCAGCCCTAACCAAAGAATCACTTTCAGCCAAAGCAAATGGCAAGGTATAAACGCCACGCCAACTGATGCAGCGGCGGTTATCAGAAAAAAAAGCAGAATAAGGCGGTAGCCTTCGCGGTGTATTTTCATACCGCAAAAGTACATAGTTTAGGCTTGTCTGCGACTTCAGCGATCAATTCCCTTTTTCGGTGAGAAATGACTACGCATTAGGCAAGAAGCCAATCCACAAAGCCGTAAATGTTATTAGCTTTGCGCTGCTTTATGAATATCCCTCAACTCATTCTTAAACCCGGTAAGGAAAAATCGCTCGAGCGGTTCCATCCCTGGGTATTTTCGGGTGCAATCGCACGCATCGACGGGCAGCCCGCCAACGGCGATCTGGTAGCGGTACTGGCACAAAACCGTACCATTATCGGATTCGGACATTACCAGCAAGGCTCGATCACGGCACGTATACTTTGCTTCGGAAATGAAAAGCCAGGTCCTGATTTTTGGGCACAACGCCTGCAAGAAGCCTGGGCGCTGCGCAATACCCTGCACCTGCCGAACCCCGATACCAACGTGTTCAGACTGGTGCACGGCGAAGGCGATCGCCTTCCGGGACTGATCATCGATATATACGACAAAGTGGCCGTCATGCAATGCCATTCGCTGGGAATGTACCATGCGCGTCACGAAATCGCAAAAGCTTTACAGGCTATTCCCGGACTGACACTCGAAGCGATCTACGACAAAAGCGAAGAAACGCTACACAAGGATTCGGACGCACACAACGGCTACCTTTTCGGCGCGCACGAAGGAGAAACGGAAGTACGCGAGTACGGACACCGCTTTAGGGTAAACTGGGTTACCGGACAGAAAACCGGCTTTTTCATCGACCAGCGCGAAAACCGAAAGCTGCTGCAGCACTACGCCAAAGGCAAAAAAATACTCAATACTTTCTGCTATTCGGGCGGATTCTCGATCTATGCCCTCCACGAAGAAGCCCGCGAAGTGCATTCGCTCGACAGCTCCAAAAAAGCCATTGCACTGACCGAACAGAATGTGGCGCTTGCGCCCCATGCCGACCGCCACCGCTCTATCGTAGCCGATGCCCTGCCCTACCTGCGCGATATAGGTAACGATTACGACATTGTAATACTCGACCCTCCGGCCTTTGCCAAGCACCTGAGTGCAAAGCATAACGCCATACAGGGTTACCGCAGGCTCAACGAAGAAGCGCTGCGGCAGATCAAACCCGGCGGACTCCTCTTCACCTTTTCCTGCTCACAGGCCATCGATCAAAATACCTTCACAGGCACCGTATTATCGGCCGCGATCAACGCACGCAGAAACGTGCGCATACTGCACCGGCTGCACCAACCCGCCGATCACCCCGTAAGCCTCTATCACCCCGAAGGCGAATACCTCAAAGGGCTGGTCGTCTATGTCGATTAACCCGCGTCATACCTCACTTTCGTACCGACAAATCCTGTCGGTCGCTTTTCCCATTATGATAGGCGTATTTATACAATATGCCGTCTCCATTACCGATTCCGCTTTCCTGAACCGCATCAGTCCCGACGATTTTAACGCGGCAGGCAATGCAGGTATGCTCTACATAACGCTGTTCATGGTGGCGATGGGCATCGCGAGCGGCGCACAAATTATGATAGCCCGCCGCGACGGAGAGGGGAACTATGCCGAAGCCGGGCAGGTATTTCGACAAACCCTTTTTACCCTTATTAGCTTTTCGCTGCTATTGGTGCTGCTGCTCCAAAGCATCAACTGGCTGCTTCTGCCGTCGTTTGTGCACGACCCGGTGGTTACTGAAAAAATGCAAACCTTCCTGCATTATCGCGGCTGGGGACTTCTTTTTGCGGTGACCACACTGGCTTATCAGGGCTTGTATGCGGGAATCGCGCGCACCCGGGTCATCATGTACTACACTTCACTTACGGCTTTTCTCAACGTAGTACTCGATTACGGACTTATCTTCGGACATTTCGGACTACCCCGCATGGAGCTCGAAGGAGCTGCCATCGCTTCGGTCATAGCCGAAGCAGGCGCGCTGTTGTTCGTCATTCTTTATACCCGTTATGATAAAGCGGTGCTCAAATACCGGCTTCGTGGAAAGCTTATCCCGATTCGCAATACCATCGTGCAACTGATCAAACTCTCGTGGCCACTTATGCTACAAGGATTTGTCGCTACCGGAGCCTGGACCGTTTTTTTCTTTTTTATCGAACAAATGGGCTCGAAAGACCTCGAAATTTCGCAGGTAATCCGTATGTTTTACCTGATTGCATTTATCCCGATACAGGGCATAGGAGCCGCTACCCGTACTTTTGTAAGTCAGCTTATCGCTCGCGGACAAACCCGCGAAGTATTGCCTACCGTGACCAAGATCATACTGCTCAACCTGCTGGCTACGCTGATCTTTACCCATCCTAACCTACTTTATCCTTTATGGGTAGTGCCTGTAATGAGTGAGAATACGGCTATTTTACAGGAAACGGCTTATACCCTACAGGTGGTTACGGGAGCCATGTTCCTGCTGGCACTTACAGCTCCTTTGCTCAACCTTATTTCCGGATCCGGCGACACGAAAACGGCATTCCGCATCGAATTGCTTACCATCGTGCTTTACCTGACAGGAGCCTGGCTGCTGACGGGTCCGCTGCAACAGAACATCATCTGGGTGTGGTGTATAGAATATGTATATTTCGGAACAATGGCGCTGGGCTGTATCTATTATATTCGTCGGGGCAAATGGAAACACATCAAGGTATAAAGTATGGCTGAGTTCAACATTATATTTATGGGTACGCCCGGCTTTGCGACAGGCTGCCTGCAACACCTGCACGAAAACGGGATCCGTATAGCCGCCGTGGTTACCGCTCCCGATAAACCGGCCGGACGTGGACAGCAACCCACTCCTTCGGCAGTGAAAGAATACGCGCTGTCGCAGGGATTACATATACTGCAACCCAGCAACCTGAAAGCACCTGAGTTTCTGAACGAGTTGCAACAAATCGGTGCCGACCTGTTTGTGGTAGTAGCTTTCCGTATGTTGCCCGAAGTGGTCTGGGCCATGCCCCCTAAAGGCACGGTTAACCTGCATGCCTCTTTGCTTCCACAGTACCGGGGTGCAGCGCCCATCAATCATGTGCTTATTAATGGTGAAACCGAAACGGGAGTGACCACTTTTTTTATCCGCCACGAAATCGATACCGGCGATATTATAGACCGCGTAAAAGTGGCTATTGGTGCCGAAGAAACGGCGGGCGAGCTGCACGACAAGCTCATGCACACGGGAGCCGATTTGCTGCTTCGCACCGTAGAAGCTATTCGCGACAAGCGTGTAAAGGCCCAACCTCAGGATCATTCGAGCGCGTTAAAGCACGCTCCCAAGATTTTTAAAGACGATTGTCGCATCCATTGGGACAGGCCCGGTACCGACGTATTTAATCAGATTCGGGGCCTTTCGCCCTACCCCGCCGCCTGGACCGAATGGCTCGTGCAGGGGAAGAATCCCCTTAGTCTGAAAATATACCACAGCCGTATTTCGACTGGTAAAGGGGAGCCCGGACAGCTTGAGACCGACGAAAAAACCTTCTTAAAAGTCTTTACTGCCGACGGAGCCCTACTTATCGAAGAGCTGCAATTGGCCGGAAAGCGACGAATGCACATCGAAGAATTCTTACGTGGCACGCGAATACCGCCCGAAAGTCGCTTTTCTTAATTCTTTCAAAAGACCCATTTAGGGTCTTTTTTATTTTCATTAGGTTTTGCCGAAAACTCAGACAAAACTCCCGGTGAATCATCAAAAGAGGCATTTTACGTGAAAAAGCGTACTATTTATCAACAAATGAATAGTTAATTGCTTGTTATACTATTAATTGACTTATCTTTGCAGCGTAAAACTAAGTATAAAAACCTAAGCAAATTTCAATATGTACGGCCAGGTGACAAATTACAGCATCAATCCCGTTCCTTACCGGAGCTTGGTGCTTACGGCTCCGGGTCATAGCTCCTCTTCACGCTTTGTATCTCCAATTATACCTGTCACTTATTATCTGAACTACTAATTAAAATGAAAACATTTATTGCTTCCGCGCTGTTAATTCTACTTTCTTACTTGCCTTCGGCCGCACAGTGCACCAGTCCTCCGAATATCAACTTCTGCACAGGTGGTTCTGCACCGTCTAACGGGCAGAATATCAATTCGGGACAGACCTACGTATATACCGGCAACCCTGCAGTAAGCACCATTAACCTGAACGGCGGTACACTTCATGTATGTGGTAATCTGACACTCTCCAGCCTTAACTTTAACGGCGGTACAATTATTATTGCACCAGACGCGCAGCTTACTATTAACGGTGGCGGAACCCTCCACATGAATGGAAACTCGTACATCTATAACTTCGGTACGCTGAACATGAACCGTTCGATAACCATGCAGAACAGCAATAACATGGTGATGAACGCCACGCCTTCGTCGGTGCTGAATATGAGCAGCTACACGCTGGAGCTCAACTCCGGTTCCTCTTACTTCGTCAACAACGGTTCGGCACAGATGACCGGACTCAATATTCAATCTAACGCCCCTTCCGGCGGAGTTTGCCTGGGTACTTCGAGCAGGCTGAATACTACCAACCTGATGAATAACCGCACAGGAGGCATCAATGCCCCTTCGGGCACAGGCTGCCTCTCTTTTACCGGCAACGCACTTATTAACAACAGCGTAACCACCACGCCCGATGTCTATATCTGCCGGGGAGCCTCTGCCACCACGAGTGGAGGAGGCAACTGGGGTTCGGCTACCGTATCTTATCCTTGCGGCGATTGCAGTAACGGTACCGTACTGCCTATCGAACTGCTTTCGTTCGAAGTAAATGCAGAAGACGCTTATGCCCGCATCACCTGGATTACGGCCAGCGAAACCAATAACGAACGCTTCGAACTGGAACGTTCGGAAGATGCGCAAAACTGGCAGATTGTACACAGCGAATCGGGTGCGGGTAATTCCAACCAACTGATACAGTACGACTGGATCGATCAGCACATAATAGCCGGTCAGACCTACTACTACAGACTGAAACAAATCGATTTCAACCAGGAATATTCTATTTCTCCGATAATTCCTTTTTACAGCGAAAACAACAGCCTTTCGGTATCCGTTTACCCGAATCCGTTCGGACAGGAATTTTACATTCTTAATCCCGACGACGAGCCGCTAAGCTTTGCCGTACACAACAGCCTCGGACAGTTGGTGCTTTCAGAAACCCGCGTATCGGGTCAGCGTATTCGAATAGAACTGCCCGTAAAAGAGCCCGGCGTATATTTCCTGAACGTTATCAAAGGCAACAAATCATCCGCATTCAAAGTAATCCGCTCAGGCAACAGCTAATTCTTTCCGATATTGAATTTTGACATCGCCCGGAAAATTTTCCGGGCGATTTTTTTTTAAAAGCGCCTACCGGAAGCCTATTGTCGCTTCTGTTTTTTTGTACTATATTTTGGAATATTATTCCGGGAGATCGAAGTGCCCAATGCGCCGTTTCTCCCCGATACCTTTATTCTATCTCTATGAAAAGCGTTGTAGTATGCTCCTTATTGCTTGCTTATTCCGCTACTGAAGAAAGTACCGCCCAATGCACTTCACCGCCCGAAATAACTTTCTGTACAGGCAATTCACCACCGCCACAAGCAAACGTCAATTCAGGACAGGTATATTGGTACGACGGCACAGGCCCTGTCGTAAATTCAGTGAACCTCAACGGCGGTGTATTCGGGGTCTGCGCCGATCTAAACCTTTCTTCGTTCAATTTCAACAGTGGTACGCTTATCGTAGCTCCGGGAGCAAACCTGACCCTCAATTGCGGAGGCATGCTTTACCTCAACGGAAACTCCGCGATATACAATTTCGGTACGCTTACACTAAGCTGCGGACTGGCCATGCAAAACAGCAATAATATGCTGATGAACGCTTCTCCGTCTGCAATACTTACGATCCACGGCGCAAGGTTGGAGCTTAATTCGAGCTCTTCCTTTTTCGTCAATTACGGCATGACCACGTTGAACACCTTATTTATTCAATCGAATGCTTCGCAGGAGTCGGTCTGTCTCGGCCCTGGCAGCAGTATCAATGCCACCGATATTACCAATAACCGGACGTTTTCGGTAAACGCACCGATAGGCACAGGCTGTATTTATTACAAGGGCAACGCGCTCCTTAACAACAACCTGACGAATGCTCCAAACGTACGGATCTGTAAAGATAATTCGGCAAGCACCTCGGGTGGCGGCAACTGGGGTTCGGCCGATGTAAAAACCAGTTGTACATCCTGTAGCAGCGCGCTTCCCATCGAGCTGGTGTATTTCCATGCCCGACAGGAAGATCATACCGCCGTATTAGACTGGATAACCGCGAGCGAAATCAATAACGAACGTTTTGAAATTTTCCGCAGCAGCGATTCGGCCGATTGGGAAACGATACATACAGAACAGGGTGCGGGTAACTCCAATTACCGCATTCAGTACGAATGGGCCGACCACGACGTACACATCGGAGAAACGTATTATTACAAACTCAGGCAGGTCGATTTCAACGGAGATTTTACCGACTCGGAAATCCAGTCTTTGTTCATCGACGATATATCGCTGCATCTTTCAGTGGCTCCCAATCCATTTGTGGAAAGCACCTGGCTTAGCAATCCCGGAGGAGGAGACTTGTCTTATTTTCTGGAAGATGTTTCAGGCAATCTCATTCTTCCCGAGCAAAACAGCGATGCCAACCGCATAGAAATTCATTTCCCTGATGTAGAAGACGGAATGTACCTGCTGTTTGTGTCGAAAGGGCATCACCTCTTTAATTTCAAGGTGATAAAAGCGGCACATGCCGGCCACTAGTTAACTGCCGCTGCCGCGAATAACCCGTAGCAATAGGGCCACTACTGCAAGTACAAGCAGAATATGAATAACGTTTCCTAAATTGGCGACAAAAAAACCGAGCACCCAGCCTATTACCAGTACTAAGGCAATGATATACAATAAGGAATTCATAAAAATAGCTTTCCTTAAATATAAAGAAAATGTCGATCAAAAAATTCTCGTCTCCCAATAAAACTTTGTTCAGAGAAAGTACAGATTATGTTTTTTCGAGAAGAAAAACAAAGCGATAGACCTGTATAATTTCTTAGAAAAACGAGCCAACATTCTGTACTGACACAGGTATAACCCTACTCATAAATACCTGTAGTTATGTATAAAAAATTACTTTTCACCTGTGGCTGTATCGCTTTTTTAGCTGTTGCCGAAGCGCAGTCCCCCTACCCCTTCCCGCTGCGGGATGCCGTTTGGTCGCAGGGAATAATAGATAAGATAAACTTTAATGTTTATTCCTGCACACGCACTCTTCACTACGGTTTTGGAGGCGATACCAGCATCGGTGTCCACACCTACGCTAAAGTGTATGTCAACATTAACAATTCGGCTTATTTCGACCTTTCAGCAGCCACGTATTTCGGGGCCTTACGCGACGATGCGGGAAAAGTCCTTTTGGTTCCGCCCGACAGTATCCGCGAATACCTTATGTACGATTTTTCGGTGCAGCAAGGGGAGTTGGTAACGGTTTATTTCCCCTGTTATGCTACATACTTCGTAGAAGAAATTGACACGCTAACTGCAATAACAGGCGAGCAAATACGAGAATTTAGGCTTATTGATATTTATTCCGGACATGAAGAAGCATGGTGGGAAGGATATGGAAATCGACAGGGATTTAATGCCGTTCACGACTACTATGATTGTTATACAGGCCTTCCGGAAGTACGCCCGCACTTCGGAATTATCCCCCTATGTTTTGAAAAAAATGGGGAGAGATATCACCTAAATTCGCAAACATTTCCAAACTGTCACTGTAATTCTTTGCCAACCGACGTCAACGAAAGCGAAAATGAAGAGGAAATACTGCTTTACCCCAACCCGACAGATGCGCTGCTCACACTGAAACTGAGCGATGCCTCAAGCGGTATCTCCCGGCTTGTATTCATCGACATACAAGGTAAAACGGTGTATGAAATCGCTACCCCAAAGGCCACAAATGAACTACAGATCAAGCTTCCTTTACTGCCCGAAGGGCTGTATTTACTAAGGCTCGATTTTCGGGAAAGGCAATCGATTTTCCGAAAAGTGCTTATTCAAAGAGAATAAAGATTAACGCCAGCCTCCACCGGTAGCTCTGTAAAGGTCAATCAGCGAAATCATCATGCGGCGTTCAAGATTAACCAGTTCCAGTTGAGCTTCGAGCTTGCTTTTTTGTGCTGACACAATTTCGAGGTAGCTGGCATAACCGGTTACATAAAGCTCATTTGCCACGCTGACACCCTGCCCGAGCGCTTCCACTTCCTGCTTTTTAAGTTCAAACATCTGCTGCATATTGTCTATTCCGCTCATCAGATTCATCACCTCACGATAGGCATTCAGGGCTGTTTTCTGATACTGGTAAAACGCTTCCTGCTGTGAAGCGGTAGCTACGTTAAACTGTACTTTAAGCTGGTTACGCTGAAATATGGGAGCTGTGAGTCCACCCAAAAGCTGATAAGCCAACGAAGTAGGGTCAAACAGCAAGCCGCTTTTGAATGCATTAAAAGCACCGTAAGCCGAAAGTGTAATTGAAGGAAAAAAGGCTGCTCTTGCGGCTTTCACATCGGCACGTGTGGCTTCCAATTCAAATTCGGCCTGTTTCAGATCTGGTCGGTTTTCGAGCAATTGAGCAGGTATGCCTACTTTCAGCAACTCGGAGTATGATCCGGGCATAAATGCGGAACTACGCTCTATCGTTCCGGTAAAACGTCCGGCCAGGGCGTTCAGGTTGTTTTCGGCTTCGGTGATCTGCTGTCGGATAGAAAATTCGGCGCTCCGGGTATTGAGCAACTGCGCTTTAAACTGCTGCACGGCAAGCTCGGTAGCCCGTCCGCCGCCTTTTTGCGCTTCGACCACTTCGAGCGCTTTTTCCTGCAAACTGATGTTTTCAAGAATAATGAGCGCTTCGGCATCGAGCGTAACCAGCTCGTAATACAAGGCCGCCGTATGCGCTATCAGTTGAGAGGTAATCAGATGACGACCCTGCTGCGAAGCCAGAAAACGATAACGCGCCGATTTTTTCATATTGCGCAGCTTGCCCCAGATATCTATCTCCCAGGAAGCTACCAGTCCGAGCCAAAAATCAGGTGTAGGCGACACGCCTATGCGTTGATCGTCGTTGATGTTGGGCGAAAGGTTGGTATCGAAGTTACCCACGCCTTCCATGGTGTATTTGCCATAACGTGTACCGCTGGCAGCAGCCTGAAAATTAAGCGAAGGGAACAATGCGGCACGGCCCGCTGAGAGATAAGCGGCCGACACGCTTATGCGCTGCAAAGCGATCTGCATATCGGGATTGTGCTGCAACACTTCAGCGATTAGCGCCTGCAACTTCGGATCAGGAAAGAAAGTCCCGACCGAGATATAAGCCATGCTGCTTGTATCGTCGGCATTACCGACAAAGGTTTCGGGTATGGCTTTCTGTGACGGAAGCGCAGCCTGTTTAGGAACACGGCAGGCCGAAAAGGTCAGAATAAATAAAACCGAAACGGTTAAAAGGTGGGTGTAGATCGTTTTCATCAACCAATGATGCTTCTATGAAATATCTTCAGAAATTACCTGTGCTTTATTTTTCTTTTTCCATTCGGCCAGCGAAGCAAACAGCACGTACAGGCCGGGAATAATGATGACTCCGAAAATGGTTCCGGTCAGCATTCCGCCCGCCGCAGCCGTACCGATAGAACGGTTACCCATCGCTCCGGCACCCGAGGCGATACAAAGCGGAATAAGTCCGGCGATAAACGCAAAAGAGGTCATCAGAATGGGTCTTAAACGCTGCTCCGCTCCTTCGATGGCCGCCTGTAAGATGCTCAGCCCTTCTTTGCGACGCTGTATGGCAAATTCAACAATAAGAATCGCGTTTTTACCCAACAGACCGATGAGCATCACCAGCGCTACCTGGGCGTAAATGTTATTGTCGAGTCCGGCCATTTTCAGGAAAAGAAAAGCACCGAAAATCCCTGCAGGCAAACTGAGAATTACCGGCAAAGGCAAGAGGAAGCTTTCGTATTGCGCAGCGAGCAGCAGGTACACAAACACGAGACACACTAAGAAAATAAACAGGGTTTGGTTACCTGATAAAATCTCTTCCCTTGTCATCCCGCTCCATTCGTAAGCAAAGCCGCGCGGCAGGGTTTCGCTGGCCACACGCTGAACCGCATTAATCGCATCGCCGCTACTGTATCCGGGAGCCGCATCGCCGTTGATCATGGCCGAGAGGTACATGTTGTAACGGGTAAGCTGCTCGGGACCATATACTCTTTCTATGCGTACAAAGCTCGAATAAGGCACCATTTCTCCCTTGTCGTTTTTGACATGCAGCTTCAGCACCTGCTCGGGCGAGCTGCGGAAACCGGGAGCCGCCTGTACCATCACCTTGTACATTTGGTTAAAACGAATAAAGTTGGTGGCGTAATAGCTACCCAGTAAGGTTTGCAAATTACCCATCGCATTATCGACAGTGACTCCTTTTTTGGCCGCCAGGTCGTAATCGATATGAATCATGTACTGCGGAAACGACACGTCGAAGCTGGTAAAGGCATTGCCTATCTCGGGCGTTTCTTTGATCGCTTTTATAAAATCGTTGGTCACCCGGGCGGCTTCGTTGATATCGCCGGTACCGGTACGATCGAGCAGGCGTAATTCGAATCCGCTGGCGTTACCGAACCCGGGCACAGTGGGCGGCGGAAAAAGTTCGATCGTCGCATCGGTGATGTGGCTGATTTTTTCTTCTATTTCGGAAATAATATCCGCCATCCCTTTGCTGCGCTCGTCCCAGGGTTTCAGGTTGATCATCCCCATTCCGTAAGAAGCGCCCGCAATTTCGTTCACAAGGCTATATCCTGCCAGTGTGGTCACGTTTTCTACGCCTTCGATAGTACGCGACACCTGCTCTACCTGATCGAGCACCTTTTCGGTACGCTCTACGGTAGCACCCGGAGGAGTAGTCACGTTGACGTAAATCATGCCCTGATCTTCGGTCGGAATAAATCCGCCGGGAAGAATCACCGCCGTACCCCAGGTCGCGGCAAAAAATACAGCCAGCAGTCCTAAGGTGACAAACTTACGGCCCGCAATACGGCTAAGAATTTTTCGGTAACCCGAAGAGGTTGCGTCGTAACGTTTGTTAAATCCGTTAAAAAAACGCTGTAATAAGCCCTTGCGTTGTTTGCTCGGATCGTGCCGCAGCATAATGGCGCAAAGTGCCGGCGTAAGTGTCAATGCGTTGATTCCCGAAATAAATATCGCAATGGCGAGGGTCAGCGAAAATTGCCGGTAGAACACACCCACCGGACCGCTCATAAAAGCCACGGGAATAAATACGGCCGACATCACCATCGTAATTGCGATAATAGCGCCGCTAATTTCTTTCATGGCCGCAATAGTAGCTTCCAAAGGCGGAAGATGTTCTTCGGTCATTTTTACGTGCACCGCCTCGACCACTACAATCGCATTATCGACCACTATACCGATAGCCAGTACCAGGGCAAAAAGGGTAAGCAGGTTGATCGAAAAGCCGAACATCATCATAAAGGCCAGCGTACCTACAAGCGCTACAGGAACCGCCAAAGCCGGAATAAGTGTAGAACGGAAATCCTGAAGAAAAATAAACACCACTATCGATACGAGGATAAACGCTTCTATCAGCGTTTTTAACACTTCGTGAATGGAGGCATCGAGAAAGCGGGATACGTCGTAAGCAAGGTTGTATTCCATGCCCGGCGGGAAGGAAGTGCCTTTCAGCTCGGCCATTCGGTTTTTGATGTTCTCGATCACTTCGCTGGCATTCGAGCCGGGGCGCTGCTTGATCATGATCGAAGCCGAGGGTCGTCCGTCGGTTTTAGATACCATGCCGTAGCTCATCGAACCGAATTCGACTTCCGCAATGTCTTTGAGACGAAGTATGGAACCGTCTTTATCGGCGCGCAGAATTACCTGCTCGTATTGCTGGGGCTCATAAAATTTACCGGTGTAACGCAGTACATATTGCAGAGAATTGGCTGCCTTACCCGAACTTTCTCCGGTTTTTCCGGGGGCGGCTTCCACGTTCTGGTTACGCAGGGCCTGTATCACCTCGTCGGTCGAAATGTTGTACGCCAGCATACGCTCGGGTTGTAGCCATACACGCATGGCGTATTCCTGCTGCCCCATAATTTCGGCCCTTCCCACTCCGTCGATACGCTTGAGTTCCTGCAGTACGTTGATGTCGGCAAAATTGAAGATAAACTGCTCGTCCATCGACTCATCGGTACTGGTCAGGTTGAGGTACATGAGCATACTGTTTACCTCTTTTTCGGTGGTCACCCCGGCTTTGATCACCTCTTCGGGCATTTCGTCAAGCACGGTCGTTACCCGGTTCTGCACGTTTACCGCCGCCTGATCGGGATCGGTACCCACCTCGAAAAAGACCTGGATCATGGTGATCCCGTCGTTGCTGGTAACAGTGGACATGTAGGTCATGCCGGGCACTCCGTTAATGGCGCGCTCGATGGGCATAGCCACCGCTTTGGCCGACACATCGGCGTTGGCGCCGGTATAACGGGCGGTTACCATCACCGAAGGCGGTACGATATCCGGAAACTGGGTTACCGGTAGCTGAAGCAAAGCCAGCACCCCTACCAGCGTAATAAGCAAAGAAATGACAAGCGACAGTACGGGTCGCCGTATAAAAGTTTCAACCATCAGATTTCAAATTGAGAAAGGGAACTTCTGTCCACAAATAGCTAATTACGGCGCGGGCTCTACAGGATTTATCAGTTCTCCGTCGCGCAGGGTCTGTATGCCTTCATACACTATTTTATCGGAAGGTTCAAGCCCCGATCGAACAATGTAATACTCGGCCAACCTTTCTCCGGGAGCAAAATTTGTCATTTTGACCGTGTTGTCATTGCCAAGCACATACACATAGTTTTTGTCCTGTATCTCGAACACCGATTTTTGGGGAACGAGCAAAGCTTTTTCTACCGGACGATCCAGCAAAAGCGTACCTGAAGCACCGTGCTTGAGCAGTCCGTCGGGATTGGGAAAACTCGCGCGGAAAGCGATAGAACCGGTATTTTCATCGATTTCACTTTCGGCGGGTTCGATGGTACCTGCATAGGCATAAATGCTACCGTCGGCCAGCACGAGCCTTACTTCGTTGGGAAGCGTATCGTCGTTGGGCTGCATGAGGCGCAGGTATTCTCTTTCGGAGATATTAAAATAGGCATACACCGACTGAATGTCGGAAATGGTGGTCAGCAGGGATCCATTGCTCAGCAGGCTTCCTTCTTTGAGCGGCAAACGGTCGATAATACCGTCGAAAGGCGAATGTACCTGTGTATAGGAAAGCAAACGGCGAGCATTGGCTACTGCCGAATGGGCTTCCTCTACCTTAGCCAGTAGCGCCAGGTGTTTGGCCTGCATCAACTCCAGCTCGGTTTCGGATACGATATTTTTTTCGACCAGCGTGCGTACGCGCTGCACTTCTACTTCAGCTACGCGCGCATCAGCTATGGCACTGTTATAAAATGCGCTGGCTTTATTCAAATCAATACGCAGCTCTTCGTCGTTGATGCTGAAAAGCAATTGCCCTTCTTTTACATATTGCCCTTCATCGACATAAATTTTGTCGAGGATTCCCGAAACGCGGGCGTGCAGCTCCACGTTTTTCCGGGCCTGGATATCGGCTACATATTTCATTTGTAGCAAGGTATCTTTCTGAATCAGCGGCACTACCGGATAGGTTTTGACCGCTTCTTTCTGTCTGTTATTGGCATTGCTGGTCGTACAGGCGGCTATAAGCAGCGAAGCACCGATAACAAACAAGGAAGTATTTACTTTCATGATTTTAAGTTGAAAAACGAGCGTAAGTAAAAACGAAAGGAATAAGGGCTTACGAAAAGCCATTACAGCCGGTAAAGTCAATTACCGGAAAAAACAGATGCCTAAAACAGTCTGTAACGAAAAAGTATAGGATACCAGCCGGACAAGTAACCCCTGCTGTGATAGTTTTCAGAGAAATCAAACGTTTCCGAAAAATAGGCGTACACCGACACCGGTAAGGTATCGGATAAAACGGCTACCGGAGCGGGTATAAGACGTTCTTCTTGTGATAAACGAAAGCGGCGGCTATAAAGCCCTTCGTCGTTAGAATAGTCAAATTCGAGATAATCTTCTTTGAATTGCGGAGTAGGCTGTATATTCGGAGCGTCTTCTTCCGTTTCTTCCTGTTCCTGTGTCTCTACGGCGAACTCTTCCTTGTAACATACTTCTTCTGCTTCTGCCCACACTTCCTGTGACGCCGCCACACGAGGACTGGTCGCTGTCGTCAGCAATATAGCAAGCAATATATTAAGCAGCGTCCTCATTTACATTTATATAAGCCGGGATGAACCCAAAACTTATTTAATCCTTTAAAAATCAACATTATCACACTTCGCAGTGTGTAAAAATCACGCAAATATACGCCAGATAGCCAAGAATCACAAACAAGATGGTGCCTATCCTTGGAATCCAAGCCTTCGCTTCACATAATTTAACATCTGTAAATAAAGGGCTTATCTTATTTTCACACAGAAAAAGACTTTACACACGCTTTTTAATGCGCGTCGAGCCAGTTGCGACCGGTATCCATTTCCACTACAACAGGCACATTTAAGGTCATTGCTTTTTCCATTTTCTCGCGAATGATCGGCTTGAGCTGTTCCAGCTCGGGCTGATATACGTCAAAAATAAGTTCGTCGTGCACCTGTAGTACCATTTTGGAGCGCAGCTTTTGTTTTTCCATTTCTCGCTGAATATGGATCATCGCGATTTTGATCAGATCAGCGGCCGAACCCTGAATAGGCGCATTGATGGCGTTGCGCTCGGCAAATCCGCGCACAGTGCTGTTAGCCGCATGAATATCGGGCAGGTAACGTCTGCGTCCAAGCAGGGTTTCGACATATCCTTTCTCACGGGCTTTTACGATGTTGTTTTCCATATAAGCCTTGATACCGGGATACTGCGCAAAATAATTATCGATAATTTCTTTCGCTTCTTTTACCGGTATGCCCAAATTTTGCGAAAGTCCGAAAGCCGACTGACCGTAGATAATTCCGAAGTTAACCGCCTTTGCTTTGCTGCGCATTTCGCGGGTTACTTCCTCCTGTGCCACGCCGAATACACGCGCGGCCGTAGCGGCATGAATATCGAGGTTTTGTGCAAATGCTTCTATCATGTGCGCATCGCCACTAAGCGAAGCAATGATCCGAAGCTCTATCTGCGAATAGTCGGCCGAAAGCAGCGTATGCTCCTCGTCGCGGGGAATAAAAGCTTTGCGTATTTCTCTTCCGCGCTCGGTGCGGATAGGAATGTTCTGTAGGTTGGGATTGTTAGAGCTGAGTCGGCCGGTAGCCGCTACCGCCTGCATGAAAGATGTATGTACCCGTCCGGTGGTCGGATTGACCATTTCGGGAAGGGTATCGACGTAAGTGGATTTGAGCTTGCGTAATTGACGGTATTCGAGAATAAGCGATACCACGGGGTGCTTATCGGTCAGTTTGACAAGCACTTCTTCGCCGGTGGCGTATTGTCCGGTGCGGGTCTTCTTGGCTTTTTCATCAATTTTAAGTACCTCAAAAAGAATCTGTCCAAGCTGTTTCGGCGAATCAATATTAAAGGAAGTGCCGGCAGCGGCAAAAATTTCGGTTTCCAAACGCCCCAGCTCTATTTCTAACATCGCCGAATAGTCGCGCAGCACGGGTACATCAAGATTAATCCCCTCTTTTTCCATAGCGGCCAGCACAGGTATCAGCGGACATTCCACTTCGTGAAAAAGCGACTCACAACCGTTCTCTTTCAGCAAAGGTTCGAGCGCCTGTTTGAGCTGTAAGGTAATATCCGCATCTTCGGCCGCATATTCTTTAATCTGTTCCAGGGGCACATCGCGCATATTCCCCTGATCTTTCCCTTTTTTACCGATCAGCGTTTCAATCCTCACAGGCCGGTAATCGAGGTAGGTTTCGGCCAGATAATCCATGCCGTGCTTTTTATCGGGCTCGAGCAGGTAATGCGCTAACATGGTATCGAAGAGCGGCTCCGCCACCGGAATGTTATACCACGACAATACCAAAAAATCGTATTTAATGTTCTGCCCTATTTTACGAATAGTAGTCGAAGCGAACAAAGCCCTGAATTCTTCCAGAATGGCCTGCGTACGCTCTCTGTCTGAAGGCAGCGGCACATACCATGCTTCGCCCTGAGCTATCGCAAACGACATTCCCACCAGTTCGGCATTGTGCGCATCGAGTCCGGTAGTTTCGGTATCAAAACAAAACTCAGGCGCCGATGATAAGGTCTGAATAAGCGCCGCGCGTGTTTCGGGGGTATCGCAGAGGTGATAGGTGTGCGGCACCGTATCGAGCGTACGAAAATGATGTAATTCCTCTTCGGCAGGCGGTGTCTGCGGTGTTTCTTCTACTTTACCGAACATATCGATCTGTCCGCTTTTCTGCGAGGACTGAATTTCCTGCCCCAGCACCCGACGAGCCAGCGTACGAAATTCAAGCTCGCTGAACAATTCCAGTACCTGCTCACGATTAGGCTCTTCGAGACGCAGATCTTCTTCGTCAAATTCGACCGGCGCATCGGTCAGTATGGTGGCCAGCTTTTTAGAAAGCAATGCCTGCTCCCTGTTGTTTTCGATTTTTTCACGCAGCTTACCTTTAATTTGTGCGGTATGCGCCAGCATATTTTCGACCGTGCCGTATTCGCTGATAAGCTGCGTAGCCGTTTTCGGACCTACGCCCGGCACACCGGGTATATTATCGACAGCATCGCCCATCAGCCCGAGTATATCGATTACCTGCCTGGGCGACTGGATCCCGAATTTCTCACAAACTTCCTTTACCCCCATCACTTCGGCATCGTTGCCAAAACGGCCCGGCTTATAGATAAAAATATTCTCGCTCACTAATTGACCGAAATCTTTATCGGGTGTCATCATATAGGTAATAAACCCTTCCTGCTCGGCTTTAATAGCCAGCGTACCTATCACGTCGTCGGCTTCGTACCCGTCCGATTCCAGCACGGGAATACGAAAAGCACGAATAATTTCTTTGATATACGGCAGCGCCACGGCAATGGCATCGGGCATTTCGTCGCGGTTGGCTTTGTAATCGGTGTATTCGATATGCCGGGAAGTGGGGGCTGCGGTATCGAATACCACAGCAATGTGCGTAGGTTTCTGACGGAGCAATACTTCGACCAGCGTATTGGTAAATCCCAAAATGGCGGAGGTATCCAGTCCTTTGGAATTTATCGGGTTAAACTTGGTATTGGCGGTCAAGGCAAAATAACCCCGGTAGATCAGGGCAAAGGCATCGAGCAGAAAAAGTCGTTTTTCGGTATTCTCCATCCGGAAGATTTTGAAGCCGAAAGATACGGAATAATGCGGGTAAGAAAGGGAAGAATTTACGTACAGAAAGCGGAAGAAAAATACGGCGAGAAACCGCTGCTCACAAGCAATTTGGAGAATTTACCAACCTGCCTCCACGTACCATTGAATGGCTTCGCGCAGTCCTTTTTTGAGCGAATGTGAAGGTTCGTAACCCAATAAGGTACGCGCTTTACGAATATCGGCCAGCGAGTGTTGTACTTCACCCGCACGCGGTTCGGTGTATTTTATTGCGATGTGCGATATTTTCGGATCGTATTCCGAGAGCAGACTTTTGAGTTCGTGCAATAGTTCGTTAAGCGTGGTACGATCGCCGCACGCTACGTTATATACGGTGTTCAAGGCCTCCGGATCGCTTACGAGCGCCGCTTTTTCGTTGGCCTGAATCACGTTGTCGATGTAGGTAAAATCGCGGGTCTGGCTGCCGTCGCCGTACACCAGCGGCAATTCGCCCCTGCGCAGCATACGGATAAAACGCGGAATGGCTGCCGCATAGGTACCTTCCGGATCCTGATGGCGACCGAACACGTTAAAATACCTCAGCCCGATAAGCTCCATCCCGTAAAGGGAAGCAAATACACCCGCATACAGTTCGTTAACGTACTTGGTCACCGCATAAGGCGAAAGCGGCTTCCCGATGCGATCTTCGCGTTTGGGCAGTTCGGCGCTGTCGCCATAAGTGGACGAGCTGGCGGCATACACTACCCGTTTGATACCGCTGTCGCGCGCGGCGGTCAGCACCTGTAAAAAGCCGGTAATGTTGATGTCGTTGGTGGTCAGCGGATCGTGGATAGAACGTGGCACGGAACCCAGCGCGGCCTGGTGCAGCACAAGGTCGGCACCCTGCATGGCTTTCAGGCAATCGGCCGCATTGCGGATATCTCCTTCTATGAGCGTAAAATCGGGATGAGTGAGCAGGGCGGCAATATTTTCTCGTTTTCCGGTCAGAAAATTATCGAGGCAACGCACCCGGTTGCCCTGCTTCAAAAAATACGCACAAAGATTGGAGCCGATAAAGCCTGCTCCTCCTGTAATAACAATATTTTTTCCGCTCAGCATCTTCTCATGAAAAAGGACAGTAAGAAACTGATTTTCTCCTGTCCTTTTTGCGAATGTAGTACAATTTATTTGGCGTAGTTCACCGCACGTTTTTCGCGGATGACGGTAATTTTGATTTGTCCGGGATAAGTCATCTCGGTCTGAATACGCTGCGAAATATCGAAAGAGAGCTTATCTACATCGATATCGCTTACTTTTTCGCTTTCGCAGATTACACGCAGCTCGCGACCGGCCTGAATGGCATAAGCGCTGGTCACACCGGGGTAAGAGAGCGCAAGGTTTTCGAGGTCTTTGATCCGCTTGATGTACGATTCGATGATTTCGCGGCGGGCTCCGGGACGGGCGCCTGAAATGGCATCACACACCTGCACGATAGGCGCAATGAGCGTATTCATTTCTATTTCGTCGTGGTGAGCACCGATAGCGTTACATACTTCGGGTTTTTCGCCGTATTTCTCGGCCAGCTTCATTCCCAAAATAGCGTGGGGCAATTCGGGCTCTTCGTCGGGCACCTTACCGATGTCGTGCAGCAGCCCCGCACGTTTGGCCAGCTTCACGTTAAGGCCAAGCTCGGCAGCCATGGTGGCACAAAGGTTGGCTACTTCGCGCGAGTGCTGGAGCAGGTTTTGTCCGTAAGAAGAACGGTATTTCATACGCCCTACCATACGGATAAGCTCGGGATGAAGCCCGTGAATGCCCAGATCGATGGTGGTACGCTTACCTATTTCTACGATTTCGTCTTCGAGCTTCTGACGGGTTTTCGCCACTACTTCTTCGATGCGGGCAGGGTGAATCCGTCCGTCCGACACCAGTTGATGCAGCGCCAGTCGTGCTATCTCACGGCGTACGGGGTCGAAGCAGGAAAGGATAATGGCTTCGGGGGTATCGTCCACGATAATTTCGATACCTGTAGCCGCTTCGAGCGCACGAATGTTACGGCCTTCGCGACCGATGATACGTCCTTTGAGATCGTCGTTTTCGATGTTGAATACTGATACGGCATTTTCGATAGCCTGCTCGGTAGCCACACGTTGAATAGACTGAATCACAATCTTTTTCGCCTCTTTATTGGCATTAATGCGCGCTTCGTCCATGATTTCCTTGACATGAGCCATAGCATCAGTGCGAGCTTCGGCTTTCAGGGCTTCGATAAGCTGCGTTTTGGCATCTTCGCGGCTGTAGCCCGAAATTTTTTCGAGTTCCTGTACCTGACGGATATGCTGCTTGTCGAGCTCTTCCTGTTTTTTGTTCAGCTTTTCGGCCTGTGCGCTAAGCGAATCACGCAGTTGGTGAATGTCTTTTTCCTGACGGGTCACGTCTTCGAGGCGGCGTGATACTTCTTTCTCTTTACCCTTTGTACGGTCTTCGGCCGACTGAATTTTGCGTTCACGCTCTATCACCGCTTTTTCATGCTCTTCTTTGAGTTGAAGAAAACGTTCTTTGGCCTGAAGGATTTTATCTTTTTTGATGTTTTCACCTTCTTTTTCGGCTTCCTGTATGAGGTCACTGCGTTTTTTACGCAAAATATTATTCAGGAAAATCCATACGATAACCGCTCCGGCGATAAGACCGGCGGCAGCACCAATCAGCAGACTGATTATGTCCATTATTTATATTAATTTAAAAATTCGACAAAACCGCCGAAGCCTTAACCGAATGGTTACGAAGAAATAGAGCCGGGGAGAAAATCGTTACAGTCGCGTAAGGTAGTCCGACAACAGGTGGTCGATGGCTTCCAAATCGGCCTGATGGGTCGGAACCGGAGCTTTCGGCTCCACCTCATTTCTGCGACTTACCACCTGAGTGGCCATCTGCAGCGCCGTCATAGCCAGTAGGTCCTGAATATCTTTCACGGCGTAGCTGTCCTGCAATGACTTGATGCTGTCATTCACATGCTGCGCAGCCGCACGGATCAGCGCTTCTTCTTCCGGATTTACCGAAAGGGGATAAGTGCGTGTGCCGAGTTGGACCTTTATGGAGATTTCGCTCATTTAAACCTGTTACTTACTCAATAACGCGATACAGTTATCGATCTCCCGCATCAGCTCATTGATCTTTGATTTCATGGCGGCCGATTGTGCGTCAGACCGGGTCAATGCTTCTGCGTTCTTCAAAATTTCCACACGCTGGTGCAACGTTGCAATTTCAGACTGGCGGATACGCACCTGATCTTCCAGCAACGATTTTTCAGCTTCGAGCTGACGAATACGTTCCTGCATACTGTGCTGATCCGTTCGCAATTGTTCACAATGGTTGATAAGCTTTTCAACCTTTGTTTTAAGCAAACCGGGCAAATCCGTTGAACCTGTCATGATTAGTTGCCCCCTCGTGGGAGATTGCGACAAAGTTAACAGGAGTGAAGGATAATTCAAACTTTTTTCAAATCACACTGTGGAAATCTCTGCCTACAGTGCCTTCCGGCGCAGACACTTCGGTCTTAAATTTGTAGGATTCCTAAACTTAACCCCGAAATTAAAGGCAATGAAGCGTTCCGGATGGCTGTTACTGTGCTGGTCGATTCTTTCACAAAGTTTTGCACAACCCTTTCCTCAGGATTATTTCCGTAGTCCGCTCGACATCCCCCTGCTTCCCTCGGGTAGCTTTGCCGAGCTGAGAACCAACCATTTCCATACCGGACTGGATATCAAAACACAGGGCGTCGAAGGATTAAAGGTCTATGCCGCTGCCGAAGGCTATATTTCGCGGGTAAGGGTATCGCACTATGGCTACGGCAAAGTCATTTACATTAATCACCCGAACGGATACACCACGGTTTATGCGCACCTTAGCCGTTTTAATCCGCAGGTCGAAAAATATGTAAAGACACAACAATACCTACAGGAAACGGAAGAAATCGATCTCGATCAGCTTTCCGATACGCTGCTTAGGGTTCAAAAAGGAGAACTCATTGCGTATTCGGGCAATACCGGTAGCTCGGGTGGTCCGCATCTTCATTATGAAATAAGAGAAACCGCTACCGAACAGGCACTTAACCCCTTACTATTCGGCGTTCGGCTGAAAGATCAGGTCGCTCCTTCGCTGCTTCACCTGAAAATTTATCCGCTCAACGACAGCAGCCATATCAACGGCAGCTTCCGACCGTTGATACTCGATATTGTGGCTGAAAACGGACGCTACGCACTCAAAGGGAACCCTTCTTTAAAAGCCTACGGCCGTTTTGGCGTAGCGCTACATACCATCGACCGTTTCGACGGTTCGCAAAATTCCTGCGGCATTTATACCCTTCAGTTGCGGAAAAACGATACGCTCGTCTTTTCCCAGCAAATGGATCGCATTGATTTTTCCACTACCCGCTATATTAATGCCCACAAAGATTTCCTTGCTTATAAGAAGAACAAGCAGAGCTACCACAAATCCTTTATCGACGGGAATAATCCGCTGCTTATCTACCCGGTAAAAACCGACGAAGGCGTACTTACGGTCTCTCCTCAAACGGGTAGTCTTCTGCTCAGCTACGCCGCCGCCGATTATGCCGGTAATACTTCCACGCTCCGTTTCAAGCTTGATCCGGCCGAGCCGAAGGCATTCACCCCCCGCCCCATTGTCGGACAAGAGATGCGGTACGATACCCTTAATAGCCTGACGCGCGAAACGATAAAACTGGATTTCCCCGCCGGCTGCTTCTACCGCGATCTGGATTTTATCCTGAAAGAAGAGCCGCGCCGCGCCCGGTTTTACTCGCCGGTGTACCTGCTGCACGACCCCGATGTGCCCGTACAAAGCTATTTCAGTCTGCACCTAAAAGCCGATAGCGTACCTGAACACCTGAACGACAAGGCCCTAATCGTATTTATCAATGAAAAAGGAAAAGTATCGGCCGAGGGCGGTACCTGGCAAAACGGCTGGATAAGCACCCGTACCCGGAGCTTCGGGAAATACGCCATCGCTGTGGATACATTAGCCCCTGTGCTGCAAGGCGTAAATATCAGCAATGGAAAGGTGATGACCGGAATGAAAGAGTTTGTGGTAAAAGCCTCCGACGACCTTTCGGGCATCAAATCTTACAAAGGCTATATCGACGGGAAATGGGTGCTCGTAAATTACGAACTGAAAACCGGAAGGATGATTTTCCGTACTTCGGAACTGGCGCTCAGTAAGGGTACGCACGAATTTAAGCTGATTGTCGCCGACGAACGGCAAAACGAAGCTACCTTTGTTTGCCAATTTACCTGGTAGCCACTTGACTGCAAATTCTCCGCTCGTAATTGTCGTAACCGGTGCCACCGCCTCGGGCAAAAGCGCATTGGCCGTAGAGCTGGCACTGAAGTTAGGCACCGCTGTGGTATCGGCCGACTCGCGGCAGGTATATCGCGAGATGCTTATCGGTACAGCCCGTATCAAGCCCGAAGAAAGCAAAGGTGTACCGCATTACCTGAGCGGGCACGTGTCTATCCACGACGAATACAATGCCGGGCTATTTGCTGTCGAAGCACGCGAACAGTTGGATCGTATTCTTTCCGAACGACCTATAGCCCTTGTTTGCGGGGGTACCGGACTATACCTCAAAGCCCTGCTCGAAGGATTCGACCAATTGCCGGCAAAAGACGAAGCCTTGCGTGAGGAACTGAAAAAAGCCTACGAAACGAAAGGAATTAGCTGGCTACAGGCTCATTTGGAAGAGCTTGACCCTGAGTTTTATCGTCAGGCCGAGCTTCAAAATCCGCAACGACTTATCAGGGCTATCGAAATCGTGCAGCTAAGCGGTAAAACCCATGCCGAGCTAAAACAGGGTACAAGCTCCGATTTTCCCTACCGCGTATTAAAAGTGATGCCCGATCTGCCCAGGGCCGAATTATACGCCCGTATCGACCAAAGGGTACAGGCCATGATGGCAGAAGGATGGGAAACCGAAGCACGTACGCTCTACCCTTTTCGCACCCTTAACGCCTTACAAACGGTAGGTTACAAAGAATTGTTCGACTATATAGAAGGGAAATATTCGCGCGAGGACGCGATAAGGCTTATTCAGCAACATACGCGCAATTATGCCAAACGACAGCTTACCTGGTTCAGGCGCGATACCGAACTGCACCGGTTACAAGGTAGCAGTACCACAGCACAGGTAGCCGAAGTCGAAGAGCTGATCAGGCTTAAATCATAAGCTTATCCCGGAAAAGTACCGCTTAAAATAAATCGCTGCGTCGCGGAATAACGGCAGCCGTTTCGTATTACTTTTGTGGCCGAATAGCTGTGAAGAAAGAGTCTGTTATACTATTACTGCTGGCTGCCATCCAGTTTACCAACATTATCGATTTCATGATCATAATGCCGCTGGGACCACAGGTGATGCGGGTATTCGATATCAACACCACCCAGTTTGGCATTGTCGTTTCGGCTTATACCCTGAGTGCCGGAATCTCAGGAATTACCGCAGCTTTTTTCCTCGACCGTTTTGACCGTAAAAAATCGCTGCTCTTCACCTATGCCGGCTTTATCATCGGGACCCTGTTCTGCGCCCTTGCCCCTTCTTTCGGCTGGATGGTGGCCGCACGGATATTTACCGGAATTTTCGGCGGAATTATGGGGGCACAGGTACTGGCCATTGTGGCCGATCTTATCCCTTTCGAACGTCGGGGCGCCGCTATGGGTATGATCATGGGCGCTTTTTCGGTAGCTTCTATCGCCGGGGTACCGATGGGACTGTTCATCGCCACGCATTTTACCTGGCATGCGCCTTTTATCGCCATCGCCGTCATGGGCGTATTCATCTGGCTGGCCGCTCAGCGTATAATTCCACCGATCCAACACCACCTGCTCAACCGTAAAAAAACGGATCCGCTTCAAATTTTAAAAGCCATCTTCTCAAGCCGCAACCAACGTATCGCACTAATGATGATGGTAGTGCTGATGGTAGGTCACTTTATGATCATTCCGCAGCTCAGCAACTACATGGTGAAAAACGTAGGCTTTTCGGAAAACGAGCTGTTTTATATTTACCTCAGCGGCGGACTCGTATCGCTGTTTAGCAGCCCGCTTTTCGGTCGGCTGGCCGATACATTCGGGAAGCAGCGTACATTTATTTTGTTAGTGCTGCTTAACTGTATTCCGGTGTACCTTATCACTACTATGCCGGCTACAGCCATTTGGATTGCTATCGTGGTCAACACCTTCTTTTTCGCATTCTCGGGTGGAAGGATGATCCCTGCACAAGCGCTGGTATCGGAGACGGTCAATCCCGAGCACCGGGGCAGCTTTATGAGCTTCATTTCGGCCATGCAGCAGTTAGGCGCCGGACTTGCCGCCTATCTCGGCGGACTTATTATCACCGAAAGTGCCGACGGAAAGCTGGAGCACTACGATACGGCCGGTTACCTGTCTATTCTTATTTCGCTCTGTTCCATCTTTTTTATTACGCGGATAAAGCTTCGCAAAGCGACCGTTTAGCCTGTCTTTTCCGATCCGGGCTTTTCTTTTTTGTGCATCCATCTTGCTGATTTTCACAACAAAACGCATAAAAAGCTGATTAAAAGCATTTTAATTGAGTTAAAAACTTAATTATAGCTACGCTTATTCCTGTAACCAAATACCTGTATGCTTCGTTTTAGGAAAAGGAAGAGGAAGCCCTTAAACAATATTTATTCCTAATGAGGCAACTAAAAATTACCAAGCAGGTTACCAACCGCGAAACCTTATCGCTCGACAAGTATCTACAGGAAATCGGGCGGGTCGAATTAATCTCAGCCGAAGAAGAAGTAAACCTGGCACGACGCATCCGCGAAGGTGACCAAAAAGCCTTGGAAAAGCTGACCAAGGCCAATCTTCGTTTTGTGGTTTCCGTTTCCAAACAGTATCAAAACCAAGGGCTCACACTACCCGACCTTATTAATGAGGGGAATCTCGGGCTTATCAAAGCGGCACAACGTTTTGACGAAACCCGTGGATTTAAGTTCATTTCGTATGCCGTGTGGTGGATTCGCCAATCCATTCTTCAGGCACTGGCCGAACAATCGCGTATCGTCAGGCTGCCGCTTAACAAAATAGGCTCCATCAATAAAATCAACAAGGCTTTTTCGAAGCTGGAACAGACGTACGAGCGTATTCCGACCGACGATGAGCTGGCCGAAATGCTCGAAGTAACTCCCGAAGAGGTGAAGCAATCGATTCGCTACTCGGGCCGTCACGTATCGATGGATGCCCCGCTTAAAGAAGGTGACGACGACAGCAGTAATATGTACGACGTGCTGACCGGTGACGACAGTCCCAGTCCCGAAGGCGGACTTATCAAAGACTCGCTGCGCCGTGAAATAGAACGTTCGCTTTCTACCCTTACACCTCGCGAAGCGGACGTGGTTCGTCTTTATTTTGGCCTTGGCGGAGAGCATCCGCTTACCCTGGAAGAAATAGGTGAGCGTTTTGACCTAACCCGCGAAAGGGTACGTCAAATCAAGGAAAAAGCCATTCGCCGACTGAAGCACACCTCGCGAAGCAAGCTGCTCAAAGCTTACTTAGGACAGTAAAGCGTTTATAGATCGTACTCCGGAATAAGGCGTATAATTACTTCCGTTCCGCATACGGCTCTCTGCTCGTTGGTGAGCTCGCGGAACTGAATATGCTGTTCCGGATGCCCTCCTAAACGATTCAATGTTTGTAAACGTTCTTGCGTGACGGCCAACGCCATGGATTTATGCTGGCTGTCGCGCTGAAAATTGTTCCCGGCCGATTTTTTCAGTCCTACGCCATTGTCGCGCACAACGCAGATCAGGTGTTCCTTTTCCATACGAAAAAGTACCTCTATCTTACCTCGTCGATCCAAGCCGTTAAATCCGTGGATCAGCGAATTTTCCACAAAAGGCTGCAAGAGCAGCGAAGGTATATACATGGCTTCGGCCTCAACGCCATCTTCTATCCGGATGTGGTAATCGAAACTTTGATTGCGGGTAAACTGTTCGAGCGAAAGGTAATCTTCGAGCGTTTTTATTTCTTTTTCGAGCGGAATTAAAGGCTCGACCGAATTTTCCAGGATCGCGCGCATCAATTTAGAAAACTTGGAAAGGTACAAACGTGCGGTGTCGGCATCTTGCCGTAAAATAAGTGTCTGAATGGAATTTAAAGCATGAAAAATAAAATGCGGATTCATTTGCAGACGTAAGGCTTTCTGCTCCAGCTCCACCATTTTTTTCTCTAACTCCAGGGCTTCTCTGAAAGCTTTGTTTTTTCGTTTAATCCGACTTATCCAGGCCCATACCACCGACAATACTATCAGCGCTCCAACTCCATACAGCGTAAGCCTGAACCAAAGGCGTTGCCAAAGGGGAGGTTCTATTTCAAAAGCAAAGGCGCGAGGTTCTTCGGTCCAGACCCCATCTTCGTTGACCGCCTGTATTAAAAAGCGGTACGCACCCGGAGGCAGGTTGCTATAAGTCACGTCGCGCTTATCGGATATAGGTGACCAGTCGCGATCAAAGCCTTCGAGTTTCCAGCGGTATCGCACCGAAACAGGGTTGCGCTGATCGATGCCCAAAAATTCAAACCCGATATGATTTTCGTGGTAAGCAAGCTTCCAGCCATCTTGTATTTCACCCCAGGGCAATCGTGCATCGGCAAAACGCGTTTGCAAAAAAGGCTGGTAGAATAAAGTGATGCCCGTAATAAAAAGAGAAGGTGCAAGCGTGTTTTTTTCGGCCCGCCCCGGACTATGGCGCGTAAGTCCTTTGATGGTGCCAAACCAAAGTGAGCCGTCGTACATACGACAAGCCGCGTTTTGACAGGTTTCTATACCCGGAAAACCTTCGGCTTTGCCATAATGTTTTACGAATTGCACTTCCGAATCTTCGTTGAGCGCCAGGTAATCGAGACCGTTGTCGGAACCTACCCAAAGATTGCCCTCGTTGTCGGTTTCGAGCAGGTAAATATTATCGGAAGTAAGCCCCTGGTCGCGGGTAAAATGGCGGATGTGGTTTCCTTTGTAAATATCGATCCGGTTGAGTCCGTCGCCACCTGTGCCCGCCCATAAAAATCCGTTGCGATCTTCGCGCAATGCCCTTACCGATGAGCCTTTAAATCCTTCTTCGGCGGTAAAATTATAGATAGAATCGCCGGTAATCACGCCTACTCCACCTCCTTCGGTGCCGTACCACACCCGGTTGCGAGCGTCGATGTGCAGGCAATTGACACGGTTTTTGGAAAGCCCCTGCGCGGGTAAAATTTTCCGCACCCGGTATGTTTCTTCTTCGAAGGTAAGCACGCTGATACCTCCTCCTGCGGTAGCCAGCCAAAGCTGTCCCGAGGCATCTTCGGCAATGTCTTTGATCCAGTTACTGCTCAATCCCTGCCTGACAGTGTATTGTACAAAAAGAGAATCGTCGTATTTCCAGAGTCCCGCGCCTTCGGTGCCGAGCCAAAGCTGGCCTTTACTGTCCTGAAAAATGGCTTTTACTTTTTCTTCTACAAAACCCGAATCGAGTCCGTAATGCGTAAGCGTTCCCTGTCGTAAGCGAATCACCCCTTTGGCCGAAGTGCCTAACCAAAGTGAGCTGTCGGAAGCGGCACATACGGCGTACACATAATTACCAATCAATCCGTTGCGATGGGTATAATGGACAAACTGCTCGCCCGCATACCTCGATACTCCTCCTCCCGAAGTGCCCACCCAAATGTTGCCCCGCGAATCTTCTAAAAGCGAGCTGACATTGTTATTAGCAAGCCCTTCGTTTTCCGAAAAAGCGCTCAGGGAACTATCGCCTGCGGCAAAACGGTAAATCCCCGCATCGTAGGTAGCTATCCACCAGTTTCCTTTCCGATCGGGAAGCAAATCGTGAATGATGCGGCTTTTGAGTTCGGCATTCCAGCTTACCGGTACGGCACGTTCGTTTTTAAACAGAAATACGCCACCTCCATAAGTGCCCACCAGCAAATCTTCTCCTTTTTGACGAATGACCCTGACCAGCACATTTGTAAATCCCTGCGCACGCGCAAAAAGCGTGTTTTTCAAGCCGCCTTCGGCCGAATCGAGACGGTTAAGTCCGTTGTCGTCGCCGAACCAGACTTGATTTTCCTTATCGATAAATACGGTGCTTATCACTTCGGGCTGCGTAGGGGCCGAAAAAGACACGGGAAAAAGATTCTCCTTTTCGAGCAGGTAAATTCCTTTGGCAGTAGCCAGCCATATACGCCCCTGCCTGTCTTCGGCAAGCGCGCTTACCCCTACCGGATTGTCATTAAAAAAGAGCGGGTAATTGCGAAAGGTGAGTCCGTCGTAAACGGTTAATCCGGCGTTGCTGCCGATATATAGCTGCCCTTTGCGGTCGGCATAAAGACAAAAAATGAAATCGTTGAGCAGGCCGTCGCGGCGGGTAAAGGTGCGAAACTGGAGTCCGTCGAACACGCTGATGCCTCCGCCCCGGGTACCGAACCAAATGCGTCCTTTTTGGTCTTCGGTCATGGCAAACACCTGCGACTGTGCCAGCCCCTCGCCCACCGAATAATTCCGAAAGTTGAACTGCTGCGCGAAGGTGTAGCAATACATCATGCAGCCTGTTACAAGTAGCAGCAGCCGGAAAAAGAAGGTGTTTCGCATTTAATCGCTCAAGTTACTCACAAAGTAAGAATATGTTTCCGAAAAATCGAATCCTGCTTTCCGTTTACCGGAGTAACTTATCTTTATGAAAATAACATGCTGCGCAGGATCTGGAAAAAATGGAAAAGGTTCATGTACCGTTACCGGTATGTGTGGATTGCTTTGATGCTGATACTTGGCACCTGGTATTATTTCTGTTTGCCCGATAAATTATTTTCCGACCCTACCTGCACCGTACTGCTCGACCGCAAAGGCAATATTCTCGGAGCGAGAATTGCCGACGACGGGCAATGGCGTTTCCCGCATAATGCGCACGTACCCGAAAAATTCAGGAAAGCGATTATTCAGTTTGAAGATCGCACCTTTTACAGCCATCCGGGGATTAGTCTGCGCGGACTGGGACGGGCGCTGGTACAAAACCTCGGATCGGGACGGGTAGTAAGCGGTGGCAGCACCCTTACCATGCAGATGGTGAGGATGATGCGAAAAGGAAAATCCCGTAACCTGTACCAAAAGCTGGTCGAGTCGATACTTGCCACGCGTGTAGAGCTTTCGTACACCAAAGAAGAAATTTTGGCCTTATACGCTTCCAATGCCCCTATGGGCGGCAACGTCGTGGGATTGGATGCAGCAGCCTGGCGTTATTTCGGCCGTACTCCCGATCAGCTTTCATGGGCCGAAGCCGCCACATTGGCCGTATTGCCCAATGCACCGAGCCTTATTTTCCCGGGGCGTAACCAGCACAGGCTGTTGGAAAAACGGAACCGACTGCTCGAACGGCTTTACGAGAACGGCGATCTCGATTCGCTGACACTGGTTATTTCCCGGCAGGAACCTTTGCCTTCGCGTCCGCCCGATTTGCCACAGCTTGCGCCTCATTTGATGGAGCGTATGATCAGAGAAGGGCATAAAGGGAAACGCCTGATCACCACGATCGACAAAAATTTGCAGGAGCAGGTTATTCAGATTCTGTCGCTGCATCACCGGCGCCTGGCGCAAAACAAAGTCTTCAATGCCGCCTGTCTGGTGGCCGATGTCAATACCGGAGAGGTGCGGGCTTATGTCGGAAATGTAGAAAATGAAGAGGAGGAACACGGCAGCGCCGTTGATCTGATCAAAGCGCCACGCAGCACGGGCAGCATTCTCAAGCCTTTACTCTACGCCGGAATGTTGCACGAGGGTGAGATCAGTCCCCGCGCGCTGGTAGCCGATATTCCGACACATATCTCGGGCTATTCTCCGAAAAATTACCACAAGCGGTACGACGGTGCCGTACCGGCGCACCGTGCGCTGGCCCGCTCACTTAACGTACCGGCAGTGCGTATGCTTCAGCAATACGGCATTGCGCGGTTCCATTACCTGTTAAAAAAACTGGGACTTACTACCCTGAGTTTTCCGGCTTCACACTACGGACTTTCGTTGGTATTGGGCGGCGCCGAAGCCAACCTATGGGATTTGGCCTCGGTATATGCGGGTATGGCCCGGAGCCTGAACCAGTATCCCGATTTCAACGCAAACGTCAATCAGAAGCTAAGCTGCCTGCCTGTGGCCGAAAGCGAAGAAGCGGGAATCCCGGTGCTTAATCCCGCCGCTTCCTGGTTTACCTTCGAAGCGATGGTAGAAGTATCGCGACCCGATGCGGAGGCCAACTGGCAAACCTTTTCGTCTTCTTCCAAAATTGCCTGGAAAACGGGTACCAGCTTCGGGTTCAGAGATGCCTGGGCCATAGGTACCGATCCGCGGTATGTGGTAGCGGTATGGGTGGGCAATGCCGACGGAGAAGGGAGACCCGGACTCACGGGTATCGATGCCGCAGCGCCTATACTGTTCGACATCTTCAGCCGTTTGCCGAAAGGCAGGTGGTTCAATCCGCCTTACGACGAAATGAAGGAAGTAGCCATATGCCCATTGAGCGGACACAGAGCCTCCTCACTTTGTCCACCGGGTAAAGCGCACATACCCTTGAGCAGCCTGCAAACGCCTGCCTGTCCTTATCACCAGTGGATACACCTTGACCCCACCCGTACATGGCAAGTGGACGGCAATTGCGAGCCGGCCGAAAATATTGTGCATGAAAAATGGTTTGTGCTTCCACCTATAATAGAGTTTTACTACAAAGGCAAAAATCCTTCTTACCGGAGTCTGCCTCCTTTCCGCAGCGATTGTGAACCCGAGCAGCACAGCACACAGATGGAGATCATTTACCCGCGAAAAGGCAGTAAAATATACATCCCGGTCGATTTGGACGGCACACGTGGCAAAGCTATTTTTGAAGCCACTCACCGGCATTCTTCGGCGTTGATATACTGGCATATCGACGATACCTACCTGGGACATACCGAAGGCATTCACCAAATAGAGCTTGCACCTGCTGCCGGCTCCCATCGCCTTACCCTGATTGACGAAGAGGGCGTTACCGTTTCCCAAACTTTTGAGATCATTGATAAAATTCAGCCCTGATTGTTTTCTAAAAAAAGGAGAAGAAATAAAAGATTATTTCTTCTTAATTTCATAAGTGTACTTTTATTTACTTTTTGCCGTTTTACACAAAATCCGTACTTTACCCTCACTAGAAAAGTCTCTGCTTTCACTAACGTTTTCTTTATGAAATTTCTTTTTAAAATCGCGTTTTGCGGTCTGGCGCTTTACACGCCCTATTTAAAGGCACAAGAGCTACATACGCCCGATGAAATTATCGCCATAATGGAAAAATCGGAGCTCAGCTATTCGTTAGAGGAGCTGGAAAAACCGATTCTACCTAAAGATTACAGCGGGAATCTCAACTACGATTATTTCTATATCGGTATAAATCCGAAATCGGGGAAGCCTTCGCTGATGGAGTATGCAATCAGTGAGGAAGCGGAAAAAATATTTCTGCAAGCAGAAAAATCTTTTAAAGACGGGGCACTTGGCGAAGCGCGCGCATCGTACAAAAAAGTGCTGGAGCTAGAACCTGAATATCACCGGGTAATGACTTACCTGGGGCAGACTTACAAAATAGAGAACCAGCTCGATTCGGCCGAATTTTGGTTTAAACGCGCCATTGACGGCAACCATATTAACTATATGGCACACTGGTTTTTGGCCGATATTTATGCATTGCAGAACAAGCTTCCCGAAGCAGCCCGGCAGATTACCATTGCCCACGTATTGAACCGTAATAATCCTCGAATTAAGACCCAGTTGCTTGACATTTATAAGAAAAATAAAATCAGCTACAATGAATGGACGTTTACACCCCAGGTAGAGGTCACGTACGAAGGCGAGCAGGAAGTTTCCATAAAATACGCCGACGAATGGGGCGCCTACGCCCTCTACAAAGCCGTATGGAAATACGAACCGGGCTACAAAGAAAGCATGGGGGTGGAAGAAGACGAGCTGGATGTTTCTTTTATCGCCGAAAAAGAATGTTTGTTAGGACTTTTGCTGCGCAAAGATTTTGACAAAAAGGCTAAAAAAGATCCCACCTACAAAACGCTAAAAACGGCTTTCGAAGAAGGTTCAGTTGAACTGTTTATCCTGTATGAAATACTGTTGCCTCAGTACCCCAGATTAGCGTTTATTGTCTCGGCACAATCGGTCGAAGCCACTGCCGACTACGTGCTGCGGATAAGAAGCGGAATGAAAACAAAGAAAAAATAGCCCCTGACACAACGCCGGGGCTATTACAAAATGTAACTGTAGCCGGTTATTTCACCACCAGCTTGCTGTAATTTATTCGTTTTGCATCTTGCAGACAGGCCGTATATATGCCTGGCGTCAGCGAGGAAATATCTATCAGATGCTTATCGGAGCCGATAAGCTGTCTGGACAAGACCTCTCTTCCCATCGCATCTATCAGGAAAAATCGATTTTGCTGTAGAGACGTTTCTTCGCCCAAAAGCTGAATATTCAGAAAACCTCCGGCCGGGTTGGGAAACAGGGCAAAGCGTTCGCCCGCATCTGCCAAAATAGCTTCGCGACTCAGCACAATAGGATTGAACTGTTCGGAAGTCCCGTCGTAATCAATCTGCGTAAGCCGGTAATAGGTAAGTACAAAAGGCTCGTGGTCTTCGAAGCGGTAGTGCTTTAAGGAATTAGAGTTTCCGGCTCCGTCCTGCCGGGCTATTTCCTGCCAGCTCAGGCCATCGTCACTTTTCTCTACCACAAATTCGCGGTTATTGGATTCGGAAGCCGTTATCCAGGATATCAGATTAAAAGAAGGTTCGGCAGTACCGTTAAAATCGAGCAGTTCGACCGGTAATGCGGAGCAGCCAATGCAGGATAAAGACACATCCCATCCGCTTCCCGAAGAGCTTCCGTCTGAAGTAACCCGAAGCGTAAGGCAACCCGAAGTATTACCGCCAGACGTGTTGATCGTGCCGGGCGAGGTACCTCCCGTGTAGGAGCCAATCAGCGGAGAAGCTACGCTGGGGCCGTCATAAATGTGCATATAATCATACCCGTTTTCCATGTTAAAGGAGCTAAATGCAGCCTGTATGCAATTACCGCCCGAGGTAGGACAATACCGGTATTTATTGTCGAGGTTATTCCCATAGGTTCCCGAACTAAAGGTGGTCGCACAGGAGGAATAGCGTTCTTCCACGCCCGAAGCAATACACACGTTCCCGGTCATGTCGTTCGAACCTGAATTATAGCGGTAAATACGCAGGTAATGGGTGGTATTGGGTGAAACGCCAAAAGCGAGTGTTTCGGTAGTACCGGAGCCTCCGTTATCGCGGCAGGCCACTTGTGTAAGACTTCCGCAAGTTCCGCTGTACACCACAAATCCCACATCGCGATTGGTGGTTACCGTAACCGTTATGCGGTTGGTAAGATCGGAAGTATTAAAGATGTACCAGCCGTCGCGTACCACACCGGTACAGGCCGAACCGCCCGAATTGACATACCCCGAAGGAATCGAATAAGCAACGTTTACACAGCCGCTGTTTACCGCAATCGGAACAGCCGTAGCACAACTGTTTGTCTGTGCAAAGAGAGACGGAGAGAGGATCATACTGATTCCGATAGCGAGCAATACCGGGCAACAGCGTGATAGCACGCGTAACCGCATTGTGAACGACGGAAAAAGTAAAGAAGAAGAATCGGGACTTTTTTCCCGGGATGAAGAGAGGTAGCGTTTTTCCATACAGTGCAAGTAGATAGCAGTAAGTAATGTGACTATTTGTGAAAAACAAGCTTTTTTTAATATATAAAAGCTGTATATCAGATGCTATTTATGGCGATTTTTTTATAAATGCAATACCCGGAAGAAAATAATCTTCGTTTTTTATGAAAAATACCTTGAAATAGGGACAGGAAGAACCGGACTTAGGTCTTCTGCTTTTTCTTCCTTGCAGCAGGAAATAAGACGTTGTTCAGGATGAGCCGATAGCCCGGAGAATTGGGATGGAGACTCAGATCGGTGGGCGGATCATATACATAATGGCGATAATCTTCGGGATCGTGCCCGCCGTAAAAGGTCCATTGCCCCTTGCCCAGCGTGCCGTGTATATACTTTACGGTGCCGAGCGACTTACTTTCGCCCATAATGGTCACTCCGGGCTTTACAAAACGCTTGTTAAAATCGGTGGTTTGCCCCATAAAGCCTTTAATAACCGGAGTATGGTTCTGGCAAAGCATAGAAGGCACTACGTCCCATTTGGCCGAAAATTCAAACAGCGTAAACACATCCTGACTTTCGGGTATGGTATGCAAACGGCTTCCATCTATACTGGAAAATTCGTACAGCAGTGGATCGAGCGTAACGTTAAAATTCTGAAAAGCCAGCGTGCGGCTGAAATCGAGCTTCGACTGCGCAGCCGGATCGATGGGATCGCCGTCGTACATAGGGCCGCAGATATCGGTCTCTTCGGCTGCCAGGGCTATATCGAAGGTATCGGTACCCGAGCACATGGTAAAGAGGAATCCGCCTCCCAAAATATACTCCTTGATGCGCAGCACTACCCCCAGCTTGAGATCAGACACTTTTGCGAAACCCAAACGCCGGGCCATGGCCTCGCTGCTGCGTACCTGCTCCTGGTACCAGGGAGCATTGCGGTACTGGTTGTAAAACTTACCGTATTGGCCTGTAAAATCTTCGTGGTGTAAGTGCAGCCAATCGTATTTGGGCAATACACCCGAAATGATCAGCGAATCGTAGATACGGTCGTACGGAATTTCGGCATAGGTCATAACCAGGGTCACGGCATCGTCCCAGGGCTGATTGGTAGAAGGGGCATACACCGCGATCTTAGGTGCTTTCTCCAGCTTCACCACTTCCATATTGACCTCCGGATCAGAAATTTCGATACGGATATTATTAGCCCGGGCATCGGCTATCAGCTCGTACGAAACGCCCCGTATCACACATTCTTCTTCTATGCTTTTGTAATGGGGAACCATAAAGCTGCCTCCGCGATAGTTGAGCAGCCATTCAACTTCCAAATCGTTCTGTAAAATCCAAAATGCGATGCCGTAAGACTTGAGGTGGTTCTTCTGCGCCTCGTCCATCGGAACGAGCAGGTAAGCCGCCTGACTTTGTCCTGCTGCCCAAAGCAGCGAAAGGGAAAAAAGAAACACTCGTAAACGCATGGTCAAAGCTATACGGAATGGTTTTAGTTAAAACGGATCCTCATCGGGGTTAGTATGAGACGAGGGTTTAAATCCATTGCCTATATCTAAATCGTCGTCGTCTTTGATCTCGTTCATCCGCGAACCGATGGTGATGGTGTTGGGTGCTTGTCCGTCGAAAGCGGTATTGGGCAACATATTGTTGGCCGCATATTCGTCTTCGAAGCCGAAATTTTCGAGGTTATCAAATTTAGCAAACTGCGGAATAAAACGAAGCCTTACGCTGTCGAGCGAACCGTTACGGTGCTTGGCCACGATAATTTCGCCCACACCAAGCAGCGACTGCCCTTTTTCGTCTTCGGTAATATTGTAGTATTCGGGCCGATAAATAAACGATACGATATCGGCATCCTGTTCGATAGCGCCCGATTCGCGCAGGTCGGAGAGCATGGGACGCTTGTCGCCGCCACGGGTTTCGACCGAACGGCTAAGCTGCGAAAGCGCAATTACCGGCACGTCGAGCTCTTTAGCGATGCTTTTGATAGATCGTGAAATGGTGCTGATTTCCTGTTCGCGGTTGCCTTTTCCTTCTCCACCGGCGGTCATGAGCTGCAGGTAGTCGATGATGATGAGCTTTACCCCGTGCTGTCCGACCAGCCTGCGGCATTTGGCACGCAGCTCAAACACGGAAAGTGCAGGCGTATCGTCGATAAAAATAGGCGCTTCGGTAAGGCGTTTGATGCGAGTATGCAACTGCTGCAGTTCGTGATCGGCGAGGTTCCCTTTGCGCAGCTTATCGGCGGGCAGCTCGGCCTCGCTGGCGATAAGACGGTTTACCAACTGCAGGGCCGACATTTCGAGCGAAAACAAGGCCACCGGCTGGTTGAACATCACCGATGCGTTACGCGCCATGCTAAGTACGAAAGCCGTTTTACCCATACCCGGGCGGGCGGCTATCACGATCATATCCGAACGCTGCCAGCCCGAAGTAAGGCGGTCGAGCTCGGTAAAACCCGTAGGCACACCGCTTATACCGTCGGTATGCGTTTTGGCTTTTTCAATTTCGTCGATCGCTTGCAGGATCAGCTTGTCCATCGACTCGTAGTCTTTCCGAATATTGCCCTGCGTTACTTTAAACAGCTCGCTTTCGGTACGATCCATCAGGTCGAACACGTCTGAAGTTTCTTCAAAGGCATCGCGCAACGTTTCGTGCGAAATACGAATCAGCTCGCGCATGATGTGCTTCTGCGAAATGATACGGGCGTGGTATTCGACGTTGGCAGCCGAAGCCACACGGTTGGTCAGTTGGCTGATGTAATAAGGTCCACCTACCACATCGAGCTCACCTTTCTGACGCAGACGCGCGGTCACCGTAAGAATATCGACCGGCTGCGATTGCTGAAACAGTTCCTGTATGGCGGCAAAAATACGCTGGTGCGCATCTTTGTAAAAACTTTCGGGCTTGAGAATATCAATGGCATCGTTGACCGCATTTTTTTCGAGCATCATCGCGCCTAATACCGCTTCTTCCAAATCGGGAGCCTGGGGCTGCAGCTTGCCTCCTTCTATCATAAAGGGGGCGGTTTTATTGGTCGTAAAACGTGTAGGACGCCTACCTTCGGCCTGTTTTTCTTTTTGCTCTTCCATGCTTCAAAAGTATCTCACCGCTGCGCTGTACCGTGTTGGTAAGTTTTTTCATTGTGAAAAGTTATGAAGTGCTTTTCAACAATTATTAATTTAAAGTTACGAAGATACGTGCAATTCGTTTACCTTTAGAAGAGGTATTTATGAACGCCCGTATATTTACAGCGATGGGACTGATTGGGCTTGCTGCGCTGGGAGCCTGTCGGAAAGAGAAAGACACTGATCCGCCCGTGATCACGGTTTCGGCTCCGAGCGAAGGTACTGTTTATCAAGTGCCCGCCACTATTCCCGTACAGGCGGGGATAAGCGACGAAAAAAAGCTGGAATCGGTAAGGGTGCAGCTTGTCGATGAAAACCAATATCCGCTTGCCGAAACGGATGTATCCGCCTCACTTGCCAATCCTTTCGACCTTTCCACATGGCTTGAAGCAGACGATATTCATCTCGAAACGGGCACTTATTACGTACGGGTAAGCGCTTCGGACGGTGTGAATACCAGCAGCCGGTATATCGGTATAAAATTGCTGGCTGTACCTAAAGTGCTCGAAAAAGTGCTGCTGGTGACTACCCCCTCGCCCATGCAGGTACAGGTTTCGGAAGCCGGTGCCACCGGCTTGCAGCCTTATTTTTCGCTGCCCTCCGATTATCAGGGATTCAGCGTTTCGTCGTACCACCGGCATATCGCCATAGCCGGAAGCTACCTGAGCGATCTGGTCGTGACCGAGGCCGCTACTTTTGCGCAGGCTTACCGCATTCCTTCTTTTCCATCGACCGGATACCCCTATTTTTTGCAGGCACGTTACGATCCCGAGCGCAAGCTTTTGCTCACGGCGTTCAGCACGGGGCAGGTCAGGGCTTACGACCGTCGCGGGTTTCCAGCGGTTTCGGTCAACCTGCGGCAGAACCATATCGCCCTGTATAGTTTTTTGTACGGCGATAAGCTGATTACGGCACAGCGCGAGGTCAATACCGGACAACGCAAGCTGGCCCTGCATTTTACAGCTACCAACACCCTCATTTCGGAACAAAATGTAAACTTCGATGTAGCGGCGATTGAAAAACGCGTGTCTGACGGACAGGTTTTTATTTTTCTCAATGAAGGTTCGCAGGGCAAAGTCAGGCTCTACGATCAGGCACTTCAGACGTATTACGAGCCTATGGCTTTACCGGCCGGGCGCATACTGGCCGTGGTAAAATCGGATCAGAGCGGCGAACGTTTTTACATCGCCCACGAAACGGGCATCTACCGCTACAGCTTTTCTCCGATGCACCTTGTCGCTATCGCCTCGGGTGTAGAGGCGCAAGACTTAGCCTTCGATACGCTTTCGGGCACGCTCTATGCGGCTTCGGGCAATTCTCTGTTTCGTTACAGCGACAACGGAATCTTGCTGCAAACCTGGGTAGCGACCGATAGTATAAAAGCGGTGGATCTGCTTTACAACAAATGAAAAGCGGCGAAGCAAATCGGATAAATCGTTATATTCGTATTCATTCATGCGGTTATGCGTCACTTAAAATTAGGGATCGTCTTACTCTGCGGGATTGCGCTCAGCTTCCCGGCTTCTGCACAGCTTAACGGAACCTTACAGGCTCAGCGCAAGCCTGTACAACTGCGCCTGCAGCAAGACGACGGCTATAAAACACCTTTCATAGAGCGCGTGTATGTGGGCGGAAGTGTGAGCTTCTTTTTCAGCACATTTGATACTTACCTCGATATTTCGCCTTTGGCCGGCTATAAGCTGACCGATAACCTTTCGGTAGGGGTATTGGCTACGTATAAATTTTTCAAAGGAACGCACCCCTATTACAACCTTTCGTACCAAACCAGCATTTACGGCGGCGGGGCTTTTGCACGTATGCTGATTATAGGTCCGCTCTTTGCGCATGCCGAAATAGAATACCTCAATACCGATGCCTATAATGATCTGAAAAGGGAATTTGAACGGAAATTTATTCCCGTCGGTTCGGCAGGTCTGGGCCTGAAAAGCGGTGACGATAATTTTTATTCGTATTTCATGGTGCTGTACGACCTGATCGGCGATCGCGATTCGCCCTACCCGCTTTCTCCTTTTATCATAAAGGCCGGTATGATTTTTTCGCTACGGTGAAAATGAATGCGGTACGCTTCACGAGCGGATGCCAAAAACTGCTTCTGCGTTTTTTTCACTCCTCTTGGGCTGCCTAAAGTCTTAAGTTATCCCTGATACACAGGGAAGAGGAGCCGAAGAAAGGGGTCTGCGTTTTTCTTCTTTTTTTCTTGCAAGTATGCCGTAAATGCGTAATTTTGCACCCGCTCTTTGCCCAAGTGGTGAAATTGGTAGACACGCCATCTTGAGGGGGTGGTGCACTCTGTGCATGCTGGTTCGAGTCCAGTCTTGGGCACTTTGACGAAGCACTTGTTTCGAAAGGAACAGGTGCTTTTTCGTTTCCGGCAATACGCTTTTACGTATTTATTTTACCCACTATAATTATAAAATTCCCTATCGCTTGCGATTTTGCAAGTGATAGGGAATCGGAGAAAAAGCTGATCTAAGAGTGAAAAAAACCTATTTTTTTACAAACCTGAGCACCCCTCCTTTTTCAGTACGGATGAAATAAATACCCGGACTATAGGCGCTCACATCAATGCTGTTTTTACCTGCGCTTAATTTTTGCGAAGCCAGGGTAGTCCCCAAAACACTGATGATCTGAACATTCGCATCTTCTTTGGTCTCGACCTGTAAAATGTGCTGCACGGGGTTAGGATAAGCCTGCACGAAAATGCTTTCTTTCGCTTCGTCTATTCCCACACTGGGTGTACCGTAACGCATTACGGGCGATTTATCGCCCGACCATATCGCCTGTGTAGCGAATAAGATATTGTTGTGTACAACAACAGAAGTTACCTCTGCCTCGAAAATCGGATCGGAATTACTAAGCGAAGTCCACACGGTATCGTTAACCGCCGAGTTTGACTTAAAAACTGCGGATACCCAAGCCGAGGAAACATATACCTCATCTCCTTCTACGTGAATAGAACGCATACCGGGACCGAGCACACCCGCATAGGTGGGGAAGCCTGCATCAATGCGGGTAAAGTTGAGGCCGTCGGTCGATTTATACAAACCGTATTGGGTGCCTAAATAAACGGCATCGTCTGCCGAATAGGTACAGATTATTTCGCTGGGAACCGTGTAACTGGTTTCTGTGAAATTGATTCCATCGGTCGAAGACCATATTTTTTTATACCCTCCCGATACGGCATAATAGGTATTATTCAAGGCATATACCCCAAATATGGCGTTTGGCACGGGAATGCTGGTTGGCGTCCACGAGGTTTCGCTGTCGAGCTTGGTGTAAAGTGAAAGTGCCGTATTACCGACATGGGCAATGTACACACGATTGTGGTGAGCGAACAAGGTTCTTGATTCGTATTGGGGAAGCCCTATCGTATCGGCACTCCATTGGGTTCCGTCGTAGCGGATGGGGTTTGCCCCAGCCCCGCCACCACCAGCTACTCCGGCTGTATAAATCCAATTGTCGGTAGCCGCCAGAAATTTAGGCGCCATTGCGGTATTGACCAGCCTGCTGCCTGTGCTGTCCCAGGAAACGCCATTATTGTTAGAGACTAAGATGCCCGAATTCATTGCGACATAAAGCTTGCCGTTCTTGCTGAGCAAACAGTTCGCAAATTGATTCGGTTCGGGGTGGGTAACTTCCGTCCACTGCGCTTGCACAAACGTAGCCGGTGCAGCTAAGAGTGTAAGTAAAAAGAAAAGTTTTTTCATTTTATTGCTTTATTTTTTAGTAAAAACTGTCATTGTTTCCCCAAAACAGTCGGGTCGTTTTTTAACGTGGGATCTGAGCTCCACCGATTGCAAAGGGAAATCTTTTTTCGTGCTTAAGTAATCGGATAAATACCGTATTTTAAAAAAACAGGCTGCCTATATTCTAAACCTGACGCTTTTAGAATTCAGGTAGCTGTGGGCGTACAGAATGTATTTTTCTGTACAAAATTTTCGCTAAAATGAAGTTTGGAAACGCTTTTACATCACCCTCGCTCAATCGATATATAGTGTATAAATAGTATCTTCGTGATCACACATCGCAGCGCATTAAATGCCCGAAAAAGAGATACCCGTTTTTTATCCGAAAAGCACGGCCGATTGGAGATCCTGGTTAGAAAAAAACCACCTTTCGGTACAAGCCGTTTGGCTCATTATGTATAAAAAAAACGCCGGAATACCCACCATCAGTTGGGACGAGGCGGTCGATCAGGCACTGTGCTTCGGTTGGATAGACAGTCGGCGGAAAACGATAGATGACAGGCATTTTATCCAGTTTTTTACCCGGCGAAAACCCAAGGGAACCTGGTCGAAAGTGAACAAGGAAAAAGTAGAAAAGCTCAGCGCTGCCGGATTAATGACCGAAGCCGGATGGGAAGTGATTGAGAAAGCGAAGCAAAACGGTTCCTGGACCATCCTCGACAGCATCGAAGCGCTGGAACTTCCTAAAGATTTTGAAAAAGCGCTCCGTGAGAAGGCCGAAGCCTATGCTTATTATATCGGCCTGAGCAAATCGCTTAAGAAGATGATTTTGTACTGGATTGTAAGCGCCAAACGTCCCGAAACCCGAGAAAAAAGAATATCCGAAATCGTGGAACAAGTGGCGAAAAAACAGAAGCCGAAGCCGCTTTAGTAAACTCATCGTACCTTAAAAAACAAGCTGCTTTTAACGCCACCCGCCCACACATCCGGAATAAGCGAAAAGCTTGTTCTTAAACCCCGAGAATACGCGGGTACTCCGTTTTGAAAAAGGCTTTCTTTACCTTTGCGCTTAGGATATGATTTCATTTCAACATTCATATTCGTGCATTTTTTATTTTCTTCCTTATGCTTGAAAATCTCAAAATAATAGAACTCGCCTCGGTATTAGCCGGTCCTTCGGTCGGTATGTTTTTTGCCGAAGCGGGTGCCACTGTGCTGAAGATCGAAAACAAGCCTGCCGGTGGCGATGTAACCCGCTCCTGGAAACTTCCGAACGAAAATCCCGAAAGCAATACCTCGGCCTATTATAGCAGCGTGAACTGGGGCAAGACATCGCTTTGGCTCGATCTGAACGATCCTGCCGATAAGACCGAAGTGCTACGCCTGCTCCGCGATGCCGATATTGTAATCGTCAATTTCAAACCCGGCGACGCCGAAAAATTCGGTCTCGATTACACTCCGCTCTCCACTTTTAATTCACAACTCATCTATGCCCAACTGACGGGCTTTGGCGACAAGGATCCGCGTCCTGCGTTCGATGTGGTTTTACAAGCCGAAACCGGATTTATGTCGATGAACGGCCAAGCCGGGGCTGAACCTGTAAAGCTTCCGCTGGCGCTGATCGATGTGCTGGCTGCCCATCAGTTGAAGGAAGCTGTGCTGCTGGCTCTGCTCAAAAGAGAAAAAACCGGGAAAGGATCGCAAGTGAGCGTATCGCTATACGATACCGCCGTATGCTCACTGATCAATCAGGCCTCGAACTACCTGATGTGCGGATACGTACCTCAACCCTCAGGCTCTCTGCATCCCAATATCGCGCCCTATGGCGAAACCTTTGCCTGTGCCGACAAAAAAGAGCTTGTACTGGCCATAGGCAGCAATGCACAATTCGGGCGGCTGTGCAGGATACTGGGTGAACCCGCCTTAGCCTCCGATCCACGCTATGCAGATAACCCTTCGCGTGTGGTGAACCGACAGGCGCTGGCCGATGCGCTGGCTCCCTTAATTGCCGGCTTTACCCGCGACAAGCTGCTCGAAACGCTTACTGCTTCTGCCGTTCCTGCCGGCGCGCTCCGTTCGCTCGACGAAGTTTTTGCACAAGAACGCGCGCAGCAATTGGTACTCGAAGAAATACAAGAAGGACAGCTCACCCGTCGCGTACGCAGCATCGCCTTCTCTACCGATTTTTTGCATGATTGAAATTTCTTCGCCCCAATCGCCCGAAGAATGGGAAGCCTATTACCGCCTGCGTTGGGAAACCTTACGCGCACCCTGGGGTCACCCGCCCGGCAGTGAAAAAGACGAGATCGAAAAGGAATGCGTCCATTTGCAAGCCAAAGAAAAGGGTATGCTGCTTGGGGTATGCCGGCTACAGCTTAACGATGCGCATACTGCACAAGTACGCTTTATGGGTGTAAGTGAAAAAGCACGTGGAAAAGGGGTAGGAAAAAAGCTGATGGAAGCTGCCGAAAACCGTGCAAGGCAAGAAGGCCGTGTCTGCCTTATTTTACAGGCGCGCGAAAATGCGGTGAACTTTTACCGGAGTTGCGGCTATACCGTTGCCGAAAAAACATTTTTGCTCTGGGGAGAAATCCAGCATTACCTAATGAAAAAGACTCTTTAAGATACTTGTTCTTGTTCCTGCTTCAATGCTCCCTGTTTGATCTGATCCTCTATTTCGCGACGCAAAAACTTTTCGAGCTTATCGGCTTCCTGATCCGTTAATTGCACGCCGAAACGCAGCGCGCGATTCTGATAGTCGAAGCTCAACCTTTCACCGCCTATTACCCAAAACGAATTTTCCAGCACCGAAGTCACCGTTTTACGTTCGGTCTTTTTCCAGTTGTGGATGTTATCGTAATAAAAATCGTAGGCTTTGCCATAGGTACGCAACGAACGCTTGTAGGTCAGGCGACCGTCTTCGAGCTTGAGCAGCTCCACTCCCCTGCGGCGCCAAAGCCATACATAACCGATACGGTATTCGTAATACGCCCAAAAGGTGAGAAATACCACCAATGCCAGCTTCGTTTCACGGGGATGATCGGCAAAAAGTTGTGTGGCCATCGCAATTCCGCAAAAAGTCCAGGCCATAATCCAGGTGGTAAGCAGCCATTGACGGGTATCGTCCAAACGAGGCGAAATCACCACTGTAGTGCAACCCGGTTGACGACGGTAAGTAATGCGAGGCGAAAGTTCCCTAACGGTGGACATAGCTGTTTTTCTTAATTTATTCGGTTTATATAATTGCTGTTCCCTGTCAAGACGGTTTAACCGCTATCACGGAAATTTCTACGTTTACATTTTTCGGCAATCCTGCTACCTGCACCGTTTCGCGAGCCGGGTAAGCTCCGTCGAAAAAAGATCCGTACACTTCGTTGACACGCGAAAAAAGCTGCATATCAGACAGAAAAATCGTTGTTTTTACCACCTGCGAAAAATCCATACCGGCCTCCGTGAGCAGGGCCGAAATATTGCGCATTACCTGAAGGGTTTCCGCCTCGATGCTCTCCAGCACCAACTGTCCATTAAGCGGGTCGATGGCTATTTGGCCACTCATGTACAGGGTATTACCCGAAAGCACGGCCTGGCTGTAGGGGCCTATGGGTTCGGGTGCAGAAGCGGTATAAATACATTGTTTCATCACTCTCTTTTGGATTGCGGCAGAAAGTTACACATTACCGACGTAACCGAGGGCCTTACCCTGCTTTTGTTTCTATAAACTTGCGTAAACTTGCAGAAGAACTTACTGAAGCCGATTAAAACAAGAGTCTCCTTGCGCATTCTACTACTCGATAATTACGATTCGTTTACCTACAATCTTTTTCATTACCTCGAAGGGTTGGACGTAGCGGTCGAAGTGCATCGCAACGATGCTATCACGGTAGAAGAAGCCGAAAAATTCACCCATTTCGTCTTATCGCCCGGACCCGGTTTGCCCGAAGCTGCCGGACGCATGCCACAGCTTATCGCGCACTATCACCGTCAGAAACCCATGCTGGGCGTATGCCTCGGTATGCAGGCGCTGGCCCTTTTTTTCGGCGCCCGCCTGTACAATCCCGATCGCGTGATGCACGGCGTCGCTTCAGCCTGTACGGTGACCGACACGGCAGATCCTTTGTTTACAGGTGTTCCCCGCACATTTCAAGCCGGACGTTACCATTCCTGGGCAGTAGATACAGCCACCTTACCGGATTGCCTACGCCTTACCGCCACCGACGAACAACAAATAGCGATGGCGATGCGCCATACTTCACTTCCGATATGGGGCGTGCAATTTCATCCCGAATCGGTAATGACCCCCGAGGGGAAAAAAATGCTCGAAAACTGGCTCCGGGCCACAGGAAAGAGTAAATAGCGGCGCGAATTTTGCGCTTAGCGGCACATACAATACCGACCTTATGCTGATATACGGAACCCGAACTGCTTTCATCCATCGTAAATCCACCAATTTCTCCTGTCCGCATTGTCATTCCGAAGGCACAATCAGCCTTCATGTATTCCGCAAGTATGCGCATCTATTTTGGATACCTTTTTTCCCGCTGGCCAAAGAAAGCGTATCGGAATGCAGCCATTGCAAACAGGTGCTGAATAAAAAAGAAATGACACAGCCGTTTATTCGGGCGGCCAAAGAAGCGCAGCAATACAGCAGAACACCTATTTGGTTTTTCTCCGGAATTTTTCTGCTGAGCTGCTTCATCCTGTTTGTAGCCTGGAACAGCGAACGATTAACGAATGCTACTACTTCTTACCTTGAGAATCCGCAAGCCGGCGATGTCTATGAGCTAAAGCTGGATACGGGCTACACCCTGTGGAAAGTGACGCGGGTAGCGGGCGATACGGTATTCGTGCGGGAAAGCCTGTTTTTTGCCAACCGCCGCAGCGGACTGCGCAAGCTGAAGAAACAGCAGAATCAGACGAGCTATTTGGAAGAAGAAACGGCCAAAAACAAGGCATTGCTACAGGAAATGTTTCGGGAAGGAACCTTGCTTTACGCGGAAAGACCCTGAAAAACATTTACCTTGCAGCTCTTTAGCAAAAAAGTTCGAGATAAAATGGAAGTAAAAGACAGCAACGGAAACCTGCTTCAGGACGGAGATACTGTACAGGTCATCAAAGATTTAAAAGTAAAAGGCACCTCCAGCACGCTGAAACGAGGCAAAACCATCAAGGGCATACGGCTTACCGACAATCCCGAAGAAATTGAATGCCGGGTAGATAAAGTGCAATTAGTGCTCAAAACCTGCTTTTTGAAAAAAGCCTGAATTCAACACGCCGAAAAGTAAAAATAAGGGATGAGGCAGCTTTATATGCTGTACCTCATGTCCTTCAAAAATGAGCGAAACTTCAGACTATGATAAAAACGGCACGATCCTCGCAATTGTTCCGTTATTATGAAAAACCTACTTATTCGTATCTATGACTGATCAGGAAAAAAAGACACACGAAAAATTTGTACAGAAAAACTGGAACGAAGTTAAATCTGAAAACAGTTGGGCCATCTTTAAAATCATGGCCGAATTTGTAAACGGTTACGAAAAGCTGAACAAAATAGGCCCTTGCGTATCGATTTTCGGCTCTGCACGTACCTTGCCCGACAGCCCCTACTACATTTTGGCCGAAGAAATTGCTTACCAGCTTACCCAAAAAGGCTACGGCGTAATTACCGGCGGCGGTCCCGGCATCATGGAAGCCGGAAATAAAGGCGCCAAACGCGGTGGCGGTTCGTCGGCCGGGCTCAATATTTTCCTTCCTTTCGAACAGGGTTCCAACCCCTATATCGACCGTGAGAAGCTCATTGTGTTCGACTATTTCTTCGTGCGCAAGGTCATGTTTGTCAAATATTCGCAAGGATTCGTCGTATTACCCGGCGGTTTCGGTACGCTCGACGAGCTTTTTGAAGCCATTACGCTTATTCAGACCGGAAAAATCGGATCGTTCCCCGTAGTATTGGTTGGCCGATCGTACTGGGAGGGACTGCTCGACTGGATAAAAAGCACCCTGCTGGAGAATTTCCAGACCATCAGTCCGGGCGATCTCGACCTTATCAAATTAGTCGATACCCCCGAAGAGGCCGTCAAAACGATTGATGATTTTTACCAGCAATACCTGCTTAAACCTAATTTCTGAGCGGCGTGGCACAAACTTTGAAAAGGATCAATCCATTCATTGACGTTTCACTCATTTTTTAAGCTTATGAAATTTTTAGCAACACTCATTTTACTGGTCGGCGGACTCTCCTTTACCGGAAATGCCCAGGCACAAACACCTCCCGACTCTACCACGCACAGAAAAATAGAGACTTACCAGATCAAACAAAATGTGGTAAGCCCTACACTGAAGGTAAACGAAAAGACGCCTACAGAGAAAAAATCGAACGATTCCATTCCTCCTATCAATCCGAAGCAGGCAGGAACGAAAGAAGTGCCTCAAAAAGCCACACCCGCTTCAAAATAAATAGCTTTCTTAGCTATGGAAAAGGCCCCTGAACCGGGGCCTTTCGTATTTTCATAAAAGAAGGACAAGGCTATCAGGCCCTGATAATAAATATAAAAGGTTGCAGGGCTTTTACCTGCTCAGTGATTTTTTTCCCTTTGAGGAAATTTCGGCGGGGTAAAATAATGCTGCGTTCTTCCGCATCGGTTTCTTCTTCGCGGCTAAGCAAAAAATCGCGGAGATAAGCCGCCTTTACGCCAAACGCTTCTCCGTCGGCCACACGGTTTTTACCGGTAATTACAGCTACCAGCTCACCCTGCTCGGTAAATACGGGCGCACCGCTGTTACCGGGGTTTACCGGAATTCCGAGCTGTAGCGAAATCGTATCGCTGTGAAAGCCGGTAATAGAGCTGATCGAACCTTCATTATAGACGATTTCGCTTTTGGGATAGCCCAGGGTATAAACCCGCTGCCCGATAAGCGCCTCTTCCGAAGCCAGGGTATAAGGAATGGCTCCGAAGGTTTCGAACTGGGGGTCGGTGATGCGTAAAATAGCAATATCCAAACGGCGATCCACATCGACCACTTCGGCTACGAACTTGCGCAGGCTGTCGGAAAACTGCTCTACATACACGTATTTTTTGTCTTTCACCACGTGATAATTGGTGAGCATATAGCCTTCGCTACTGAGCGCAAAGGCGGTAGCAATATTTTGTGATACTATTTCGGTTACGGGAGCCGGGTCGTGTTTTTCGACGGGAGTCTGAGGTATTGCCGGTTCTATGCGGTTCAAGGTGGCATAGCCCGAAAGCGGTTTTTGGCCGGAATTAATAAAATTATACCCTGCAAGCGTAGATACGCATACCACGAGCGATACGGTGGCTGCCAGCACGGCAATACGCCAGCCCGAGCGCGAACGGCGCTCTGTTTGTCGAGGAGCTTCCGGCGTTTCCTCGAAAGCAAGGTGAAAATGATCCATTTTACGGCGCATTTCACGCTGTTCCAACGCCCAGGTGAATGTACGACGCACCTGCAAATGGAGCTCGAATTCTTTTCTGAACCAATCGTCCACCCGCATACGCTGTTCGAGTTGAATCCGCTCTTCGGGAGTAAGCGTTCCGTCGAGGTAGCACTCAATCAGCATTGTTACCTCTTCCCGGTTATTGCTCATAATCTGATATATTTCTAGTATTCAATACAATAAGCTTTTTTAAGCGATTAAAGCACTTGTATTTCTGATTCTTCGCATTGGCTGCATTGGTGTAATTCATCTTACGGGCAATCTCTTCCATGCTTTTGCGGTGAAAGAAAAAGTCTTCCAAAATGGTCTTACACGGTTCACCGATGCGTTTCATCGCCGTTTCGAGCGATTGTATCCAGGCTTCACGGTGTTCGTGATCAAAGACTTCGGCTTCGGTATCTACCGTATAGCCTTCCGTTTCTATCCGTACCTCCGGACTTCTTGAAAAAGCCCTTAGCTTCTTGAGCCAGAGGTTGCGGGCAATGGAATACAGGTAAGTACCTATCGAAGATTTCAACTCGAATCCTTCTTCCCTGATGTTTTCATAAAACACCAGAAAAGCATCCTGATACACATCCTTAGCGTCGTACTCATCGCCCGAATTGTGCAGCACCATACGCTGAATCTTCGGAAAATGATCTTTGTACAAACGCTTCAGCACAAACTCGTTACCCGAACGTATCGCCTGCACGAGCTTGTTGTCTTCCACGATTTGACTTATAGCTTCAATCTCGCTCATTAATACCTTTTAAACCGGAGAGGTAACCCAAGTTAAAAAAAAATTCAGGAGGGGGGTTACCTTTTGTCCTTTGCGGGTATAAAAGAACAAATTTGTCAAACTCTTTTTAAAACCAAAACGATGAAAAAAGTAACAAGCATCCTTTTCGCAGGTCTTTTCGCTACCGCACTCGTAGCTTGCAGCGAAGCTCCCAAAACTGAAGCTCCCGCCGCTGAAGCTCCCAAAACTGAAGCTCCTGTAGAAGCTCCTGTAGAAGACGCTCCTGCTATCGAAGCTGAAATCGACACTCCTGCTGATTCTTTGGCTACTCCCGAAGCTCCCATTGCTGAATAAGCAACTTCATTCATAAAAAGCCCGGACAATCCCTGTCCGGGCTTTTTTTATAAGCGATTTCGCTCCTTTCTCGAACGTATAGCGCTTTTCCATTTTTGCCGGTATCTTTGTGTGTATGAGAAAGCCCCCTTTTGCCCTGCTTTTAGGATTATTTACCGCACTGAGCCTGTATATGCTCTCTTGCTCCCAAGCGAAACCCGCAGAAGACTATCTTCGCGAAGCCTCTATCCTCGAAGATCAGCGCAAGCCCCAAGAAGCGATCAGGGTGCTCGACGAAGCCCTTGCGCTTTACCCCGACTTTCTGCCCGCGTATATCAACCGTGGTGCCAATAAAGCCCTATTAGGTGATTATGCCGGAGCCATTGCCGATTACGACAAGGCGCTGGATCTGTCGCCACATAATGTGCTGGCGCTGGTTAACCGCGGTAAAAACAAAAAACGGCTCCACGATTTTACCGGCTCGATAAGCGATTTCGATGCGGCATTAGACATTAAGCTTACTATTAAACGTGCCAAAAATCAGGACGCTCAGAACCCTGCCTACGACTGCCCGATTGAAGAAATCAGGCTGGAAAGAGGCATTTCCTGGTTCTATACCGACAGTCTGCGACAAGCACTTACAGATATACAATTCTGTATCGAACATGAATTCGAGCCCGCATTGAGCCATTACTGGAGAGGAATTATTTACCTTTCGGCCGGTCACCACGAAGAGGGTTGTGCCGATTTGGGCTATGCCGCTTCACTTGGCGACCCCGATGCCCGTGAAGAATGGGAAGAATATTGCCGGTAAACTTCTGTATAAAATGTAAAATACTTTATCTTGCTAACTGATATTTTAACTTCATTAGCTCGCCTTATGCGTATTTCACACACGGTTTTCATTTCCTCCTTGCTGGCCGTAACCCTATTGGCCAATGGCTGTAAGCCAGAAGAAAAAGAAGGGCCTTCGACTACCCCTGTGCCGCCGGTAAGCACCGATACTCCGGTAAAAGGCTTCGGGCTTATGGCGCGCATCTGCGGAATATGGAACGGTCCGGTTCACTCTTCGACCATGCTGGGCAGCTATCCCGAATGGATTGTAGATTTCAGGCCGATCAGTCCCTCGCAGGTTTCTGCAAAAAACGAGCTCGATACGCTCAATGATATCTATATGTCCTTTTTTGTGGTGTATCATAATGGGGAATATAAGCTGGCTTTCCGTAACGGCGGTAGCTTTAACGGCAGCAAAAGAACTTCCTATATGGCTGCAGACAGTGTCTCCGAAAACGGAACAGAAGCGTATTATCGTTTTTCCGATTTTGTAAAGGGTCCTTCCAAAACCGTTACTGAAGTGATCTTTAAACCTGACAGCCTTATTCTCAGAAGCTATACCAACCGTTACAATACCATTTCGGAACCGCTACTGCACATGGAATGGAAAGCCCGCCTGCAGGATCAAAGCGCGGGCGCCGATGCCGTTTCGAACTTTAATTTTCCGCAAAAATCGCCGGCGAAAAACTTCAGCACTACCTTTTCGCAAGTCAGCGAAAGTGTGTATTACCAGCTTCAGGGTGATCCCTACCCCGAAGACGCACAGCCTTATCTCGGAAAAGCAGAATTATCGTGGAGCGCAATTCCTTCACTAACCGTAAATACTTCGGGTAAAGTTTTTCTTATCGTCACCACAGAACCTCTTTTTTCGGGTTTATTTTTTCAGCAACAAAACCTGAAATACCGATCGCGGTACGTGATCCTTTCGGCCACGAGCTATTCTTATCTTTTTAATTACATGCACCCCGGCGCTTATTACCTCTATGCTTTGTATGATTCGGACGGGAGTCAGGGTCCCAGCAGCGGAGACTATATCAGCACTTCCAATACCGCGTTCAGCCTTTCGGCCCAGGGCGAAACTTCGGCACATGCGCAGTTGAATTTTTTAGTACCCTGAAAAACATAATATTATCCGCTCTGTTTTTAGTTAAAAAATATAATTTAGCGCCCTATTAATCGACGTTAAATTCTATTTTAATTAAATTTCATGCGTATTTCCTACCCTTATGCTGCTTTCAGTGCAATGCTTGTTGTATGCTTTATCAGTTCTTGTTCCTGGCAAAGAATAGGCAATCTTACCATGGTATCTACCCGCAATGTAGAAAGCGAAAAAGAATACAAGCTTATTAAGAAAAATGTGGAAGGCAAGGCCCGTACCCACCAGCGCGATGCTCTTCAAGTGGCAATTGACGAAGCGGTAAAAAAGCTCCCCGAAGGGGAATTTATGAAGAATGTGACCGTATATGTAAAAGGCAACGGTAAAAAAATAAAGGTATCGGGTGATGTGTGGGGTATTCCATCCGTAGAAAAAAATATCACTACCAGCGTAGTAGAAGATATTGTTTTTAAAGTGGGCGATAATGTGGTATTCAAAACAAAGCTCGGGAAGCTTACCGAAGGAAAAATACTCGGCATTCACGCCAATTATGCGATAATAGAATACATTACGCCTTCCCAAAAAACACAAAAAATCGAAATGCCGTTTGAGAAATTAACCAAAATCGAGAAACAGGAATAAGCACTACAATTTCCCACACAAAAAGCCACCCCGAATACGGAGTGGCTTTTGTATAAACGTGAAGAAAAAAAGGATTATTCGATCATCACCTTACGGGTTACCCGCTGTTTGCCGGTGGTAAGGGTCACAAAATAAATTCCGGGTGTATAGCCCGACACCTCCAGTTGCTGCGCACGGCTGCCGGCAGGAATAACTCCCGAAGCCTGCATCTGCCCGAGCATATTGGTGATGCTCCACTGCAAGGGAAGCGTTCCGGATTCGGTCAATTGCACGTTCAGCACTCCCTGCGCCGGATTGGGATACAGCAGCAGCACACTTTCAAGCGATCGTTCTTCGACCGAAGAAGGACTGTTACAGGGCGCATAGGTACCCGAGAGCGTAAGCTGTCCGGTATTGGCCGGATCCAACCAGGGCTTGAGCTGGTGCGCTGCCACCGAACCGTTAGAAGTCCAGTGGTACGACATTTTACCATATAAATCAGGCGAGCTGGTCGCACTGCAGTATGAGCTTCCTCCGGTAAGCGTACCGCAAATCAGTTTGGAAGCATTAAAAATCGGTGAACCGGACGATCCTCCTTCAGTTACTCCGTGTCCGTTAGCCGTGGCTATCCATCTCACCCGCCAGTGCGTACCCGAAGGGCCACCCCAGGTCGTGCTTACCAAGGCTGCATTATAGGTCGAGATTTTTTTAATATCGCCCGAAGGATGGTGGATGCTCACTCCCGAAGAAGAGGCGGTAGTGTTGGCATCCCAACCTGCGTAATAGGGGTTATAGCCCGAAGGAATAGCGTTGTTCAGCTCCACCAGCAGAAAATCGGAACCCCTATCGCCACCGCCGTCGTTACTGTGCGCGCGCACCTGTGCTCCCGTTACGGTTTGGCTAACGCCACTGCTACCACTGCTACAGGCCGAACGTTGATAATTGAAACGGAATACCCATTGGTTAAAATTAGAAGCCGAAGCCAGCGTACCGCTCGAATTTACACCGCAATGCAGCGCAGTCAGTACATAAGGCTTACAATCACGATTGGTATTATTGACCACAGCGCCGGTACAATAGCCGGTAGCCGAGCCTACCCGTACAATAATACGCATCACGGCATCGCGCTGGGCAATCCAGTTTGCGCCTTCCGAACAGTTCACATTCACCTGACAAGGATCAGAACCGCGTTCTTCGACCGGGATAAAAGGCTGTACAAAACGGTAGGCATGTGACACACCTTCGAGGTTCAGCACACCTTGTCCGGCCACTTCAAGCGGCTCGTAATATTCGATAATCATCGTTTCGCCGTGCACATACCACGAAGCGAAAGTGCCCGCTTCATTGTTATTGAGGCTGGTAAACGCGCCCTGTATATCATTTTTTTCTTCGTTGTAAAAATGGAGGCGCGCCCCTTCGGGCAGGTAAAATGCGTCGAAATAAGGAATCAGCGCCAGGGCACGCGGCGAATGGATGCGGATACGCCAAATCTTGTCGCCACCGGGCAAGAGGGTCCAGGTGCCGGAATTATGCAGGTTAAAATTAACGGGAATAATTTCACCGAAACGCTCGAAATTACCCGTTTTAGCCTCCACCTCATCTTCCTGTTCGATACGATCCATGTCCAGCTCGGGCAATACCACAGTCTGGATAAGCTGATCGGGCGCGGAGAGTGTAACCAGCGAAGAATAAGGAGGTAATTCGGGTGTTTCCTGTGCATGGGAAAAAGCGGCATATCCCAGAAATGCCGCCACAAAAAGTAGAGCTTTCCTCATCGTAAAAATGCTTTTTTTGGTGGTATGAAAGGTAAAAAATATCCTCGTACAACCAAGCATATAAGTTAGAAAATGAGAGGGAGAAAACTTCCGATGCAAGGCATTTAGTTTCGTGTCCGTTTGGAAACGCGATCCATCTCCCGGGTTGCTTCTTTCTTGCGCAGGTCTTCGCGCTTGTCGTACAGCTTTTTACCGGTAGCCAAAGCCATTTTTAATTTGGCCAGGCCTTTTTCATTGATAAAAAGTTGCAGCGGAATAAGGGTGGTGCCTTTTACTTTCAGGCTGCGCTCTATTTTGGTAATTTCTCTTTTCTGCAACAACAGCTTCCGTTCGCGGCGCGGATCGTGGTTGTTGTAGCTGCCGGGCTCGTATTCGGCCACGTGCATATTTTTTACCCAAACTTCACCCTTCGAAAAATAACAATACGCCTCGTTAATGCTGGCTTTGGAAGCCCGTATCGATTTAATTTCGGTACCGGTAAGCTGTATGCCTGCCACAAATACATCGGTAAGATGGTATTCAAACGCGGCTTTTTTATTTTTGATGGATACCGGAGCGGCCATGGCTGCAAAAGTAAGGAATAGAATAAAAAAATGCCGGAATTAAATTTCCGGCATTTTACAGATTTTACACCCCGGTATCAGGCAACACCGTGGCAGTTTTTGTATTTTTTACCGCTGCCACAAGGACAGGGGTCGTTACGGCCTATCTTTTTATCTACGCGCACCGGCTGAGGCTTGGGCTTCTCGGCCACCTCCGTTTCGGCACCGCCCGACTGTGCGTATTGCGGCACTTCGGTACGACTGGTTTGGAGGTTACGCGGCGCTTCTTTACGAGGTTCGGGCGCCTGACGCACTTCTTCTTCGGTAGCCGATCCTATCGGTAAGCTTGATTTTATCAGGAAAGAAGAAACTTCGCGATTCAGCTTATCGAGCATACGCTTAAAGAGCGAAAACGATTCGAGCTTATAAATCACAAGCGGATCTTTCTGCTCATACACGGCCTGTTGCACCGACTGTTTGAGATCGTCCATTTCACGCAGGTGCTCTTTCCACTCGTTATCAATCATGGCCAGGGTCACGTTTTTCTCCATCGCACGCGAGAGTGAACGCGCCTCTGTTTCGTAGGCTTCGCGCAGACCGGCCATTACCTGTAAGGTACGTATGCCGTCGCTGAAAGGCACCATGATATTTTCGAACTGCTTCGATTGGTTTTCATAGACATTTTTCACTACCGGAAATGCTTTTTCAGCAATCAGCGTAGTTTTCTCACGGTAATGCCTTTCGAGTTCCTGGTGAATACGTGCGGCTATTTCCTGTGTATCGAGTCCGGCAAATTCTTCTTCGCTTATCGGCGATTCGAGCGAAAGTGTTTTCAGCAATTCAAACTTAAACCCTTCGTAATCGCGGGCTTCGTGATATTCGACCGCAATAGCCTCCGACACGTCGTACAACATATTGGCGATATCGATATCGAGCCTGTCGCCAAACAGGGCATTACGACGCTTGCTGTAAATGGCTTTACGCTGTACGTTCATTACGTCGTCGTATTCGAGCAGTCGCTTACGCATACCGAAGTTGTTCTCTTCTACTTTGCGCTGCGCCCGTTCGATAGAGCGGGTAATCATGCTGTGCTGAATCACTTCCCCTTCTTTCATTCCGAGCCTGTCCATCATACGGGCAATGCGATCGGAGCCGAAAAGACGCATGAGATTGTCTTCGAGCGATACGAAAAACTGGGAAGAACCGGGGTCTCCCTGACGGCCGGCACGACCGCGAAGCTGCCTGTCAACCCGGCGCGATTCGTGGCGTTCGGTACCGATAATCGCTAATCCTCCGGCTTCTTTCACCCCGGCACCGAGC
>CAYWRZ010000005.1:224862-225264 GCA_964460845.1 uncultured Weeksellaceae bacterium
GCACCGAGCTTAATGTCGGTACCACGACCGGCCATGTTGGTAGCGATGGTGACCATTCCGGCTTTACCGGCTTCGGCGACCACTTCGGCCTCGCGCTGGTGAAGCTTGGCGTTAAGTACGTTGTGCGGGATGTTGCGCAGCTTGAGCATACGGCTAAGCAGTTCCGAAATTTCGACCGAGGTGGTACCCACCAATATCGGGCGACCGGCTTCGCGAAGCTGTACAACCTCTTCTATCACCGCATTGTATTTCTCACGCGCGGTTTTATAGACAAGATCATTATCATCTTTACGGGAAATGGCTCGGTTGGTCGGAATACAGACCACGTCGAGCTTGTAAATATCCCAAAACTCTTTGGCTTCCGTTTCGGCCGTACCGGTCATACCGGCCAGCTTGTGGTAC
>CAYWRZ010000006.1:0-22774 GCA_964460845.1 uncultured Weeksellaceae bacterium
TTAGCAGCAGCTTTTTTGGGAGCGGCTTTCTTAACAGCGGGTTTTTTAGGAGCAGCTTTTTTAGCCGCAGCCTTTTTGGGAGCTGCTGCCTTTTTCTTCGCAGCAGGTTTTTTGGCGGCAGGCTTCGCTGATGCAGCGGAGGTTGCCTTTTTCTTGGTTGCTTTTGCCATGATGTTTAGATTAAAGATTGATGATGTAAATTTATGACAAGGATAATTCAATACCTATATAAAGGGTTATTTTTTTCCACTATGCTTTGTGTAAAACTCTGCCTCAAGTAAGTCGTATCGCTTCACCACTTTTTTCATCCATTGCAAACGCAATTCGTCTTGCTCTTCTTCGTGCAATTGCCACGCATAATTTCCTTCGTGCATTCGTCGTACCAGCGTGCTTAGCACAATAGCCGCCGATACCGAAATGTTATAGCTTTCGGTAAAACCGAACATCGGAATTTTCACGAACGCATCGGCTTGCGCAAGCGCAGTATCCGATAAGCCGTCGCCTTCGGTACCAAAGAGCAAAGCCGTTTTCTGATCGAGCGGCAAAGTATCGGGCGTGTAGTTGTCGCGGTGCGGACTGGTAGCCACGATTCGGTATCCCTGCGCTTTCAGTTTCTGCAAACAATCGAGCGTATTGTTTTCGGCTTTTCGGTATTTGTAAAGGCGTATCCATTTCGACGAGCCTACTACCACATCAGGATTCAAGGCATAGCGATTTTTGTCTTCGATAATGTGCGTATCCTGTATGCCGAGGCATTCGTTGGTGCGAAGTACGGCGCTTGCATTTTGGGGCTGAAAAATATCTTCTAACACTACCGTCAGATAACGGGTACGGTATTGCAGCACTTCTTCAAAACGGCTGAGCTTATGCTCGGAGATAAACTGGGAAAGGAAACGGGCCAATTCTTTTTGCATGAGACTGAAATGAAAACCAAGTGCGAAAGATACGAATAGCTTTCGGGACTGGCGGTGTGAAAACGGTGGCAGGAATTTTTCTACCAGATACGGTTCTTTATTTTTTGAAAAAAAAAAGCGGATTCTGCTGAACCTTTCAGAAAGCTGCGTGTACAGCACCAAAAATGACCGTATGAAAAAGCCTGTTTTTACTCTTTTCCTGTGCCTGCTCTCTTTTCTGGCAACTGCACAGATGGCCATCACTTCCGAAAGGTGGGATCAACGACAGATAAGCCTCAACGGCCGGCCACAGATCGGCGTGCAAAACGCTTACGAAGTACTGTCCATTTCGGTCGATGCGGTCATCAAGGATCAGATCGCCGAGGTATCCGTTACGCAACGAATTTACAACCCGGGCAACACGGCGCTTGAGGTCGAAATTTTCTTTCCGCTCCCCAATCAGGGCATCGTGCAGAATTTTATGATGATGGTCAATGGGCAGGAAATACCCGGAAAACTCATGAAACAGGAAGAAGCCCGTTCCATTTACGAAGAAATCGTTCGGCGCAAACGCGACCCGGCGCTGATGGAATACGTAGGCTACGGTCTTTTTAAAACCAGCGTATTTCCCATAGCCATAGGCGAAGAACGCGACATCACGGTACGTTATACGCAGATCTGCGACCGGCACCTGAATCACATTAATTTCACCTACCCCTTCGGTACGCAAAAATTTTCGGCCAAGGCCCTGCGTTCCGTTTCGCTAAAAGCACGCATTGAATCCTCTTACGACATCAAGTCCATTTACAGCCCGAGCGACGAAATCTCGGTTCAACGTCAGGGCGAACGGAAAGCATTGGTCAAAATGGAAAAAAGCTACGTGCTGCCTACTTCCGATTTTAAGCTGGTGCTTAGTGCCGGCAATGGCGATGTAGGTGCTTCATTGCTCAGCTATAAAGCCGAAGCGACAAAACCCGGATACTTCATGCTGCTGGCCAGTCCGGCAGTAGATGAAAACATAAAACAGTCGGCCAAAACCGTAATTTTCGTACTCGACCGTAGCGGCTCTATGGCCGGAAAAAAAATGGAGCAATCTCGCAAAGCACTTTCGTTTGTGCTCGACAACCTTAACGAAGATGACCTTTATAATATAGTAGCGTATGACGATCGGGTCGAAACGTTCAAACCCGAGCTGGAACGTTATAACCGCAAATCGAATGAGGAGGCGCAATATTTTGTGCAGGGCATTTCGGCAGGAGGCGGCACCAACATCCAAAAGGCTTTGGTTACCGCGATGGAAATGCTGAAAGACGACAAACGTCCTTCGTACATTATTTTTCTTACCGACGGACAGCCCACCACCGGCTCGCTCAACGAAATGGACATCGCCCGCGACTGTGCGGGATCCAACAAAGTAAAAGCACGGGTCTTTGCCTTTGGCGTGGGTAACGATGTCAACGCCCGACTGCTCGACCGTATCAGCTCTCAAAACAACGGCATAAGCGAGTACGTGCAGCCCGGCGAAGACATCGAAGCTTCGGTAGGCCGCCTGTATTCTCACATCAGCAGTCCGGTGCTAACCGACATCCGCATCAGCTTCGGAAAAGGTCATATCCAAAGTACCTATCCTGAAGTTTTACCCGACCTGTATAAAGGCGGACAAATTACCTGGGTAGGCAAATATTCGCAGACAGGTGCCACTACAGTAACGATCACCGGCAAGCAAAACGGGGTAGAAAAAACCTATTCTTTCCCCGTAGAATTCGCTTCGCATACCGCCTCTTCGACACACGATTACCTTGAAAAAATATGGGCTTCGCGCCGGATCGGACACCTGATTAATCAGATAGACCTGCACGGACAAAACGAAGAGCTGGTCAACGAGTTGGTTAACCTTAGCAAGCAATATGGCATTCTCACTCCCTACACCGCTTTCCTCGCCCGTGAAGATGTAGATCTGAATAACCTGAGCGAAAACATCAAAGAAACCCGTACACACCTGCGCGAGCTGGATAAGGTACAGGGCGAAGAGGCCAATATGCAACGCGCCTATAAAGCCGATATGGCGATGAACGACAAAGCGGAATCCGAAAACATTGCTGTGAATATGAGTGGCAAAAAAGAAAAAGTGAACAATGTGCGCAATGTAGGCAATGTCACCTTCTACAACCGTAACAACCAATGGATCCAGGCCGACATCAGCAAAGAAGAAGAGAAAAAAGCCATACAGATTGACCGTTACAGCCAGGAATATTTCGAATTGGCCAAAGGGCAGCCGGCCGAATTTAACCGCTACCTCTCGCTCGACGAAGACGTGCTGGTAAGACTTAACGGTAGGGTATATAACATCCGGAAATGATTTTCCCCGGTGGCTTCGGCTTCGCTCAGCCACCGGGATACCTCCAAAAAATGACCAAACCCAAAGGCGACTGAAGGGAGCCATACACAAAGGTGGCTGAGCGTAGCCGAAGCCACCGACGATCACCAAAAAACAACCAAACTCAAAGGCGACTGAAGAGAGCCATACACAAAGGTGGCTGAGCGAAGCCGAATCCACCGACTATCACCAAAAAACAACCAAACTCAAAGGCGACCGAATGGAGCCATACACAAAGGTGGCTGAGCGTAGCCGAAGCCACCGACCTGCCACAAAAAAACAAAAACCATGAGCACTAAGCGTAATACAAGCCAAAAGCAAATGAACGAAGCCTTCAAAAGGGAACTGAGCATTTCTCAAACAAGGTGGCTGAGCGCAGCCGAAGCCACCGGGATATTCCTTAAAAAGCCACTACTCACCCTCGTTTTTCTACTAACCACCATGCTCTCTTTCGGGCAAGCCCAAACGCTTACCGCCGAAGAGCGTCCCTACATCGAAGTAACGGGTACGGCCGAAAAAGAGGTGATTCCCGACGAGCTATATCTCCGTATTGTGATCCGTGAACGCTACGTACAAAAAACCAAAATCACTGTCGAAGAGCAGGAAGAAAAGCTCAAAGCAGCGATAAAAGCAATAGGGATACAGACCGAAAACCTGTACCTGACCAATGCCAATGCCGACTATGTGAAGATAAGTCGGCAGAAAAAAGACGTGCTGACCCGGAAAGATTATACCCTAAAAGTAAACGACGCTCCGACGCTGGGAAAAGTATTTCAAGAACTCGAAAAGCTCGAAATCACGGATGCCTTTATTGAAAAAGTCAGCTATTCAAAAATGGACGAGCTGCGCAAAGAGGTTCACATTCAAGCCATACAGGCTGCCAAAGAAAAAGCAGACTACCTGCTGCAAGCTATTGGCGAAAAAACCGGGAAGCCCTTGATCATTAAAGAAGAAGACCCTGCGTATGGCACACATTATAATGTAAGAAGCAACGTGGTGTTCGATGAATCCTCTTACGGCACATATTTCGGAATGGTGGAGGGGAAAAATAAAGAAGATCTCGACGACGAGATTCAGTTCAGGAAAATCAACGTACAGATCAGCATTTACGTGAAGTTTGCCATTCAATAAAGTTTCTCATCCGGTGCACAGCCATTTCTCAGAAAAAATAAAAATCTCCTGTTTCTACCTCCTATCTGTTAAGACGGGCTAACCGCATCACCTGTCTTATCGCTCTCTCCGGGATTCCTGAAAATCTAACCCGGAGGGAGTTTTCTCAGACCGGCACTTCGGGCAATTCAATACCGTATGCACACCTAAAATGGTGCTCGGGACAGGCTTTGTAACCATGCAGTCCACAGGGGCGGCACGACAAAGGCTCTTTCGTTTCGACAACAGCCGAACGATCCGACAAAGGGCCGAAACCAAAAGCAGGTACGGTAGAGCAGAAAAAAGCAGTTACCGGCGCATTCATAGCAGAGGCGATATGCATGGGCGCCGAATCGTTCACGTAATTCATCGCCGCATCACGCATCAGGGCTGCCGACTCGAGCAAAGACAATTTCCCGCAAAGATTTTCCACCTCCACCCTGCCCGCTTCTTTCCGAATAAATTCACAAGCCTCTGTATCGCCGGGAGCCCCCAGCAGGTACACCTTATAGTTAGCCGGAATTTCCCGAATGAGCGCTGTCCATTTTTCGGGCGGAAGCTGTTTGGTAAACCATACCGAAGTGGGCGCCATGCAGATATAAGAGGTCGTTTTCAGGTGCTGCACCTTCTCTTCCTGCACCGAAGAAGGATAAAGCCGGGGCTTCTCGGGAGAATTGTCGGTGAGCCTTTCTATCAGTTGCAGGTTGCGTAACGTTTCGTGCAATCCTGATCCTATATCGTGCTTTACTTTATAAGTGTAAGAAAAAGCGAATGGATTTTTATCAAAACCTATACGTTGCCCTGCGCCCGAACGCCAGGTCAGAAAACCCGAAGCGGCGAAGCGCTGCAAGTTGATCACCACCTCGTAGTTGCGCTTGCGAATCAGGCGCGAAAGCCGAAACAGGTTGGCGTATTTCAGTTTCTTTTTATCCCAAATCAGGAGCTCGTGAAGGAAAGGATGATTTTCGAGAAGATTTTCATTGCCCTTACGCACCAATATATCAATTGCCGCATCCGGATAAAAACGGTGCAGCTTTTCGATAACCGGAGTAGCCAGTATCACGTCGCCGATAAAAGCCGTCTGGATAACAAGAATCCGCATGCGCAAGGTTAAAAAGGCGACACTAAGTTAGCGTTTTATTCGGTGTACGCGAGCAAACGCTTCAGTCTTCGAGCTGGAGAAATCCGCCCGTAAGACGGGTAAGCTCGGTATGAGCGCTCATCAATTGATAAGCCGCTTCGAGCCGCATCATGGCCGAATTAAGAAAAGCAAGCTGTACATCGCGGAAATTAAAGGCATTGATGCTACCTCTTTCAAAACGCTCTTGCGCCAGCTTCATGTTGTACTCGGCCGAAAGGTAGGCTTCGTGCGTAAGCTGAAGAATAGCCATACGCGCCATGTAGAGCTCATACACATGCACAAGCTGATTTTTGACCACAAATACCTGCTCGTTGTAGCTCGTTTCAGCAATTTTCTGCTGTATGCGGGCATTTTGTATCGCCCGGCGCGTACGCCCTCCGTTAAAGAGGTTAAAGCTTATCGTAAAGTTACCGTAATAGGTCAGGTTGGATCCGTAACGGGTATCGTCGGCCCGCTGGAAATGGATTTGGTTAAAAGCCTGACTGGCGCCTAATGCGAAAGAAACCACCGGGTACATATAGCTTTGCTGTAAGCCCACTTCGTTGCGTTGCAGCTCCAGGTTGATGTACTGGTTAAGTATATTCGTATTGCTTTTGAAAGCCTTTTCGCGCAACGAATCGAGGTTGTAACGTTCGGCTAAGGGTTCGAGAAAGTCGGTGAAATTATATTCTTTTTCCACTTCCTCGGCCATGAGCAGATTCAGGTTACGCACCGCGTTGCGATAGGCAAGATCCTGCAACAGGTAGTTGGCCGTATCGCTGAGAAACGCATTTTTCATCTGCAGCACATCGAATGTGGAAACCGAACCCAGCCCTTTCCGCTGTTCGTACAGCGTGTATTTATCTTTCGAAAGTGTGGTCAAATCACGCAGCACATCGCGCTTTTCGCGTTGCAGCACCGCCTCGTAATAGGCCAGCACAATCGACTGAATGGTATTTTCAATCACCAACATGGCATTGCCCTCGCTTTGTGCCTGAAGCAGGGCCAGCATCTGCTTGGTGACATTTACCCTAAAACCGCCGAACAGCATCCAGTTAAGCTCTGCATTACCCGTAATACCATTGGTAAAAATACGATCACGGATAAACGAAGTAGGGTTATTGGTCTGGTCGTTAAGCGTATTGTTCTGCAAAATTTGCAGGCTGATCGAGGGATAGCGCCCCGCCTCTCCCCAAGAGTTATTGTTACGTGCAATGGCCACTTCATCCTGCACCATGCGCACCTGAAAATTTTTCTGCAGTGCGATACGAATGGCCCCTTCGAGCGAAAGATTCTCCTGTGCATGCACCTGCAAACCTATGCCTGCTCCCAACACCAACAGTGTCCTTTTGATCCAGTTTTTCATTCCGGCGCTTTTTTGAATACATGCGGGACGTTGCCCCATCGGGGCGAAACACCTGCAAAGGTAATATCCGAAAACGAGAAACTTCAGTTTTCCATAAAATAGTTGTGCATACATCGGTTAACCTGCCACACGAAGGGCTTTACCGTATTGTATTTTCTTTTTCAGCGTCGGTAAGTATGAAAAAATCATTTCGCTAAGGTTAATAACTTTGTTGAAAATGGCGCTGAAGTGGGAAAAGGGATAGCTCTTGTTGTAACTAACTTTGTTTCAACTGAAAACCGGAGTATATAAAATGCTTTCGTTGCTAACCCGCTTATCGAAGAAAAAAATTACGGAGGAGAAGCTCGCCAATGCTTTCGTAAACTCGGTAGTTGACAGTGTACAGCGCGGGTTTCCGGAAGTAGCCGGACTTATCAACGAGGATCCGGATTTTGAAAAATCTCCGGGTATAGCCAGTCACGACGATGAACAGTTTCTCTTAATTGTGCTGGTAGGTAATATTCGCTTGCTCTCCGAAAATTTTGATCCGCAGTTTGAAGATGCCGTTAAAGAAAAGGTGATCGAAAAATGTGCGGTAGTATTCGGAATGGAAACCGCCCAGTTTCAAGCTACATATAGAGAATACTGCGATTTTATGAACCGCGTGAACCATCCTTCCAAAAACGTGCTTTACGGCATGACACGCGCGCTGTTCTATAAATACAACCTCAATCACTATCAGGCCGGCTATTTCCGTACACTCAACACTCCCAATCCCATTTTCCTGAAAAGGATGAACGAGGTGATGCAGAATTTCATTTGGAACTGGCCTTCCTTTTTTGAGCGCTATAAAATCGTGCTCTGATATTCCTTGTCCTGTCTGCATCTCCCGGCATTTATCATCGGGAGATTTTTTTGACGCATACCGTGTTTGCCTGATTTTCGCGGTATAGTCTTTTATCCGCAAAGCACTATTTAATCCTGTGTGAAAAATAAAATTCTGTCTTTCAGCGCTTTTGTTTTTTGAGGTGTTAAATTTTCACACTCGCTTTTGTCCGTAATTTATTTTTCCGTAAATATGTAAGCCGCGTTATTTATCGCAAGGCTTATTTGTTATCCTTATTTGTTATCCTTATTTGTTATCCTTATTTGTTATCCTTATTTATTTCACTTTATTCCGGTAGCGTATGAAAAATTTTATTCTTTCCGCATTTATTCTTTTTGCCGCCCCCACAGGTCTTCTGCACGCGCAGGGCAACCTGGTGATCATGAATAACACCGATTGCCCGGTGTACTACAATATCCTCGCTCACGAAGCGGGCGGCGGGTGTTACGACCTTCAGCTCAGCAGCGTAAATAGCACCGCAGCATGGACTAACGACACCTATATCAATTTCAGCACGGCACCTTTCTGGCAGGAGACTTTTCCGCCGTTTAGCGTGTATCCCGGAGATTCGCTTAGTACACCTGCTTACTGGGACGCGTTTAAATTCGGTATAGGCGATATTCCCGGTTGCGAAGGCGGGATTGCCGTAGGTAGTTGCGGCGGAGTGCCCACTACCTGGGTAAGCGATTGCCCGCCCTGTTCCGGAAATCCTACCGCCAACATCTACGTGACCTGGGTAACCGTGTTCTCGGTGGTGTATGTCATTATCAATTACTGATCTTCTTCTCCCGGTTTCTTATTTCCTCTTTAATCTATCTGTGTATGAGAAAAATTATTCTTGCAGTATGTGTTGCAATAGGCGGAATGGTCACGGTTTCTGCACAGGGCAACCTGGTCATCATGAACAATACCGATTGCCCTATCAATTTTACGGTATTTGCGCACGAGGCCGGAGGCGTGTGTGAAGAATACCAGTCCGATCCGCTGCTCAGTATTTCGGCATGGAACACACTTACGGGCACGGGCTTTCATTCGGTGCCTTCCTGGTGGACACTTGCCAGCGGTTATACCACCACCGTACCGGGTACTTCGCTTAGTAATCCGGCGTATTGGGATGCGTTTAAATTTTTTATTACCGACGATCCTTCCTGTCATGTGTATGCCTCGGTAGGTACTACCGCCTGCGGTGTAGCAACGATGTACAGCAGCACCTGCGGCCCCTGTTCGGCAGCGCCGGGTGCACCTATCTACGTATCCTGGGTAGCTATCCCTCCCAACCTGACTTACATTTTTATCAATTATTAATAGTTCTCTACTAGTTAACCCTTTATGCGTATGAAAAAAGTGATTATTCTGCTGCTCGGACTGTGCTTCGGGCTGCATGCAAAAGCACAGGGACCTTTATTTATTGTGAACAACATCGACTGCCCGGTAAATTTCATAGTTACCGCCCACCCGACAGGTGGTTCCTGTAACGAATACCATTCAGGTACGACCATGATGACCGCACCAGCCATGGCCACGACCTCTTTAACCGGTTTCAACAGCCTGCCCAATTGGTGGTATCCGACAGGAGGTGTGTATGTGCCGGGCGCTTCCATTTCCAATCCTCCCTTTTGGGATACGTTTCGCTTTTCCATCACTTCCGATCCCAATTGTGTGCCTTCGGCCAGTTTACGGAACTGTGGAGTGATAAACCTGAGCTATGCGACTTCCTGTGCCCCCTGTCCGGCAGCACCCGGTTCGCTAGTGTATCTCTCCTGGGTAGCCATTCCGCCCAACCAGACTTATATTTTTATTGATTACTAATACTTATCTCTCTTTAATCTTTTATGTAAATGAAAAAACTAATCATCCTCCTGACCGGCATTCTCTTCAGTCTGCACGTAAAAGCCCAGGGGCCTTTATTCATCCTGAATAATATCGACTGTCCGGTAAACTTCACGCTTACCGCGCATACTAGCGGCGGCCCTTGCGACGAATATTATTCTGACGTGGTTACGATGACTGCTCCAGCCATGGCTACTACCAGCTTTATGGGTTTCCACAGCCTGACCAACTGGTGGTACGGCGCGGGTGGCTTTTATGTACCAGGCGCTTCCATTCCCAATCCTCCAAGCTGGGATGCGTTCCGTTTTTCGATCACTTCCGATCCCACCTGTATCTCTTCATCGATCCTGCTTAACTGTGACACAACTATCCTGAATTATACTTCTACCTGTGCGCCCTGCCCCGCCGCACCAAGCTCGCCGGTGTATGTTTCATGGGTGTCTATTCCGCCCAATCAGACGTATATTTTTATTAATTATTAATCGAATTCTTAGCCTTATGAAATCAATTGTATATAGTATCTCCGCTGCAGCGTTCCTTCTTTATGGAAATGCAGCAGCCTCCGGTAACGACGGATGTGAAATCCCTGTTATCTCGGAAATTATCTCCGGCCCCTCGCTTATCTGTTCGGGAGAAACGGCAACTTATCAGGTAAAAGCCACAGGTGCCGAATCGTTTACCTGGGAACTTCCGCAGGGTTGGCAAGGTACACCCCAGGGCAGTACGCTTCTCGTAAAAGCCGGTTTCTCGGGAGGCACATTAAAAGTAACAGCTCATAATTCCTGCGGAAACAGTAAAGCCCTCTATCTTCAGATTGCTTCCGGACAGGTACCTTCGCCCGTGATAAGTGCGAATGAAGACAATACCCTGATGGTAAACGGTCGTTATGCTTCCTGCCAATGGTATATCGACGGTTACGCCATACCCGGCGCTACCGGAGCTGTCTATGCACCAGTGCAAAAAGGTGAATATTCAGTGAAAGTAAGCTATTCCAATCTTTGCGAAGCACGTTCCAAAAGTCTCACAATAGATGAGGATCAGGCGCTGCACTTTACCCCAGCAAAGGTTACGCTTTATCCCAATCCCAATCAGGGTGTGTTTTATTTGAAAGGCGAATCGCCCGACGGACACACACAGCTCACTATTCTAGATATAACAGGCCGAGTGGTGTACGACCAGTCGCTCACCGTAAGTAACGGTCTGCTTAACCACCAGGTAAGCGCTGCCGAAACGTTGCCCGCGGGTATATATACAATACGTATCCTTTCTTTACAGGATCAGTCTTCGGTTTCATTTCCGTTTGTACGACAGTAAATAACTGAATGCTTTTTCAGCCCCGGCACATATCGTCGGGGCTTTTTTATACAATAAACCTCAGAAATAAAACCCGTGCCCCTGCCACCTACCCTGTGAATATTCGATCGCAGGAAAAGGAATTTTGATCACATTCACTACGGTAAACAGGCTTTTCAGCCATTGCGCCCTTACAGGAATACGCGTCAAATCCACATCGAGCGATACCAGCATTTTACGGTAGCGATCAAACTGCGGTAAAACCTGACCCGCTTCATTTACCGAAGGATTCGCCCTGCCACCTAACATTCCTTCGGCACCATAGCCCAGCGCTACATTCAGCCAGCGGGGAAAACGGATTTCGTCTGCTAAAAAAGAAGCTATGTTTACGCTAAGCCAATAAGTTTGTCCGTTGTAATCTTTCAGCAATCGCTCGGCTGTCGAACTGCCCAACAATGCCGGACGATAACGCGCGTACGAAGTAGAATGCGCCGAAAATTTAAGCCGGATACGCTGCTCTTCCCAACCAAGCTCCTGTCCGAGAAACAGCGCAGCGCCGAAAATATTAGCCCCCATATCGCTCAGCGAAAAACCCCAGTCGGGCGAAAACCCGTCGAACAGTTCGAGCGAGGTAAGAAAAAAAAGACTTTGCCCCGCACCTATCCAGGCCGCCTTTCGCTTTTCGAGTCCCGCCCAGCGATAAAGTCCCGAAGAAACTTCTGCCAGGTACGAAGCCGTAAGCGCATGCCCCGCCTTGTCTATCTGACACCATTCGGGCGTATCGTCAAAAAAACGAAAATGCGACAAACCCTGGGGCTTATACCAGGTCTGGTAAAGCAAGGTCATCGCACCGCCATAAGCCACCGCTTCCGTAGCAAGCAAGGTGGGCATTCGCCAGGAAGGAACCGCTGTCCGGCTGCTGTCGGCCGAAGCAGGATCTGCTGCATTGGCGGCCAAAGGCCACATCGACCCGAAGAGAAGGAGTTTACCCCACCACCGCATCGGCATGAGGATAGAGGTAATTTTTACTGAGCAGCTTTCGGCCAAAAAGATAGGCAAGGGTAAGCGCTCCGATTTTCCCGACAAACATCGAAACGGTCAGCACCATTTTTCCGAGAGGCGAAATTAAAGGCGTAATTCCGGTCGAGAGTCCGGCGCTGCTAAATGCCGATACCTGTTCAAAAATGATATCTTCGGCGCCACGTCCGGGCAGGTGAATAATTTCCTGTTCCGTAATGCTCAGTATCAGAATTGCCAGCAGGTTCCAGGAGATAAAGAACAGCAGAATGGTAAATGCTTTGAGCACGGTTTCCTGCCGAATGGTCCGCTTGAAAAGCTCTACCTGTTTTTTATCGCGCATCGTAGCGATAGCCGAAGCCCAAAGAATCGCAAACGTAGAAGTTTTGATACCTCCCCCGGTCGAATTACTCGAGGCCCCCACAAACATCAGAAAAAGAAAAAGAATCATGACAGGAAGGGTAAGCTGACTAATATCGACCGTGTTGAAACCGGCCGTACGGGTCGTCACCGAATGAAACAGCGAAGTAATAACCGCCTCGCCTGTATTTTTGCCTGAAAGCGTATGGTTGTATTCCAGCACAAAAAAGAGCAACGCACCGACAAAGACCAGTATCAGCGAAAAATAGAGCGCCACTTTTGTATTAAAACCAAATCTTTTCCAGGGTTTACGCATCCTTTCGCGCAGGTTTTCGGGCGAAAAAATATCAAACATGGCGGCAAATCCGAGCGAGCCGAAAAAGATAAGCACCATAATCACGATGTGAATAAAATAGCTGCTCGCTATATGTTCGTTGTGCAGTCCGTGTTGAAAAATGGAAAAACCGGCATTGTTAAACGCCGAAATCGAGTGAAAAACGGAAGCGAATACGCGGCTGCCTTCGGTAGGTGTAAGCGGATTATCGGCACCGATAAATACATAAAAAGAAACGGCTCCAATCAGTTCAAAAGCCAAACTTAGCAGCACTATTTTGCGCAGCATCTGAAGCGCGCTGTCGATAGTACCTTTACGGGCGTAATCGTCCATAAAAGAATGGTATTTGACTCCTATTCCAAAGCGCGACATCAGGATTATAAAAGCCACGAACCCGACAATATTCAGTCCGCCCACGGTAATCAGCAACAGCACTACCACCTGCCCTTTGAACGAAAGGTCTTGCGCCACATCGATCACCGAAAGGCCGGTCACACACGAAGCGCTGGTCGAAGTAAACAGCGCATCGATAAAAGACAAAGAACCGGGACTTACAATCATTTCGGGCAGCATCAGCAAGCCGGTTCCGATAAGAATAAGCAGGATAAACGTAAAAAGAAATAAAGCCGCCGGATGAAGTTTCAGAAAAGGCTTAATCGTGTAACGCCGCGTAAACCCGATAAGCAGCACCGAAAAGAAATACAGTTGTACAAAAACAGCCGACACGTCTGTAAACCCTTCGAATCCTATTCTTGTAAAAAATTCGTGCAACAGGATTTTACCGAATAAGGTATAGCTGACACCCTCCAAAAACAAGGCCGACATAATCAGCGTTTCTATCCAATGCCTTCGCAAAAACTGAAGCGGTTCGAAATCGTAAAACCAGCGAAGGAAAAAATGAAAAAGATAAAATCCGAAGCTGGTTTTGAGTATTAACAGCGCGTTGGAAGCACTTTCAGGGGTCTGCGGTACGCCGTAATAATAAATAAGCGTAGAAACCGCAGTAAGGGTCACTATTATATTCAACAGCCTGAACACGCGAAGTATCGCGCTTTTACTATCGTATATAAATAAGTTGATACGTTCGCGCAAGCGTCTTAACGACATGGCGGGAGAATTAAAGTTTTTCGGCTTCTTCCAGTAAACGTGCTTTATCGATGGGTACGACCCCTACTTTTTCACAAACAAGCCCACCCGCAAGGTTCGACAGCGCGGCCAATTGCTCGGGCGGAAGTTGTAGCGCCAGGCAAAGCGCCGCCACCGCTATAACGGTATCGCCGGCACCCGACACGTCGATAATGCTTCGCGGATGTGCAGGAAGCACTACATCGGCTCCGTCGCCATGCAGGTAAACGCCACGCTCGCTCAAAGTGATAAGCGAAATACGGTGTGGCAAACGGCGGTGCAATTCTTCGACGGCATTGCGCAAGCTTTCGGGATCCGATTTATCTATTTCGGTTTTGAGTCCTTCACGAAGCTCTTTGAGGTTGGGCTTAAATAAGGTTACGCCGCGGTAGGCAAAGAAATTTTTCTTCTTGGGATCGACACAGGTCGGAATGGCATGGCGCTGCGCAGCCGCAATTACAGAGGCAATCAGGTTTTCGGTCAGCACGCCTTTATTGTAATCTTCAAAAATAACCACCTGTACGCTACCCGAATCAATAAGATCGGTGATACGCTGCAGCAGTTGTTGCTCTTCTTCGGGACGAATGTCGGTGGTCTGCTCCTCATCGACACGAAGTATGTGCTGATCCTGACTGATGATACGCGTTTTGACGGTAGTGATACGCGAAGGCGAATGTACCAGTCCCTCGTCGCTCATACCCTGCTCACGCAGCAAGCGGCACAGGTCGGCGCTGCGGGCATCGTCGCCCACCACCGCACAAATAAGCGGTTCGGCACCCAGGGCCTGCAGGTTAAGCGCCACATTGGCGGCTCCGCCGAGGCGATCTTCCTTACGGGTAATGTCGATCACAGGTACCGGCGCTTCGGGCGAAATGCGTTCGACCTTACCCCAAAGATAGGCGTCGATCATGACATCGCCCACCACCAGCACACGCTGCTGTGAAAAACGTTCGAACACGGTATGCAGAGTTTGACTCACCACTTATTCACCCAATAAGGCAAGGGCTGCTTTTATACGTTGAATCGCTTCGGTCAGTAATTTTTCGGAAGTGGCGTAAGAAAGGCGGATACAATCGGGCGCACCGAAGGCTTCTCCACCCACGGTAGCTACCTGCGCTTCGCTAAGCAGAAACAGGGCCAAATCTCCGGCGGTATGAATGGTGGTGTCTTTGTAGCGTTTGCCAAACCAGGCATTCACTTTGGGAAACACATAAAACGCACCTTCGGGCACGGTCAATTCCAGGCCGGGAATTTCACGCAATAAATTCAGCACCAAATCGCGACGGCGAAGAAAAGCTTCGCGCATAGGATGTGTAAGGGCCGGATCGGCCAACACGGCGGCTTTGGCAGCTTTTTGTGCGATGCCACAGGCACCCGAAGTAATTTGTCCCTGCATCTTATTACAGGCTTCGGCAATGGCTTTCGAGGCACCGATATAACCGATGCGCCAGCCGGTCATCGCAAAACCTTTGGACACACCGTTTACGGTAATGACCCGATCTTTTATCGAGTCGAATTGCGCCAGGCTTTCGTGTGATCCTGAAAAGGTAATGTGCTCGTAGATTTCGTCGGCAATAACCAACAATTGCGGATGGCGCTCCATCACTTCGGCTATCATACGCAATTCTTCGCGCTTGTACACCGAACCTGTAGGGTTACAGGGCGAGCTGAACATCATCAGCCTGGTCTTCGGTGTAATGGCTTTTTCGAGCTGCTCGCGGGTAATTTTAAAATCGGTTTCGATACCGGTCTGAATAAAGACACAGGTACCTTCGGCCAGCTTTACCATCTCTTCGTACGAGACCCAAAAAGGCGCGGGAATAATTACCTCATCGCCGGGATTTACCAGGCTAAGCACTGCATTGGCAAGCGACTGCTTGGCTCCGGTCGAAACGACAATCTGTGCCGGATCATAATCCAGGTTGTTGTCGCGTTTGAATTTGAGCGAAATCGCTTCACGCAAATCGGCATAGCCATTCACCGGGGTATAACGGGTAAAATTATCGTCGATCGCCTGTTTGGCGGCTTCTTTGATAAAGTCGGGCGTATCAAAATCGGGTTCTCCGAGGCTGAGACTGATGATGTCGTGTCCCTGAGCGGTCAGCTCACGGCTTTTACGAGCCATGGCCAGCGTAGCCGACTCGGTAAGGTTATTGATCCTATCGGAGAGGTGGTTCATAAACAATCCAATTCCCGGCAAATATAACACTTCCGGACAAAAAGGAAGGCTTATTTCGACCCGGTTCCAATCCGCCGATTTTTTACGATATTTACCTCCTCAAACCAGTTTCTCTTTTATGGATCATGTTTTTCTGCTGCTGAGCATTTTTTTGCCCTGTGTGGTCATTTTTCTGACAGGTTATCTGATCATTCGCAAGTACCTCGAAATTTCGGCACAACGCCAGTTTCAGGAAATAAGAGCCGAAGCCCGAAAGACCATTCTTCCGCTCCGCCTGCAAGCTTACGAACGCACCGTGCTGTACCTGGAGCGTATTTCGCCCAACAGCCTGGTGATGCGCACCTACAAAGCCGGTATGAGTGCGAGATTACTGCAATCCGATTTGGTCAGGGCCATTCGCGAAGAGTACGAGCACAACATGACCCAGCAAGTGTACGTGTCGCCTGCCTTGTGGCTGCTGGTGCGCAATGCCAAAGAAGAAACCATACGGCTTATTAATGTGGCTGCAGCAAGCCTCCCGGCCGATGCCAGCGGGCTTGATCTGAGTCAGATCATTTTTGAAAGCGGGGCACGCATCGAAAAAATGCCCACCGATGTGGCCATTCAATACGCGAAAGAGGAAGCGCAAAAGCTATTTTAAGCCCTCAAAGCCGACAATTTGACAGGAAAATCGTGTTCGGCAAAGATTTTGAAAAGAGAAGCGTAAACAGTATATTTAACACTTACAAAACATTTTTGTTATGGCATTGGAAATCACAGATGCTAACTTCGACGAGTTGGTATTGAACGCAGACAAACCCGTGATGGTTGATTTTTGGGCGGCATGGTGTGGTCCCTGTCGCATGGTAGGCCCGCTGGTAGAAGAAATTTCGAAAGAGTACGAAGGCAAAGCGATAGTAGGGAAAGTGGATGTGGATCAAAATCCCGGTATTTCTGCAAAATTCGGAATTCGCAACATTCCCACCATACTGTTTCTGAAAAACGGCGAGATTGTGGACAAATCGGTAGGTGCCGTTCCCAAGTCGCAACTTACACAAAAGCTTGACAAACAACTTTCTACCTCCTCCTGAAAAGTTGTTCCACAGGGTTCCGGGCAGGTAATGCTTCGGAACCTTGTTTTTTCCGGACTTCTTGGGTACCATAGACAAACATAGCACTGAACCTTTCGGCCGGCTCGAATTTTTGGCCCGGCAAGTGGTAGAAGGCTTTCTGACCGGTCTTCACAAAAGCCCTTTTCACGGCTTTTCGGTCGAATTTGCCGAACACCGCCTCTACAATACGGGCGAATCGACCCGGCATATCGACTGGAAACTTTTTGCCCGCACCGACAAGCTGTTTGTAAAACGCTACGAAGAAGAGACCAACCTGCGTTGCCATCTGCTTATCGATGTCTCTTCGTCGATGTATTTCCCGGCCGATCCGCCCAAAGGCAAGTATCATAAGCTGGGCTTTTCGATTCATGCCGCCGCCGCCCTGATCGAGCTGTTACGCCGTCAGCGCGATGCGGTGGGACTGAGCCTGTTTGCCGAAAAAGTAAACCTGCATACCCCTGCCCGTTCGAGTCTTTCGCACCACAAGATGCTGTACAGCGAGCTTGAAAAGCAATTGCACGCGTACAATCCCGACGCCGTACACGCCACCCGTGCCGCCGAAGCGCTGCACCATATTGCCGAACGTATTCACCAGCGCTCGCTGGTCGTACTTTTCAGCGATATGTTCGATTCGGCCGATGCCGAAGAAAAGCTTTTCCCCGCCCTGCAGCACCTGCGGCATAACAAGCACGAGGTGATCCTCTTCCATGTAAGCGATCATAAGCTGGAGCTGGATTTCGACTTCGAGAACCGCCCTTATACCTTTATCGATATGGAAACGGGCGAAAAGCTAAAGCTGAATCCGGCGCAGGTCAAGTCGGGCTACGTGAGCGCTATGGACGCTTTCCGGAAAAGCCTGATAGAAAAATGCGCCCAATACCGGATTGATTTGGTAGAAGCCGATATTCATGCCGGGTTTGATAAAGTGCTGATGCAGTATTTGGTAAAGCGATCGCGGCTTCATTAAGGCATAAATTTTTATTCATTTTTTTGGTAGCAATCGGAAAAAAGCTATATTTGCAACCTCGAAATCGTTCTGTAAAAATCCTGGTCCGGTAGTTCAGTTGGTTAGAATACGTGCCTGTCACGCACGGGGTCGCGAGTTCGAGTCTCGTCCGGACCGCAATCAGAAGATTTTTGAGTTAAAAAGCCTCGTTTTTACGGGGCTTTTTTGGTTTTTGACAACTACCTTAAGAAAATTTACTTTCCAGCTATTATTTCCTCTATTCCCATTCCGAAGTTAAATAAGGTATTTTGTGGCGTTACCTTTCTATCGGCGACAGATTAATAGGTCTCATTTCTCAAACTCAAAATAATCTTTGTGAAGCACTAAAGATCCCATCACTACAAGTCCGAAAGTTATCCAACAGGCTGCTTTCGAGTCAGTCATATCCAAGGCCATTCGGTACGCCAGATAACCCCAAAACAAGGAGAACAGAATCGAAAAAACATACCGGAAAAAACGAAGACAAAAGAAGAGTAAAAAAGTAAGCAGCGCATTTACTATTCCTGCGATTAGAATTGTGTATGTATCCCAGTCGTATTTTCTACCAAGCGCCATCGCAATAAAAATACTCAGCACTACTATTTCTATTCCTACGAGCGTAATACGCCATTTGGGACGAATTTCAAACTTATACCGCATAAACAACAGAATGAAGTGAGAAATGATATCCTTCTGCAAAGGTAGGTCAAAGAGCCTTGTTTCACTACATTTTATCACTTTAAATAACCCAATACCGGCAGCATTTTCCGGTTGCAAAAGAATTTTGAGGTGTTGTTATTTGTTATCGCATGCCGGAATTCAACACCAAATCCTGATCTTAAATAAGCGCTGCAAAAAGAAAAACCACCGGGAAATTCAGTATTTTGTCGGCTACAAACCCATGCTTTCTCCCTTATGCGCACGCTCTTTTTCTTTGTGCTGTCGGGCTTTTTCAGCATCGCACACTCCCAAACCACCAGCTCGTTTATTTTTAAATCCGACATTTTAGGCCAGGAACGGAACATCCGGATACACCTGCCCGAATCGGTAGGGAAAGACAGCAGCAAAACCTATCCCCTGCTGCTGACACTCGACGGCGAATACCTCTTTTATGCCTTTATGGGCGTGAGCGAATCATGGACCATACGCGATATTATTCCCGAAACGATTATCGTCGGCATCGATCAAAACTATATCCAAAAAGACAATTACCCCGCCCGCTGGTTCGATTGCTCGTACGATTCTAAAACGGCCGAACCGGACGAAGACGGACTCCGCTTCAAACAATTTATCACACAGGAACTGATTCCCCACTTATCCAAACACTACAGAATAGGAAAGTTTAAAGCCATTGCCGGACACTCGTTTACCGCCAATTACATCAACTATTTCCTCGAAGAACCCGATTTTAAAGGATTTATCGCACTTAGCCCTTATATACCTACAGTGTTGGAAGAAAAAATCAGACAGACACTCGTACCACGTACTACCCCGGCTTACTATTTTATGTGTACCGCTACGCAAGACCTTTCGGGGCATATTCCTCAAATACAGCGTCAGGATTCGGTATTGTTTCGGGAAATAAATACAGCCTATTTTCAGTATGCTTTTCGCAATTACGAAGGTGAATCACACATGTCGCTCGTAGTAAGAAGCATTCCCGATGCCCTGCTACACCTGTACCGCGATTACCTCACTATCGATGATCCCGCCGTATGGGCAGCGCTGCAAGAAGTGAACGACCTGTCGGATTACCTGGTCAAAAGGTACGAAACCATTGAAAAAGTCTATGGGTTCAAGCTAACGATAAGGGAAGATGATTTGCTCGGTGTCTCCATTTTGCAAGAAGAACGCGAAGATTGGGATGATCTTCGCCACACGGGATTGCTGGCTGTCTCCCTCTATCCCGAAAGTCTTTACGGCTATTATATGTGCGGCCTGGCCGAAGAAAAGAAAAACAATTTAAGTTCCGCCCTCGACTATTATTCGAAAGGTTACGCAAAATTGGGGCCTGAAGTATTGAACAAAGCCGATTTTTACAAGGATATAGAACGGGTCGAGAAGCTGATGAAAAAATAATTCCCCGCCACATTTCGCTACGTAAGCGCCTTTCGGAAAGATCGACACACCTGCTTTTCTTTAGGAAAGAAACAGTACAAATTGAACTTTCTGACACTTAAGTTGTACCTACTGCCTGAACTCCACATTTATCGGGCTAATCTTTTTAGGTATGAAACTATTTTTTACGTTGCTTCTGCTTGTACTTCAGACCTCTATCGTCTCGGCGCAATGCTGGCAAAAAATCGCTTCGAAATACAATCACGTGCTGGCGATTCACAGCGACGGCTCGCTCTGGCACTGGGGAGGCGGGCGAATTGCCGAACGCAGTCTCGACACACCCGTTCGACTTCATAGCGACACCACCTGGGCCGATATCGCTACCGGCGACGGCTTTGTGGCTGCCCTCAAAAAAGACGGCACGCTTTGGGTGAAAGGCGAAAATACATACGGACAGCTCGGACTGGGGCATACCACCGCACAACCTACGCTCGTGCAGGTAGGAAGCGATACCGATTGGAAACAGGTGGCCTGCGGTGCCGACCATATAGCCGCGCTCAAAACCGACGGCACACTTTGGATATGGGGTCGAAACAACAACGGGCAGCTCGGTACAGGAACCGGCCGTGTCAATAATCCCGTACCGACACAACTGGGAACCGATACCGACTGGGAATTTCTTTCGGCCGGAAGAAACCATACGCTTATCAAAAAAACAAGCCATTCGCTGTTTTTTGTCGGTGCCTGCTACGGTACACAGTCGAGTCAGCTACGGCAAACCGGCCCTGTAGGCGTATGGCAAACCATGGCCGCTGGCAACAGCGTGGATTACGGCATTCGTACCAACGGTACCTTGTGGAAATGGAGCCACAACAACGGAGGCGCTTCGGGGATTACACAGGTAGGCATAGCCACCGACTGGCAGCATACCGATAACAGTCCTGCCTATTCGACCGAAGCACATGCGCTTTTTGTCAAAACCGACCACACACTTTGGGCCATCGGAGCCAACCAGTTTGGCCAACTCGGCAACGGTACTACACAAGCCTCGGCTACACTTCCCGTACAAATAGGCAACGCCACGCATTGGGAAAATGTGGTAGCCGGCACGCATACCAGCTTTGCACAAGGTGAACATTCGGATTGGTGGGGCTGGGGACGCAACCAGTTAGCACAATTCGGCAACGGGAAAAACCGCAATGTGCCCCAACCCGTCGTTGTGGCCAACCACTGGAAAAGCATTGCCCTGAGTCAAAGCTCGTTTAACGCCCATGCTTTGGCCATTCAGCACAACGGCACCCTTTGGGCATGGGGGCAAAATAACGACGGACAGCTCGGCATCGGCAGCGCTTATACCCATCAGGCATTGCCCGTACAAATCGGCAGCGATACCACCTGGCAGGTTGTATCGAACGGTTTTCATTTCTCCTTAGCCATCAAATCGGACGGCACCTTGTGGGGCTGGGGACGCAACGGTACCGGACAGCTCGGATTGGGCGCTTCCGTACCGGGGCCACATATTCCGACCCGGATAGGCAACGATACCACCTGGCAGACCGTAAGTGCCGGTAACGATTTTGCACTCGCCCTCAAAAGCGACGGCACACTGTGGGGCTGGGGCAGAAACGCAGAAGGGCAACTCGGAAATACCAGCACCGGAACTACCTTCTATGTACCGACACGCATCGGTGCAGATTCTAACTGGATCGCCGTATCGGCCGGATACCAACACGCACTGGCGCTTCGTGCAGACAGCACACTTTGGAGCTGGGGCAACAATAGTTACGGGCAGATCGGGCGTACAGGAAACCGGATGCTACCCGCACAGGTGGGCACAGCGCAGTGGAAAATTATAGCAGGCGGCGGCTATCATTCGATGGGGATTAGAACCGACGGCACACTTTGGACATGGGGGCGCAATCAATACAGGCAACTGGGCGACGGCACCGCAACCGACCGTAATACGCCTACCTCTATCTCCCCTTCGGCACGTTGGCTGCATATAGCAGCCGGATTTGAACACAGTGTTGCCGTACAGGCCGACAGTTCCTTATGGGCATGGGGAAGTAATGGTGTCGGACAAACCGCCGATCCGCTGTCTTACCCTACTTTTCTGCCCACTACCTCCACACCACTTCGCATCGATTCGCTGCATACCTGGACAACTGCTGCGGCTGCGATCGTACACAGCATGGCAATTACTGCTTCGGGTACACTCTTTAGCTGGGGCGATAATTTTGCTTCCGAACCCCAAACCAACTTTCCTTTACTGGGATATTTACAAACCGTACCGCTGCTCCTCAGCGATTGCGCTTCGTGTGTACCCGACAGCCTTACGCTAAGCTTAGAAATTTGCGCGAACGACTCTCTTTTCTTCAATGGCACATATCTACGCGAACCGGGAACTTATACGCAGACTACCACCAACAATAAGGGATGCGACAGTACCGTCACGCTGAATCTCAATATACTTGCAGTAGCTACCGGCACCGATGTGCATACCGCCTGCGGTTCTTTTACCTGGATAGACAACCATACCTATACAAGCGACAACCACAGCGCCACCTATATCTTTCAGGGAGCCGCTCTCAACGGTTGTGATTCTATTGTGACACTCCAGCTCAGCATTTCTCCTGTTTGGAACGATACCATATATGAAAGCACCTGTGCCGAGAGCTATACCTGGCCTGTAAACGGAGTCACCTATTTTTCGGATGGCCTTTACACCGACA
>CAYWRZ010000006.1:22874-29869 GCA_964460845.1 uncultured Weeksellaceae bacterium
CCTTGCAATCCGTCCATCACTGCGATTCCATTATTACCCTTCACCTCGCAATGTTTTCTGCTTCGTCAGATACCGTATATGAAAACACCTGTGCTGCGAGCTATACCTGGCCTGTAAACGGAATCACCTATTTTTCGGATGGCATTTACACCGACACCTTGCAATCCGTCCATCACTGCGATTCCATTATTACCCTTCACCTCGCAATGTTCTCTGCTTCGTCAGATACCGTATATGAAAGCACCTGTGCTGCGAGCTATACCTGGCCTGTAAACGGAGTCACCTATTTTTCGGATGGCATTTACACCGATACCTTGCAATCCGTCCATCACTGCGATTCTATTATTACCCTTCACCTTCGTTTTAACAGCGTAGAAGTTTCCGTTTCGCTCGAAGGAAATACGCTTACCGCGCTGGCCGACGATGCCCTGTACCAATGGCTGGACTGTGCTAAAAATTATGCAGCGATACCTACCGGCGCCAATGGACAAACGTTTAACCCCACACAGAGCGGTAGCTACGCGGTGCAAATCATACAAAACGGCTGTACCGACACTTCGGCCTGCGTTGCTGTAAATCTCGTCGGAATTGCAGAACAAGCGCTACATGAAGGATTTGAGCTGTATCCTAATCCTACTACCGGATCCATTACGATACAGTCGAAAAACGCAGCGGACGAATTTACCCTGAGGCTATTCACCGTGCAAGGGCAGTTATTGGAAACACGCCGGGCAAACGGCAAGCAAGCCGTTCAGCTTGAAATTCTCCCTCCGGCAGGCATGTATTTTATAGAAGTGATGACCGACACCGGCTTGAAAACAACGTTAAAAGTGATAAAACAATAAGGCTCTACTTTAGAAAATTGAGTATTAACGCATCGGGGATGAAACGATCGGAACGGGAATCGCCACTCTATCTCCGCAGCAATTTCATTCACAAAAACAGACTATCCGCACACGAAAAGGCGACATGATTTTAGTACATTTAGTGCTACTTTACTCTGCGTACTATGTCTCGTCATTTTTTCTTTTCCGGTATAATTTTCTTTACCCTGTGGCTGCTTTCAGGCTGTAGCCATTCACAGAGCACCGACTACCATTCTCCAATAGTGCCGGTCGCGGTTATTGTATGTGAAGCGCCGCATTTTTCGGCCAAAGCGGTAGAAGAACAAATCACCTTACCGCTCGAATCTGCCCTAAGCCGAATCAACGTGACAAACATGTACAGCGAAAGCAGCGCAGAGCGCAGCGTAATCACCCTGTATGCGACCAAACTATCCGATGAAGATCGCCTCGCCTTACCTTCGCTATTACGTACAGGCCAGCTTCCCGACGGGATCGTACCACAAGTGTACCTGCCTTCCTCTTCCCGATCCTCATTGCATTATATTCTAAAAAGCTCCACACTAAACAACAAAACACTTAGCGACTGGCACCAAAAAGAATTTGCTTCTCTACTGCGCATGCAACCCGGTGTGGAAGAAGTATATACACTGGGAAATATCCGTCGCACGGTAAAGGTTCTTCCCAAACTCCGCGAAATGAATGCCCGTAGAATCGCCCTCACTGATCTGGCTGCTGCGCTCGATGAAGTCGTGTTACACGGAGTTATTCCTCCAATCGACGAGTTAAGCACGATACGGGTAAAAAATGTAAACGGAATCTCCTATCTACTCTCGGAGGTAGCCACAGTAAGCACACAACACCTCCCGCATCCGGTTTCTGCCTGGGAAAACGGAATACGCGTGCAGTCCGGCGTTGTATTTTTCTCAGGTGCCCCTACTGCGGCTGAGATGGAAGAAAAACTTCAGACTCTTCTACACGACACGGATAGCGACGTGGAGATCCTGTCTTTTTACGCCGAGACAAAATCTCCATCCAACTCTCCTGCCACACTTACGCTGACAGTAAGGGTTCGCGCAAGCAGTTCGCAAAGTGACAGGGAAAAACAGATACTTGCTGTCAACGACATTCTACAAGCTGATAGAAGCGTAGCCAAAGTCGTGGTGGAAAACGGCTTCTCTCCCTTTTTTCAGGCAGAGGAACTACATCGCTTACGTGCAATAATCGAGCTCAAAGAGGGTGTTTCAGCAGACAGCGTAAAGGCAACGTTAACCCGAAATCTCTCCATTTCCCATTTTTCCGATTTTTATATCCAAACAAATAATTCTCCTAATCAACCTACTTCCCATACGCTTTATGTAGTTTCTCCGGACCGAGAAGAGGCCATCCAAACAGGACTTGAACTGGCTAGCAAATTGGCCGGAGAAAAGGCGGTGTCGTGGATATATACTTCGGGAGTAACTTATACATTAACCCGGGATTACGAACTCCATCCCCAAAATGTAGCCGCTTATGGCCTTAGAATAAGTCAGGCTACCGAATTGTTAACGCTTGCCACTGAAGGTAAAACATGGAAAAACAGTAACCTGGAACTCCTTCCGCTTACCCAAGAGAAAATCGATTTCTTAGAAGGCATTCATTTCTTCCTGCCTGAACAGGTTATCCCGCTCAATAATCTTACACTATTATCCTTAAAGAAAGGCCCTTCTGTATTACTCCGTTACAACAGGCAATCCGCCGTATGTATAGCTTTCGAAACAAGTGACCCAGGCTCTATTCTTGAACGATTAAATGATGTAGATTTTTCCCTTCTCCCGAAAGGCTGTAAATTAATTGTTGCCCCCTTCTCTAACTGACTCGTCTGCACACCAATGCAGTATGTCTTCTTTCAGAAAAGCCGTTTGTAGAATTGTCAATTTGTGGTCTTTGTTTTCCGACAGCTTAAAAGGAAAAATAAAAACCCCTGACGATGGACGTCAGGGGTTCTGCTATAGGATTACTTTAAAGAATTAGCGATTAATCGTGATACGCAATACCTGTACGGCTTCTCCCTGTTGTACACGCACGAAATAAAGTCCGTTCTGTACACCGGTGAGTGATAGCTGACGGTTCAGTTCACCGTTACCTGCCGAAACGGTTTCGGTATATACTACCTGACCAATGGCATTAAGAACTTCAATCTTCAAATCGGTTTGTGTCGAAACCAACTGGCCTTTCAGCCTGAAAACTCCTTCAGAGGGATTGGGATATACCGAAAGTGTGGTCATCTTACGATTAAACTGGCTCACATCGGTCGATACCTGCATTTCGAGCGTATTACTCACGGCTGAATCGGGCAAAGCACAAACGGCATCGCTGTATAGAATACAGCTTACTTCGTCGCCGTCGTTAAGCGTGCTGCTTACGTAAGTAGCACTGTTCGTGCCTACATTATTTCCATTGAGCAGCCACTGGTAAGTAGGACTGGTACCGCCATTTGTTGGTGAAGCCGTAAAGGTAACGGTTTCGCCGCTTGAGATGCTCACACCCGGAGTGGCGGTGATGCTTACGGAAGGGATTACCGCAGATGTGATATCGGCCGTAATATCATTTGAAGTTACCGAAGCGGAACAAAACGCATCGGAAGTCAGTTCGCAAGTCACCACATCGCCATCGGCAAGCGTGCTGCTGCTGAAAGTAGAGCTGTTAGTACCTTCGTTGGCACCGTTCACTTTCCACTGATACGTCGGATTTGAACCTCCATTGGTGATAGTAGCGGTAAACGTAACCTCCGTGCCTTCACATACCGAACCGGTAGCATCAGCGCTAATATTGATAGTGGGTACCAGGATAGGAGATACCTCTACCTCAATAGTGTTGGAAGCTATAGGTGTGGTAGAAGCACAAGCGGCATCCGATACCAGCTCGCAGGTTACCTCGTCGCCGTCGTTCAACGTGCTGCTGCTATAAGTATTGCTGTTTGTACCCGCATTCGAGCCATTCAGTTTCCACTGATAAGTCGGATTCGAACCTCCATTGGTAATAGTAGCGGTAAACGTAACCTCCGTGCCTTCGCATACCGAACCGGTAGCATCAGCGCTGATGCTGATGGTAGGTACCAGAATGGGAGATACTTCTACCTCAATAGTGTTAGAAGCTACAGGTGTGGTAGAAGCACAAGTAGCATCCGATACCAGCTCGCAGGTTACCTCGTCGCCGTCGTTCAGCGTGCTGCTGCTATATGTATTGCTGTTTGTACCCACATTCGATCCGTTCAGTTTCCACTGATACGTCGGATTTGAACCTCCATCGGTGATAGTAGCGGTAAACGTAACTTCTGTGCCTTCGCATACCACCGCGGTCGCATCTGCACTGATGCTGATGGTGGGTGTCGGAATAGGCAATAGCTCGACTTCGACACTGTTCGAAGCTACCGGAGTGGTAGAAGCACAGGCAGCATCCGATAGCAACTCACAAGTTACTTCATCGCCATCAGCCAAAGTGCTGCTGCTAAAAGTAGGACTGTTAGTTCCCGCGTTAGCGCCGTTCACTTTCCACTGATACGTTGGATTTGAACCTCCATCGGTAATCGTAGCCGTAAACGTAATCTCCGTCTCTTCGCATACCGCCGAACTCACATCGGAAATGATGCTAATCGAGGGTGAAGGAAGAGCAGTAATGGCTGCAATGAAACCATTTGAAAGCACGGGCGTGCCATTGGTACAAGCTGCATTTGAGGTAAGCAGACAAGTCACTACATCGCCGTTATTGAGCGTGGTAGTCGTAAATGTAGCGCTATTCGTCCCGGCATCAATTCCACTCACTCTCCATTGATACATCGGATTAGAGCCTCCGTCAGTAATAGTCGCTGTAAAAGTTACTTCAGTACCTTCACAAGTCACCGTACCGGCATCGGAACTAATGGTGATAGTGGGGGTAATTTCAGTGACAATATTAATTTCTATAGCATTGGATACTACAGGTGTTCCGTCGGCACACTGCTCATTAGAAATCATTTCGCAGGTTACTTCATCGCCGTTAAGCAAACTGTTGGTGGTATAAGTAGCACTGTTGGTGCCCACATCCGAACCGTTTACTTTCCATTGATATACAGGGTCAGAACCTCCGCTGGTGGGTGTTGCAGTAAAAGTGACGGTCTCTCCGGCACATACATTGGCTCCGGCATCGGAAGTAATGCTAACAGAAGGATTACTGGTGAGTCCGCCTCCCGATACAGCTACATTTATCGGATCTGCTCCACCTCCCGAAATTACCACGTTACCCGAATAAAGCTGAGGAGCTACAGGTTGAAATACAATGTAAACCGCTTCAGAAACTTCTCCTAACACAGGTGAAAACAATAAGGAAGAGGTATAAGGGCCTCCTGACTGGGTAGAAATACCGTAGCCTGTAGGAGCCACTACTGTCACATCATCGTTGGTAAGATTGGTACCATTCACTGCAAACGAGCGCTCAGTAGAAGTCGTATTAATACATATCACCCCAAAAGAGGTAAGTGCCCCGGCTGAAAGCTGAGGTGTAGCAGCCAGGGTAGCTTCGAGACGAAAATCATCGATAGATACTCCCTGAGAAGAACCGGTAGAAGCACCTCTGTCGCCGAAAAACTCCACATAAAAAGTAGCGCCGTCTGCCACAGTAAGTTCGGTAAGGGTAACCGTTTTTGCGGTGGTAAGCACTACACAGTTGGAACCTGTATTGCCTACACCAGTTTGGTTCAGAGCCGATACATCGCCCAAATCGGAAGTCACTGCAAAGCCGTTAATACGGGCTGCGGGACGCCAACGCTCAAAATTGTAAGAAATAGTGACTTCGGTAATTTCAGCACCCGTATTGTTCTCAAATGTCACTCTTGCCGTAAATTGATTATTGGGCGGGGCAGCGGCAGGCAAAAAGCCAAGCGAATAATCACCGGAATCTCCGAATGCATACAGTCCCCCGGCAGAATTGTCTCCGCAGTTCTGATTACGGTCGGTATTTCCCGAAACCGTCCAGCCCGGAAGGTGCGTGGCTACCGAGGCCGCATTGCCCTCGAAGCTGTCGAAATTCTGTGTGTACACCAGGTTGGAAGGCGTAAGCGAGACCTGTGCCTTACCCTGCATAAAAGCAAGGGTAAAAAGAATCGCAAAAAAGCAAAAGCGAGGTAAAAAGTAGTGTTTTCTCATGATGACAATGTGTTGCTTAAACTGAAATTCGACGGCAAGGTACGCGTTTTTTCGCTTGACTGCCTTATCCGAACCCCTTGAAAGCAAAGCAACTAAATCTTCCGGGGCAAGCATTTACGACCAGACTATGAATATAACCTCCTATTTTACAATGATCCACAGAAATTAACACCTGTTGAAAACCCAATAATAGGGGCTCTTCGAAATGTAATAAACCGCCTTATTTTGGAAAGAAAGCGCTGCCATTGCCTCCCCCCTTTTTTTACAAAAATCCCCAGGGGTCTATACCCCCGGGGATTCCCATCCATCGCATCAATAACCCCTTAATGACCGATGGTAATACGCAATACCTGCATTTCCTGCTGCTGCACCACACGGATAAGATAAAGTCCGTGCTGAAGCGCAGTAAGGTTCAAATGGTGAGTTAACATTCCGCCATTTATTGCAAGTACTTCGGAATACACAAGCTGACCTGCCACATTACACACCTCTATGTAAAGAGGCGACTGAGAAAACATGGGGAAAGTTCCCTGAAGCGTCAGGTTTCCGTCGCCGGGATTCGGAAAAGCCAGCACCGAAAACGAAGCCTTGTCGTAAGAACGAATAGCAGACGAAACCGCTATTTCGAGCGTATTACTCAGGGCCGAATCGGGAACGGCACAGGCCGCATCGCTGTAAGCTATACAGCTTACCTCATCACCATCAAGCAATGTAGAAGTCACATACGTCGCACTGTTCGACCCTACATTAGCCCCGTTAAGCAGCCATTGATAAACCGGGTTAACGCCCTCGTTCGTAGCCGTAGCGGTAAAAGTTACTGTTTCTCCGCTGGAGATAAGCACACCGGGAGTAGCCGAAATCGTTACCGAAGGCGTAAGCGTAGTATTGATATCGACCGTAATGTCGTTCGATACCACAGGCGATACGGCACATTGCGCATCGGAACTCAGCTCACAAGTCACTACATCGCCATCGGCAAGCGTGCTGCTGC
>CAYWRZ010000006.1:29969-185532 GCA_964460845.1 uncultured Weeksellaceae bacterium
TTGAACCTTCGTCGGTAACCGCAGCACTGAAGGTAATTTCGGTGCCTTCGCAAACCGCCGAAACGGCATCTGAAGTAATTGTTACCGTAGGAAGCACTTCGGGCAAAATAGCCGCCGTAATATCGTTCGATACCACAGGCGATACGGCACATTGTGCATCGGAACTCAGCTCACAAGTCACTACATCGCCATCGGCAAGCGTGCTGCTGCTAAATGTAAAACTGTTTGTACCTGCATCGCTGCCGTTTATTTTCCATTGGTAAGCTGGGTTTGAACCTTCGTCGGTAACCGCAGCACTGAAGGTAATTTCGGTGCCTTCGCAAACGGCCGAAACCGCGTCCGACACAATGCTGACGGTAGGTGTTACGGGTGCAATAAACGTAAGCGTGATCGCATTAGAAAGCACCTGCGTACCCGGGGCACAAAGCGCATTAGAGGTTAATTCGCAGACGATTTCATCGCCATCGTTGAGTGTGCTGCTGCTAAAGGTTGCGCTATTCGTACCTACATCGCTACCGTTTAATTTCCATTGGTAAACGGGGTTTGCACCTCCGTCGGTAGGAGTAGCGGTAAAAATAACTTCGGCACCTTCACAAGCCGTAGTACCGGCATTGGAGCTGATAGCTACGGAAGGATTAGCCGCAGATCCGATTCCCGAAACCGCCACATTTACAGTAGAGGCTCCGCCGCCGCTGAGAGAGATTTGGCCTGTGTATGCCTGTACGGCCGAAGGTTGAAATACGACATATACCGTTTGGTTAAGCGCGCCTGAGGCAGGTGTCAGTGAAAGCGAGCTTGTATAAGGTCCGCCCGAAACCGTTGAAATACCGTATCCCGCAGGTGCGGTCACGCTCACGGCTCCCGAAAGCGTGGTTCCGGTTACTGAAAAAGATTGTTCAGCAGAAGTACTGCCCGTACATACGTTACCGAAAGCGGTCAGCGTACCGACATTAAGCTGAGCAGCAGGTGCTTCGAGCGTCGCTTCAAGGCGGAAATCATCGATAGCCACGCCTTGTGAAGATCCGCTTCCACCTCCTCTGCCATCAGCAAATTCCACATAAAACGTAGCTCCGTTGGCAATATTCAGTCCGGTAAGTGTAACCGACTTCGCCACCGTAAGTGCGGTACAGTTCGCTCCTGTACTGCCTTGCCCGGCCTGATTCAGCGCCGATACGTTGCCCAGGTTGGAAGTGACGATAAAACCGTTTAAACGAGTGGCCGGCCGCCAGCGTTCGAAATTGTAGGAAATTTCCACTTCGGTAATTTTCGAGCCTGTGTTATTTACAAACGTAACCCTTGCCGAATAAGCGTCGTTGGGAGCCGAGCCGGTCGGTAAAAAGCCAAGCGCGTAATCGGGGGCGTTACCAAAAGCATAGAGACCGCCATTGTTCTGCGAACCGCAGTGTCTATTCTGGTTCGTATTGCCCGATACCGTCCATCCCGGTAAATGGGTAGTCACGGAAGCCGAAGTACCCAGGAAACTATCAAAGTTCTGCGTGTACACCAGGTTGGAAGAAGTAAGCGAAATTTGCGCCTGCGTGCGCATTTCCGACAGCGAAAAAGAAGCCGTAAGCAGTGCCGGCAGCGAAATTTTCAGGAGCGTATCCCGAAAAAAGGGAAAAAAACGGGTAGTATTCATGTTGATTTTTTTTGCATAAACCTTCATTAAAAAAACGACGAAAAGCCCTTTTCGGCCTTTGCAAACCTATGCAGACACACTAAAGTGGAGGTCAATAAAAGATTACGTTAACGTTATATCGCCCGGGGCGAAAATGCAGGTGAAATCGGTTAAAAAACGCAGCATGGAGGCGGCATTAATCCGCTTTTCTTTTTCGAAGTTTCAGGTTGCGCTTATTTTAATTCTGCATCTTTCCTCCGCATTGCAGGGAATTTTGTTAACTTTAGTTCCTCATGTCGGGAGCCGCATTATCCTTCTGACATCGTTTTTATGAGTTCTAAAAAAAATCCGAAAGAAACCGGTCGGCAGCTCCGAAAACCAGAGGGAGAAGCCGGTATCCGCATTGCGGAAGAGATGAATAAATCAAATGCCAAGATGTATGATTTGCTGTTTTCAGCACTTCATCTACAGCCTGGTGAAACACTGCTCGAAATAGGCTTCGGTAACGGCTACCATTTTCCCCGTTATTTTGCCGAACAAGCTGATATTACGCTCTACGGCCTCGACTACTCCGACCTGATGAACCGGGAAGCTACCCGGCGCAATACGCCGCTGGTGGAGGCGAAAAAGCTTTTTCTGCAATGTGGTGACGCGCTAAAAATGCCTTACGAAGACGCCACTTTCGACAAAGTAATCGCGCTTAACACGATTTATTTCTGGACTCCGCTCGAAGACTATTTCAAGGAAATACGCAGGATACTCAAAAACGACGGGCTGCTGTTTATCGGTTACCGCCCGGCAGATGTAATCCGAGAGCTGGAATTTACCCGCGAAAATTTCGAGCTACGCAGCGAAACACAGGTCAAAGAGTCTCTTTTATTTTCGGGCTTTTCGCCCACCGACGAAGCTCGTTTTTCCTACTCCAAAAAAACCGTAACCGGCGAACCGCTCGAATCGACCGACATCTGCCTGACTTGCCGGAAAATGGCCTAAGAGGCTCTTTATCGAAATATTGTTCACCCGTTCTTGCAGAAAAGTCGCTACCTTTTTTCGTATGCTGCAACCCTGTTTTGACCCTTTTCCCCTGCTCCACACACCACGATTGGAATTGAGGGCAGTCACGCTTTCTGATAGCGAAGCGCTGTTTAGGATGCGATCCGACCCTGAGGTAATGCGCTACATCGGAAAAACACCTTATACTTCGATCGAAGAGGCTTCACAGTTTATCGGTCAAATTCAGGAACTGCTGCAAAATACAGAAGGTATTACCTGGGCCATCAGCCTCAAAGGAAAACCGGAACTTATCGGCACCATCGGGCTATGGCGAATACTGAAAGCACATTACCGGGCCGAAATCGGCTATATGCTGCGGCGGGAATACTGGGGAAAAGGATATATTCAGGAAGCGCTCAAAACCGTGATCGAATACGGATTCGGACAACTGCGCCTGCACTCTATCGAAGCGCAGATTGATCCACTTAATACAGTCTCCGAAAAGCTGCTCGAAAAAAACGGTTTTGTACGCGAAGCCTATTTCAGAGAAAACTTCTATTTCGAAGGGGAATTTATCGACACAGCCGTGTATTCCCTGCTTATTCGACCGTCCTGATTCGCTTTTTTACAACATCACACCCCTTTCAGTCCTTTTGCGCTTTTTCGCAGCGCAAGCGCTATCTTTATGCCTTTCATTTTTGAAAACCGATGCAGCACAGGCACCCCGTTTCCGCTTCCCGAAACCGCATCCGTTTCAAGCCGGGATGGTTTCTGCCCGCCCTGCTGCTAATGGTACCGGCGGCATGGCTTTGGCCCGAAGGCGGTACAGGCCAACTGCCCGAGCTGACAGGTTATGGAGTGTCGGTAATTTTCTTTTTTTACGGCTTAAAGCTGCATCCTTCGAAGCTCAAAGCCGGACTGGGCAACTGGAAGCTGCATGCGCTTATTCAGGGCAGCACTTTTATTCTGTTTCCGCTGCTGGTACTGGCGTTCAGGCCTGCCTTTCAAAGCGAATCGGGTCAATTGGTATGGCTGGGTATCTTTTTCCTGTCGGCGCTTCCTTCTACGGTTTCCTCTTCGGTGGTGATGGTGGCGCTTGTGGGCGGAAATATCCCGGCGGCTATTTTTAATGCCAGCCTTTCGAGCATCGCCGGCGTGTTCCTTACCCCGCTGTGGATGGGACTGATACTCGCGGGCACCTCAGTTTCGGACAGCGATGAGATTATCCTGAAGCTGTTCCTGCAAGTGCTGGCACCCGTAGCTATCGGTATGCTGCTCAACCGGTACTGGGGAAAATTTGCCGAAAAGCATGACAAAAAATTGCGCTACTTCGATCAGGTCGTTATCCTGCTTATCGTTTATACTTCGTTTTGCGAATCGTTCGAACGACGGATGTTCGACCATTTTTCGGCTTTCGATTTAGCTGCACTCTGTGCCGGTATGGCCGCACTTTTTTTCCTCGTTTACCTGATTATCGGGCTTGTCGCCAAGCGATTACGCCTAAGTCCCGAAGATCGTATTTGTGCCCTTTTTTGCGGTTCCAAAAAATCGCTGGTACACGGAACTGTCATGGTGAGCGTACTTTTTCCGGGTTCGGAAATTACCGGACTGCTGCTCTTACCGCTCATGTTGTACCATGCCTTGCAGCTTACAGCCTCGGGAATTATAGCAGGTAAAATACGAGCTCAGCTCGAAAAATAAGGCCAAACTGGAAAACGTGTTCTGTCTTATTTAAGACTGATTTTAAAAAACTCTTCGAGCGAAATTCCGTGTATATCGGTAAGCTTTTTGAGACTTTTTATGGTAAGGTTGGCGGTTCCTTTCTCCATTCTCCAATACTGCATCCTGGACAAATCGTGGTCAACCGCAAAGGTTTCGTAGCTGGTATATCCTTTTGCTATCCGCAATTTCTTCAATCTTTCCCCTATTTCTCCAAGTACTTCCTTCTCCGTTTTCATGTAAGAAAAGTCCGAATAATCGCACTTTTTATTTACACCTTTTAAATATACATCTTATATGGTGTGTTTTTATTTATATTAGCGGTCAAAATAAATTAGTTAATCCTTTATAGTATGAAAAAATCTATTCTGCTTTTCTTTGCCGCTTTCACATTCATCCAATTATTTTCAGCCTGCACGATTGAAAAACGGGTGTACCGACCGGGGTACCATATTGAGTGGAAAACAAAAAGAAACTTCTCGCCGCCTGAAGCTACCGTAGCAGGAGATAAAAAAACAGCCGAAAAAGCCGGACTTCAGCAAACAGCGACCGAAATTTCAGTTATCACTTTTTCCAATTCTGAGAAAAAAGGCGAACATATCCACACCGATTCTATTTTACCCCAAACACCAAAAGATGCTGTTGTGCCTGAAAAACCCCTTCAAGCGAATGCGTATTTTGCGTCGGAAGCTCGCGGTGTTCCTATTTTTACTCCGCAGGACATCTTTACCGCGACTGCTGTCGAATCGGACGACACCCCTTCAACGGCCGCAGAAAGTGAGAAATTCAGCAAAATGGCTATTGCCGGCTTTGTATGTAGCGTAGTCGGATTACTCCTTTTACTCATTGTAGGCTTTCCTTTCTTGTTAGGCTCGTTGGGAATCATATTCAGCGCTATCGGACTAAAACAAACGGCCGGGGGACAAAAAAAAGGAAGAGGGCTGGCCATAGCCGGACTGGTACTCGGAATTATCGTGGTTTTAATCAGCATCATCGTAGTTGGAATTTTTGTATTCGATGAAGTGCTGCTGCTGGAATAACTTTATCGCTTCACGAACCGTCCTCTCCAGGTTCCTTTTTCGGTTTCGGCTATAATATAGTAAGTACCCGGAGGCAGAGTCGAAATATCAAAGTCCGTTTTTCCCTGCTCTGCTCTTATTTGTTGCCCCAAGTGAGTAAACAGATTTACCGACTGTATTTTCAGCGTGCCTGATAAATGGATTCTATCGCTGGCAGGATTAGGGAACAAGGTGAGAAGTGGCTGTATTTGCCCCTCATCTATCCCTACTCCCAAAAAGGGATAACAGGCCGAAGTATCTGCACAGCCGAGGGTATTGGTTACAATTACCGCATAATTACCATTGGCATTGGGATGGAATATCTGCCCCGTCGCTCCGGGTATGGGTATATTGTTATCGCAATCTATCCACTGGTAATCTCCATCGATCGAATCGGCCGCGAATGAGGCATTACCCACCGTAACGGAAGCTAAGGGATAAGGCAGCACGATGAGATTTACAGGCAAGGAACGGGCATAACATTCCTGGTTTTCTACGGCCGACACGTAATACGTTCCCGGCTGAGTCGCGTATATATAAGATGTAGTTTCGCCGGTACTCCACAAAAGCTCGGGATAAGACGCGGAACTCAGCATAAGGCTGTCGCCTTCACAAAACACAAATCCTGAAGGTGCATCGATAAGCGGTACAGGTGTATTACATTGTCCGTACTGTGCGATGAACATTTTGTAGCCGCCGGAATGTACCGAAAAAGAAACGGTAGGATCAAAATAAATACGTTCCTGAAATCTTCCTACCACAAGTATATTCCCGCCATTATGAGCCTGTACGATATTCTGTACACGTACCTGCCCTGCAGTGCCACCCACAGGTGTGGCGCCGGGTTCGATAAGGGTTTGCCACAGCAAGCTACCCTCGTTCGTATATTTCTGCATCAGGCCTTTCGCATCGCCTACAGCCGTGCTTTGACCACCCGACACATATAAATTTCCCAACTCATCCGTTCGGAGCTCTTCATAGCTATCGTTCACCGCGTAATTGTGCGATTTTAGCCAGGCCAGGCTAAGATCGGCGGCATTGAGTTTTATCAGTAAAGCATCGGTATAGATAGTATTGCCCACTTTAGGGACCAAGGTTCCTTCTACCGTAATGCTGCCCTGATAGAACCAGCCGCAAAGGAACACGTTACCGGCAGGATCAACGGCCATAGCTTTAAGCTCCGAGCCGGCTCCTGTCATAGACAAGGTTTTACTCAGCAATACCGTACCATCCGGCGCATATTTGACTATTGTTCTGTTTCCCGCAAGTCGGTATATATTCTTGTGAATATCCTCTCTGAAAAATTCGACTGTATAATTCCAGTTTGGGTTGGCTGAAGTATTTACCACACCCAGACGCTTTAAACCAACAAGGTTTCCCTGCGCGTCGTAAGTCGCGTAAAAGGCGTCCACGCCGGTGCTCGTAGTATCGGTATTCACCAGCGAATCGCCGGTATGAAAGAAAATTTTGGTGTTAAACAACCCGCTCATACTGACCTGCCCCCCCTGCGCATCAATATTTAGCGCCGAAGAGGTACCTATCCGGTGATCGGGCGTATCGGTCATTCTCAACCATTGTACGTGACCGTTGGGGTCAAATTTAACCAACCCGTACGAAGACCCTCCTTCTACCGGTGGAACAGTGAGAGTATCCCATACGCTTCCCGATTGAAAGGTGCCGGTGATATATAAATTACCCTCTGCATCCACCACCATTTTATCGGGGTTATTCTCGTCCTGTACCCCTGCGATACTTATTTTTTTCGCCCACAGTACCTGTCCGGAAGGATCAAACTTGGCGATAAACTGGCTGGCCCCACCTGGTCCGGGGTGAACCAACACCGTACTGCCAAGGGTAAGTGTCTGGTTGGTACCAGACGAGCCGAATGCCCCCGCCACAAAACTATTCCCCTCTCCGTCTATTGCCAACAGACAACCCGTAGTGATTCCTGTCTGACCGATTTCCCGTGCCCAGGCAAAATCAGGAGACTGCGCAGTTGCGATAAGTCCGTAGAAACTCAGAAAAAAGAGCGTGAAAAAAAATCTCATAAAACCGCAGTTAACGACCGCTGTCCACCACACAAAATTTCATTTTGCACATTTTTATGCGGAAAGAAACAGCCGTAAACAAATATACGCTAAAGCGCATTTGTTTTATCCGTCAGGGAAAAGAGGCACATAGCAGAAAACCCGGGATAACCGATAAGCATCTCCTGTTCAGCATACTATAAGTAAAAATCAGAGTAGCGTAATTTTCAACCAAAATACGAACCTTATGTCGGAGGCTTACGTAAAACGGATTTTTATGGCTCCACCGCGACATAAAACTTCCGTTATCCGCGCATTAGGACTCGTTAATATATTAATTACCGGCAGTCTTACAGTGGTAATAGCCGGAGTGGTATGGTCGGGTATGCAGCCCGATTCCCGTTGTGAGTTTTGCGCTATTCTAGTGATTCCCGGTTTGGTCATGCTCGGTATGCTGATACCGGGGTTTTATGCCCTTTCGGGGAAACGGCATAGGCTATATAAAAACGGAAGCTGGCTTAATATTATGAATATAGCCGCTATCGGTCTGTCTGTAGCCGCAGTCGTATTTAACCGCTTAGCCTGATCTGTAAATAATATAACTTTTTTGGAAAAAGCTATAATGCGCTTTTTTGAAGTAAAACGGATATTTGATATAGCTTATAACCGGTATCCCGTTTGCGACAGCTAAAAAAGAGCCGGCATTTTTAGAACGCTGATAAAACGGCTCTACAAACAGAATAATACCGTATAATATTATAAAAAACGGCTTTCTGTAATTTCTTCGTAAAACGGAATTTAGTGTATAGTCCGGGTAAGAAGCACAAATAAAGTGCAGTTCATAGAAAAACTGCATACAGGTATAACCGAAAAACTCAACATCATGGGCAACTTATTGTATCTCATTGCAGTAGTACTGGTCATTGCATGGGCTGTAGGATTTTTTTCTTACGGCGCCACAGGACTCATTCACATCCTGCTGGTAATTGCTGCCGTAGCAGTATTGCTGAGAATTATTCAGGGTAACCGCCCCGTATAAAATAAACAGATAAATCATTTATTAATTTAAAAATCAAGTATTATGAGCTCCGGAAAAGTGTTAATAGGCGTATTGGCAGGTGTGGCTGCCGGCGCATTGTTAGGTATATTATTCGCCCCCGACAAAGGTTCGGTTACGCGTCGTAAACTCGTGAAAAAAGGCGAAGATTACGCCGATGACCTGAAAGAGAAATTCAACGATTTCATGGGCATGATGCAGGACAAATTTGAATCGGCCAAAGAAGGCGCAGAAGATATGGTTCAAAAAGGTAAACAAAAAGCGGAAGAAGCCATCCAAAGAGGAAAAGAAAAAGTAAGTCCGAACAACTCGTAACTTTTCCGGAATTACAGGTGGGCCTTTGCCTTTATACGCAAAGGCCCGCTTTTTTTTACACGTTCACCTTCAAAAACCTCTGAAATGAAAACACCCATAGAACTGGCCGAAGAACTGTATCAGAAAACAGAGGAATACACCCGGACCAATATCGAGCTGATCAAACTCAAAGCTATTGACCTTACGGCCGCCGTAATTTCTACGCTGGCGGTAAACCTTATAATGGTGCTGGTATTTACACTGTTTTTTACGATGCTGAACATTGCCGTAGCTATCTGGCTGGGCACACTGCTCGGAAACTACGCATACGGCTTTTTTATCGTCTCCGGATTTTATGCGGTAATCGGCGTTCTGCTGTATCTGTGCCGCAAAAAGTGGATAAAAATTCCCGTCAGCAATTCCATTATCAAACAAGCGCTAAAATAAGCTATCATGAATGCATTAAATCCTGAGCAAGCGCTGAAAGAAGCCATTGCCGTGCTCGAAATCAAGCGCCGAAAAGAAGCCGAAGAACTGAAAGCAATCTTCCATGAAACCTGCCAAAGCCTAAAGCCCGGTAACCTGATGAAGCTGGGGCTGCGCGAGGTCACCGAAAAAGGAGAAGTGAGAGACAATCTTATCAATACCTCTATCGGCGTGGCAGCCGGTTTTCTCTCCAAAAAGCTGATCGCAGGCGGCTCTGCAGGGCTTGTACGAAAAGGCCTGGGCTCGCTGGCTCAACTCGGTGTCACCTATCTCGTATCGCGCGATTCCGGAGGAATCACATCGGCCGGAATAAACCTCCTTAGCAGCCTGTTCGGTCGGAAGAAAAAAAATGCTCCCGAAGAAGAGGAAGACGAAGAAGGCTCTACCTATAAGGAGTAAGCGCTCCTCCACCCTGAGTTACTGATTATACAAAACTCTCAACTCAACCCTATTTAGCCGTGATCAACGAAACGCCTTCCGTGCGTCTGCCTTTCTATCTGAAAGCGGCACAAATCACCCTGGGCATTCTTGCCTTTTTTTACATTCTCTACATCGGACAACACATTATTGTTCCGCTTGTTTTTTCGGCAGTGATCGCTATCCTGCTCAACCCGGTAGTGAATTTCCTGCACCGAAAAGGAGTTAACCGAATTATCGCCATTCTGCTGGCCATTGTCGCCACGATCCTTCTAACCGCTGCCCTGCTCACGTTCCTTATCGCACAGTCGGCCAAATTTGCCGAAACGTTTCCCTTAGTCAAAGACAAATTTCTGCTGCTACTCGAAGAATGCATCAACTGGCTCTCGCAACGTTTTAACATTGAAGCCGAAAAAATCTACAATTGGCTCGATAAAATGCGGGGCGAAGGAATGAATCAAAGCTCTGCCATGATCGGCCAAACGGTGACTACCCTGACCGGTATTATCGTAAATATGCTGCTGATTCCAATTTATATCTTCATGATGCTTTTCTATAAATCGCTGCTGCTCGATTTTATCGCACAACTTTTTTCGCGCGATAAGCACGGCGCAGTAATAGAAGTGCTCGACGAAACCAAAAAGCTTATCCAAAGCTACCTTGTCGGACTCCTGCTCGAAGCGGGTATCGTGGCTATTATGAGCGCTGCCGGACTCCTTATATTAGGCGTGGATTATGCCATTCTGCTCGGGGTGCTCAACGCCCTGATGAATTTTATTCCTTATATCGGAGGCGTGATCGGTGTGGCGCTGCCCGCAATTGTAGCACTTACTACCCAAACTCCGCTTACGGCTCTGCTGGTAGTAGCGGTCCTAATCTTCATTCAGTTTGTGGATAACAACTATATCGTACCGAAAATAGTAGCATCGAAGGTGAAGATCAACGCCCTGGTTTCTATTGTCGTGGTACTTATAGGCGGCGCGCTATGGGGAGTATCGGGAATGTTTCTATCTATCCCGCTTACGGCCATTGTGAAAGTGATTTTCGACCGGATCGATTCGCTCAAAGCCTGGGGATTCCTGCTGGGCGATAACCTTCCGCCTCCCGGCAAAAACATTTTCAGCTTTATTACCAGCCGGAGAAAAAAATAAAGCTTATCCTACCACAGGAACAGCTACCGGCTCTTCTTCCGCACGCCCCAACTGTTTCAGCATACGCAGATGTGAAGCAAAGGCATGGGCAAAGGTGGGCTTTATATTATAAACAATTCCGAACTCGGCCGCAGTACGCTCTACGATAGGAGAAATCTGACGATAGTGAATATGGCAGATATTGGGAAACAAATGATGCTCTATTTGAAAATTGAGCCCGCCGGTGTACCAGTTCAGCCAACGGCTGCGACGAGCGAAATTGGCGGTAGTATCGAGCTGATGAATGGCCCACTCGTTCTCTACGTTTCCTTCTTCGTTAAGCAGCGGCTGCGAAGCACCTTCTACAATATGAGCCATTTGGAATACCACGCTCATAATCATACCTGCGGTCAAGTGGGTCAACAGAAAGCCAAGCAGAATCTGCCACCAGGAAAAATCTGTCAGCAAAAACGGAAGACCTACAAATACGCCCAGGTATAGAGCTTTGGCGATCGAAAGCTTGATCAGCTCTTTCGCAGGACTAGCGTTTTGCTGGCGCGTAAGCCCTGTTTTATTGTAATGGTGAAGTTGCGGAAAATCTTTAAACAGCTTGGAAAGCGTCATCAGGCTGTACAAAAACAAGGCATACAGATGCTGAAAACGGTGCACTTTGTGAAGCGGTGCATGACGCGACAAGCGGATAATAGCCTTCGAAGCAATGTCTTCGTCGTGCCCGTCGATATTGGTAAAAGTATGGTGTAAAATATTATGCTGCACTTTCCAGGTGAATACACTGCCTCCCAGCAGATACATCGTATTGCTCATCAGGTCGTTCAGCCATTTTTTGCGCGAAAAAGAACCGTGCATTGCATCGTGCATCACCGACATACCCGTACCTGCAAGCCCGATGCCTATTACTACCGAAAAAAGCAGCATCAACCAGGGACTTAAAGGTAATGTAAGAATAAGTATAAAAGGAACGAGGTACATCGATAACATCAGTATCGATTTAATTTTCATCACCTTATTTCCTTTGGGAGAAATGCCGTTTTCCTTAAAATAAAGATTTACGTTTTTTCTCAGTGTGCTGGAAAACTGAGCTCTGTCTTTACTGACAAATCGGACGGTATTCATAACAAACCAGTAATGTCCTGCTCCTTTACAACAAAGGGGAAAGACGGGATGCAAACAAAAACTTATGAAGGGAAAACAAAACTGAACGCAGGAACCTTACCTAAGTAAAACCGGAAAACAGGGTTTTTCCTTTCGTTTGCAAAAATAAGAATAATTTTTAAAAAAAAAGCAGTGCGGAAAAGACCTTGCCCAACTTGATTTAATATGCATGAAAACCAATAAATTAATACGCTCCACCCTCCCTTTCTCCCAAGCCCCGGCCTACTTCTACCCATAAGTTTTTATCTTCGTAACGCATGGCTCAGGCTCACGAATTTTATATGCTGCGCTGCCTGCAGTTGGCAGCTCAAGCCAAAGGCATGGTAGCCCCCAATCCTTTGGTGGGTTGCGTAATTGTACACGAAAACAGGGTTATCGGCGAAGGTTACCATCACCGTTACGGTGGTCCGCACGCCGAAGTGGAAGCCATAAACCGGGTCGAAAACCGGGAGCTGCTGCGGCAAGCCACACTTTATGTGAACCTTGAGCCCTGCGCACATTACGGGAAAACACCACCCTGCGCCGATCTTATTTTGGAAACGGGAATCCCCGAAGTAGTAGTGGCCTGTGCCGATCCTTTCGAGGCAGTCAATGGTAAAGGTATTGCCCGGCTGCGCGAAGCGGGCGTGAAAGTACATACCGGCGTGCTTGAACGGGAAGCACGTTTCCTGAATCGCCGCTTTTTCACGTTTCACGAAAAAAAACGCCCGTATATCCTCCTGAAATGGGCACAGACCGCCGACGGATTTATCGATCGGAAAAGAACTTCTGAAATCCCCGTGCAATATCCCATAAGCGGTTTGCAAAGTCGCGAACTGACGCACCGTTGGCGTACGCAGGAAAGCGCTATTCTGGTAGGTACACGTACGGTACTGCACGACAATCCGCAGCTTACCGCACGACTTTACAGCGGCCCTCAGCCCCTGCGTATTGCTTTCGATCGCAAGCTCGAAATACCCGAATCTTTTCACCTGTACGACGGCAGCGCAGCTACCTGGATACTCAACAGCTTAAAAGAGGATCAAGGCCGTACCGTTCGCTACCGTAAAATCGATTTCAGCCGGAGCATAGAAGAACTCTGCCAGCTCCTTTTTCAGGAAAACATACACTCGCTACTCGTAGAAGGCGGGAGCCACACGCTGCAATCGTTTATCGATAGCGGATACTGCGACGAAATACGAGTATTTGTCGCCCCCCTTATTTTTAATGAAGGATTAAAAGCTCCTTTTTTACCCCTCCTCCCCAACCGGAAAGAGGCGATAGGAAAGGATTTTATGTTTACCTATTATTCTTTCTGATCGGTAAACAGGAAACGAATAGGATGAAAAATAAGGTATCGGAGTAATACGTATTTTTATTACCTTTCGGCCACTACTTGCTTGTGCTTTGTCAACCTTATGATCGGTTGCATGAAAATAATGTCTGCTAATTATATTTTATGCCTGACCTTAAAAAGCACGTACTGGCACTTATTAATTTGGTGGAAGAACGCCAGGTGGAAGAAGCTATAGATCGTTTTTACGATGAGCATATCGTTTCTCACGAAAACGAAAATGCACCTACAGTAGGGCTCGAAGAATACCGAAAAACGGTAAAGCGCCTTATTCAAAACCGGAGCAATCATCAGGTAAAGCACAAGCACTTTATTATCAGCGACGGTATGGCGGTTATCGAATGGCATTACCAGTTCGACCTGCAGGGTTTAGGTAAAATGGAATACGATCAGGTATCGGTACAACGCTGGAAAAACGGAAAAATCGTGCACGAAAGGCACCATTACCGTACCGCCAGATGGTGAGTAAAGCGGCTTTTAAAGTGTCGTTTCTGTTTCGGAAAAAGAAATTCCATGCTGTGCCAGTTCTTCGAGCACAGGCTCGTAAATGGCCGGCGAAAGCGGAAGCAGGGACCCACGCTCACGCACCACACCGGTAAGAATAAGCTTGACACAAATCCCTACAGGCAGCCCTACAGTATCGCTCATGGCGGTATATACCTCATCGCGACCGATGTAACGCATCGAGGAAATTTTCTCGTGTACGACTCCGTTTAAGGTGTATCTGAACCGATGCACCATCACCAGCATATCTTTATCGCCGGGTTCGAGCTTCCATTTTTCTTCTAATTTTTTCTGCAGCAATTGCGCCGGAGTAGCCTTATCCAATCCGGTTTTTTCGGTTTCAAAAAGTCCGAGCCACTGAATATTAGTGAAAATGCGGCTTTCGACGGTAATACCGAAATAACGGCACAATTTTTCTTCGACACTAAGGTGCGGATCAAAGCTGAGAAAGCTGTTCAAATAATCGCGCCAGGTATGATCGGCGCTGAGATCCATCGCATAGCTATCGTCGGTACAGCCGAGCTGCACCAGTGCATTCCATGATTCGCAAAATCCTTCGCCGCGTAAGGTTCCTCTTAGTAGTGTCGGAATTTGCTGTAAGCCGTAGGCTTCTCTATACACCAGCGAATCGCGGTTGGCATATCCTTCATAAGTGCCGTGCTCGCCCGTTGGCACAGGCGTAATACGCCTGAAAAGCTGGTGCCAGGGCACATATTTCAACTGCCCCTCGCGTATGAAGCGCGCTGCACCACCCTGCCCTGCCAGCACTACGTTACGCGGACTCCAGGTAAATTTATAATGCCAGGGATTGGTGTCGCTTTCGGGCGCAATAAGTCCGCCGCAATACGACTCAAAAGCATCGAGAATTCCGCCCTCGCGGTTAATCTCGTCAATAATTTTTTTCGCCGACAAATGGTCTATTCCCGGATCTACGCCTATTTCGTTCAGTATAAGCACTTCTTTGGCCCTTGCTTCTTTGTCGAGCGCCTGCATCTCGGGTGTAATGTAAGAGGGGGTAATCAGATGACACCCCAGCTTTACACAATCCTGCGCCACCTGCAGGTGAAACGAAGCCGGAAGCATCGAAATCACAATATCGGCCGCTTCTATTTCCTTTTCACGTTGCGCCTGATCTTTTGCGTCAAAACGGAAACACGAACCTCGGGGATGATCGTTGAGCTTTTTTTTAGCAAGATTTTCGTCGGCATCTCCGATGCGCAATTGCCAGTCGAAGGCTTCGGTCTGTGTAAGCAAGTAACGGATAAGTGTGGAGGAAGATCGTCCGGCACCAAACAGGAGTATCGTTTTCATTCCGCTATCGGATTTTTTTATTTCAGGTTAAATTGCTGCCCTGCCATTTCGGCTACCTGCCCACCAATAGCCAAGCTGGCTGTAGCGGCCGGAGAAGGGGCGTTAAGCACATGAATGCTGCGGTCGCGGTATTCGATCCGGAAATCGTCGCGTGTATCGCCGTTGCGGTTGAGCAGCAGGGCACGCACACCGGCACGGCCGGGATGAATATCTTCCATTGTCAGCGAAGGGATAAGCCTTTGCAGGGTTTTAAGGAACAGTTTTTTGGAAAATGCACGTCGGTATTCGTTGATTCCGAAGCGCATATTACCCATGAACAGCTTCCAGGTACCGGCGTAAGTGAGCGCATCGGCCGTATCGCGCAGGCTGAAATCGGTTTTGCCGTACCCTTCCCGCTTGAACGTAAATACGGCATTGGGTCCACATTCTATTTCACCATCGACCATACGGGTAAAATGTACGCCGAGGAAAGGAAAATCGGGATTTGGCACCGGATAAATAAGGTTTTTCACCTTGTGTTTGGCCTGAGGTGTAAGCTCGTAATAATCGCCACGAAAACCCACTACTTTTTCGCGAATACGAACCTGGTCCATTTTTGCGAGGCGGTCGGCCTGGAGTCCACCGCAAAAAATCAGATGGCGGGCGGTATGGCTTCCTTTAGAGGTAACCAGGGTAGAATACGTATCGTTTTTTACAATGGCTTTCACTTCTTCGCCTAAAAAAAGTCGGCTTTCGGTATTCAGCGAGAGCATAATTTCGACCATTTTACGCGTGGCTCCCCGAAAATCGATGATACCGGTACAGGGCACCCATATTCCGGCTATCCCCTGGCAATAGGGTTCTATATCGCGAATCTGATCGGCAGTTATTTTTTCTACGCCTTCAATCTGATTTTCCAGCCCTATGCCGAATATTTTCTCTAAGTAAGGCAACTCTTTTTCGTCCGTAGCTACCACCACTTTTCCGCACACATCGTGACTTACCTTATGCTCACGCGCGAAAGCGACCAGCTCGTGCCGCCCCGTCACACAGTTACGTGCTTTCAACGAACCGGGCTTATAATACAAACCGGAGTGAATCACCCCCGAATTGTTGCCGGTCTGGTGATGTGCGAGTTCATTCTCTTTTTCAATTACAGCAATGCGTAGCGAAGGAAATCTTTGCTGCAATTTATACGCGGTAGCGGCACCCACTATGCCACCACCGATAAGGGCTATGTCGAACCGGGGATTTTCCATCTGTGTATTTTCCGCGTTAAAGCTACGCAAAATATGGGCTTCAGTTCGGACTCACGTTGCGTACACGCAAGAGCAGCAGGTAACCCGCAATGAAAAAGGCAATAAGCAGCACAATAGGCTCGCGCATGCTTATACTCAGCTCGTTGATGATTCCGAAAAGTCCCATTCCCAATACAATGCTCAATTTTTCACATACGTCGTAAAAGCTGAAATACGAAGCATGATCTTGGGTAGGAGGCAGCAGCTTGGAATAGGTAGAACGCGAAAGCGCCTGTATGCCACCCATTACAAGCCCGACAGCACCGGCCACCACATAAAAATGAAGGGGCGTATGCACAAAGAAAAAGGTGGAAACGCATATCAGCGCCCAAACCAAAGTAGCCAAACGCAGGGTTTTCACATTGCCTATGCGTGAAGAGGAGTAAGAGAAAAGATAAGCGCCGGCTATAGCCACAAACTGAATGATGAGGATAGTGGTAATCAACTGGCCGGGCTCCATTTTTATTTCTTCCGAACCGAAATGATTGGCTACGAGCATTACCGTTTGTACGCCCATGCTATACATGAAAAATGCCAGCAAAAAGCGCTTTAGGCGTGGAGTGTGCTTGAGCTCGCCCCATACTTTCCGCAACTCTCTATATCCTTTGGATAAACGGTTACCGCTGGGCTTGTGCCCGTACAGATTACCCGGAAGATGGTAAAAAGGAATCTGCGCAAACAGTATCCACCAGAGTCCTACGGTCAGAAAAGCAATACGGATGGCTTCGCCGCTGTCGGCAAACCCGAAGAATCCGGGGTTCAATACCATCACCAGGTTCACAATCAGCAGCAGCGAGCTACCCAAATACCCCAGGGCGAATCCTTTGGCACTAAGCCTGTCTTGCTGTTCGGGGAAAGCCACTTCGGGCAAAAATGCGTTGTAGAACACCAAACTCCCGCTATAGCCTATACAAGCCAATATGGAAAGCGAAATACCCAGCCAAAGCGTATCGCGATCGAAAAAGAAAAGTCCGAGGCAGGACAAGGCTCCGAGGTAGGTAAAAAATTGCATGAACCGCTTTTTGTACCCGCCATAATCAGCGATACCCGACAGCAGCGGCGCTATCAGCACAATTATGAAATAGGCAAAAGAAAGCGCAAAGTCATACAGGGTCGTATTTTTCAGTTGAAAGCCGAGAAACTGCACGGTATTGTCTATCACTTCGCCGGCCTCGTTTTTGGTTTCGGTAACCGCTTTAAAATACATCGGGAAAATGGTGGCGGTGATGACCAGGTTATAGACCGAATTGGACCAATCGTAAAAGGCCCAGGCAGTCTGCACTTTTTTATTGCCACGTACGGTAGTAATCGGGTCGCTCATAGGTCACAAATATTGTAAATTCTGTGCTAATCCTTTGCTGATTTCATAAAAAAAGGGAAGCCATCGGCTTCCCTTCTATAAATGACCTGTAATTTATTTGCGGAGCTTAAAGTCAACCCTACGGTTCTGCGCTTTCTCCACTTCCGTCTCGCTTCTTGAGATGGGTTTGGCATCGTCGTGCACAATCAGCATCAGCCTGTCAGAAGCTATACCTCCTTTTTCAAGCTGGCGGATAACCGATTCTCCGCGCTTGCGGGCCATCTCTTTGGCTTCTTCGTTGCGGGCTACAAGCGCCGTTTCAGACTTATCGCTGTGCGCATGCACTTCTATTACCGCTTCAGGATTTTCGTTGAGCAGGTCTATCAGCCTGTTGATATTGTCCATCGCATTGGAGTTAATATCGGCGCTGAGGTGCTCAAAATAAGCCGTCTGGTGAGTGATGCTTTCTTCGAGTGAAAATTCTTTGTTGGAAGCGTATTGCTCGCTGTATATCACTTCCGCTTTTTCGAGCTTGTTGCGTTCGCATTCGCATTCGGGAAGACTGTCGAGCTGGAATACGGCTACATCGTCCACATAATAATAAGCGATAGGAAGCTGAGGAGTGTTGTTGCCTTTGGGGCGGGTTATTTTTTCGGAACGGGTTTCGCGGGTGGGGGCAAAATTACCGATAGTAATGTACTTTTCACCGCCTGAAGCGGTAAATACTCCACATACAGGTTCCCATCCGTAAGTAGCGCTATACACTCTATTGTGCACTTGCCTTACATGGGTTTCAGCCATCAGCGAACGTTTATCGTCAAAAGAAAAGGGCTTTTTCGAAAGGTGAGCACCGATATTATTCACGGCATACTTGGAATTGTCGGCCAAACTTACGTTAAACTTCACGCAATATCTGGTACCGGCTTTCAGCGAACTGGTAAGCTCTGTAGTGATATAGGTACGGGGAGTTTTATCACCATAGCCGAAGAAAACCAAGCCGGCGTAGTTATTACCGCTCAGCGGCATTTCATGTCCGTAAGTATTCTGCGGGGCTGAGGCCGGCAGCTCTTTTACGGTTTTAGAATACAAATCGGCAGGTACGCCGGTAGGAGAGCTCCAGTCAGCAGCCATCCCGATTTGTTTTGCTTTTTTGAGTTTACCGGTTACCAATTCAAAATCCGGGTTCTTTACGAGGTTCTTATCTCCCTGTGCATGAAGCGTAGCAGCGCTCAATACGAAAAGACTCAACAGCAGATTAATTTTCATGGGATTCAGGTTTAAATTCTTTAACGGTTTCGATAAAGCACTTTACTTTCTCAGGGTCAGTATCGGGGTAAACTCCGTGGCCTAAGTTAGCAATATGCCTGCCTTTGTCAAAACTTTGCAACATTTTTATGGTCTCTTCACGCACCCGTCCGAACGTTCCGTAAAGCGCACAGGGATCAAGATTTCCCTGCAAGGTTTTTTCGGCACCGATCAGCGCACGGCTTTCCCGGATATCCATGTTCCAGTCGAGACCGATAGTACGACAGGGCATTTGCGCAAGGGCTGCACGTGCAAAAAAAGCACCTTTGGCAAATACGGTCACCGGCACGCTCACATGCAGGGCCTCGCAGATACGCTGCAGATAGGGCAAGCCGAATTCATGGTATTGTGCAGGCGAAGCGAAGCCCGCCCAGGAATCGAACAACTGTACTACCTCCGCACCTGCTTCCACCTGTGCCTTTAAATAAGCGATGGTGGTATCGGTAATGCGCGAAAGCGCTTCATGACAAAGAGCCGGTTCGGTGTATAACAATTTCCGTGCCTCCGAAAAAGTTTTGGATCCCTGTCCTTCGGCCAAATAGCTTAAAATGGTAAACGGAGCACCTGCAAAACCGATTACAGGCACCCTTCCCGCCAGCTCGCGACGAGTGATCCGTATGGCTTCCATTACATAGTGCAAACGATCGTGCACATCGGGCACTACCAGCTTCTCCAAATCAGAAGGGCCACGAAGCGTCTGCTCAAACCAGGGACCTTTCTGCTCTATCATACGATAGGTAAAACCCATCGCTTCGGGTACTACGAGAATGTCCGAAAAGATAATGGCCGCGTCCACCCCAAGCAGATCGACCGGCTGTACGGTGACCTCAGCAGCGAGTTCCGGAGTTTCGACCAGGGTTTTAAAATCTTTCGCTTTCTCTCTTACCGCACGGTATTCTTTGAGAATACGGCCTGCCTGACGCATCACCCATACCGGATAACGCTCGGTCTGTTCTCCCCGGGCTGCCCGGAGGATAAGATCATTCTGATACTGCATACCGCAAAAATAACAGATAGTTCGGGTAGCGGATCCTAAAATCAAAAATTAAACTCCGGAGAACCCACAGAAAAAAAGAGAATTAGCCTTTCGGGCCAAATTTCAGGTTGATGCCGCCCATGATAAAATAAGGCGCACCAATAGAAAACTCAAGATTTACCCCCAACAGATCGCTGAAGTAATAACGCATCCCGAACAATGCCTGAAAACGCATACGGTTGTTAAGCACTTTACCGAACTCTACGGTGTTGCCATTCTGCCGATTCGTGGTGTGGTTCCAAAATGTGAAGCTTGTACGGGCACCGGCATACAGATCAAGATTGGGATTTTCTCCAAAATGGAAAAGTGTACGTAAACCCACGTTTTGACGGGTAAAACGGTCTTCAAAATTGCCGCTGTAAGTAACCGAATCGTCGTCGGTGTACTGCCTGTAGCTTACCTGCAACGACTGGTAAGAATACCCAAGCCCAAGGCTGAAAACATCGCTAAGCCCGTAATCGCCATGTAAAATGAGATTGGGAATGGTGGTCGATTTGCTGTCGCCCGAATAATTTATTCCATCTTTAATCGCCGTAAAAAGAATACCGGAAAGACTTTGGGCAGCGCCTGCCGTGACGACAAATTCGCCTTGTTGTTTCTGTGCTTTTAGCACATTCGATGAGCACAAAAGAAGAGCTGAAACAAAAAGCAGTAGTGTTTTTTTCATAGGTTTTGGTGGTTAAGTAAGTAATCAAAAGTAAAAATTAACTCGCCTGCCAAAAACAAAAACCAGACCGAAGATTAAGAATTGAAAAATAAAAGCCGTAAATTTATCACTAACCGATATAAAGACAGGTATATAGAAATTTAGGAGCCCACGCAAATCTTGTATCTTTTGCTCCTTGATTATCGGACACTTACGCTCGCATTCCGATTCAATTCCTGTCGCCAGGATCAATGTCCAAACGACAGGGTTTTACAAGCAATAGCTGACGCTTCAAAAGCTCTACACGCGATAGTATAGTCTAATATTCATCTAAAATCCATTCGTATGAGCACCAAAAAATCAATCTTTTTCAGCGTATTCGCTGCCGGAGCATTTCTCTTTGCCTCTTGTGGAAGCAAAATTTCCGAAGAAACCAAAAAGGAGATTACCGAGTTTGAGGCCGAGTGGGGACAAGCCGCCGCTACTGCCGAAGAGCTGCGACAACAACTCGAAAAAGAAGAAGCGGACTGGAAAGAAAGATCCGCGCACATGCATACTTCCGATTCCTTAAAAAAAGTGGCTAAGGCCACTACGCTATTCACCCTCGATTCGCTCGAAACTGCCTGTAAAAAACACGGCGAAACGTTCAGCAGCATGAAAACCGCGCTCGAAAGTTTCAAAACCCGCTGGGACGAGGATTCGAAAACCTGGACCGAATGGCGCGTAAAAGTGGAAAAAGGCCATATCGGCGAACCTGAAGTAAAAAGAGAAATGGCAAAATGGAACGAAAAGCTGGCCGAAGCACAAGCTGATTTAAGCGATTGGCAAACTTCGCTAAAAGCTACATCAGACCAGTGTATCGCGCTTTGCGAGGCCCACAAAAAAGAAGTGGCGAATAGTTCCACAAAACCCGTCCGCAGGCGCTGAAAAAATATCCCCCTCCTCTCACCCCGGAAAGTTCAGAGCTTCTCCGGGGTTTTCTTTTACTCAGTCGGCCCCTGCAAATACTAAAACCAACTTCCCTGAAAACTGAAAAGCACTTAGCTTAGACGGTATGAAACGCTTTTTTCGCTTTTCCCGGCAGAAGATTTTAAGGGTCTGTATGCTGTTTACCGTAGCAGGTGGAAGTATCCTGTATTGCCAATACGAAATAATCGCCTGTTCGGAAGGCCGTATCTACAGTACTATTCAGGAACTACCCAACAATGAAATCGGACTGCTGCCGGGTACTGCTCCCCTGCTGGTTAACGGACAAGCTAACCCCTGGTTCGAATACCGTGTGGCCGCCGCTGCACTACTCTACCATTGCGAAAAAATAAAACACATCCTTGTCAGCGGAGACAACCACCACATTTACTACAACGAGCCCGAAGCCCTCAGGCAGGCACTGATCAAAAAAGGAGTGCCCCACTCCTCCATCACACTCGATTACGCCGGCTTCCGCACGTTCGACTCGGTGGTCAGGGCCAAAAAAATTTTCGGGGTTAAAAAATGCACGGTGATCTCGCAGGAACTCCACAACCGACGTATCCTTTTTCTCTGCACACAATACGAAATAGATGCCGTAGCTTTTAATGCGCGTACACCCCGCCATACTTCGGGTCAGCGTTTTCGTGAATTACTGGCAGGGGTCAAAGCCGTATGCGATATCTGGATTATTGGTAATAGTCCGCGTTTTCTCGGTCCGGAAGAACCTATCGCACTGTATCGTTAAGGTAAAAAGCCGAGGTGAACCGCCGATACGTTTCTGACGCTTTTCCCTCCGCGTCATGAAGGTACAGCTCGGTTTCGCACAGCGCCTTACCGCTCCTACCGAAAGTAAGCAGCACACGCGAGAGTTGCCTGCGGCTCCCGGTATATACACGCGTACATCGCTCCAGGTTAACCCCCTGTGTGACGGCCGGTTCCAACACTGCCTTTACGGTTTCTGCCGGAAAAACAAGACTTATTTTTCCTTCTTGGGTAAGCCATTGCGCCGCTTTTTCAAAAAAGCATCCGAACGAAAAATTGACTTCATGCCGGGCCAATGAACGGGATTCGCCCGGAGGAAGCAGGGCATTGCTAAAATACGGCGGATTACACACGATATGATCGTAAGGTTCGGAAGGCACATACGCCGCAAAATCGGTACAAATCGCTGAAAGACGCGTGGCCCAGGGCGAACAGGTAAAATTTTCGGCCGCCTGCGCAGCCGCTTCCGGCTCGATTTCAAGCGCTTCTATATGTGCACTGTCGTTGCGTTGGGCAAGCATCAGCGCCAGCAAACCGGTACCGGTACCTATATCCAGCACCCGCCGGGCGTTTTCTGCAGGTGCCCATGCCCCCAGCAGCACAGCATCGGTACCTACTTTCATGGCACAGCGATCCTGATATACCTCAAACTGCCGGAAACGAAAAGGACGCTCGTATTTAAGCGCCTTCTCCAAGATAAAGATCGATTAATCCTTCGGGGGCTTCTACGTTTAAAACGCGGGCTTCGCGGTCTATCGAAAGCAGCACCTCGTCGTGCAGGGGCAGTAGAATTTCTTTTTCTTCCCGCATTACCTGCAGCAGCACGTTTCCACCTACTTCGTACACGTCTGTCACAATACCCACCGTACCTTTTTGGCGATCTTCGACGGTGAAATCTATGATTTCATGGAAATAAAAATGCTTGCCCTTGAGCTTGGGCAATTTCTCAAGCGGAAGGTAAACCGGGCAGCCTTTAAGGCCAAGCGCCTGAGCCTCGCTGTCGATACTTTTGAGCTTTACGATGGCATATCCCTTAGGCGTAAGCCTAAAAGCGGTGAAAAAAAAAGGAACCAGTTCATGGTGGAGTTCCACATAAACTGATTCCAGTTTTTTATAAGATGCAGGATTATCTACATCCAGTTGCAGTACCATTTCTCCCTTAAACCCGTGAAGGCGGGAAAGACGGCCTAGCATAAAACAACTTTCTTTGTCCATCAGGACAGGCAGGCTAAATGTGATTAACCTTCTGCTTCGGTGCCTTCGTTCTGTGCTTCTTCGGCAGCAGGAGCGGTTTCTTCTTCCGCAACGGGAGCCTCGGGGGCCTCTTCCACTACGGCAGCAGCCTGACGAGCCTCTTCTTTGGCAGCACGTGCCTTGCTTTCAGCTTCCAGACGGCTTTTCGCTTCTGTTACTTTACTTGAGGTAATACGATCACGTTTCGCCTCGATCTTGCCTTCTTTCTCCTGCAGCCATTTTTCAAATTTGGCATCGGCCTGCTCCTGAGTAAGAGCGCCTTTTTTCACGCCTTTGTTCAGGTGCGAACGGTACAATACGCCTCTGTATGAAAGAATAGCACGGCAGGTATCTGTAGGCTGAGCGCCTTTTTCAAGCCAGGAAAGCGCTTTGTCAAAGCTTATATCAATAATAGCCGGAACGGTAGTAGGATCGTACACGCCGATTTTTTCGATAAACTTACCATCGCGGGGGGCACGCTGATCGGCCACTACTACGTGATAAAACGGTTTTCCTTTTTTTCCGTGACGGGCTAATCTGATTTTGGTAGCCATGATTAATTGGTTTAAGGGTCCGAAACCCGGTTAATTAATGAGTATCTTGTTTTTTAGGGCTGCAAATATCTGTTTTTTCAGGCAGAATGCCAAATTCCGGCACAAAAGAAAACGACATACTTATTTATACAGCCTTTCATTGTCCTGTATGTCCATCCACATCGCAAAGATAAATGCCTGAAAAGCACCTGTAAACAGGAAGATAAAGGCCAGCAGGGGTTCGTAAGAGATGGTTTTTCCTTCGAAAATATAGACGAGAATCTTTACTGCATAAGGAATAGATGCCAGCCCCAGCAGGATAGCCATGTTGTAAAACAAAAACAGGGGATGAAAATCCTTGAAGAAATATTTGGTCCAAAGACGTTTAAAAAAGAGGCGCATCAGCAGCCACGACACCCTGCGTATCACTTTGGCCACTTTCATTTTGCTCTTCTCACCCACCCGATACACCGGCTTGATGGTGATTTCTTTGAGCGTGCAGCCGGCTATATTCAGCTTGACCAGCAAGTCGTTGGGCATACCGTAGCTTTTGTAGATCTCGTGAATCTTCACCGCCCGCAAAGCCGAAAGTGAGATGGCCGTATAACCGGTCTGCGTGTCAGAAATGCGCCAGTAGCCCGAAGCGATTTTGGTCAGCATCGACAGCACTGAATTTCCGAAAAAACGGATCCGGGGAATGACATACTTCGCGCTCGGGTGGCGCAAACGGTTGCCTTTTACATAGTCTATATTTTCCTGTATTACAGGCAAACAAATCGATTCCAGCTCGGCAGGATCCATTTGTCCGTCGCCAGCCATCACCGCCGTACAGTCGATTTCGTGATCTTTGCACCATTTATACCCACGGGCAATACCTGCACCTACCCCACCGTTTTTCAGGTTGTTAATCAGGATAATACGATCGGTATCGGGGTTCTCGTTGACAATTTCGGAAGGCACGAAAAGTTCTATTTCGCGGTGATTCATCGCTTCGAGCACCTGATCCGCCTCGTTATACCGGTTGGGTATCACCGGATTCGGAAAGGGTTTAAACTCCTGCCGGGGCGAAGTATCCTTACGAATATATTCTTTCACCACCTCGGCCGTACGGTCGGGAGAACAGTCGTTAACAATCACAATACGATCTACAAAATCGGGCATGGATTCGATGACCATCCCTATTTGTGTTTCTTCATTGTAACAGGGTACTACCACTGCTACGGTTTTTCCATGAAGCATATACAGTATAAAATTTGGAAAATTGAGACGGGTTAAAGGTAGCACTATTTAGCGATCGTCTGCCACTGTGGCAAAGGAAATCGTCAAATCCGCGCGCTGTCACGATAACCGTATTTAAACCAGATTATAAATCCTGCGGTAACCAATAACTCGGTCAGTGTAAGTGCCCAGGCCATTCCTTCGGCACCATAGCGCGAAGGTAAATACAGGGCCATCAGCAGAAAAAACAGCGAACCAAGTCCGTACACCAACGGAATACGCCTGCTCCAGCCCACCGCGTAGTACAGCAGATAAGCATACGAAGCGCTCAGGATGCCGAGAAAAAGCACGGGCGAAAGGATGCGTAACATACTTACGCTGTGTGCAAATTCGGGGCCCAGTATCCACAAGCCCGCCGCTTTGCCAAATAAGGCCACTGCCAGCGAAGTAAGCAGGGTAAAGAAACTTACGGTAGAAATAAAGCGGAAAAACAGCCTGCGGGTATCCTGCGGTGCTTCGGCCGTACGACGGGAGAAAAAAGGGAAAAAAGCGGTGATTATCACCTGGTAAAGGGAGGTAATGGCCCTTATAAGCTTTTCGGCAGCGGCATAATAGCCTACTAATTCATAGTTGGCCGTGATCGCACTCAGCAAAGGGACTCCGCCCACCGTATAAACCGACGTAGCAACCACCGAAAGGAAAAGGCTCCATCCTTCGCGAAGCAAGTTACGCACCAGGGAAAATGTGGGTCTGACCAAACGAATACGAAGCTGGGCAAACACCACTACACAGGAAGCAATGCCGGCCAGCAAAAATCCGGAAGAGGTGATCACAGCGGCCAGCAGGTAATCGGCCGGGCTGCGCACCCAGATAAAGAGCGCCACTGTAGCCAGTACCCTGGGAATAACCTGTATGACGGTAATGAAATACATTTTTTCCAGTCCCTGAAAAAGCCAGGAAGGAAACAGCACCTGTCCGGCAGTAGCCGCAAAAGCCGCTAAAAAAAGCGCGCGTTCGGCACCGTAGGAGGTACTAAGCAGCAGTATTACTAAAAGCAGGAATCCGACGAGCAGCAAACAAAGTTTGATCAGCATCACCCCCGAAAAAACACGACTTAGATACTCCTTATCGTGGCGGTACAGTGAAACGGTTCGGGTTGCGGAGAAGGTAAAGCCATAATCGCAGATAAGCAGAAAAAACTGGGCGTAGTATTGCGCAGTCGAAAGCAGCCCGAAATAGTGGGCTTCGAGCACCTGAAAAAGGTAGGGTATAGTAACCAGTGGCAGGAGGTAGTTGGCGGCTTGTAAAAAACCGAGCGCTACCACGTTGCCGGCCAGTCGGCGGTGTTCGCTATGCATCTGTATCTTCTTCACCTGCAAGAAAGGACAAGATAAAAAAAAGACTCCGCGTTGCGGAGTCTTTTTAAAGGGCGCGGGGTAAAAACCCTGCGTAATTATTCTTCTACCACTTCAAAAGTGAGGGTTTCGCTGATCTCTTTGTGCAGACGAATCACTGCTTCGTGCTTACCCAGGTTTTTGATGGGTTCGCCTTTGATAGTGATGTATTTGCGGTCGATATCGAAACCGAGCTTTTTCAGCGCATCGGAAAGCTGAATGGTGTTCACCGAGCCGAAAATTTTACCGCTTTCGCCGGCTTTGGCACCTACTTTTACAGCCAGGTCGCGCAGGCTTTTGGCGGTTTTTTCCGCTTCAGCTTTTACTTTGGCTTCTTTGTGCGCACGTTGCTTGAGGTTTTCGGTCAGCACTTTTTTGGCCGACTCGGTAGCTACGGTAGCCAGACCTTTCGGGATAAGATAGTTACGGCCGTAACCGGGCTTTACCTTTACCACGTCGTCTTTATATCCGAGCTTTTCTACGTCTTTTTTAAGAATCACGTCCATGACAATTCGCTTTAAATCGGTTAGGGCTTATTTCAACATATCGCCTACATAGGGCATAAGGGCCAGGTGGCGCGAACGCTTGATGGCTTGCGACACTTTGCGCTGAAACTTCAGCGAGGTGCCGGTTACGCGGCGGGGAAGGATCTTACCCTGCTCGTTCACAAACTTCAGAAGGAAGTTGGGATCCTTGTAGTCGATATACTTAATGCCGGCCTTTTTGAAGCGGCAGTACTTTTCTTTGGTGGTTTCGATGCTTATCGGGGTCAGATACCTGATGTCCTTATCGCTTGCCATAATTCTATTTGCTTTTTCTGTTCAACTAAATAAATGAATTATGCGTTGGCCGCTTTTTCTTTTTTGCGAGCCGGGCGGGCAGTCACCTCACCACTACGCTTTTTCTCGTTGTAAGCTACCGCGTGCTTGTCGAGCTTCACTGTAAGAAAGCGCAGCAGGCGCTCATCACGACGATACTCTACCTCAAGACGGGATACGGTGTCAGCGTCGGCTTCAAATTCGATCAGGTGATAAAAACCGGTGGTTTTCTTCTGGATAGGATAAGCCAGCTTACGGAGGCCCCAGTGCTCTTCGTGCACTATGTTCGCCTTCAGATCGCCAAGCGTACCCTTGAATTTGCCAACTGCTTCCTTTGCCTGTTCCTCAGACAAAACGGGAGTTAAAATGAAAACAGTTTCGTAACGGGTCATAACTTTTTGTTTTTGAACGATTTAAGATTTATTCCATTTTGAAATGGAGGGCAAAGCTACAAAATTTATCCATATCTGCAGCTATGTGAAAGGAAGAATCGTTGAGTCCGACGAAAAGTTTTACACAAGCCCCCCATACATCGCTCTCAAAAAGTATATTTGCAGGTGAATGCCCATGGAAAGTTTTGTTGTATCCGCCCGAAAGTACCGCCCCCAAACCTTCGATACGGTTGTGGGACAGTCGTCGATCACCACCACCCTGAAAAATGCCATTAAGAACAAGCACCTGGCACAGGCTTTCCTTTTCTGCGGGCCACGCGGCGTGGGTAAAACGACCTGCGCACGTATTTTAGCCAAAACCATCAATTGCATGGCTCCCCTGCCCGGCATGGAAGCCTGTAACGAATGTGAGTCCTGCCGCTCGTTCAACGATGGGCGCTCACTGAATATTTACGAGCTCGATGCTGCCTCCAACAACGGGGTCGATGCCATCCGGAGCCTGATCGAACAGGTCAGCTTCGCTCCCCAGCTCGGCGCTTTTAAAGTGTATATCATCGACGAGGTGCACATGCTCTCTACCGGTGCCTTTAACGCCTTTCTCAAAACTCTCGAAGAGCCGCCACGCCACGCGATTTTTATTTTGGCTACCACCGAAAAGCATAAAATCATCCCGACCATTCTTTCGCGTTGTCAGATCTTCGATTTTAACCGTATCCAACTCGGCGACATCACCGCACACCTTCAAAAAATAGCGGAAAAGGAAAGCATCCAAACCGAGCCCGATGCCCTGCACATCATCGCCCAAAAGGCCGACGGCGGATTGAGAGACGCGCTCTCCATCTTCGACCAAATCGTTAGCTTCGCCGGAAATCAGATCACCTACAAATCGGTCATCGAAAACCTCAATATCCTCGATTACGATTACTATTTCAGAATTACCGACTCCATCCTGCAAGGCGATATCAAAACCACGCTGCTGGTATTCGATGAAATTCTCCGTAACGGTTTCGACGGACACTTGTTCATTACCGGATTAGCCGGGCATTTCCGCGATCTGATGGTCTGCAAAGATCCGCAAACGATAGTACTGCTCGAAGCCAGCGAAAACATCCGCGAAAAATACAAAACGCAGGCGGCTGCGCTGCAAATTCCCATACTGTTACAGGCGCTGGAGCTTTTCAGCCGCTGCGATGTGCAGTACAAAACCAGTAAAAACCAGCGCCTGCTGGTAGAGCTGACGCTGATGCAAGCTTGCTCATTAGAAGCTCAGGGTGAAAAAAAAAACCTGAACTGATCCCTATCAAAGCTGTAGAAGGCAGAGAGAACCTTCATTATCAATTATTTAAAAACACCGGGAAAACCCCTCCGGCCGCTGTTTCCGTCAAAAAAACAGCCCCTACGTCCGAGCCCAACGCTAGCGGTACGGCACTTCCCGTTACCCGCGATCTGACCCGACTTAAAACCATTTCGATTGCGCAGCATCGCAAACCGGCGGCTCCCAACTCCCCTTCCGATACTTCGGCTCCCGGATCCGTTTCGCAACCGGAGCTGCCCGCACAGGTATTTTCTACCGCCGCATTTGCCGAAGCCTGGCAGGAATACGCCGCACAAGTGAAAGCAGCCGGAAAAGACTCCATGTATGTCACCCTTTCGCAACGCGTTCCGGAAGTGGACGAAAATTTCCGTATTCTGCTGCTCATCGACAACAAAGCACAGGAACAAAGTCTGGAAAGAGAGAAACAGCAACTGCTGGAATTTCTGCGCCACAAGCTCCAAAACCACCATATTTCACTCGAAACCAAATTGGAAGCCTCAGGAGCAAATGCCTTTCTTTACACCGACAAAGAAAAATTCCTGAAACTGGCCGAGAAAAACCCACACCTGCTTACCCTCAAGAACAAGCTGAACCTCGATTTCGATTTCTGAATCAATAAAAGGCATGGTTTTTGAGAAATGTGGAAGCCTAATTTGATGCGTATGAAAAAGCTAATTTTACTTGCCTTTATTCTGCTTTCCGGAACTGTGCTTTTCGCACAGGATCTCTACTACAAACACACCAAAATCGGAGAAATCACCTCTCAGGGCGCTGTGTATATCCGACACTCAAAAGTAGGTGAATTCCAGAGTAACGGAGCGGTGTACAAAAACAATACCCGCATTGGCGAAATCAACAGTCAGGGCCACGTGTACCGTTATGGCACTAAAGTAGGCGAGATAAACAGCAACGGAAGCATCTATAAAAACAACACACGTGTAGGTGAAGTCAAAGACAACGGGAAAGTCTATTACAACCACACGCTGGTAGCCGAATTCAAAAATGTATCCCGTACGCGGGCTGCTGCTTTTTTCTTCTTTTTCTTTTGGGATCTGGATGCCGGACAGGCCTCCTAACTCTCTCACCATTAAGAAAATAAAATTCGCATACACCGCATAAAAATGCTACTTTCGGCCCTGTAATCCCTTTGTAGTTTCTTTTTATCGCCTTGTGTATGACTCTCCGCCTATTGTTAGTAGCTGCTGTAGCGCTTCCGCTCTGTCTCACCGGTCTTTCCGCCTCCGCACCCTCAAAAGCGGTTTTGCAAAATAAAGTCTATGTGTGCAACAGCTCGGCCGCAGTAGCCTACCACAACAGCACCTCTTGCAGCGGACTGCGACGTTGCAAACATGAAATCATTACCGTATCGCGCCGCGAAGCGACCGAAAACTACGGGAAAAGAGCCTGTAAGCTTTGTTATTAAAAGGGCTATTTCCGCATCTTGATCAGCACGTATATACCCATACAGGAAAGCGCGGTCAGCCCCACTATCCAATAAAGCTGATCCTTTAATCCGCCCGAGTGCCCGGCGCTTATCCCACCCGTTTTGTAAGCCGTATGCGACACCGCATCCTCTGCTTCGCGAATCTCAGAAGGCGGTAAAGCATACACTTTTATAGGCTGGATAAACCAGTGAACCGCAGGGCTTTGTGCCATACAGGTAAAAGTGAAAGTAAACGCAAAGCAAATCAACAGCAGGCCCTGGCGTAAAGCGTTACGTTTCATAGGACTGTAGCTAAGATTGACATTTAAATTGCAGGCATCGCAAGACCTGTAGATACCTTACGAATACACCCGTTTTACACAATAAATGAGGCCGATAAGGGCCTTTACCGTACATCGCAACCCATAGTGGCGAAAATACGCTTCAGCAAAGGTAGTTTTTTTTTGCTTTCGTATTGATTATTAGACTAAAAGAAAAAACCTAAGCTCCTTTTCTCCGGTTTTGTGAAGAATTCTCTTAAACCGCTTTATTTGCTTTCCCGTTGTGCCGCCTTTTGTACAGGTTTCGGGAGCCAGATCGGGTAGTCCTGGGAATACGCGCTACATTTAGCTAAAAAACAAACGCTTACACGCTTATTTAGATTTATTTTAAAGTGACTTGAAAGACGCAAAACGGGTATTTTTGCTCAACATATTATATACCTTTGTGCCGCCTTGTCTGAAAAGACGGCTTTTGCCGGGCAATAAGGCGGGGCATAACTCAAGAGCGCTTACACTGCTATGCAATACGCCAACCTCGATTACGTAGCCATTCTGATCCAGTTCGGACTGGCAATGGGATTTGTGGTCACCACCATGCTCGTGACACACCTTATCGGTCCTAACCGTAAAAGCAAGAAGAAGCTGGAAAATACCGAATGTGGAATTGAAATCGTGGGCAATGCCCGTATCCCTTTTCACATCAAGTATTTCATCGTAGCTATTCTCTTCGTACTGTTTGATGTAGAAATTATCTTTACCTACCCCTGGGCCGTAAATTTCAAGGAACTGGGTCTGTTCGGATTTGTGGAAATGCTGATATTCATCGCCATTTTCCTGGTGGGCTTCTTCTACATCCGCAAAAAAGGCGCGTTGAAATGGGAATAAATCAAGAAAAGGAATTTCAAGTATGACCTCACCGACGAACAAGATTGAAATGGCGGAAGCACCCGAAGGATATCGCGGAGAAGGCTTTTTCGCTACCCGCCTCGACAAGGTAGTGGCGCTGGCACGGGCCAATTCACTGTGGCCGCTTCCTTTTGCCACCTCATGCTGTGGTATCGAATTTATGGCCACAATGGGTTCTAACTACGATTTAGGACGTTTCGGCTCCGAAAAGCTTTCTTTCTCACCCCGTCAGGCCGACCTGCTGATGGTAATGGGTACCATCGCTAAAAAAATGGGACCCGTAGTCAAACAAACCTACCTGCAGATGGCTGAGCCCCGCTGGGTTATCGCCGTAGGTGCCTGTGCCTCAAGCGGTGGTATTTTCGACACCTACTCTGTGCTGCAAGGCATCGATAAAGTGGTACCGGTCGATGTCTATGTACCCGGCTGCCCGCCCCGCCCCGAGCAAATTCTCGACGGCATCATGAAAATACAGGAACTGGTGAAAAACGAACCGCTTCGCAGAAGACACCAGTCTGAATACAAACAACTATTGGCTTCTTACGGCATCGAGTAACCATGGCAGCAATCACCCAGGAGCTCATCGCTCAAAAGCTTCAGGCGCAGTTCGGACAAGACATCCTTTCTATCGAAGCGCCCTACGACCTGCTCACTATAGAGGTACAAAAAAACCGTATCCTCGAAGTGCTTCGCTGGATTCACGAAGACGACACCCTGCGTTTTCGCTTTCTGACCGATATTACCGGACTTCACTACCCGGAAGAAAAAGGCCGCGAAATCGGAGTGGTGTACCATGTGCACAGCCTCGAGAACAACATACGCCTCCGCCTCAAATGTTTTCTGCCGATAGAAAAACCCGAAATCGAATCGGCTACCCCGCTGTATGCCGGTGCCAACTGGATGGAACGCGAAACCTACGACTTTTTCGGGGTGATCTTTACCGGACATCCTAACCTCAAACGCATCCTCAACGTGGACGAAATGGATTATTTCCCCCTGCGTAAGGAATACCCGCTCGAAGACGGAACCCGTACCGATAAAGAAGATAAATATTTCGGAAGATGACGGAAAAGATCATTACCTCAGACCCCAACGACCTCGATCAGGCGTACACCACGCTTAACCTGGGTCCGATCCACCCCGCCACGCACGGCGTGATGCAGAACATTCTGAAAATAAGCGGGGAAACCATCATCGACTCTGAACAAACCATCGGGTATATTCACCGGGCTTTTGAGAAAATCGCCGAACACCGACCCTATTATCAGGTAACGCCACTTACCGACCGACTCAACTACTGCTCGGCTCCTATCAACAATATGGGCTGGCACATGACCGTCGAAAAGCTCTTAGGCGTACAAACTTCCAAACGCGTCGATTACATGCGGATCATCATCATGGAGCTTGCCCGCATAGCCGACCACCTGATTTGCAACAGCGTAATCGGTGTGGATATGGGCGCACTTTCCGGATTTACCTACGTGTTTCAGGATCGCGAACGCATTTACGACATTTACGAAGAAATATGCGGTGCCCGCCTTACGACCAACATAGGACGTATCGGTGGTTTTGAAAGGGATTTTAACCAAAATGCCATCCGCAAAATCCGCGAATTCCTGAAAATTTATCCCAAAAAATTACAGGAATTTGAAAGCCTCTTTGTACGCAACCGCATCTTTATGGATCGCACCATCGGTGTGGGCGGTATCAGTGCCGAAAGAGCGCTCAGCTACGGATTTACCGGCCCCAACCTGCGCGCGGCAGGTGTCGATTACGATGTGCGGGTAGCCAATCCGTACAGCTCTTACGAAGATTTCGATTTCATCATTCCCATCGGCACAGCCGGCGATGTGTATGACCGTTTTATGGTACGCAACCGCGAAATGTGGGAAAGCCTCCGTATCATCGAACACGCGCTGGAAAACCTTCCCGAAGGCCCGCACCACGTCGAAGTGCCCGAATTTTACCTCCCGCCCAAGCAGGAAGTATATACCCAAATGGAAGCGCTGATTTGGCACTTCAAAATTGTGATGGGTGAAACGGATATTCCCAAAGGTGAAGTGTATCACGCCGTAGAAGGCGGCAACGGCGAGCTCGGGTTTTACCTGATCAGCGACGGAGGCCGTTCGCCCTTCAGGCTACATTTCAGAAGACCCTGCTTCGTGTATTACCAGGCATACCCCGAAATTATCAGGGGCTCGCAAATTGCCGACGCGGTAATGACCATGAGCAGTATGAACATCATTGCAGGAGAACTGGACGCATAATATATGGAGTCAAACAAAGAAATACGGTTTCCCGAAGAAACACTTGCGCTGATTGACCGCATCAAAAAGCGTTACCCCGAAGGCAAACAAAAATCGGCATTGCTGCCGTTACTTCACCTGGCTCAGGCCGAATTTGACGGATGGCTAAGTGCCGAAACGATGGACTACGTAGCCTCGCTGCTCGATATCGAACCTATCGAAGTATATGAGGTGGCTTCGTTCTACACCATGTTCAACCTCAAGCCTGTCGGCAAATGTGTAATTGAAGTGTGCCGCACAGGACCCTGCTGGCTAATGGGTGCCGAAGATATCGTGCATCATATCGAACAAAAGCTCAATATCAGTGTGGGAGAAACTACAGTCGACGGTATGTTCACCCTCAAAACGGTCGAATGCCTGGCAGCCTGTGGCTCTGCGCCCATGCTTCAGGTAGGCGAAACGTATCACGAAAATCTGACCTTCGATAAGGTAGATAAGCTGCTCGACGAATACCGAAGCACCTGTAGTGCCGTCGGTCATATTTCGCACTGGTCAAAAGAGAAAATCAAACCGTGAAGAAGCGCTGAATTATGGGACAAAAGATTCTGCTCAAACACATCGACGTACCGGGTATCCAAAAGCTGGAGACCTATCGCGCCCACGGAGGATACGCCTCGCTCGAAAAAGCGTTGAAAACGCTCAGCCCCGATCAGGTAACCGACGAAGTGCTCAAATCGGGACTTCGCGGACGTGGAGGCGCCGGTTTCCCAACGGGTCGCAAATGGACGTTTATCGACAAAAAATCGGGTAAGCCCCGCTACCTTGTCTGCAATGCCGACGAAAGCGAACCGGGCACTTTCAAAGACCGTTACCTCATGCAGCACCTGCCCCATGCGCTGGTCGAAGGCATGATTGTATCGAGCTACGCCCTGGGTGCCAATACCGCTTACATCTATATCCGAGGCGAACTGCTTTATGTGCTGCATATTCTCGAAGAAGCCATCCGCGAAGCATACAGCGCCGGATTGCTCGGTAAAAATATTCTCGGTTCGGGATACGATCTCGACCTGTACGTACAACCCGGTGGCGGTGCCTACATCTGCGGAGAAGAAACCGCATTGATCGAATCGCTCGAAGGAAAACGCGGAAACCCGCGCATCAAACCGCCCTTCCCGGCCGTGTCGGGAGTGTGGGGTTGCCCCACGGTGGTCAACAATGTAGAATCGATTGCCGCCGTACCACATATCATTAACATGGGTGGCGACGAATACGCCAAAATCGGGATCGGACGCAGCACCGGTACCAAGCTCATTTCGGCCTGCGGCCATATCAAAAAGCCCGGCGTGTATGAAATTGACCTGGGACTCCCGGTAGAAGAATTTATCTACTCTGACGAATACTGCGGCGGAATCCGTGGTAACCGCAAGCTGAAAGCCGTAGTGGCCGGAGGTTCGTCGGTACCCATTCTGCCTGCCGAACTCATTCTGAAAACCGCCAAAGGCGAACCCCGCCTGATGAGCTACGAATCGTTGGCCGAAGGTGGCTTCGAAAGCGGCACCATGCTCGGTTCGGGAGGATTTATCGTGATGGACGAAACAGCCAGTGTGGTTAGAAACCTCCATAATTTTACCCGCTTCTATCACCACGAATCGTGCGGGCAATGCAGTCCCTGCCGCGAAGGTACCGGCTGGATGGAAAAAATACTGCACAAAATTCTCGACGGACACGGTACGCTCGACGACGTAAGCCTGCTGTGGGATTTGCAGAAAAACATCGAAGGAAAAACGATCTGTCCGCTCGGCGACGCTGCCGCCTGGCCCGTAGCCAGCGCCATCCGTCATTTCAGGAGCGACTTTGAGGAATACGTCACCCGTCCCGATTCGATCAGGGATGTGAAACATTATTTCAACCAGATAGAAAACGGGGCAGTTTCTGCCTAAAACGAACGATAAGAAGATGCCGAAAGTAACGATAGACGGAATCACCGTGGAAGTTCCCCAGGGAACCACCATTCTGCAGGCCTCAAGGCTCATCGGCAGTGAGGTTACCCCTCCGGCCATGTGCTATTACAGCAAGCTCGAAGGCAGCGGCGGCTACTGCCGTACCTGCATTGTGAAGGTATCGAAAATGTCGGAGCAAAACCCCAACCCGATACCCAAGCCTGTGGCTTCGTGCCGCACCCCGGTAGAAGACGGTATGGAAGTGCAAAACTATACTTCGCCCGATATTGTGGAAGCACGCAAAGGAGTGGTCGAAATGCTGCTGGCCAATCACCCGCTCGATTGCCCGGTATGCGATCAGGCCGGCGAATGTCACCTGCAAGACCTTTCGTACGAGCACGGTTCTGAAAAAAGCCGTTACGAATTTCCGCGTCGTACGTTCAATAAAATCGATATCGGCGATAAGATTCAACTGCACATGACGCGCTGCATACTCTGCTACCGTTGTGTAAAAACCGCCGACCAGCTTACCGACAAACGCGTGCACGGTGTGATCAACCGTGGCGATGTGGCCGAAATTTCGACCTATATCGAAAAAGCGATAGACAATGATTTCTCAGGCAACGTAATTGACGTATGTCCGGTAGGAGCCCTGACTGATAAAACCTTCCGCTTCAAAAGCCGGGTATGGTTTACCAAGCCGATGGATGCGCACCGCGATTGTCCGAAATGCTCGGGCAAAGTCACGCTTTGGTTCAAAGGCGAAGACGTGCTGCGTGTAACCGGACGAAAAGACAAATGGGGCGAGGTTGAAGAGTTTATCTGCAACGAATGCCGTTTCGATAAAAAAAGTGTGAGCGACTGGACCATCGAAGGCCCGCGTAAGCTCGACCGTCACTCTGTGATTTCGCAGAACCATTACGAAAAAATGGTGAAGCCCAAAGAATTTAAACTCAACGCCATTAAGCCGATCGAAACCCATGACAACACTTCTGCTTGATAAGGTAATTCTCTGTGCCGTACTTTTTCTGGTCAGCCTGGCTATTGCCGCATACAGCACGCTGGTCGAAAGGAAGGTAGCCGCGTTCATTCAGGATCGCATCGGTCCTAACCGTGCGGGTCCCTTCGGGCTATTCCAGCCTTTGGCCGACGGACTCAAAAGTTTCTTCAAAGAAGAAATCACACCCAACCCGGCCGACAAGACGCTGTTTTTCCTCGGCCCTGCCCTGTTCATGCTCACCGCCTGTATGTCGTACGTGGTGATACCCTGGGGCAGAGATATTGAAGTAGCCGGACGCAGCATTTCCCTGCAAATCGCCGATCTGAACATCGGTATTCTTTACATATTCGGTGTAGTGTCGATGGGAGTTTACGGCGTGATGATCGGAGGCTGGGCCTCTAACAACAAGTTTTCGCTGCTCGGCGGACTCAGGGCTTCTTCGCAAATGATCAGCTACGAGCTGGGCATGGCGCTATCGGTGATTCCGCTGGTGATGATGAGCGAATCGCTGAGCTTGCGCGACATCGTAGAATCGCAGGCCAACGGACACTGGAACGTATTTTACCAACCGCTGGCATTCTTTATTTTCTTTACCTGTGCCTTAGCCGAATGTAACCGTACCCCTTTCGATTTGGCAGAAGGCGAATCGGAGCTGATGGGCGGTTTCCATACCGAATACAGCAGTATGAAGCTGGCTTTGTTCCTCTTCGGAGAATACATCAACATTTTCATCTCTGCGGCTATCATTGCAACGCTGTTCTTCGGAGGCTATACTTTCCCCTGGATAGATAGTCTCGACCTTTCGGTCAACGTAGCCGCCGCGTTAAGTGTGCTTATCTTTTTCGCAAAAATATTTTTCTTCATTTTTCTCTTCATGTGGATCAGGTGGACTATTCCGCGTTTCCGTTACGACCAGCTTATGCGGCTGGGTTGGCAGATTTTCATCCCGCTGGCCTTGCTCAACATTCTGGTAACCGGAGCCGTGATCACCTTTTTCAACTAATCATTCCTGAACCATGCAGTCGTTAACGAACAGAAGCCAGGTTGTTGTAAACAAGAAGATGAATCTCTGGGAGAGGCTCTACCTCCCGGCTATTCTGCAAGGGCTGAAAATTACCCTTGGTCACCTCTTCAGAAAAAAAGTAACGATAAAATATCCCGAAGTACAACGGGAATTTACGCCGGTGTACCGTGGTATGCACGTGCTCAAGCGCGATGAGCAGGGACGTGAAAACTGCACGGCCTGCGGCTTGTGTGCAGTGGCTTGTCCGGCCGAAGCCATCACGATGGAAGCTGCCGAGCGCAAAAAAGGAGAAGAGCATCTTTACCGCGAAGAGAAATACGCCTCCATTTACGAAATCAATATGCTGCGCTGCATTTACTGCGGTCTGTGTGAGGAAGCCTGTCCGAAAGACGCCATTTACCTCACCGATCGCATTGTGCCGGCCGAATACAAGCGTAAAGATTTCGTGTTTGGTAAAGACCTGCTTGTGGAAAAAACGGACAAGCGTATTGATGTAAGCAAACGAAAGAAAAAAGGAGCGGATCGTCCCTGAAAGTTTCAGATTTAAGATCTTTCCTCCTAAACTTGCACACCGAAAAAAAAGAACATTGATTTTACCAGGGAAATGGGACACTATTTATTCTTCTTTCTGGCTTTTTTAACCCTGTTGTCGGCGCTTTGCGTGGTCTTTTCGCGCAGTCCGATCCACAGCGTGCTGTACCTGGTGCTCTGCTTTTTTACCATTGCCGGGCATTATGTATTACTCAACGCACAATTTTTAGCCATTGTGCATATCATTGTATATGCCGGAGCCATCATGGTATTGTTCCTCTTTACCATTATGCTGCTCAACCTGAACAAGAGCACCGAACCGCGTAAAAAAAGCTGGGTGCAGTTGGCGGGCGTTATCTCGGGTGGCATATTAGCACTGGTCTTGTTAGGCGCTGTAAAATCGGTGATGTTCGAAGCACCCGAATTTACCGACGGCAGCATCGGGCTGGTACGTCAGATAGGCATGAAGCTGTTTACCGATTTTCTGCTTCCTTTTGAGGTAGCCTCCCTGCTCTTTTTGTCGGCCATGATAGGCGTGGTCATGATTTCCAAAAAACCGAACTGAGAATAGTATGCCTGAAATCAACGAAAGTATCAAGCTGGTTCCGCTGGAGTTTTACCTCTGGCTCAGCATCGCACTTTTCAGTATCGGCGTGATCGGCGTGCTGGTAAGACGTAATGCCATTATCGTACTGATGTGCATCGAACTCATGCTCAATTCTGTAAACCTGCTGCTGGTGGCTTTTTCGGCTTACAACAACCAATCCGACGGACAGGTATTCGTATTTTTCATCATGGTGGTCGCTGCGGCCGAAGTGGCGGTGGGATTAGCCCTGCTCATCAGCATTTACCGCAATGTGGCCAGCACCGACATCAACCTACTGAATCGTTTAAAAGGATAATCACGACATGAACGAACAGGCATTACTTTTACTGACCCTGCTGGTACCCGGCCTTCCGCTGCTCGGATTTCTGCTCAACGGTCTGCTCGGAAAACGGCTTTCGGGAAACACCCCGGGCTGGATAGCTACGCTTTGTGTAGCGGGCTCTTTTGTAGCTTCGATCGCGCTTTTCAGCTCGGTAAGCGATACGCCACAGGTGGTTACGCTGGCCAACTGGATCGATACGGCAGCCTTCCAAATCGATTTTTCTTTTATTATCGATCGGCTCTCGTGCCTGATGCTGCTTATCGTAACGGGTGTAGGCTCGCTGATTCACCTGTATTCGATAGGCTATATGCACGGCGACGAAGGGTTTCGCCGTTTCTTCGCTTACCTGAACCTTTTCGTGTTCTTCATGCTGCTGCTGGTACTCGGCAGCAACTTCCTGATCATGTTTATCGGCTGGGAAGGCGTGGGTCTCTGCTCGTACCTGCTTATCGGGTTCTGGTTTAAAAACAAAGAATACAACCTCGCCGCCAAAAAAGCGTTCGTAATGAACCGTATCGGCGACATAGGCTTTGTACTGGGTATGTTCATGCTGCTGATGCAGTTCGGCACGCTCGATTTCCTGAAAGTTTCTTCTGCCGCCGCCGGTTCGGTAGAGCACGACAGCACCTTTATCGTAGCTGCCACGCTGCTGCTGTTCCTTGCCGCCACCGGTAAAAGCGCTCAGATACCGCTCTACACCTGGCTGCCCGATGCAATGGCCGGCCCTACACCCGTATCGGCGCTTATCCACGCCGCCACGATGGTGACCGCCGGTATTTACATGATTTGCCGCTCGTCGGTACTGTTTGCCCTGGCTCCTTCTACGCTCGATATTATCCTGATAGTAGGCACGGCTACCTGTGTATTCGCTGCTATCATCGGTCTGCGACAGAACGACATCAAAAAAGTGCTGGCCTACTCTACCGTGAGTCAGCTCGGATTGATGTTTGCCGCTTTAGGGGTGGGCGCTTTCTCTTCGGGCGTGTTTCACCTGACCACGCACGCGTTTTTCAAAGCCCTGCTCTTCTTAGGTGCAGGAAGCGTCATCCACGGATTGAGCGGTGAACAAGACATTCGCGCGATGGGGGGATTGAAGTCGAAAATGAAAATCACTTACCTCACTTTCCTGATTGCTTCGTTGGCTATTTCGGGCATTCCGCCTTTTGCCGGGTTTTTCTCGAAAGATGAAATATTAGCCGGTGTGTTTACAGAGAGTCCGGTGCTATGGGGCATTCTTCAGGCCAGCTCACTGATCACGGTATTGTATATGTTTAGGATGCTGTACCTGACTTTCTTCGGTTCGTTCCGTGGCAGCGCCGAAACCGCTTCGCACATCCATGAATCGCCCAAAGTAATGACCTTCCCGCTGATTGCATTGGCGGTGCTTTCAGTGATTGGCGGACTTATCGGTATTCCTGCCGCATTAGGCGGTACGCACTTGCTGAATGGCTATCTCGATCCCGTCTTTGCCGGAGCCAATTCCATACTCGGCGGGCATCATCACCTGAGTCACGCCGCCGAATATATGCTTATGGCGATTGCCGTAGGTGCTGCGGTGCTGGTTATCGTACTGGCCTACAACGCTTACGTAAAAAAACAACGTTTACCCGTAGCCGATGCCGAGCTCAAAGGCTGGGAAAAAGCGGCCAACCGGAAATTTTACGTGGATGAGTTGTACCATACGCTTATTGGCAAACCGCTTTATACGCTTTCTACCGTGCTGTACGGCCTGATCGAAAAACACATTATTGACGCGGCGGTAAATGCCACCGGAAGCCTGAGCGTATGGTTCGGCCGTCAATACAGAAAAATACAAACCGGTTACGTCGGATTTTACATATTCGCGATGGTGACCGGTATTACGATCTTAATTCTTGTTCAGTTGTTATGGAGATGATCCTGGTTTTGCTGCTGCTCCCTTTAGCCGGCTCGCTTCTTCTGCCCTTTTTGGATTCCCGCTACGGTCGTTCGCTGGCACTGGCTTTCAGTCTGGCTCAACTGCTGGTCACGGCGGCGCTTTATGTCAAACTTGTCTGTTGCGGCGACGGTTCGCCCATAGAGACCCACTTCGACTGGATTCCTTCGTTGGGCATCGGTCTGCACCTGGGTGTGGACGGCCCCGGGTTATTGCTGGCCGGACTGGTTAACCTTGCCGTACCTTTCATCGTGCTGTCGGGACGTAAAGACGCGGTACAGGAAAATGACAAGCCGATTTACGCGCTGATACTGCTCATGCAATTTGCCCTGATGGGCGTATTCCTCGCGCTCGATGCCATGCTTTTCTATGTGTTTTGGGAATTGACGCTGATTCCGGCTTACTTCATTCTGCTGTTCAGAGGCGGAGAAGATCGGGTAAACGTGACGCTCAAATTCTTCGTCTATACCCTGTTCGGCAGCTTGCTGATGCTGATCGCTTTCATTTACATTTACCTCAAAGTCGGGTCGTTCGACATTACCGCTTTTTATTCGGCTGCACTTACGCCCGAAGAGCAAACCTGGATTTTTTGGGCGCTGTTCCTTGCCTTTGGTATCAAATCGGCGGTATTCCCGCTGCATTCGTGGCAGCCCTCTACTTACCGTACCGCACCTATGCAGGGTACCATGCTGCTTTCGGCGCTGATGGCCAAAATGGGATTATTCGGTATCGTACGCTGGATGCTGCCTATCGTGCCCGAAGGATTGGCCGAGTGGGGCTGGTTAGCGATAGGGCTATGCGTGGCCGGTATTCTGTATGCTTCTGTAATCGCCATTCGTCAGCAACACCTGAAAACCTTCTTTGCCTTCGTATCGATGGCGCACCTCGGACTGATGGCTGCGGCCCTGCTTTCGGGTAGCGAAACCGGTATCAAAGGCGCACTGCTGCAATCGGTAGCCCACGGTATTATTACCATAGGACTACTCGCTTCGGCCGAGATTATCTACCGCCGCACGGGCAGCTATGAGCTGAGCGCGCTGGGAGGCATTCGCAACCTCGCACCGGTGTTCAGCACCAGTCTTTTTATCTTTGTGATGGCTGCCGTAGCGCTTCCTTTTACCAACGGATTTATCGGTGAAATAATGATGCTGTACGGCATTTTCGAATACAGTTGGGCCTATGCCGCCGTGGCCTCGCTTACGTTGGTGCTTGGCGCAGTATATATGCTGCGTATGTTCCGACTCGCTATGTTAGGCGAACCGAAAAGCGGTGCTTTTGCAGACCTCAATGTCACCGAGAAATGGATACTTTTTCCGCTCGTCTTTTTGGTGCTTTTCTTCGGAATCTTCTACAAACCTTTGCTGGGGCTTACCGAAATATCTTTTCAACCCATCGTTCAACTCATAACCCGTTAAACCTTGGAAACACTGATCTATACCGCCGGTCTCGGAATATTGTGCATGCTGGCCGAACTGTTCGGACTGCGCAGAATCCTGACCCCGCTTATCGTGGCCGGTGCCTTGGGGCTGCTCATCGTGCATTTCCTCTACTCGACCACTACGCAGAGCTATTTCAACGATATGTTCCGCACCGACTCCTTTTTCCTGTCGTTCGGCGGATTGCTAATCGGGCTTTTTACACTCATTTTTATACTGGTCGCTGATTTTTTCAAGGAAGAAAAACAATACATCTCGGATTATTATTCGATCCTGATCTTTACCCTGGCCGGTGCCATCATTATGGTAGGGTATTCAGATTTGGTGATGCTGTTCCTCGGACTTGAGATTCTTTCCATTTCGCTGTACATCCTTGCGGGCAGCCGCAAAACCAATCTTGCCTCGAACGAAGCGGGAATGAAATATTTCCTGATGGGTTCTTTTGCGACAGCCATCCTGCTATTCGGTATTGCGCTGCTTTACGGAGCCACAGGCAGCTTTAACCTCGAAACTATCGGTGCCGCCATCGCAGCGGGCACCACAGCCGACAGCACCCTGATTACCGCCGGGATGCTGCTCATTTTCTTCGGACTTTTCTTCAAAGTATCGGCGTTCCCCTTTCACAACTGGAGTCCGGATGTGTACCAGGGTTCGCCTGCGGTGATCACCCTGTTCATGTCAACCATCGGTAAAATTGCGGCAGTGGCTGCGTTTTTCCGCTTAGTATCGGGCATATTCCTGCCCGTGTTCAGGGAAGAAACCGAAGTGATTTTCCTGATCGTAATTGCGGGTTCGCTGATTACCGGAAACGTGCTGGCGCTGATGCAACAGAATTTCAAGCGCATGATGGCCTATTCGGGTATTTCGCATGCGGGTTATATGCTGCTGGCACTACTCTGCCTGCCGATTGATACTTCGGGTATTTTACTCTACTACGCGTTGGCATACGGATTAGCGGGCATCACTGCTTTTGGGGTAGCCATTGCCGTATTCAAGGCTCGTGGCAGCGAAGACTTCGAGGCATTCAAAGGACTTTTCCGCAGCAATCGCTTGCTGGCCATAGCGCTAACCATTTCAATGATTTCGATGGCAGGTATTCCGCCACTGGCCGGATTTTGGGGTAAGTACATGGTATTTACCGGCGCCATAGCCTCGGGTTTCTTCTGGATTACCATCGTTGCTATTCTCTGTACGCTGGTGGGGGTATATTACTATTTCAAAGTGATTAACGCCATGCTGCAACCCGGCGAAGAAAGCCCGGTAAAAACAAGCCCTTATGTGACTTCTGTGATCGTCATTTCGGCTCTGCTGACTGTGGTAGCCGGTCTTGCCCCCGACTGGGTGGTAAGCTGGTTCATAGCCTGAGTCATACGTGATATGTATTGTATTCTTCAAAACCGGCCTTTGCGCCGGTTTTTTTTATGCATAAACCGCACGAATATTATTTTTTGATTCCTTCTCTGTACAGCTTCAAAAAATAGTTTACATTTAATAGCACTATTATCCCTATAGCGGATTATTTATTCTGTATTAGTCTTATTATCAATACTCATCTACCATGAGAAACCTACCTATTTCTTTCTTATTTCCACTTATTTTATGCCTGTTTACGCTTCCTTCTACTGCACAAAAAAACACACCTGGTTACACGATTTCATTTGAACACTCAGACACCACCCTGCGACAGGAAAAAAACGGAGATATACTTTATGAATTTCGTTTTATACTTCGTTCCGACATTCCCAAAAAATTAAACGACGATTCACTTTTTGTCATTGCCAACCCTGAGAAAAGCGCTTATCGCACCGATGGCTACGAATTATCCGGCAATCGCATTTTATTTAAAGACTTAAAAAAAGGAAACACCCACTCTTTTTACCTGAGACTTAAAAAAGATTTCGTAGAACAGCTCGACAGAGCCTTAGTTTTAAAATTTGAAACTTCCCCTGCAAATCTCCCATTCAGTAACGAAGGCGAAATCAAAGAAATGACCATTCGCATAAAAGGTATAAATAACATTATATCCGATGCGCCTGTTTCTAAAGATCCTCCAACACCGGCACCTGATCCCTTAAACTATCCGGTTTCCTTTAAAGACGCGGATACTATTTTACAAAAGGAGAGCGATAAAAATGTGGAATATGAATTTGAAGTAGTCGCCGGAACTATTCCCGATTCGCTGCTAAAGTACACGCTAAAGGTCGAGCCTGATCTTGCGCATTCTTCCCTTCCTGCGACAGATTATGAGGTATCCGACACGGAAATAGCCCTGGACGATTTAAAAAAGAAGGGTACGCATTCCTTTTCGCTTACACTAAAAAAAGACAACGTAACTGACCGCGAACGTAAGCTGGTGCTAAAAACCGTATTGTATAATGCAGGCAAGGCAGTGCCGGATAAGGACGGGGAAACGCAAAAAATGATCCTTTCGGTTATCAGCGTAAGCCCTTTAGGAGAATTGTCTAACTACCAAATCTCTTTCAAATCGAAAGACACTACGCTGCAAAAACAGAAGGGTAAAGACGCCGTGTATGAATTTATCCTGAGCGCACCACAAATTCCGGATACACTCAAAAACGCGAAACTCCGGATTATCGCCGATCCGAAAATTTCTACCCTTGTCGCTTCAGAATACGAATTATTGTATGCGGATATTAGCCTGAGTGAGCTGCAAAAGCAAAAAAAACATTCGTTTTTCGTCAGAATTAAAGGAGATACGATGCCAGACAGAGACAGGGAACTGGTGCTGAAAATTGAACTCTACGGCACCGAACTCAAGTCCGAAAATACCGGCGAAAAACAAAAACTGACCCTTTCGGTGAGAGGCATAGAGCCGCCCCTCAATGACTTTAACTACCTTGCTTATATAGGTACGAACTTTGATTTGGTAGAGGGAATAAAAGCGAAAAATCTGTTTTTTGCGACCAATATCTATGCGCCCAACCGAATACAAAATTGGGGAGTAGGATTTTACCTGAGTCTGTACGGTAACCGTACATTGACCTCCGTAGATACCTCAGGAAATACGACCATACTTGCAGGGGTTGAACGAAGAAATGATTCGCTGATCCATTACAGGGAGACGAGTGACCGGATCAGAAGCCGGGTCTCAGACAATATTGGCGTTTACTTCTCTCCTTTGCTTAATTTAAAAAACTTAAGTCTCAATAAAAACACTCAGATTTTCTATTCTCCTTCTGTAGAATTTATATGGCGCCGTACTTCTGTAAATACCGTATTTTCAAACAGAGAAGCTTTTGATACGGTTGTCGTCGCACCTAACAATCCCCAATTACCTATTAGCGGGAATGCCATTATGGTAAACTTTAACGAGTATAATTTTAACTGGTCGGTACTCGGCTTCATGATCGCACATGAAAACAAGAGAATTAGTCTGCGAATGCATGTGGTGGCTGTGGGTTTATCACATATTTATCGGAGTACGGGCTCGTCTTCGGCACTGAGTTTGGCAGATCCCAATTACAGCAGAACATTTGATCCGTTTTTCAGCGGAAAAGTATGGATCACAGAGGCCACTACGGGCATCACTTTACAGGCTGAAGTGACCAATAACCTGAGAACATTGAGGCCGTACTACGGCATCACGTTGTCTAAAGCTTTCGACTTTAAGCACCTGGGCACCCTTTTCCAACCCATCACTTCGCGATAGCGGCTGCTTACCGAAAACGGTATCCGATCTTGAAACCGGCTATTCCGTTGAGGGTAACACGCGTGCCTTCTTTAAAGGGAGGCTCGAACAAAAAATTGTCGATGGGCGGCACATAACGCCCCGTAGAAGGATAAGACGTAAAACGGGTATCGACCACTCGCAGCCCTAATCCGGCGTACACGTCAAACACCAGTCTCAGGAAAGGAAGATCGTATTGCAAACCGAGTTTCAGGTTGGCGGTACCAGCCATCTTATGCACGCCTACCTGCGCGCGATAAGGGTTTTCAGGGATTTCCTTCCCCGACAGGCTATCGGTGTACCAGGAATCGGAAAAACGTTTGTTCACGTTGTAATTGACGGTGATAAAATGCAGCTCGGGTGCATAATACCAGCGTTGTTTTGTACCGAAATAGGTACGATGCTCCAGCCGAATACGATGCCCCCGGGTGCCAGTTCCACCCCGCGCAATTTCGGGCATAATGAGTCCGTATTCGAGCTGCAGGGCCTGTCCGGCAGTATAGCCGTACTCGAAGGCAAATTGCAGGGAGGGGTAAAAGTCAAGCAGCGCCGTAGGCGTCCATTTCAGGATATACGTCTTTTCAGCAGGCCTGGCATCCTCCTCGAAATACGCCTGGGCTTTTACCTGCACAGGCATAATAAGCCCGGCCAGCAATAGTGCATGAAATAAATTACGTCTATATAGCTTCATCGGTTCCTCCTATTTTTTGACGTTTGCTTTCGGCTTCGCTATTGAGACGGCGTACATCGTCGGCACCGGGCATTTCGAATACTTCGAGGTCGAAATAATTGACCGCAGCCAACAGATGGTCAAAAATATCGGCCATGATTTTTTCGTAGTTGATCCAACGCACATCGTTGGTAAACACGTACAGCTCGATAGGAATCCCGCTGGTCGAGGGCGCCAGTTGCCTTACCATCATGGTCATTTCCTTATTGGTAAAAGAATGCGCCGCAATATACGCGTCGATGTACTTACGGAATACGCCGATGTTGGTCAGGTGACGACCGTTGATAAGCAGACTTTGGTCCACTTCATTCTCGGTATTGTACGTGTGCAGCTCGGTGGTTTTCGCTTCGAGGTAGGCGGTGATAAGCTGCACGCGTTTGAGCTTCTCCACATCTTCTTGCGAAAGGTACCGGATACTTGAAATTTTAATAAAAATGGATCGTTTGATTCTTCTTCCACCCGAATCCTGCATGGCGCGCCAGTTTTTGAAGGAATCGGAAATCAGGTAATAAGTAGGAATGGTAGTAATCGTTTTATCGAAGTTCTGAATTTTTACGGTAGTAAGGTTTATCTCGATCACATCCCCATCGGCCCCGTACTTATCCATCGTGATCCAGTCGCCTATGCGCACCATGTCGTTGGTCGAAACCTGGATGCTGGCTACAAAACCGAGAATCGTATCTTTAAAAATAAGCATCAGGATGGCCGAAGCGGCACCCATAGCCGTAAGAAATGCCCCTACCGACTTACCGGTTACGAGCGAGAAAATAATCAGCGCGCCTGCAAAATAAAGCAGAATAACGAGTACCTGCACATAACTTTCGACGGGCTTGTCTTTAAAATTGGGTGTGGTTTTGAGAAAATCCTTACTGGTACGCAACAATCCTCTTACAAGCCAAATAATGAGAAACACCACATAAATATCGGCCAGGGTAGATACCGGGCCTATCCACTGCTTAAAATCGGCGAAAATAACCGGAATGGCATTGATGACGATAATTAGCGGAACGATACGTGCCACGTACACGACCATTCTGTTCTGGATCAGGAAATCGTCGAACTTGGTAGTGGTACGGGCAGCAAAACGGCGCAGTACACGGGTAAGAAATTTGTTGGAAAGGAAAGCAATCAGGTACACCAGCAAAGCGGTACAGGTGAGCAGTGTCAGCAGGTTGGCATAAGCGGCTATTTCTTCCGAAACGCCCCATTTTACAAGCTGTTCGTAGGTCCAGTGATTGATCGAATCGGTCGTAATGCTTTTCATAGCGAATAAACAATGATGCGCCTAAAGATAAATAAAATTAAAAAAGCGTTCCGAAATCCGGCAAGATCATACTGTAAATTCGGACAAGGCAATAGGTCAAAAAAAACGACCCCGGCATTTATTGCCGGGGTCGCACCAATTCAAAACCAAAACCTGTTATCTTTTAAAACCTGACACCCAGCGTAAGCTGTATCCAGGAGTTGCGATACCGTGGCGTGGTAGAGGAACCGTCGCCCCGGTTGTTTTGCAGATCCCAGCCTCCACGGCCCGAGAGTACAAAGTTTTGCACGTTGATATCTATACCGGCACTTAGCCCCAGTACATTTTTACGGATATTATCGTTGTCGAATTCTTCCTGCTGGGAAGTGCTGTTCGATCCCCATGTGTAAGTATCTTTATTGCTCATGTGAAAAGCGAACTGCGGACCGGCCACAATGGTAATTATTTGGGCGGGCTTAATCTGCAGGAGAATGGGTACATCGATCCAGTTGCTGGTACGGGTAAGGCTGTAGGGTTGTCCGAGCAGCGTACCCGAAGATTTGAATCCTTTCTGCGAGAAGAGCACTTCGGGCTGTACCCCCAGAAATTTCCCGATGGGGATACTGAGAAAGGCACCTCCTGCAAAGCCGACTTTACCATCGGCGGTGAAATCTTCCCCTTCGGTATCGTAAACATTGGCAAAGTTTACCCCTGCCCGTAAGCCGAAACCGAGGGCTTCGCGCTTGTCGTCTTGTGCAGATACACTTCCCGTTGCAAACAGCAGTGCTGAAACGGTACTGAAGAAAATAATTGACTTTTTCATAGTAGTGGTTTTTAGGGCCTATTGGCCAGTTGTAGCATTAAGGTTCTCTATTTTGTATGCACGTTTACTTTTCAAAATTCTCGGGCAGATCGCGCAGCGCCTGACCCAAATCCTCCATCTCGCGGTTAAAATCACGCTTAAAGTTTTCCCATTTTTCGGCACCTTCATCGCCGTATTCATTGAGCTTTTTCTTCAGCGCTTCATTTTTGCTTTCCAAATCGGAGGCTAATTCACGGTATTTCTGCTGCACCTCTTTACGGCCTTTGTCGATTCGGCCCTGGAAATCGGAAAGGGTTTTCTCGTTTTCCTTTATTTTCGCCTCAATATCGCGTCGATATTCACGACGTTCGGCATCGAGCTTTTCTTCAGCCTCGCGCAATTTTCGTTCGGCCTCCTGCGCTGCATTGCGATCTTCGGCTTCGTTACCCAGTCTGTCGTTCGTGCGGGGCGATTCGCTGCATCCGGTCAGCATAAATCCAGACATTACGATGACAGCAAGAGAAAGAATTACCTTTTTCATAGCATAATTTTTTTGTGAAACGACTTTGTAAATTCCGGTTGTCCTACTCGCGGGATACTCTATACCCGGGAATTTCTTATTTTAATTAGCTGTTACAAATATTGCACGGATAAGCGCTGTTTCACTTATATATAAGTGAAATTAAGTTATATTATTTACACATTTTCGAGCGTAATGCGCTGTTTATGGCTTAGTTTGCGATAACCTGAAGCGGTATAGCCGGTAATTTTTTTAAACTGTCCCGAAAGATGTGCCACACTACTATATTGCATCTTACGGGCAATTTCCGTCAGGTTCAACTCATTGTAGGCCAACAGCGCTTTTACCCGCTCTATTTTGTGGGCAATAATAAATTTCTCGATAGTGGTGCCTTCCGAACGGGAAAAAATATTGGAGAGGTACGTATAATTATGCTGCAGCTTTTCGCTCAGGTAAGCCGAAAAATTCACTTTAGGCAGCTCGTCCGAATAATGCACCGATTCAATCACCAGCACTTTAATCGCTTCGATAAGCCTGACCTTTCGGTTGTTCATCAGCTCCAACCCGGCGCTGCGAAGACGTTCGTTCAGCTTCTGCTTGCTTTCTTCGGTAAGCCGGGGCCTTATATCGACCTCACCCAGCTTCATGTGCACATAATGTAAGCCTAATTCCCTCAGCGCTTTTTTCACCACCAGCTTACAGCGCACCGACACCATATTTTTAATGTAAAGCTTCATAATCTACCACTCTATCAGACAATAAATACTACTTCCATTAAATTCAGCGCACCCTAAATTTAAGAAAAATGAGGTTTAGTTTCAAAATCTTTTTCCGGGATTCTTACATTTCGCTTGAGCGACTTTTTCTTTTTACTCCATTATAAAATACATTACCACCTGCCGGTCTCTTTGCAAAAAGATGAAACTTCTTGCTTTGTCGTACCCAAAAGAGCTTCATTAAAAACGGGAAGAAATACGTACCGGAAAACACGCAAAACGTACCGAAAAAAGAAATCTCTTTATGGCGAAATGCTGTTCTTATTGAAAAAAACAGTAATTTTCTCTGCACAATTATTTTATGGAAGGCATTATTGGCCGCAGTATCTGGGTGCTGCTTACACGTTATACCGAACCCTCCGACAAACTTTTGTCCCATTGGGTTTACCCGCTAATCAGTGAACTGAAAAGCCATTCGCTCCTCGATCGCTTCTATTTCAGTCGGCATTACCAGTCTAACCCGCACCTGCGCCTTCGCATAAAAACACCGGCCAACAAAGTTGAAGAAACGACACAACGCATACGACAGCACCTTGCGGACGAAACGGATCGCTTCGATTTGGTATCGACCGACCAGCCACTGCAGCTCGATACTTACGGGAGTAAGGCCGACTTTGTGCTGCTCGAGCCGCAGCTCTGCTTTTCTTCCGATCTGCTGCTTTCCATTCTTGCCGAAAAAGAATCGCAAGACTATGAAGATATGCTTCGCCTGGCGTTTCTGCTCGATTTGGGGCTTATTTATTCCTTTTACCGCGACAAAAAAAGCTGTATCGCTTTCTTTGAATATTACATCGGGCAATGGATGGACCACACGCTGAATTATGTGCGCCGCGATACGGCCGACGCTACTCCGGCACAAGTAAGCTCACTTTTCGAAGAACGCTTCGCAGGGCAAAAACCGCAGTTGGCCGACATGGGAAAATCGGTAATGGCCTGGATAGACGGTGGAGGCGCTTATACCAAAGGTGAAAAATGGCTGCCGATATGGATTCACGAGCTGGGGGTACAAAAAGAAGAGCTGCTAAGTCTCCGCCCCGAGTTTTTGCGTGCGCATACCTCCGACCCCACGCTTCGCGATACCGATGCCATTTACCGCTCGCTGCTCGAATCGTTTGTGCACATGCAGCACAACCGGCTGGGTTTGTTCAATGCCGACGAAGCCTATTTGGCTTACCTTATCAAACGTACACTGGAATATAGTTAATCAAGTATAGAATCGTATCGTGTAGCTCTTTTTAGTATGAACACACCCGAAAAAATGCAACAACGCGTGCAGGACGAAGTATTCCGCATTGCAGACGAAATTATGCGCGAAGCCCGCGAGGAAGACGGCGCTTTATTTTGGACACCGGTCGAAAAAAAAGGGGATTCTGAAGACTTTCAGTTTTTCGAGCTGAGCCTTTACGGTGGTTCGGCCGGAATAGCCCTTTTCTTCGGTGCCCTGTTTCGGTACACCGGACAAAAAAAGTACCTCGATATCATCGATAAAATAGTAAAGGGAATTGATACGTACAGCCATACCTGTCCACCCTTTCTTTACACCTTCCAGCCGGGAATGTTCGGGGTGGTATATGCGCTTATCCAATTGTATCTCTTTACCGGCAAACGCAGTTACCTTGAAAAAGCATCGGAACTGGCGCGTCACGACGAAAATTTTCTCCACAACCCTGAGATACCCCTCGAAATTATCAACGGAAAATCGGGTGCGCTATTGGTGCTGCTGCATCTTCACAGCCATACCGGAGAGGCATGGATACTCGAAAAAATTGATCAATACCTGCAGCAGCTCACCAGCCAGTTTCATACTGCCAAAAAGGGGATTTACTGGGACAGGAACGAAAAACAAGTGGGTGGTTTATGCGGTTTTTCACACGGCGCTGCGGGCATAGGATTCGCCCTGATGGAAGCCGGAAAGTACCTCGGCAATCCTGCGCTTACAAAAATCGGAGAGCAGGCATACACTTACGAAACCCAATATTTCGTGCCCCGCACAGGCAATTGGCGCGATCTGCGCTACGAAGCGGTAACGGAGCAGGATCCGATGCTGTTCGAAGAAAAAGCCGATCAGGACGATCTCAACTTTTTTAGCGGTAAAGGCGAAATGAATGCCTGGTGCCACGGTGCGGCGGGCATTGGTATGTCGCGGCTCAGGGCCTGGGAGCTAAACGGTAGCCCGGCTTTCCGCAAAGAAGCGATGGCGGCTATACGTCGCAATTTTACAGAAGATTTTTTCCCGGAAGCAGGACGCGAAAGTCATACCTTATGCCACGGCACCTGCGGGAATAACGATATTTTTATTCAGGCTTTCCTGACCCTGAAACAGGAAAAATACCTGCGACAGGCACTGCGTGCAGCCATGTACGTTATCGAATCGAGGCGGCTGCACGGCTACTACCAATGCGGCTATCCCTCGGCTACGGGCTTGCAGGATATGAGCCTGTTTATGGGAAATGCCGGAATCGGCTATTACCTGCTGCGCGTGCTGGCTCCCGAGTTGATTCCTTCGGTACTGGCTCCGTCGCTCGAAAAGAAAGCAAAGCCCGGCACATTGACCACCGGCGAAGGAATAGGAATAAGCTGGGAGACCTTCAAAAAACGGTGGATAAAAAAAGATTTCCCCCGTACGTTCGAAGTGGCCGAATTTGTAGCGCCTAAACCCACCGAGGCATTTCTGCAAAGTGAATTTCAAGGTAATCTTACCGATGCTTTCAGCCGCTTTGTACGCCGACAGCTTGAAATCCAGAAGCACGAAAAACACAAAACGCTGTGGCAGGATATTTACCGCCTGGAGCTGAAAAGCTGGCAACTAAAAACCCGCATCAAAAGCAATGTGTATCTCCATTATAAAGAAATAGCCTGTCGCAGCAATGCCGAGAAACACGTTTCAAAAGGCGATCCGCACCTCAAAAAGCTGTCGCTGCTGCTGCACGGTAACTCGGCACTCGTATCGGTGAATTGGGACTGGCGTTCCGAAATCACGGGCAACCAGCCCGAATCGGATCTGCGTTATGTGCTGCTAAGACCCTATGCCCTGGGAGTACACGAAGAATGGCTGCCCGATTTTTCATTCTATATCTTACGTTCGTTCAAAAAGCCCAAACAGGTGCAGGAAGTGATTCGGGAAGTGATCGAAATGACTGGAGCACAATCTGAATCGGAAAAAGAAATGGCAGAAAAAGCTGTTTTGCAACAGGTTAGCGCCGCCCTGCGAAGAGGTATATTACTGGATAAATAAGTCTTTGGTTTTTTCATCGATTTTTTTATATTTGTTACATAGCCTTAGTAAGGCAGTGTTAGTATCACTACGTTAGTATTACGTTTATTTAATTTCTAGTATTATGAAAAAAAGAATCAAGGTCGGTATCGGCGAGCTCAGGGTAAGCAGCTTTGTCACCTCACTGCACGATTCCGAATCGGGCGAAATCAAAGGCGGTACGCAACTCAGTTGCCCGCAAAATTGCCGAACTATCGAATTTCGAGGCTGTGCCGTCACTCCACATCAGGTTTGCCAAATCCACTCACGGCTTGTCTGTAACTCTTCCCTCTCTTATTGTTGTTAAACCAAGGGCATAGCTGAAAAGTATGCCCTTTCGCTTTTTTAGTAGCTACCCTTTTTACCTCACTATCCGCGATGAAAAACGTAAAATCTCACTCCGATAGCCTGAATACACTTCCTTTTATGACAGGAAACAAAGCGCTGATCGAAAGCGGAAACAGCTTATTTCTCTACCCTATCCAACCTGATATAACCGCAGGCTTTTCAATATTTCACTCACATTCTCCCACTTATTTACTGTAACCCGACACCGTTTTTTTCCACATATACACCTTAACCGTATCTCTCCATATTAGTTATCACTTAAAATTATCTGCGTATGAAAAAAATGAAGTTTAAGCTCGATGAGCTGAAAGTAAACAGCTTTGTCACTTCGCTGCGTGACTCAGAATCGGGTGCGATAAAAGGCGGCACAGAACTCAGTTGCCCGCATAACTGCCTGACGCGCGAATTCAACACCTGCGGTGTGCATACCTTGAATGTAAACTGCCAAACCCCTGCCTCACATTGTTGCTAAGCAACGTTGAGATTTTTTCGCACAGCAATCATACAACGCACGTTTTATAAATCAGATTTGTTAATCGTTCTATTCTAAAAATGTATGGCTATGAAAAAATTAAAATTTAACCTCGACGACCTGAAAGTAAAAAGCTTCCTTACTTCGATCCAAGCTTCAGAATCGGATGGAATTAAAGGCGGGAAGCAGGAGCTGGCACATCATACCGAAGCCCCACACACCTGCGTACTTTCAAGGCCTCCGTATTGCGCCGAATCGGTTACTCAATGTCCGCCCCTGACCCAGCCACCCATTTGCCAGGCTTCGGGAAATCCCGATTGTAACAACACGCTAGTACTGGGCTGCGGATAAAAAAAACCAAATTTTTCTCTCCCGGAATCTATCAGGAAACCGGGAGTTAATTTTTATGCAAACCCGATGAAAAAGAAAGTAAAGCTTAGTCTCGAACAGCTCAGGGTAAACAGCTTTGTCACTTCTCTCAAAGAAGGAGAATCGCTTATTCTGAAAGGCGGAGAAGGACAAACGCTTACTGTACGCTGCCTGACACAAATTCGAGAATGCGAAATCAGCGTACACATCGAATGCCCCCGTACCCAAAACTGTGTAACCTTTCACGAAGGCTGCACCTCTATCCGCGAATGCGGTGGCGGCGGTTAAGGATACAACTCATTATTTTATTTATTTATTCACTTTATCTCTCTTAGTATGAAAAAGAAAATTAAACTCAGTCTCGATGTGCTTCGCGTGGACAGTTTTGTGACCTCGCTTCACGAAGACGAAAGCGCCAATCTCAAAGGCGGAACCGAGCTAACCTGCGCGCCCGCATGCAATACCCAGGCGGCTAATTGCCTAACCCGCCCGCAAGACTGCCAGGTATCGGGACAGTTCCATTGCCTGACCCGTAATTTGCAAGAATGCGTGGAATCTCACACCCCCGGATGCCAGCCTACAAGACCGCCAAATTATTGCTAAGCGCTGCCAAATGATTTTTTTATTTCTGAATTATTCTACCAAATAAAGTATGCTATTTCTATGAAAAAGAAAATTAAACTCAGCTTCGAAGCGCTGAAAGTAAACAGTTTCGTCACCTCGCTTCATACCACAGAAGCCCACGGTATCAAAGGCGGAGCCACTGATGTTACAGGCTGCACTACAGAACCCGTAATTTGTCAGTTTACCGAAGGCACCGAATGCCAGCTTACGCGTACGCAATTCTGTACGCAAACCCGCCCTTCGATTTGCCGTACCCAAAACCCCTTAGATTGCGGCACTACCCAACCTTCCATTTGCAATATTACCGCTAACTGTTAATGTTTTTATCTACAAACTATAACTCGTTTTACTATGAAAAAGAAAATACATCTCGGGCTCGAAAATCTCAAGGTGAAAAGTTTTGTCACTTCGCTGCAAGAGGCCGAAAGCGCCAATCTCAAAGGCGGTACCGAAATGAACTGCATATCGAATCAGAATTGCCAGAGCCTCATCACACCGAACTGCCAGGTACTTACCCGTCCCGCCGTTTGCGCCGCTACAAGTCCGATACGCTGTCACACACAGTTGATCCAATGCCACACCAATAACCCGAACATCTGCGATTTTTCGCGTTATCCGACCAACTGCTGACCTGATCCTGTCTTTTTGCTTCGCACTATGCGACTATGATTGTATTCATTCTTTAAAATGACTCGTATGAAAAAAGTAAAATTTGACCTTAGCGAATTAAAAGTAAACAGCTTTATCACCTCGCTCAACGAATCCGAATCGGGCGAAATAAAAGGCGGTACCCAACTAAGCTGCAACCACGATTGCGATACCCGTCACAAGGGCTGCATCGTATCGGTGCACAATGCCTGCATCACCACGCATACCAATCCGCCGTTTTGCGGTGGTCTTCCCACTGTGCATGTCTGCAAAGAATAACTGAAACCGGATTGTAAAAGAGCGGGTAAAATTTATGCTCGCTCTTTGCTGTCCGGAAACAGGTAGAAAACGTATATACACACGCTATTTACTATGAAGAAAAAAAACAAACTGAAGCTGGATAACCTGCAGGTAAAAAGCTTCGTCACTTCTATGAACGAATGGGAAATCGCGCAACTGAAAGGCGGCACCGAAACCACCTGTCCAATTGGCTGTGGCCCCACCCGACCCGACAATACAGCCTGCACACCGGTGCCTTCTATTAATCTGATCTGCCCGGTTACCCAAGAAAGGCTATGTACGCGTTTTTGCTAATTAACAGACCATAGCATAGGTGTTGCCTTTCTATCTGTGAAAAGAATATTCTTTCACGCTGTATATCCTCCACGTAAATCACTTGCTGACTTTACGCGATAAATAGACGATGGCAAATTCAGATATGTGCCAGCTACGGTAGCTGAAGAAAAAACCGATACAGCCCTGTGGTCTGAAAGCTACAGTGCTGTTTTAGTACGCAAACCCTTTAAACCCTATATACCATGAAAAAGAAAATCAAATTTGGCCTCGACGAACTGAAAGTAAACAGCTTCGTTACTTCGCTCAACGATTCTGAATCGGGCGACATCAAAGGCGGTACGCAGGTAAGCTGTAACCAGGATTGCCGCACTTACGAGTTTCCGGGTTGCAGAGTGACCCGCGACCAGCCATGCGATACACGGCCGGAATGGTGTGTCCGCATATCAGATATATGTTAAGGCCCTCTTCTTCCCCAAAACCTGGTTCCTACTTGAGAATCAGGTTTTATTCCCTCTAATCCATTAATCTTAATAGACATATGAAAAAGAAAATCAAAATTGGCCTTAAGGACATGAAAGTAAACAGCTTTGTCACTTCACTCAACGATTCTGAATCGGTCGAAATAAAAGGCGGAACCGAGCAAAGCTGCAACTATGGCTGCCTGACAAACGAATTTCCTAATTGTCATAGAACACGCCACGCATCGTGTGAGACATACCCCCCATTTTGTGTACCCTGGTCAGAAGCTGCGGTATGCACCGGATTCTGCTAAACCCTCCAAAGTCTGGTTCCTGATTAGAGATCAGGCTTTATGCAAAGTAACCCTTTAAACCCTATATACCATGAAAAAGAAAATCAAGCTCAACCTTAACAACCTGAAGGTAAACAGTTTTGTGACCTCAATCGATCCTAAGGAGTCGGGCGATATCAAAGGCGGCACACAGCCGAGCTGCGGACAGGGCTGTCGTACGTACGAAATTCGGTACTGCCAGGTAACCCGCGATCAGGCCTGCCCGGTCACGCAGCCACCTAATTGTCAGATATTTACTATGCCTAACTGTTCCGAAACTTTATGGGTAGATTGCCGCTAAGCATCCGCCCTGCTAAAGATCGTTGTGCGCTTATCGACGCACAACGATTTATTTTTTTGTAACCCTTTAAACCCTATATACCATGAAAAAGAAAATCAAGCTTAATCTTAACAACCTGAAGGTAAACAGTTTCGTTACCTCAATCGATCCTAAGGAGTCGGGCGACATCAAAGGTGGTACACAGCAAAGCTGCGGACAGGGTTGCCGTACGTACGAAATACAGGCCTGTGTAGAAACACGCGACTCACCCTGCCGCATTACCATGCCGGTCAATGTCTGCGAAATAATGACGCTGAATACCAACTGCACGCAGACCTATTACGAAGGATGCTAATCTCAGGGTCTGCTTTTCATTTCACCACAGTCAATAATTTAATTATCCGCTATGAAAAAGAAGATAAAACTAGGTCTTGGTGAGCTGAAAGTAAACAGCTTCGTTACCTCCATCAATCCCGACGAATCGGGCGAAATCAAAGGCGGTACGCAGATAAGCTGTCCGCAGAATTGCCGAACTGACGAATTTATCGGTTGTGTACAAACCCGCGATAAGGTTTGCGTACCCACAGAGCCTCCCCTTTGTCAGATTTGGTCCGACTTCAGAGGATGCACCAACACCCTGTCAATCGGTTGTTAATTCCAAGGGCACATACTTTCATGTATGTGCCTTATTTCTAAATATTTAATTCTTATAGCTGATGAAAAAGAAAGTCAAACTTCATTTTGATGCGCTGCGCGTAAACAGCTTCATCACCTCTATCCACGAATCGGAAAGCGCCGAAATGAAAGGCGGCACCGAACTGAGCTGTACGCAGCAATGCAACACCCTGCACCAGGGCTGCCAGCTATCCAGGCATAATGTATGCCCCTCTGCCCCTCCGGCCTGTATCCCTAACACGATACTTACCGGCTGCAATACGCTGATAGCGGGTTGCGGTTAAGTTTCTGAAAAAGTAATTTTTAATTTGAATTTTACGATGAAAAAGAAAATCAAACTCGGCCTCGATGAACTGAAAGTGAACAGTTTCATCACCTCAATCAACACCGATGAATCGGAAGGAATCAAAGGCGGAACGCAGCTAAGCTGTAACCAGGGCTGCCGCACTTACGAATTTCGCGATTGCAGAGTAACCCGCGATCAGGTCTGTGAGGATACGAATCCGCCTATCTGCGTGCGCAACACCACCACCATGCCCCGTTAAGGAGATGGCTTTCCTATTGCTTTTTTGTAGTTCAGACACGTTTTATCTAAACATCTATTCGTATGAAAAAGAAAATCAAATTTAAGCTCGATGAGCTGAAAGTAAATAGCTTTGTCACTTCTATCGAAGATCGCGAAACGCAAGGTATAAAAGGCGGAAAAACGGGAAATGAATGTATTTTCCCCACGGTACGCAGACCTTGCGGCCCCACACAGGATAATAACTGTATTTCGGAGCTTTGTGGAATCACCAATTATTGTGTATCCGATATATGTCAGATTACGCGTAACGGTCCCACCTGCCCGGTTCCTGTCACTACTACTCCTCCGGCCTGTTAACACAAAACCGGATACAAAAAAGGGGCGCTTCGGCGCTCCTTTTTCTTTCAAGAAAAAACCAGCAACGAACGGCTCATCAGATAAGCCAGGTAACCTTCGTCGCGGTTAAGGATTCCCAAACGGTTATTGCTCATATGCAGGTAACTGGCATACACAGACCATACGCTTCGCTGCGAAACCGGAATTTCGCCCTCGGGCGCGAGAAATTCTTCCGACACCCGAAGCAATCCTTTTTGATGCAGCGCAGTAAGCTGTGCCGATACCTCTAACAGGGCCTTCACCCAATTGTCGTACCAGGGCTCGTCAAACGATTCGCCGGCCTCCAGCATTTCCCATACCTGCTCCTGAAAAGGAACCAGGGTTTCACGCTGTGCTTCGAAATTGACTTCAAAGGCTTGCAAAGCTTCTTCTCTTTTCTCTAAAAAGGTAGCCTCCGACAAACCGGTATAAGCCGGATGATAAGCCGCCGGAGCCCAGCTTTTAAATACATACTCAAAAAACAAGCAGGCTTCTTTGTGGTTTTTACAGCAACTATGCGCCAATGCCAGGTGCATCTGTATGGCCGCTCCCATCGCTCTTTCGTAGCTCCATTGCGCATGTTGTTTTTGCAGCACCGACAAGACCGATTCGGAAGAGACCTGAAAAAGCCGCTCGGCCACAGGCATGGCCTGGGTACCACCGTAACGTGTGGTTTCGGGCTCATATTCCGCGAAAAAAACGGTACCCGGAACACGTATCTCCGGATCGGATACGGAAGGCACTGCTTCCGAAAGTTCGGAAAAAGCCGCTTTAAAATAGTCGGCAAGCCGTACACGAAGCGCTTCTCTACGCTCGGGATCGGGCAACCTGAAACGCAAACGGATATGCGGCCCTTTTTCCCAATAGCTAATAAAAAACCAGTCTTCGGCTATACCTTCGCGCTTCACTTCCTCTACAAAAGGCGCTACCGTACTTGTCAAAAAAGGAGCCGGCGCACCCGGATAATACAGGTAAGCGGCCAGCCAATTCGGATCGACGGTACTCATGAGGCAGGGGTGTTTTTCCATTCTACGACCACTTCTGTTACGCAGGGCTTGCCATTTACCGAAAGCAACTGCTCCGACGAAGGCAGCATTTCCTGTACACGCAATATCCGGGGCAGCTTGTGCAACATTTTGACCAGCAAATCGACCAGCAGCGGATTGGAAAAGTGAATGTACTGCGGCTTATACGCTTCGCGCGACAGCTTACGGGCTTCTTCAGGAGGCAACTGCGCTACCTCCTGGTGATCCGACATGGCCACAAATACTTCGTCGGGCAATCCGAGAGAACGGCGCCAGGCATCAATTTGCAAAAACACCTGCGCCTCTTCGCCGCTAAAGCGATCGAGCGGAATGGTTTCGCGGTTGATACGCCAGCTTTTGCGTTGCACAACCAGGGTATCGCCTATCGTTACACGGGGCCATATCGCCACGCCGGGTTGCTGTTCGAGCAGAAAGCGTTCGTTGATCGTTTTGGACAGCATTCCCCAAAACACGTAACGCTGGGGCGAAAAACGGGTTAGCAACTGAAAAAGCTCCGAACGCCCTATCCAGCCCTGAAAGCCGAGGTCGAAGATTTCGCAGAAGCGGCCTGTTTCGCGGTGACGCAGCCGCAGCCGTTTTTCGTTCGCATCGTACACCAGCGACAAATCGGTTATCGATACCTGTGCCTGTACCGGAAGCGCATTTTGGCTACCGGGCATACAGATTTCGTAAGGCATAAGCGGCGGATGAATGTTGGCGTTAAATACAGACGAATCGCAGTTTTCGATAAACAGATCGTTCTCCATATTTTCCGTATTCCATTCAAAAATGGAACGGTGCAGCACCTCGTCGAGCGTATGCACAAAACGGCTAAAAAATTTCCCGAATCCGGCCGTAGAAGCGTTAAGCACCGCCCTCAGCTTTTGCTGCCCGTTTTCCTGTAAGCGATATACCTGCGCAAAAACGGAATACGCATTCTTTCCGTCTTCGGGCCGCCCTTCGTGCCGAAAACGTTTTTCGGGTATTTCCAACTGTGCGGTTTCGGCATCAAAACGAGCCTCCAGTTTTTCGAGAAAAGTCTGGTTACGGGCAAGCCTGTCTTTAGCCGACTGCGAAAAGCTTAGCTCCATTGCTTTTTTCCATTCTTCGGTCAGCTCCAGCTCGGGTTCATCCTTTTTACGCGCCTGCATTTTCTTCTGGTAAGATTGTAGCGGTTTTTTCACTTCCCGGTAAAAATCTTCGTAAAAACGGAGCACGCTTACAGTTTCGTTTTCGCCATAGCGTTTGCAAAAATAAGCGGCCATATTTTCTCTTTCTTCCCAGTTCATTTCAAACTCGGAAAGCGAAAATACCATGTCGTTAGCGGCCGACGTTAATTTATCAAGCTCTTCGTCGGTCAGCAGCGACTCCGTTTCGAGGGTGGTGTCTTCGTAAAACATTTTTTCGGGCGTAAAATAGAAATACGCCTGTGAGTGGATCCGAAACTCGCGCGGCTCTTCTTCTTCCACTTCGGTTTCTTTCTCCGTTTCAGGAGATTTTTCTTTCTCCGCTTCTTTTGGCTTATTCGCTTTACGCGCCGACGGCTTTTCTGCCGCTTCGGCGGCTACAGGTACCGGCTCTTCTTCAGGTTCTCCGCGCTTTACCCTATCGGCCTGCGCCGCTCTTTTCAATAATTTCTCGCTCACTTCTTTCATTCCCGCATGGGCCTGCTCTAACAGTACACGGCGCGCTTCGAGCGAGGCTTCGGCATACTGCCCGGCATATTCGCGCAAACGACGAAGCACCTCTATCAGCTCCGCTATTAAGGGCGATACGGGCGGAAAAGCCTCCAGCACAGCTATAAGCTTTGTATCCCAATACGGATCAAGCCCCGATACTTCGAGCTGATATTCTACCAATCCGAAGCTTATCAGTTCGTCGAGTAAACTTTCCACTTCTTCGATCCCCGCATCGAAATATTCGCCCTTCACGATCTGCTCTACCAGCTCGCGGTAAACCATTCCGCCCTTGTGCGTCTCCAGTACCTCACACACTACATTTACGGCAGGGTGTGCGGGCAAACGCTGAAAAGATTCTAAATTGTTGTGGTTTATCAGAAAAAGATAGCCTTCTTCCTCTTTTTCAAGCGTCGGATTAAGCTGTATGCGAAGCTCGCGGTACAATTCGGGGATGCGAAAAAAAGCAGATCGCAAAAATCCGTAAAGGGTATTGTTGAGGCAAATATGGCTGCGCACGCGCGATTCGGACACGGGAGGCATTTCCGCTTCGGGCCTACCCAACGCAATTTGGGTAAACGTGCTGAAGGGCGATGTTTTGGCCGCCATCCGCGAAATGTATTTCACCAAACTCTCTTCGGTTTTCCGCTCTTTTTTTCGCAGCTTGTCGGAAGGAGAATTGCGGTAAGGCTCTATTTGGGCCAGCAGCAACTGACTCGAAAGCAACAATCCTTTCTGAAATTCTTCGTGGGTCACCAAGTCCTTAAAGCGGTTGCGTACCTGCACGATTTCGGAAGTATATGACTTTGCATAGGTTTCGGACAGCGCCCGGTGCTGCGCATATAAATCGAGATATTCCTGCACAGCCTGGTGTTCGGCTGTGGTAAAACGGCTGCGGAGGATCAACTCCTCGTCGGTACCCAAGAGGCGATCATTATATATTTTTCGTTTCAGATCGATCAGCTTTCGTTGCGCAGCAGGCTCGGTTTCGGCCGAAATGGCTGTATATAACAAGGCACAAACCGGTTCTTTCAAGGCTTCGAGCTGAATGCTAAGGGTATGGCATTGCTGCGATAAAGCGGCGGTTTGCCCGAAATTAAACCGGCTAAGCGCTTCGAAAGGAAGTCCGGCTACGCGATAGAGGTAGTAAGGAAAACGTTTCATACTTAAGGTGTAGAATAATTGCGCTGAAATAAGTTACGCGATACTTTCTTGAAAAAGCTTTCGGTGCCGATTGTAATCTCGGCCGTACCCGAAGTTTGTGCCGTTCCTTTGCCACGCAGGTAGGTAAAAAGACGATGCCGATCGGTTTCGCTCAGGCGATAACGAATGCCCACACGACCCGCAGCGCTACCCGAATAAAGGGAATCGACGGCGGCATGAAGCACAAGTGTTTCTTCTGTACCCAGGGTCATCGACACAGGATCGCCTTTGTGCAGGACAAAACTCCCGGCTTCAATTTCCGAAAAGAGCGCAACCCCGCTGTTTAACGGCACAATAAAAGCCAATGTGTCTGTACCGCGCGGATAGGAATAAATTTTACCGGCAGCCGGCGCACGCAGTAACTGGGTATCGTGGTAAAAAAAATGCGCCGTTTTTTCAAGCTCCTGAAAAGATATTTCGTCCTCCGAAAGCGCTGTGGGCGGCATCCCTTTATCGAAAAGCATACCTATCGGCTGCCCCTGCTTTACCATCGAGCCCGAAGTAAAAAAAAGCTGCACTTCTTTTTCGGAAGGTGCTGACAAGAGCACAGTATCGGTAATAAATCCGCTTACAAAAGCGGGAACGGTGCGAGGCACTTTTACAAAAATACTGGCCACGATAAGCAGGCAAAGCAAGGTAAACAGAATACCAATGCCCCGCTGTACAATCCAGGGCGGTCGTATTCCGGTATCGTCTGCTCCGCCAGGGGGCACATCGAGACGATCGTATTTTTCTTCTTCCTGACTCATGCAAGTTGTATTTCAAGTTGATCTTTGACCAATCGGTAATACGCACCTTTTTGCGCAATAAGGCTTTCGTGCGTACCTTTTTCGGCCACTTTACCCTGATGCAGCACGATAATCTGGTCGGCATTTTTGACGGTGCTTAAACGGTGTGCTACTATTACCACGGTTTTATTTTCAAAAAAAGCGCTGAAATTTTCCATAATTACCCGTTCGTTATGTGCATCGAGCGCATTGGTCGCTTCGTCGAAAAAGATGTATTCAGGGTTTTTATAGGCTGCACGTGCAATGAGCAAACGCTGTTTTTGCCCCTGACTAAGCCCTACTCCGTTTTGTCCCACGCGGGTATGGTATCCCAAAGGAAGCGATTCGATAAACTCGCCGATATGCGCTATTTCGACCGCTTTACGGAGCTTTTCGGGATTGGGTGTTTCGTCCGACAAGGCAATGTTAGCCTCGATTGTATCGGAGAAAATATAACCGTCCTGCATCACGACCCCACAACGCTGGCGCCACAGCCGGCTGTCTATTTCCGTAAGGGGCACATGGCCTACACGTATCTCCCCGACCGAGGGATCGTAAAAACGCAGGAGCAAACGCAGCAGAGTGGTTTTCCCGCTTCCGCTCAGTCCGACGATAGCAGTCACTTTTCCGTAAGGAATGTCGAACGAAAGGTCATCGACCACCGCAGGGGAGCGGGGCCCGTCGTACCTAAACTGCAAATTGCGAAGCGAAAGGGTCGCTTGCGGCGGAATATCGGTAAACACAGCATCGGACGCATTTTCGTCGGGCTGGTTGTGAATCTCGGCCATCCTTTCGAGGCTGATTTTGGCATCTTGTCCGCTCTGAATAAACGATACAAACTGCATTACCGGCGCATCGAGCTGTGCAATGATATACATAATAGCCAGCATCATACCGAGGGTAAGATCGCCGTAAATAACGCCCCGAGCCGCTACAAACGAAACGATAATATTGCGAAGCTCGCTGATAAACATTCCGCCCGAATACTGGTACTGCGAAAGCATCAGACTCCGCATATTGAGCCGGAGCAGCGCCGACTGGATTTTTTCCCACTGCGACCGTTTTTGTTCCTCGCAATTGTTGAGCTTGATCTCCGACATTCCTTCTAACAACTGAATCAGGTTGTTCTGATTGCCTGAAAGCTCCATGAACATACGGTTATCGATATCGCGGCGTGCTTTTAGGAAAAAGAGGATCCAGCCTACATAAAGCGCGCATCCCAGGGCAAAAATTCCGAAGATGAGCGGTGTATAAATAAACAGAATGACCGAAAAGACCAGAAAATTGAAAGAAGAAAGCAGGATACTAAGGCTGCTGCCGGTAAGAAAAGCCGTAACCCGGTGGTGATCATTGACCCTTTGCAGAATATCGCCCGTCATTTTCGAATTGAAAAAACGCAGGGGCAATTTCATCAGCTTACGCAAAAAATCAGAAATGATTGAGATATTGACACGGTTACCGATATAGAGCAGTATCCATCCTTTTATGACTTCGATAAACGTACGGCTCAAAAAAAGCATGAGCTGCCCGATCAGCACATAGGTAATAAACGAGAGATCCTTGAGCTTGATACCGTGATCGACGATAGCCTGCGTCAGAAATGGGAAAGCCACCTGTAACGCTGAGCCCGCCAAAATAGCCATTCCCACCTGAAGAATAAGGCGTTTGTACGCATAAAAATACGAGATCAAAAAACGAAAGCTCGACTTATAAACTACCCCTTCTGTCTTGTAAAATTCTTCGCGAGGTTCGAGAAAAAGCGCTACTCCCTGCTGTGGAGCGGGTTCGGAGGGAATCCATCCGGCCATAAATTCTTCGCGCGTAAATACCGCCCTTCCTTTACCCGGATCGGCCACATAAACTTTGTTACCCTTCACCTTGTAAACCACCAAAAAATGCTGGCCTATCCAGTGCGCGATAAAAGGCACCGGAGTAGCTTCGGTAAGCTCGGCCGGCTCGAGCCGTGCAGCCAGGGTGTTGAAACCCATCGACTCGGCACAATCGCTGATACCCAGCAGCGACACCCCTTCACGACCGATGTAACATTTCTCACGCAGAAAAGCCAGCGAATAGTCTTTTCCGTAATGCTTCGCTATCATCCTAAGACTGGTAGGTCCGCAATCCATCACGTCGAGCTGTCGATACAGCGGAAATTTCCTGAAAAACATAGTACGATGTAGAACTAAATGCAACGTAGCTGCGCCGCCTTATCAGGCCAAACGAAGCGAAATATTCTGACTACCCAATACCACTTCTATACCGGTGGCAAGGTTAACGAGCTGTCCTTTTTTGACCCGAAGCGCTTTCGAAAAACGAATAAATAAAGGTCGCCAGTGCGTAAGCGGCGCATAAGGGTCGTTGGAAAGCTGCAATTCTTCGTCGAGGTGCGCCCTGAAATATACGATAGCTCCCGTGAGAAGTCCGTCTTCGGTAATACGCATTTTCACCTTTTGGGCGGGAATATCGTTTTCGTGATCGTCGTAAAAATTAATATCGTAGAGCAGGCACTCTTTCGAAATGATTTTTTCGCTACTCAGGTAAGTGTGCGAGGCTTTGACCCCCGATGCATAATTTTCGGAAGGAACGGCTTCCAGCTCACGAATATAAGGGTCGAAACGAAGTCCGTACAACAGCGAAAGCTCGCGCGCCTCTGCTATCACTTTCTCTTTCTGCGTTTCTTCAAAACCTTTGGCACAAACCTGCAAACGATAAGGGATAAGTGTGCCGTTCTTTTTGAGCAAGCGTTTTTTTACATCGTTGATATAAAAGAGAATGTTTTCGCCCAGCGGATCGTTACCTATAATTTCGTGAACAATCACATCCACTTTCTTTTCGAGCTTCACATCGCGGCTGTTGGCGGCTATCAGTCCGATACGCTCCGATTCTCCATTGGCTTCGAACATACGTTGAGCCAGGTTCCCGATTTTGGTCTCTTCGATAGCGGTTACCCGCCGAGCACCTGCTTTGGCGGCAAAGAGCGAGAGGATACCGGTACCGCAACCCACCTCGGCCACATCTTTTCCCGCCACATGCCTGCTTATAGCCTGCTTGTACGCCATTACACGCGGTACATCGCGAAGCATATAATGGTGTCCTATCACCTGCCCGAATCCGCGCGAAGTAAGCCGATCCTGCACCACCTTATCTTCGGTAAGGGGTACAATAAAATTGAGATCATAAAGCTGCTCGGAGGCTTTTTTAAAATCGCTGCGGGTTATGGAATATTCGGTGGTAAACTCCTGAAGCGCTTCCTCGGGTGTGATCGGGTGAAGAAAACATTTCAGTAGAAAAAAGGTGTGCGAGGAAAGCACCATCGGTTCGGCCGAAAAAGAATTTCGGGCAAGAAAACGGCCACGTGTATCGGGCTGTATAATAAGTGATTTGGTAGTAACATACTGTCTATCCCAACGCATATAACGTACTAATTTTAAAGGATAATAACCGATAAATAGGACGGAATTTAAACATAAAAAACAGGAATAGGAAATTCTTTTTTCCCAAAAAAGAGAATCATCCCTGAAACGGAAAAAGAAAAATTGCGCGCGGCGGTAGCCCTAAGCGACGAAGAAAAATAAAAGTTGCGTTCAGCGCACGGTGATCTGTCCGGGAATAATACCGGCGTAAAAAGAGGTAATCAATTCGCCTGTAGAAGAATAACGGTATATCCTTCCCTGCTGTACGTAGTCGATGGCATCGGCCACATAGACATCGCCGTTGAGGGGATCGAGACCCAGTGAATACAAATTACGCGAACCTTCGCTGATAAAAGGCGAAGAAGGTAAAGCCGTTGCCGACACGGGCATTCGATATACATCGCGATGCAGGTAATAAAGGGTATCGCCCGCTGCGTTAAGCTGTAGCCTCCAGGCACCCGACGTAGAAAAAGAAAGGTTTTTCTCGACCTGATTGTTCGCCGGATTGATGCAATACAAGGCGCTCTGAATACCCGCAGAAGCATTTCCTCCGCAAAGTACCCATACTTTTCCCTGTGCATCGGTACGCAATGAATTACCTCCGTAACTTACTGTAATGCTGTCGCTAAGCTGATCCGATACCGGATCGATGACATATACTTTGTCGCGCTCCGAATTGGTCACATACACCTGCCCCGCTGTAAATACCAGCTCTTCGGTCCAGCCCGGACAGGCAATTTGCCCGGTCACCGCATTTGAAGCCAAATCGACAATGCTGATTTTATCGCTGTACAGGTCGGTCACATAAGCCTTCCGGTCGCTTACCGGAAGCAGGTAACGCGGCGAAACGAAACCGGTAATGGTCGCGATAGAACTGAAATTTCCCGCATTTACCACCTCCACCTTACCCGAGTTATTGACTACAAGGTAAGCCTTGTACCCGACAAAAGTAATGCTCTGACAGACATCGCCCAGGGGACGCTGGTTGGCAGGCTGAAAAAGATCGGCGGTGGTCAGCCCCGTAGGAATATCGTGGTAAGAAACCGTCGCATTTCCCCATTGAAAATTGCCTTCGTTGGCAACGAATACACCCCGCGACAATACTGCCGGAGGCGCCTGGTAATCGTCGGGGTCGGGCTTGTCTTTGACACACGACACCCCACAGCATACCACTAAAAGAAGAAAGGCGAAGCGTTTCATAGGCTTATTCGGTAAGTACCAGTTTTTGCGTCACACGCGATTCTCTGCTGAGTACCTGCAACAGATACACACCCGGAGGAATACCTTCGGGAATAAGCTCAAAAGAAGACTGTTCGGTTCGTTCCGCACGCAGCATTCTTCCCTGCAAGTCGTAAAGCGCAACCGTATAGGTACCGGTAAAATGCGCAGGCAGAACCACACGGATGGGCGCATGGCGCGATACGGGATTCGGATATACCGTCAAGGCAAAAGGTTCGGGGCTATCGATTGCCGTGCTGATGTCCTGGTGAATAACCCCTACTCCGGCCAAATCAAATCCCGAAGAAGGAAAAGGCGTAGGCCAGGGATCGTTCACTTTACGGCCATCGGCATCGCGCGTGGCATAGGCATCTTGCATACAGCCCACTACATCTATCACCCGTACGTGGGTAATGCTATAAATATCGAGCCCCGCTATTCCCTCAAGCTCTTCGAGATCGAAAGGGGTGCCGTAGAGAGCCCTGTATTTACCCGCCAGGTTATGAATTTTAGTGGCATCGGTACTGCCGAAACCGTCGGTTTGTACCAACGTATCGGTAAGGGAAACGGAAGGAAAACGGAAAAAATGGATACCGTCGGAACTCACTTCTACGAAAGCCAGCTCGAGAAAAGTATCGTCGAACGAATTTTCAAATACGGCAAAATCCCAGCCGGAACCGTTTTTGATCGGATACGGAAAAGTGAGCGTGGCGCTACCGCCATCACCCAAGCTTACCACTCCGCCTGTGCCTGCCTGCCCCGTAGCCATAGCGGCTTCGCCGGCAGAAGCATAGCCCTGCGCAGGGTCGGCTATATTTTGCAAGCCTCGCTGTACGACACATCCCGAAGCCCAGTTCACAAATACGGAACTGTCTTTGTGAATAGCCGTAGTGCCCGACTGCCCTACCGGTGGCGCATACTGCGCGCCGGCCGAAAGAGGTAACATAAAAAGGAGCAGTCCTCCGAAGAGAACCGCTCCTGTAAAGCTATTTTTCATTAGTGCTTCATAAAGCGTTTCACGGTGCGCTGCGAGCCCGACACCACCGCCACAAGGTACACTCCGCTTTCGAGGGTAGCAATGTCGATGGTACGCTGACCCGAAAACAGCGGTGTGGTCATTTTCAGCTTACCGGTTACATCGTAAATTTCTACGTGCTGCAGCGTTTCTGCAAAGGTAGCATTCACAAGGATGAAATCCGAAGCGGGGTTGGGATAGAGGCTAAATTCGGTACGGTTGCTATGCTCGGCTACGTTCACCGGCGTATCGCGGGTAGTAAGGTTATCGAGGCAGAAATACGAAGGCGTGTTCATTCCAAAGCCGCCCACATCGGAAGAAGAAAGCTCAAACACGAGGCTGTCGGCATTGCCCAAAGAAGAAAGATCCAACCAGGTCCAGTCCGACACGATATAATCCTGTGTGTTGTCGCTAAAACGGAAGTCGGCAAGGTAAAAAGCCACACTGTCGGTCGAAAGCACACCGCCAAGATAGCTGCGTACGGTAAGCGCAAACCAGTCGGGATCGTTACCGTCGTCGCCGCCAAACTTTTTGGCAAACGAATCGCCGTCGCGCATGCTGTTATAGGCATACGTGCTGTTGGTGACGTAAAATCCTTCGACCACTCCACCAGTAGCACTGCCCGTAAGTACCGCTACAGATCCACCTGTGCCTACCGCATAGACCGAAGAACCGTTATAACCGGTAAGCGCTTTGGTAGCCGCCAGGTTTCCAGGACCGGAAGTAGTGCTGTCGTTGACACGGCTGTAAATAAAACCCGACTGCCAATAGCCGTAGATATCATCCCAAATGTAACGGTAAGTCACATTTCCGTCCGAAAACGGGGTGGTACTTTCTTCGTCGTAATACTCGTTGCTCCCGAAAGGAAGTGATTCGAGCGTAGAGACGGTTTGTGCCGAAAGGACAGCCGGTACAAAAGCGGCCGCCAGTAGCAATGATTTAAGGTAATTGTGTTTCATAGCTTTGATTTTTAATTAGAATTATTAGCAAGATTAAGTGTGAGGGTAACCTGGAAATTGGCCAAAGGCATAGGACGATTTTGCGTAAGCTGATATTCTTCTCCGAACAGGTTATTGATCGCCACCGTAACACGCCCCGACTGCCCTTCCCAGGCAAAGTCGTAAAGCAGGTTAAGCGAGCCTAACGTAAACGGATTCATGTACTGCCGGTTATCGCTGCTGATAAAACGGTAGCCCGTATAGCTTTGAATGTAGCGAAACGTAAAACGCTTGTATCCTGCCGAAAGCGCCAGGCTTCCGTAGTAACGGGGCGAATAGATCAGTTGTTTGCCTAAAGAGGCATCGTTTTCACTTTTTGTTTTTTCGTTGGTCGAAAGCACGTAATTCCACTGCCCGTTAAGCCCGAAGCGGAACAGTCGCGAGTGATGTGAAAAAGCAAACGTGGTTTCGGTACCCCGGCTCCACACTTCCATAATGTTTTGCGGACTCCAGTACGAAGGTCCGGGCAGCCATATAATCCAATTGTGTACCCTGCGGTTGAAAGCGGTGACCGATGTTTCGAAACGGGTTACTTTGCGATCGGAGTATCGCTCGTGTTGAAAGCTGAGACCTGCTTCCTGGTTCCAGCCTTCTTCGGGCAGCAGATCAGGATTCCCTCCGGGGTTCCAGTATAGATCGTTAAACGTAGGCATACGGTAGCTTTTACCCGCCATAGCGCGAAGCCTGAAATATTTCCAAACCCTAAGCTCAGCCCCGGCCGAAGCGACAAAAGGCGCTACATCAGCATCGATCAGTTCCTGACGCAGGCTCACATTGGCCGCAAAGCGACCGTTGGGAAGCCTGAATTTATAGGCCCCGAAAAGCGCGCTGCGATTTTGTCCGGCGGCACCTCCATAGCCCCCGGCCCTGGCTCCGGTATAGGTATTGTTCAGTCCCGCCTGCAAGAGGTGATTTTCGTGCAAGGTGTAAGTGGCTTCCGTTTCGGTAATAAAGGTATTTGCCAAATTTTGCGAGGGCTTTTGCAGGGTCGAATCGAAATAGACCAGCTCTTCGTTGAACCAGGCGCTACGCGCTACGATCAGCCATCTGTTTTTGTGGTATTGCCATTCGGCCGAACTACGGTAAGCTATATCGTGCTGCATGGCATCGCTCAGCGGCTGGGTCAGCGTAGGTGAAAGGCTACGCTCGTTGTTTTGGTACCAAAAACGTAAATTGATTTTCTGATAAGGATTAATGACGTAATAATTATCGGCCATCACTCCGTATTGTCGCACTTCGGCATGCTGGAGCCTTTCGAGCGGAGCCAGCGGCTTGGTATAATTATGATACGGAAAATCGTTTTGTGCGGTGTGGTAAAAAGCCTTGAGCGAATGTTTCCATCTTTTTTTCCCGCCGTCTATCCGCAAGCCGTGAAAATAATCGCTGAAGCTGCCCACCGAATGCACCAGACTCCAGCGGGGCGTATCTCCCAACTCGGGCCGGTTGCGAAGCTGTATGGCGCCGGCCATGGAACCGCTGCCCCAAATCGAAGAGCTGCTGCCGTATTCTACTTCGACCTGATCGAAGAAAAGCACCGGAAGCAACGAAAAATCATGCTGCCCGTTCATCGGGCTATTCAGGTTAAAGCCGTTCCAAAGCAGGGCGGTCTGACTGGCATTGGCACCTCTGAAAGCCGAAGTGGCCAGCGCACCGGGACCATACACTTTCATAAACATCAGGTTCTGCTGCTGCATCAGTTCCGACAGCGTACGCCCTTTGTGTAGCTGCATATCGAGCGTATCGACCAGGGTGGTTTTGGTACCGGCCTGAAAAACGGCAGAACGATGGCCAAACACCGTCACCTCTGTCAGACGACGCAAGGTGTCGGGTTGCTCCTGGGCCGAGGCCGACAGGACACTACAAAAAAGCGCTGCTATCAGGAATAAATTCTTCACGTACTGCCGATAAAACAGCATGTCCGGAAAGCGCCATAAAATACAATGCGAATCGTGAAGGAAGACACTGCACCTCATTTTGCCTCTTTTCCCGGAAGCATCCTGTGTATGTAGATAATGGCAGGTCTTCTGACTTAGCTCCGTGCGAACCGGCCTTCCCATTCCCTCATAAACGGAACAGTGGCAGAAGAAGGGTTCACACCTTCGGGAGCATTACAGCTGCGGGTACAGTCCCGGATTTTCACCGGCTTCCCTTTTCATCCCGACCTGGTCGGGAACCAATATCAGGGGCAAAAGTAAACTATTTTTCCCGGAATAAAAGAAAAATGAAACTCGCCTTCGGAAAGCCCGGAATTAGCCGGATTCAGCCTTTTTTAAAGGCTGCACTTATATACAAATGCGGGGGGAATGTTCATCGGGGTAAAGGCGATCTTCACACGGCTGAACTTGCTCTTGAGCAATTTGTGGGCATTGAGCGAATACTGGAACTGAATGAACAGGCCCTCGGGGTCGAGGTATTTCACCGCCTGATTGAGAATGGTGTTTTTTACCGTATCGGGAATCACGGTAAAGGGCAGCGAAGACACGGTATAATCCGCTTTTTCGACGCCGTGCTGCGCAAGGTACTCCCCTATTTTTTCGGCCGTATCGTGGATCAGAATAAGACGTGGATCGTTTATTTCTTTGCGGATAAGAGCACAAAAACGCACCTGCGTTTCAAAGGCAAAAAGCTTCGCATCGGGACGCATCTGACGAAGCAGCTCTTTCGTAAACACACCGGTACCCGGGCCAAGCTCTACAATGTTACGCGCCTTCTTAAAATCTATCGGCGCCATCATTTTTTTAGCTAAAAACTGGGAACTGGGCGCAATGGCCCCAACGGTTTTTCTTTCTCTCAGAAACTCCTGAAGAAAACGAAGGCGTTTGATCATCCGGCAGAAAGGTTTTGCAGTATAAGTAAGTATTTCACAAAAGTAAAAAAAGGATGCAGTCAACACCGCTTTTTTAAAAACTTAATACGCTTGTTTTTAAGGCCCGCCCCTAACTAAGTTGCTAAACCCGGATTTATTACCTTTATTGCCCGTGACCGTATTGTTTTTCTGTCAAACCGAATCGCTTGTCTGTTACCTACCTTATCATCGCCGCCTGCTGTATCGTGTCTTACATCGGCTTCCAAAACCGTGATTTTTTTTACCGGTACAGCTTTAGCCCATACTCGGTAAAAGCGCACAACCAGTGGTACCGCTTTTTCACCCATGCTTTTTTACATGCCGACTGGTTTCACCTGCTGCTCAATATGTACGTACTGTATATGTTCGGCCAGTTGGTAGAGCACAATTTTGTCAATCATTTCGAAGCGAAAGGACTGCTGTATTTTGTGCTGCTCTACGTGGGCGGTATCCTGTTTTCGACCCTGCAGGCTTACCGTCGCCATCGCGACGACCCGGGCTATAATTCTATCGGCGCTTCGGGGGCCGTATCGGCTGTGGTGCTGGCCTCGATCATTATGTACCCCATAGGCGATATCGTGCTGATTTTCTTGCCTTTTCTACCCATACCGGCCTTTGTGTTCGGGTTGCTCTATCTGCTGGGCGAAGCCTGGATGGCCCGTAACCGGCAAAGCCGTATCGCACACGATGCCCACCTCTTAGGCGGAATTTTCGGGCTGCTGTTTACCGTTTGTATCGACTACCGGTACCTTATTGATCTGATTGCCCAACTCAAACTGTATTTCGGGTATGCCTAAAGCCGTATTTCTGGATCGCGACGGGGTGCTTAACCGCGAACGCGGCGACTACACCTACCGTACCGAAGATTTTGAAGTGCTGCCCGATGTGGCCGAAACGCTGAAAGCCTTAAAAGAAAAAGGCTACCTGCTTATCGTGATCACCAACCAGGGCGGAATCGCCAAAGGCTTGTACAGCCATACCGATTTCGACCGCGTACAGCAAAAGCTGGAACAGACCCTGCAAGCGGCAGGTGTAGCGATAGACGATACCTATTATTGTCCGCACCACCCCGATCACAGTCGCTGCCTTTGCCGCAAGCCCGATTCGTTGCTGCTCGAAAAAGCCATTGCCCGCTACCGCCTCGACCGTGCAAAATGCTGGTTTGTCGGCGACCGGGAACGCGACATCCTTGCCGGAGAAAAAGTAGGCATAAAAACCCTGAGAATAGAATCGAATTCTTCGCTTTTGCGTATTTTAGAACAAATTTGACGTATGTCTGCTTCATTATTTGCCAACGTCAACGGCACACTGGTCGATGCCACTTCCCCGTATCTCGACGGAAAGAACCGGGCTTTTCGCTATGGCGACGGGCTTTTCGAGAGCATACGTGTCATCAACGGCAGGCCGCTGTTTTTGGAACATCACCTGGCTCGCCTGCGCGAAGGGATGCAGGTGCTGCGTATGGATCTGCCTGAAGACTATTCGACCGATTTTTTCGAGAAGCAACTGCTGCAACTGCTGGAAGCGAACCGCTTTAACGAAGGCGCAAGACTAAGGCTTACCGTGTTCCGTCAGGAGGGTGGATATTATCATCCGAAAACCAACTCACCGGGCTTCTGCATCGAAGCCGAAGCACTGGAACATAACCGCTATCACCTTAACGAAGACGGACTGGCGGTCGATCTTTACACCGAAATCAAAAAACCGGTTAACAAGCTCTCGATCTACAAAACCTGTAACGGACTACAATATATAGTAGGTGCGCTTTGGGCTCGCGAACAGAAGCTGGACGATGCGCTCATCGTAAACGACAAAGGACATATTATCGAAGCGACCGGCGCCAACCTGTTTATTGTCTGTAACGGAGTGCTTTATACCCCTTCGCTGACCGATGGCTGCCTGGCCGGGGTAATGCGCATGCAGATTATCAACCTGGCGCTCGAACACAAAATAAAAGTGTATGAATGCAGCCTTTCACCGCAAAACCTACTGGTAGCCGACGAAATATTCCTGACCAACGCCATACGCGGATTGCAATGGGTAAGCAGCTACCGGATGAAAAGGTATTACAACTCGGTGACCCGAGGGCTGCTCGACAAGCTGAATCAATTAGCGGAAGCGAAGTAGCCCTGCGTTTCGGAGTTTACCACTGATTTCTTTTTCCGCAAGGAATCCCTTGCCAGAGCACATAATCGAAGGAAATCTATCGACTAATTTCTGATACTTCCTCTTTTGAAAAGTCTTGTCACTTCGGAAGACTCCATTCATATACATAATTGATAGCTAATTGATTAATTGCACCCATGAGTTACAAAAAACGGCCATTATGAAGGTTCGCACTTTTACATAAATAGTTTTATTTTTCTTTGTGTTTGTGAGGAATTACGCAATTTAAGCCAGGGAGGTAGAATGCACAAAAAAGCTGTTTCTTCTGAAAAGTCATTTAAAGCGGAAGTACGTATTCATAAAAGGAATGACGAAGATCCTCCGCATTTTCATAATACCTGTGGGCAGATTGTTGAATTGGGTAAAGACTATAAACTATCACAGCCTATTCCTTATCGTATAGAATATGAGAATGGGGAACTGATCGGTTCTATAGAAATGTTAGGTATATATGAATATGCCGAAACCCTAAGCCAATTGAATACAGCACTGAAGTCTTATATTGTTCGGCTCTATAAAATGCTAGAAAATAAAGAGGATAAAAAATTATCCCACGAACTTCTTGCTCAAAAAAGAAAGCTGAATTCACTTATTTCTGCAGAAGCCTCTAATCCGAAATAATTATGGCTTTTCATGTATTTAAGGAAAAGGAAGTGCGCGATGCCATGCGAAGAAAACTACCTTTTCGAAAGAAATCAGGTAAACGTTCAGGGCATGTAACCGGATTTGTGGAGGTTGATGAGATAATGGTCGCTCATGTCACCCTACCCAATCCGCACGCAAAAGAGTTTGGTCCTAACAAAGCTAAAAGGGCGGCCAGTCAGATGAGACTTTCTCCTGTTCAATATAAAGATTTTGTCTCCTGTAAAATGTCAAAAGAGGAGTATATCACACACATCAGGCAAACACACCTTATCGACGAGCAAGGCACGCTGTAAAAACTATTTCTTAAACTGACGCAAATTGTACGTCACCACCAGCATCAGGTACCGATTCAGCACATTGGTCTGAATATCTTCGATAAACGTTTCGCTCACCGTACGGTTAATGCTGTTGTTCTCATTAAGAATATCGAAAGCCGTGACTTTCACTTCGAGCGAACGGTCTTTCAGAAACTTATACCCTACCGAAGCATTCCAAAGTAAAAAATCCTGGTTAAACCCACCTGCCAATCCGGCATAAAGCGTATGGGTAAGCGAGGTATTGAACAGCAGCCCTTTCCAGGGCAGCCAGTTAAAACGCAGCGAGGTATTTTGTGAGAAAAAATTGTTGTTGGACTGCACCTGCAAAGAGTTCTGCACAATGGTATAGTTACCGCTGTACGATACCGTAAAATCAAGGTTTTCGCTGATGTTGCTGCCCAGAGTAAGTCCCTGGCTAAAGGTGTAATTATTGGCAAGGTTGCGATCGTCGTTGATCAGCGCGGGAATGCGGTTAAAGGTAAATCCTGTGTTGATATTCAGGTTGCTTTTGAGTGGCTTTACCGGAAACCCGTAGGTCAGGAAGCTGCGCAGCGACCAGTTGCCTTCGAGGTTCACGGGGCGGGTAATCTGCGTACCCCGGTTCAGCAGGTAACCTTCGGGCAACAAGGTATCGGCAGTGGCAATAAAAGTGGAGTTGGCGATATAATTTTGCGTGTAGCTGCCTGCGAGAAACACAAAAAAGCTGCTTCCTTTTTCGGGATTCGTTTTACTGTAACGCAGCATCGTATTGTGCGCGTACGACTGATCCAAATCCGGGTTACCGGTGCGAAGAAACAGCGTATTGCTATTGTTCACCACGTTTTGCAACTGCGAAACCGTAGGCGCCTGCGTAGAAGTGCGGTAAAAAATACGCAGGTTATCGGTGGTAGAAAAACGGTAATTGAACATGGCACGGGGCAGCACATTACGAAACGTTTTCTGCACGTCGAAGGCATACGGATATTCCTGTGTACCGCTAAGCTCGGCATGCTGATAATCGACCCGTAGCATAAAGGTGTATTTTTTGTCGCTGTAACGGTAGCTGGCACCTGCCCGATTCGAGAAATAAAGATTTCGGAACTTGTTGGTCAGCGCCGTGTCGAGCAACTGGTAATCGTTAGTCAGCGGATCGAAATTATAGGTTTCCTTATTGGTAAAGCCGTTGGTATAAGAGGGCGAATAAACGAACTGAAGCTGTCCTTTTTTTCCTATCGGCTCGGTATAAGAAATATCAGACGACACGGTATAGCCGTCCGAAATCTGATTGGCAAACTGGTCGAGACGCGAGAGAGTATCGTCCGAAAAATAGTAGGCATTGGTAGAAAGCAGCTCACTTTCTCCGTTACGACGGTTCAGATCGGTACCGATATTGACGGAAATAGTGCGGCCGGGTTTTGCAAAACGGTGCCGGTAAAGTAAGTTATTATTAAAATTGTAGCCGAATGTATTGGCGCGGTTATAGTTATCTGTGCGCGAGTCGATACGGTTGTCTGAAATAAGGCTTTGTCCGTTGAGCTGCGCACGCGAATTATTGTCTTGCACGCTAAAACGCGGGGTAAGGATAATCGAATTGAGCGAATCGATGGTGTATTCGAGCCGCAGGTTGGCGCGGTGATTGGTATTGGCGCTGCGTGAAGTATTGTTTTCGGTATAAAAATAAAGGCTGTCGGCCGGAACAATAAAATCGCGGGAGAGGTTAGATTGCTGCCTACGGTTAGTCGCGTTGAAAAAATAGCTTCCGGTTACTTTTGTTTTCTTTCCCCAGTTGTCGGAATAGTTAAACCCGATCGAATTGGTGGTCGCTACGCCTGCCTGTGCGCCGGTAAGGAAGTTTTCGGCACCGCCACCTCCTGATCCACCCCGGCCACCGCCTCTTCCTCCGCTACCACCACGTCCTTGCGCACTGCTGCTTTGCGCAACCCCGAGCAGATCTTCGTTACTGAAATTTTGCTGGTTGATATTATTGCTTAATCCCAGAATAGAAATTTTACGATCGCCTTTAAAAAAGTTGAGATTCCCACCTGCGAGGTAAGTATCTCCCTCGCCATAGCCCGCATAGAGCTTACCGAAAGTACCTTCGTTTTTTCCGGGTTTGGTCACAATATTAATGGTTTTGACCCCTTCGCCATCGTTAAAGCCGGTAAATTGGGCCTGATCGCTGAGCTGGTCAAAAACCTGAATTTTATCGACCACTTCGGCAGGCAAATTTTTCAGTGCCATATTGGGATCGTCGCCAAAAAACGGCTTGCCATCTACCAGCACCCTTTTTACTTCTTCTCCGTTTACCTTTACCGTTCCACCGTCGGTAGTGACTCCGGGCATTTTGGTCAGCAGGTCCTCGGTCGAGGCATCGGGATTGGTTTTAAAGGCATCGGCATTGTATTGAGTGGTATCGCCTAATTGCTCGACCCTTACTTTGAGCGCATCGACCTGCACATCCTGCAATACGTTCGAAGCGGGCGCAATATAAAAGGTACCCAAATTGCGGTCGGCCGAAAGGGAAAGCGATCTGATTTCGCGTGGAGCATATCCTATATAAGTGATTCTGAGCCTATACTCACCTGCTTCGAGTCCCGAAAACTTAAAATGGCCGTCTAAGTCACTTACTGCCACCTTGCGGGCCAGCGTATCGTGTTGCGGATAAAGCACCACATTAGCACCGGGAAGAGGAAGCCTGTCGGTACTGTCTGCTATCGTTCCGTTCAGGCTAAACGTTTGCGCATTAACAAACTGATTTACAATAAGAAAAGACAATAATAAAAGTAGTTTTTTCACGCAGGGTATAAGATTTAGGTGTGCTTATCAGGTACGTTAGACACGCATAAACTGAAAAGGTTTATCCATGCGTCGCATTAAAAAAACAAGCGCTCACGAAAGTAAGATTTATCTTTTTGGAGCAGTAAAAACGGTATTTCGGACTCGAAATTTTTAACAATTGATAAGAGTTTTCCCCATTTCTGCGCTTTCCGTCCCATACTCGGTGAGTGTGGATACAGACCAAATAAAAAGATAAATCTCAGTTTATTGTGCGATGAGAAAATAGGTGTATTTATTTCATGGCAAAATATAATTCTGATAAAACGAAAAATAACGAAATAAAACACGGCCTCAGGTCGCTTTAAAACAAACTGAAAATCAGATAATTAATTCATTTATGTTAAAAATCGAATCATTTATTGATAAAAAAGAAAAAAATTAGTTTTTGATAAATTCTTTTATATCTTTAAAACGAAGACAAAAATAATACCTGTTATTCTGCAGTATCACATGGGTTATCTTGTCTTTGTTAGTTGAACCACATATCTTATAAAACCATGAAACATTTCGACTTATGTCCGGCTTTCGTTTCAGATAGGCCGGCAGCTCACAACGCGCCGTATCCGGCTGTATGCAGAATAAAAGTAGGTACCGACATCAGGCTCGTGGCTCCTTTTTTGTGTTAAACTCTCTTATTTTCAAGTAAGTGCAACTACTCTCTCTATGTCCGGTTGCATCCGTGTAACCGGACTTTTTTATCTACAATTAACTATCTAAAAAATCAAAAAGATGATGCAAAAATCTACGCGAACGTTTCGAAAAATCTTGCTAAAACCGCTCCTTGTTGCGGGCTTCTGTGTAGCCGGAATTAGTTCGGCTCTCGCTCAATTCCCCAATCCCTATTGTAACGTCACCTTCCCTTCGGGCACAGAGCCTATAACCCGAGTGGTATTTATGACGATAGATAATGCCTCTTCAGCGACCATAGGTGGTCCCCTCGGATTGCAGGACTTTTTGTCGATAAGCGCTACCGTAAACCAGGGTTCCAATTCTCTTCCCATTGCCGTAGAGGGAAATACAGACGGAGAATACACCAACCATATTATGGCCTTCTTCGACTGGAATCAGGACGGTGATTTTGACGATACCGGTGAAAGTTTTTCGCTGGGCACGCTTTACGATTCTGATGGAACCGACGGGCAACAGGCCACCGGAACCATCAATGTACCTGCCGACGCACTTATCGGTACAACCCGTATGCGAATCGTAAAACGCTTCAATACTGTACCCGGCCCCTGTAATGCGGCAGGATACGGACAAGCGGAAGATTATACCATTACAGTAGAAGCTTCGGCTACCGTTAACAGTGTAACCGTAAGCACTCAGGGCGGCGTAGCCCCTACCATTACCGTAGATGGCGGTACGCTACAGCTCGAAGCATCGGTTGACCCCGGTTCCGGACCGCAAACCGTGGTATGGAGCATTATTCCCGGTACGGCCAATGCTGCTATCAGCTCAAGCGGACTGGTTTCTTCGCTGGGACTTAACGGCACCGTATGGGCTAAAGCCGCATCGACTGCCAACGCTGCGGTAGCCGATTCGATCGAGATTACCCTGTCGAACCAGCTTCCTCTTTTCCCCGCACCTTACTGTAATTATACCGTAAATGAAGATGTGGAACCCATTACACGTGTCATTTTCGCCGGAATTGACAATCCCAGTTCAGGCGCCTTAAACGGAAGTCCTGCGCTGGAGAATTTCACTGCTATTACCGGCAACGTGACTCAGGGCGATACGGCGAATATTGCCGTAGAAGGAAATACTTTCGGCGAATTTACCAACCACATCATGCTGTATGTGGACTGGAATAACGACGGCGACTTTGATGACACGGGCGAAAGTTTCAGCCTGGGTACACTCTTTGATTCCGATGGAACTGACGGACAGCAGGCTACTGCCGACATTGCGATTCCCTCCGATGCTACTATTGGCAGCGTTCGTATGCGTGTGACCAAACGTTTTAGCTCGGCCGGAGGCCCCTGTAACACGACCGGATGGGCACAAGCCGAAGATTATACGCTTATCGTATCCGCTAGCTCAACCGGAACGGTTGACAGCGTAACGGTAAGTACCCAGGGTGGCGTTCCCGCCACTATTACAGTGAATGCCGGCACACTCCAGCTCGAAGCGGAAGTGCACCCGGGCAGCGCTTCACAAAACGTAACCTGGAGCATCGCTAACGGAACAGGTTCGGCCACGATCAGCGCTACAGGACTGGTTACGGCTCAGACCAACGGTACAGTTACTGCTACCGCCACTTCGGTCGAAGATCCGAGCAAGAGCGGTACGCTTATCGTTACCATCAGCAATCAGAATCCGGTAGGCGTAGAAGAGCTTAGCCGCGAAAACCTTTCGATTTTCCCTAATCCTTCTTCAGAGGTGGTGTTCATTTCGCTCGATCGCCAGCACCCTGCACTTCATGCCAAAATCATTGATATGCAAGGTAAGCTTGTGATGACCTGGAATATTCCGGCCAACACGCTTAACGGCGGACAGCACAAAATCAATCTTAGCTCGCTGCCTAAGGGTCAATACATTCTACAGCTCGATGGGCAAGATGTATTCATTACCCGCCAAGTTTTGAAAATGTAAAAAATTGCTCCGGCAAGCTTTTCTGAACGGGGATCCTCTAAACGGGGATCCCCGTTTGTTTTTGATGCCTGATTCTACGTATAAAATTTCAATCTCTGAATGCTTAACAATTAATTCCTTATTTGTTAAATTTAAAAAGAAGTAAAAAGGTTTGAGGGGGCGGCACCCCTTACCTAAGCCTGTTATTATGCGTATTATTTCATTTATTAGCAGATTGAAAAATAAAACAGGATAGATCCCTGTCTCAAATTTTTTATCTATGAAAATAAAGGTACTCCTTGCGGCTTTTTGTTGTACAATTTCAGGTTTTGCGTATGCGCAGAATCTTGTCGTCAATCCGAGCTTTGAGACCAATACGGGCACTTGCAGCGGATTTACTCAGGGAGAAGGCTTCAGTCAGCTTGTGGACTGGAACAATGCCAACTCCAATACTGCGGGCGACTCCTGCTCCTCGCCCGACCTTTTTTCCCCCTGTAACACATTACCGCTCATAGGTGGGCCTTCGCCTACGTATGCCCCTAATTCCTGGTTAGGATACCAGTGCGCACGTACGGGCACGCGTTATGCCGGTTTTATTACGTACGAATTCGGTACCGGAAACTATCGTGAAAATCTGCAGGGCAGACTTTCTCAGCCGCTTCAGGCAGGGCAATCCTACTGCGTATCGATGTATGTCAGCCTTGGTGAGCAGGCTCGTTTTGCCACCAATAACATTGGTGTATGGTTTAGCAATACGCAATACTGGCGCAATGCCTGTCCGGGTTCGAGCAACTCGCTCATTCAACAGACACCTCAACTGAATTACAACTGCGCGCCTATTATGGATACTTCGTGGGTGCGCCTCCAATGGGATTATGTCGCCACCGGAGGGGAGCAATATTTCATTATCGGAAACTTTTTCACCAACGCTAATACGCAAACTACCGGCAATCCGGTGGCAGCGCCCACTTCACCCCACCCTTTCGCGTATTATTTTATTGACGATGTAAGCGTAACTCCGGGTTCCTGCTGTTATGCCGAAATAACTCCTGCAGGAGGCAATCCTTCGTGTCCTACCACCTCCAATCCTTCTTCACCGACATTCACCTTCTGCACAAATGATCCGGCGATGAACCTTGCAGCCAATTCCGGGTTAAACTGTGGAACGACACCGCCTACAGGTACCTGGAGTGGCCCCGGTATTACCAATCCTACTACCGGAACATTCACGCCTTCGGCGGCAGGTCCCGGCACACACACCATTAATTATACACTTGCCTGCGGTTATGCCGCCACAGCTACCATGATCGTGTCGGACTGTAATATGCAGGTATGCCGCGAAGCAAACGGCAGCCTTACTGTATCGGGTGGCACAGGCCCCTATACCTGGCAAAACGAAACGCTGGTACAAGACTGTAGCACCTGCTTTCTCGGCTGTTTGGCCCCTCCGGGCTGTGCGGTAAACGTCCCCACATGGACCAACTTCGCCACCGGCCCCAATATTCCGGCACCTTCCGCTTATCCTATTCGTGTAACCGATGCCGGAGGAGCCACCGTTACCATCAATAACGCTGCTACGCTGCCGGCCTGCTCTGCCGATCCCTGTGCCGCCAATCCGCCGGTAGTAAGCATTACCCCGACACATCCTACCTGTAACGGCACTACTACAGGCTCTGCCGCTGCCAGCGTTACCGGAGGCTCGGGCACAATGAGCTACAGTTGGAATACGGCACCGGTACAAACTACGGCTACCGCTACAAATCTCGGATCGGGCACCTACACGGTCACCGTTACCGATGGCAATGGCTGTACCGCTACACAATCTGTCACCCTTAACCAACCCGCTGCCATTACGGCTTCGGCTACCTCTACTCCGGCAGCTTGTGGAGCCAGCGACGGCTCGGCTACCGTTAGCGCCACAGGTGGCACAGGTACCTTAACCTATAGCTGGAATACCACTCCCGTACAAACTACGGCTACGGCTACCAACCTGCCTTCGGGTAACTATACGGTTACCGTCACCGATGCCAATAACTGTACTGCTACGGCATCGGCAAGCGTAGCCAACTCGGGCGGCCCCACCGTTACAATTAGCGCACAAACCGGCGTGACCTGCGGAGGAGATACCGACGGTACAGCCACTGCTTCGGCCACAGGCGGCGCAGGTGGATATACCTACAGTTGGAATACGACTCCCGTACAAACTACCGCTACCGCAAGTAACCTTGCTGCGGGAACTTACATTGTCACCGTGACCGATGCGAGCAATTGCACCGGTACCGCAAACGTGACCATTACCGGTCCCACGCCCATCACCATTAACGTCACCGGCACCACACAGCCCACTTGCGGCGGCACGAACGGTTCGGCTACGGTAAATGCAACCGGTGGCACAGGCACCTTAAGCTATAGCTGGAACACCACTCCCGTACAAACCACACCCACCGCCACTAACCTCGGCGCGGGTCCACATACGGTTACAGTCACCGACGCCAGCGGATGTACTGCTACGCAGAACGTGAATCTGTCGAGTCCGGGCGGACCGACCGTAGTGATTAGCGGACAGGTAAATCTGCTCTGTCACGGCATCAGCAGCGGTTCGGCTTCGTCTTTAGCCAGCGGAGGTACAGGTAACATTTCTTACAGTTGGAACACTACTCCGGTACAGACTACGGCTTCGGCCTCCAACCTGGCCGCCGGAACCTACACCGTAACCGTGACCGACGGCAGCGGGTGCAGCAGCTCCGAAAGCGTAACCATCACCCAACCTCCTGCTATCACTATTGCTACCAGTGCGGTAGATGCGGGCTGTGGTGCATCTGACGGAAGCGCTACCGCCAACGCCAGCGGAGGAACCGGAAGCCTGAGCTATAGCTGGAACACCACTCCGGTGCAAACCACGCCTACCGCTACTAACCTTCCCGCCGGAAGCTATACCGTGACTGTCACCGATGCTAACTTCTGTGTGCAAACAGCCACTGTAAACGTAAACAACAGCGGAGGACCTGTCCTCACCTTGCAAAGTCAAGTCAACCTGGACTGCTATGGCGATACCAACGGCTCGGCTACCGTAAGCGCTACAGGTGGCGCTGCTCCGCTTACCTATACATGGAATACCACTCCCGTACAAACCGGACCTACGGCACTCAACCTCAGTGGTGGTACCTATATCGCTACCGTAACCGATGCTAACCAATGTAGTTCTTCGGTAACAGTTACCATTACCCAACCTTCGGCCATCAACGGCGCGATCACGACCACTCCCGCAGGATGCAGCACGGCCGACGGCACTGCTACCGTAGTCGCTTCGGGAGGTACAGGCCCCTATACCTACGCCTGGTCGAACGGGATGACCACAAGTTCCATTTCGGGTCTTGCGGCCGGTAATTATAGTGTAATAATTACCGATGCTACCGGATGTACATCGGCTAGCCTGAACGCTTCAGTAGTGGTTTTATCGACGGCAAATATTGATGCCGGTCCCGACGTGCATATCATGGAAGGCGGAAGCACTGTATTGACCGCTACAGGCGGCGTATTCTTTAACTGGTCGCCCACTACCGGACTGAGCTGCTCGACCTGTGGTACCACTACCGCTACTCCTGCGCAGACCACCACCTACATTGTAACGGCTATTGATGCGAACGGCTGCTTCGGTTCAGACACAGTAACGGTTTATGTAAACAAAGCCTGCGGTACCGTATTTGTTCCCACAGCGTTTTCTCCAAACGACGACGGGCAGAATGATTTGTTCTGTGTATATGGCGACTGCATTGTGAGCATGAGCTTCCAACTGTTTAACCGCTGGGGAGAAAAAGTATTTGAAACCACCGATCCAAGTATTTGCTGGGATGGTAAATACAAAGGAAAACCGTCTAACCCCGGTGTGTTCTATTACCACTTCAGCGCCATTACTTCCGATGGGGAGACTGTCATTCAAAAAGGTAATGTATCACTCGTGAAATGATAACCAGAAGTAGAATGAAAAAAGTATTATCCCTACTTGTTTGCTTGCAGAGCGCGTATGTTTTGCAGGCACAGGATATCCACTTCACGCAGTTCAATATGGCTCCGATGATCATCAATCCCGCCAATGCCGGTGCGGAATATGATTTACGTGCGGGGCTTAACTATCGGAACCAGTGGAGCAGCGTAGCCTCTCCCTTTTCTACTACCGCAGCGGCATTTGATATGCGTATCTCTAAGATAGGCGACGGCTTTTTGGCTGGCGGACTTGATTTCTACACCGACAAAGCCGGCGATTCCAAAATGGGAACCACGCAAGGAAATTTGTCGCTCGCTTATCACCTAAAAATCGCGCGTTTTCAAACCCTGGGAATGGGAGTAAGTACAGGTTACGCGCAGCGCCGCGTAAGTACCGGCGATCTGACCTGGGGCAACCAATACGACGGATACAGCTATAACCCGACACTCTTTTCGGGCGAGCCCGGCGGTGTTACTTTTACCAAAAGTTTTGTCGATCTTAACGCAGGTATCGTTTGGACCTATTCGAAAGAAGAAAAACACATGACCGGAAACGATCAGGTAGGCGCCAACATCGGTTTTTCGGTAAACCACATTCACCAACCCGATTATTCTTTTTATGGCGGATACAAAGAGCCACTGCAAAGAAAATACGTGTTTCATGCCAATGCACTGTTCGGGCTTAGCAATTCAAATGTGTCTATAGTACCCGGACTGATGTTTGCCGCACAGGGCAAAGCGACCGAAATGCTTATAGGTACCAGCGTACGCTACCGCCTACAGGAAGATTCGCGCTACACCGGTTTTATTCAGGGCGCTTCACTTTCTTTGGGGCTCTTCTACCGCAACAGAGATGCGACCGCCGTTACAGCCATGTTCCAATTCAGCAACTACTCTATCGGTGTGGCTTACGACATCAATATTTCAAGCCTTACCGAAGCCAGTAATGGCCGGGGCGGATTCGAACTCGCGCTGCGTTACGTCACCTTTAACAACGGCAACGGCCGAAAAGCAAGAACTACGCGATTCCTCTAAGAATTTCACAATACCGCTTATGCACTGAAAATCCCCTGACATTTCATGTCAGGGGATTTTCTATTTAGCGATGCTTACAAATGATCAAATAAGCGGTGCTTCAATACAAAAAGTACGAGTCCGGTTTTAGAGCGGATCGCAAACTTCCCGAAAATCGATTCGCGGTATCCATCTACCGTGCGATGTTGTACGTGCATTTCGGAAGCGATCTGATCGTAGGTATATTCGCGCTCATCGCATACAAGGCGGAGAAATTCTTTTTCGCGTTCGGTGAGCTGTTCCAAAATATCATCCTGAGGCGATTTTTCAATCGCTTTTTCACTGTGTTGTAAAGAATAGGCTAAAAATTCGTTGTGGTAATACCCGTATTCGAAGATAGCTTCGAGGGCCGCTTTGAGCATAGCTGCGGTACAGTCTTTTCGCAAAAAACCGCGCACGCCCTGGCGAAAAAGCTGAATAATTACCTTATCGTCGGTATTGAGCGTCAGTATCAGCACGGGAACGGCAACCTCCTCTTCTTTCAGGCGGCGCACGGTTTCCATGCCGTCCATTCCGGGCATATCCAAATCCAAAATTACCAGATCGGGTACCGACTCTGCCGTGTGAAAAAATTCGAGCAAACCGGCACCTTCGTCGAACTGTGCAGAGACTTTGTAAGATCCCAGCTTTTCGATAAGCTCTTTCAGTCCGCTGCGCACCACGGCATGATCATCGACAAGCACAATATTTTTGTAGGTTTCCATTGCAGAAAGATAAAAAAACGTAGTCAGTTTATTTCTTTATATGAAAAGAGGTGCCTTTGCCCGGCGCAGATTCAATATCGCAGTGCAAACCGGCCATTCGTGCGCGTTTGAGAATGTTATGCAAACCTGAGGCTTTATTTTGCTTCATCATTTTCTCTTTGTCGAAACCTTTTCCGTCGTCGCTTACCCTTAGCACGAAGTTCCCGTCGCGGTTATCGAGCGCTACGTAGAAATGAGTGGCAGAAGAATGGCGCAGCGCATTCTGCACAATTTCCTGAAAAATACGGAACACCATCAGTTCCTGATCCTTATCCAGATTAGAGGGTCCCTGTATGGGTTCCCAATGCACCGTAAAACGGCGAAGCGCACGGAGGCGGTCTATTTCCAGTTGCAGGGCTTCGGTGAGGCCGATACGCCCGATGTACTCGTGGTTAAGCGTACGACTGAGCAATCTCAATTGCCGCGTGGTTTCGTTTAAGTAAATTTCGACCGGCTTGAAACTTTCGGAAAGCACAGGGTGATCGAGCTTTTGGTTTTCGATTTGGATGTGCATGGCGGTAAGCAACTGCCCGATGTTGTCGTGCAGTTCCTGTGCAAATTGTGTCATGACCTGTTCGCTCACTTCGGTTTCGACCTGTCGGATTTCGCGTTCGAAGGCGAGGCGCGTTTCGGTCAATAGCTGTTGCTGGCGAATGCGTTGGCGACCGGCAATAAACAATACAATTACTATCCCTGCAATAAGAAGCAGTATCAATAAAGTAGCCGAAATAACGGCAAGAATAATGTCATTCATGAGTTACGTATTGATGAAAAGGTGTGACGACGCAACAGCAAGAAAGCAAAAGCAGTTAGTGAATAGCGTAGAAAAGCGAGCACGTTGTTGATCAGGTAAAACAGCCTGTCGTTCCATACAGGATCGTCTTCTTCGAGGTAATGGATGAGCGCCACGTAAGGGACGCTGCCGGCATAATACAGCAGCAATCCCACAGAGAGCAGCAATTCGGGCATATACCGCTGCGGAATACGGGTGGTAGGGTTTGCAGGACGGGTCAAAAAAGTATATAAAAGCAGCGTGTACAGTACCGTGATACCGATACACGCTGCTACATCTGCATAATGGAGATACACCGAAAATCCGAGGGTAAGGCCCTGTACCAGCAGCACCAACAAGAAGAAAAACAAGAGCAGGAGAGTCAGTTTTTTTTTCCATTCCTCACGAAAATACACCCAGGCGGCTACCATAAGCAGTAGGGTTTCGCACACGATGGCGAGATTTATAAGCCACTGGCTGTCGGCCGTTTTTCCATATATCCACTGATAAATGAGGAGAGTATGCACAAGCAGGTAGAAAAAAATCCATACGACTCCCTGTAGGAAGATGATCCGAAAAAAAGGGCTCATGTAGCGGTAGGCATACAAACCTGCTGCCAGCATCGAGCCAAGGCTAATAAGCTCACCCAGGGTTTGCAGCATGGTTATTTCGGGTGTCCCCCTTGTCAATTTTTCCGCTCTTATTCGTCTCCTTCGTTATACAGTTCATAAATCAGCTCCCTATAGCAGTTGGGCGGACACAGGCGCGAGCGGTTGGCATATTTATCTTTAAACTCATCTTCGGTGGTTTTTCCGGAAAACTCTTCTAATGGTTTCGGCAAAAGCAATATACAATGTTTTTTTGGAGTCAGTGTTTCCTCTTCTTTTTTAGGATTACGTATAGAATTATAAGGGAAGAGGCCGGACGACTCTGCTGTTTTCGGATAATTATCCACTAAAAGAGTGAAAATAACCTGAAAAGTAAAAATCACCTTTTCGACATCGGTGCCTGTGATAAAAGGGGAAAAATCACCGGGAAAGTACCGTGAAATCTTCACGTTTTTGCCGTACCTTTTTCTGCGTTCTTCCACTTCCGTATTTTCTTTAATCTCTGTGAATTTATCGTCGCGGAAGATAAATATTCCTTTACCTCTTGCTTCATACGATGCCTTGTGGTCTCTATAGTTCAGCCGGGTCATGAATAAGGGTTCATAGAGTGGCTCGAGCTTGTTTTCCTCCTCATTCAGCGCAAAATGAATGCCGAGACCGGTTATAAATTCCGATTTTCCTGTCGTGTCTTCGCCTTCAATGGCGCGTTTGTACAACCTGACCAACTCAAACTCAGAGATGGCATTCTCATGAATACGGAACTTTTGATACGGTTTGTCTTCTATTGACAGGGTGTCCTTCACTGCCAGTATTTCCTTTTTCCCCACAGCGGGTTCCCTTGGATCCCATTCAAGATTGAGTACATCTTCATTACGTATGGCGCTAAGATCAGGATGACGTTTTATGAGCTTTTGAACCGGAAAACGAGCGGGATCTTCAAAAACTCTATCTAAAATTTTCAAGGCTTCTTTTTTCATAGTCTAATATTTTTTAGTGTTAATGCAACGAATATACTCTCCTTTTATCCGTATATCTGCTCGTTTACAACTGTTTTACTCCCGTATAAGCCCCGGGAATAATCCCGGTACAGCGTGGCATATACTCCCCTTTTAGCGAAAGTGAAATAAGCAGAATTTTACTCACGCATTTTACGACAAAAAGGGGAAAGCCGAAAACCCATAACAGAGTAGGTACTATTTAATTCTATTTATTTTATGTCATCTTCATCCAACCAAACAGGTGCCTGGACACCCTACGCCTGCATCGACAACGAGCAAAGAAGTGTATTCGAAGCCGCATTAGCAGGCCGCACAGGTGTTGCGTACGAACCGGTAGCCGTAGCCACTCAGGTAGTAGCGGGCACCAATTACAGCTTTTTTGCCAATGCCCAAATCGTCTATCCCGGCGCAGCAAATCGTACTGTATTTGTCGATGTGTTCCGCGACCTCAACGGGGATATTCACCTTACCGGTATCCACGAAATAAGATCAACCTACCAAGTGGCTTCACTTCCCATAGAACGGATAGCCGCTCGCTAAACCCTCTCCCTCCATTTCCCGGGAGATTACTGATGGACCGCTTCGTCTTTTGCGAAACCGCAAAGGCGGAGCGGTTTTTTATTTACGGGGTACGGTCTATGAAAGTCGCATCCGCCTTACTATCCAGGGTAGAATAAGTCCCTGCCCCACTATGGAAAAAAGCACCATTACGGTAGAAATAAAAATAATTTCATCACGCAGCGGAAAAGGAGCTCCGTTTTCGAGTGTACGCGGTAAACCGAGCGCAATGGCCAGCGATACGATGCCTCTCATACCCGCCCAACTGATCACCATGCTTTCGCTGTAGGTGAGAAGCGCCTCTTTGCTTATACCACGTTTCTGCTTTGTAAACGCTCTTTGCAGGTTAACCTGCTGGAGAAAAACTCTTGCCATACGCAACAACAATGCCCCTACGGCTATCAGCAGCGCATAGCCCACATAAGGCAATATTTTGTCGGAATCGATCGTGTGGGACACCACCGAAAATTCAAGCCCGATAAGAATAAAAATAAGTCCGTTCAGCATAAACACAATCATATCCCATAAGGTTCGGGATTGCATTTTGAGACTTTCAGGAAATTTACGGGAGCTGAGCGTAGCCGTTCCCAAACCGAGCGTAACCACCGCAATAACGCCCGATACGTGCAGTTCTTCGGCCAGCAGGTAGGTCACAAAAGGCGCCAGCAGCAAAAAACTTGTCACCGCCAATTCATTATGCCGCACCGTGCGTAACAAAAAAGCCTGTACACGCCATATTAGCAATCCGACCACTACTCCACCGGCGATCAGCAGCAAGAACACGAGCGATGCTTTCCACAAGACAAACACGGAGCCTGTTACTGCCGCTACCGCAAAACGGTATGCCACCAGGGCTGAAGCGTCGTTGATAAGGCTTTCGCCTTCGAGGATGGTCGCCACGTTGTGCGGAAGCCCAAGATTACGCGTAATGTTGATCGCCGCCACGGCATCGGTGGCCGAAAGGATGGCACCCAGCACAAAAGCCAGGGGCCAGGTCATATCCGGAATGGCATAATAGGCCAACACCGCAATACCACAGGTGGTAATAAATACCAGTCCGATAGCCAGGTTACTGATGGTGCTTATATGCTTGCGGAAACTTTTGAAGGAAATGGTAGAAGCGGCATCGTAGAGCAAAGGCGGTAAAAAAATCAGGAAAACCACTTCCGAATCGATATCGAGCACGGGCATACCCGGTACAAAACCGATGGCTATTCCTGCCGTAATGAGCAGGATGGGGTAAGAAACTTTGATTTTATCGGCCCAGGCCGAAAGCCCGACCATCAGCGCCAAAATAAACAGGATGATGCTGTAATTGCTCATAAAAATGAGACTATTTGCCGATGCGAAATATATGGATTACAAAATCAGGTACAAATAGGGTATAAAAATTATCGAAATACGAGCAATTAAACAATTAATATCACAAAATTTCATCTTGGGGCTTTGTTTCCAAGTTTAGTAAATAACGGGTGCTTCTACGGCCTGATCTCGCTTTGATTAAAATACCTTTATTCACTAAATCGGTAATGTCTCTCAACACCGTATCTCGTGACGATTTAGTTATTCTCTGCATAATTTGCGGTGATTACAGGGCTTATACGCCGCAAACTAAGAGAAGCGTAATGCGTTCCGGACTCCTAAAGCTTTACAATTGCCTTTAATTGCAGAGAATTGTTAGCGCTATTTCCCGATACAAAACTTACTGAATATACTACCCAGCAAATCTTCGGTATTGATTTCGCCGGTTATTTCTCCCAAATGATGAAGGGTTTGCCGAATATCGATAGCTAATAAATCGCCCGATATACCGGTTTGCATGCCTTCGCGTACCGCCTGCAAGGCCGCTAAAGCCTTTAGCAAAGCCGCATGATGCCGGGCATTGGTCACCACCACATCGCCTGTGCGGAGGGCATGGGTTTCGTAATAGGTGTAAAGCTTTTCTTTCAAGGCTTCGATATGCCGGTTGTCGCGGGCCGAAATGAAGACCACTTCCGAAGGCGTATCAAATTTGGCATATAAAGCCTCTTCTCCTTCTGCGGCTTTGTCAATCTTATTGGCCACCACAATAATATGTTTGCCCGTTTCGCGCAGTTGGGCAACAAACACTTCGAGCGCCTGTTGTATTTCTTCGCGGGTGCTACCTGCCGCATCGACCATATAAAGGATCACGGCGGCTTCCTGTGCTTTGCGGTATGCCTTTTCGATGCCCATACCTTCTACTACGTCGCTGGTTTCGCGTAGTCCGGCGGTATCGATAAAACGAAATTCGACCCCTTTTATCAGCAGACTGTCTTCTATCACATCGCGGGTGGTACCTGCTATTTCGGATACCAGCGCCCGGTCTTCCTGCAAAAGGGTGTTGAGCAGTGTCGATTTACCCACGTTGGGCACGCCTACTATCGCTACGGGAATTCCGTGCTTGATGACATTGCCCAGGGCGAAAGAATCGACCAGCCGGCGTATGGAAAAGCTAAGCCGGTCGATAAGTGCAGTCAGTTGGGGTCGGTCGGCAAACTCGACATCTTCTTCAGCAAAATCGAGCTCCAGCTCTACCAGCGAGGCAAAATGGATCAAATCTTCGCGCAGCCGGGCTATTTCGGAAGAAAAGCCCCCTTTTACCTGCTGCATCGCCAAACGGTGCGCCGCTTCCGATTCGGAAGCCACTAAGTCGGCCACGGCTTCGGCCTGCGACAGGTCCATTTTACGGTTCAGAAAAGCCCGCAGGGTAAACTCGCCGGGTTCGGCCGCCCGACAGCCTTGGCGCAGCAATAGTTGCAATATTTTCTGCTGGATGTAGCGCGAACCGTGGCAGGCTATCTCGACCACCTCTTCGCCGGTAAAAGAATGCGGCGCGCGGAACACGGTTACCAGCACCTCGTCGATAAGCTGCTGCCCGTCGCGGATAGTGCCGAAATGCACGGAACGGGCGGGCGCTTCGTGCAGGTTTTTGCTGAATACGGCCGAGATTATGGCCAGCGCCTCTTTGCCCGTAATCCGGATAAGTGCAATGGCCCCTGCACCCGGCGGAGTGGAGAGCGCGCAAACAGTTGACTGGTCGTGTGGTAGCCGCATTGTGCAAAATTATGTTTTTTCGGTTTGGATTAAACCGTCAAACCGCTAACTTTGATGCGCTCAAAAACATTGCATTTCATGGGAGTTTTAGTTAATTCACAGTCAAAGGTTATCGTACAAGGCTTTACCGGCAGCGAAGGGACCTTTCATGCCGGACAAATGATCGAATTCGGCACCAACGTGGTGGGAGGGGTTACTCCCGGCAAGGGCGGAAGCTCGCACCTCGATCGCCCTGTGTTTAATACGGTACAGGACGCGGTGGACAAGACCGGCGCCAATGTCTCCATTATTTTCGTGCCACCCGCATTTGCAGCCGACGCCATTATGGAAGCCGCTGCCGCAGGTATCGGAGTCATCGTTTGCATTACCGAAGGCATTCCCGTCAACGACATGGTACGGGTTAAAGAATACCTCAACGACAAAAACTGCACGCTGATAGGGCCCAACTGCCCCGGTGTCATTACAGCCGGACAAGCGAAAGTAGGCATCATGCCCGGTTTCGTGTTCAAACCCGGTAAAGTAGGTATCGTGTCTAAATCGGGTACGCTTACTTACGAAGCGGCCGACCAAATCGTCAAAGCCGGACTCGGCATTTCGACCGCTATCGGTATCGGTGGCGACCCTATTATCGGTACACCTACCCGCGAAGCGGTAGAGCTGCTCATGAACGACCCCGAGACCGACGCCATTGTCATGATCGGTGAAATCGGTGGAAACTACGAAGCCCTGGCCGCTGCCTGGATCAAGGAAAACGGCACCAAGCCTGTAGTAGGCTTCATCGCCGGACAAACCGCACCCAAAGGCCGTAAAATGGGTCATGCCGGTGCAATTGTAGGTGGAAAAGACGATTCGGCCGAAGCCAAAATGCGCATCATGCGCGAATGCGGCATCCACGTAGTAGAATCGCCTGCCGAAATCGGTGCCAAAATGGCCGAGGTGCTGGGTGTAACTGCCTGAGAAAAAAATAAGCTTTCCTTTTTATACAGAACCCCGACCTTCGCGTCGGGGTTTTTGTTTTTATCGGGTTACTTACCTTGTTCCATTTATCTTATTTAATTAGTTGCTGACCTAAAAATCAGCGCAACTCACGTTTATAACGAAAAATAAAAGTGTGGAAAAAAGCTATTTCTTCCTCTCTTTCACATTTTTCCGAATTCCTGTTATTATTAAACAGGCAACTTTATCAAAGCGTTTACCGTCGTAACACAGAGACTAAACACGCTTGCCATGATAAGAGTTTTCCTCTTTTCTCTGCTTTTTTTTGCTGTATTCCAGATCCATGCACAACCATATAGCTGTGGATTCAGCGACGCAGCCTATCGTTTTTCAGCTACTCATTTTGGGAAAGAAACGGTGTTAAATCGTCTCGTACCCCAACTTCCTGAAAATTATCAGACGGTATTGCAGGAAGAAGAACTTCAGAATGCCCTAGTACGCCTTTACTATAAAGATTACCTACAGCTCACCGCGCTTCATCAGCGGGGAACATTAGATGCTTCGAATGTAGGCAGCTATACCGATTCGTTATATACTGCTTACCTGGATCTCTGCCGCATACTGATAGCCGATCCCGGGCAGCGGCATCTGTTTTTGGATCAATACGGAGCCGATCATTCGCACCGGGAACTGATACAAAATCATATTCAACGGCAGCAAAAAAGCAACTGGGATCGGAGAGACAACTGTGAGAATATGGATTTCGAAGAAGGTACCTTTCACAGATGGGAACTCTTCCGTGGCGCAGTAGATCCTATGACCACGACTCCCTTCAGCTATATTAATGTAATTCCTGACACGGGGAATTTGCAACATTTTATTTTTAACAGCGGCAATGACTATTTAATCCCTACTCTTCCGAAAGTATGGCCGGAGGGAGGCAACTACTCCCTTATGCTGGGCGACAGCACAGGCGCAGGAGGAAGAGTGGCAAGCCTGCTCAGGACTTTCCGTGTAAGACCCGAAAATCCTTTTTTTATTTACGCATATTCCGTCATCTTACAGAATCCCAGCCACGAGCTCAGAGAGGAGCCTTATTTCATGATGAGCATGTACGATCAATATGGAAATTCTATTCCAGAGGCAGAATATGCCGTTACTTTTACTATGGGCTCGGCGCTGGATCTGGAATTGGTTGCCACTGTTCAGGGTGATGTAGCCTATAAAGGTTGGACTCCCGTCTTTGTTCCTCTTTCCAATCATATCGGGCAAGACCTAACTATTGAATTCCGAACCGGCGACTGCACTCAGTTCGGCCATTTCGGCTATGCCTACGTCGATGCCTTATGCAATGCAGCCGAGTTTGTCATTTCTCCCTCCAATTGTACAAACAGTGGAGTTACGCTCAGCGCGCCTCCCGGCGCTGCCTCCTATCTCTGGGACGGACCCGGAGTTACGGGCGACACGACCCAGCATGTTTCGGTACACACAAGCGGCACTTATAGCGTGACGCTAACGCCGGTAAGCGGCGCGGCGTATGCCATGACTTTCGATACCACGCTTGTTATTCCCCCACTCGCAGTGCCACCTATAGCCGGCTTCAGCACCCACACACCGATATGCACAGGGACACCGCTTGTACTGACCGATACTTCTTCGGGCAACGGTAGTTCGCTTATTAGCTGGCAATGGAATTTCGGAGATACGCAGACTTCTACCTCGCAGCACACCACGCATCTTTACGATACCAGCGGCACTTACGAAGTGACATTGGTGGTCACCAATATTGCAGGCTGTACCGATACGGCACGTGTATGGGTGGAAGTCATGGACAGACCCGATGCGGTAATCACTCCCGCAGGCCCTTTTTGCGTTTCGGAAGATCCTGTCGCGCTTACCGCTGTAGAAGCGAACGGTACCTGGGCGGCTGATTGCGGCACCTGTATTGACCCCTCAAGTGGCATTTTTAATCCTGGCAGTGCAGGGCTGGGCATACATACTGTCACCTACTCTTTTACCGGTATGTGCAGCAATGCCGATACCTTATCAATTGAAGTACTGGCAAACAGCGATGCTTCTATTTCCTCTGCAGGACCTTTCTGTACAAACGATGCGCCTTTTACACTTCAAACGGCAATGCCGGGCGGAACATGGACCGGAAACGGAATAAACTCAAGCACAGGAGTTTTTGATCCGCAAGCAGCCGGTGCCGGAAACCACCTCATCACCTATACACTACCCGGACAATGCGGCGATACACAAAGCATTTCCCTGATTGTAAATGAACTCACCCTACAGGGCACCTACACCGAACCGAGCTGTGCGCACGTGCAAGATGGATCAATCGAAGTGACAGCCAGCGGTACCCCACCCTATACCTATGTATTGTCGGGCAATAGCATAGCGAGTAACCAATCGGGCATCTTCTCCCACCTGGGAGCCGGAATCTATACAATCAGCGTATCGGATCAGAACGGCTGCGCAGACACACTCGTGTATTCACTATCCGCTCCCGCGCAGGTAGTAGCCGACTTCACCGCAAGTCCTTTACAGGGTGAAGCCCCTCTTACCGTGTACTTTACCAACACCAGCAGCAATGGTTCTATATTTACCTGGATTTTCGGGAATGGAAATCAGTCGAACGAAGAAGCGCCCGGCCCTGAAATTTACGAAGCGAAGGGCACTTATCAGGTAATGTTGATTGTACAACAGGGCTTATGCAGTGATACCGCTTATGCGTATATACAAGTGGAACTTTTTTCTTCACTGATTGTGTATAATGTTTTCTCTCCCAATGGAGACGGTATAAACGACCATTACCTCGTTACCGCAAAGAATATCGAAAATTTTGAATGTGTAATTTTTAACCGATGGGGACAAAAAGTTTTTACTTCAGACGATCCGAACCAAGGCTGGAACGGGCAAGATGAGTCGGGCAAGGAGTACCCCGAAGGCACCTATTACTATGTAATTCAGGCCAGCGGAAAAGATGGAGAAGACTATCATTTCAAAGGATTTCTGACGCTTATTCGGAAATAAGCTGTGTCGTTTCGCAAACGAGAAAAGGGTTCTTCTTTTAAAAGATCATACGTTTGAAAAATGGTTTAACGCGATTCTTTTTAATTAAAGAGCGTTTCAGCCTTCCTGCCTTTTTACATTCTTCTTCTGTTTTGTGAAAATTTAATTCATACAGCAACTCTCGAAGAAAGGCATCGTCTTCCAAAGAGATCAAAAGTTCTCGCAAGCGTGATACGAAGCAGCTTACTTTTTTCACTGTTATTCAGTCTCATAATGCGGGCAAACGCGCAGTCGCCTCCTTTTCTGGATCGGGAAGACAATTGCCTCAACATCGGTTTTGAGGAAGGTGATTTTAGCCAATGGAACCTGTTTTCAGGGAAGGTTACGCATACAGGGCCGAACCCTGGAGGGTTCAGCTTTATCAATATTATGCAGCTTTCTCCACCACCGGGCGCCACCTCCACTGTGCAGCACCTTATCTGCAATCAGGGCTTTGACCCGGTGGTTCCCACTATTCCAAGAGTGTGGCCCGAAGGAGGAAATTACTCGATAAGACTGGGTGACGGTAATGTAAATGGCTCCAACGCCGCCAGCATACGAAGAACATTTTACGTAAGCGCGCAGAATCCCTCGCTGCTCTACGCTTATGCCGTGTTCTTACAGGATCCTGATCATCTGGCTCCCCGCGTTCCCTATTTTCTTATCCGAATGACGGATCAAAACGGGAACAATATACCCGCGGCAGATTACGCTGTAGTGGCCAATATTGTAAGTGATCCCAGCTTTATGGTAACGCAATATTGGGGAGAGGATTTGTATTACAAAAACTGGACTTCTGTATTTGTACCTTTAGAACACTACATCGGTCAGCAGGTAACGCTCGAATTCAGAACGGGCGATTGTACCGAAAGCGGGCATTTCGGCTATGCTTATGTAGATGCCACTTGTTACAGGCCCGAAATCGGGGTTTCTTCTCCCGCTTGCGACAGCAATTACATACTGCTTACCGCTCCCGACGGTGCCGCTTCCTATAGCTGGACAGGCCCCGGCGTGAACGGGCTTACCACACAAAGTGTGAGCGCAACGCTAAGCGGCACCTACAGTGTAACTCTCACACCGGTAACCGGAACCGCCTATGCCATGACCCTCGATACCACACTTGTTATTGACAACCTGACCCTGCCTCCTACTGCGGGCTTCAGCTCAAATTCACCGGTATGTATAGGCACACCCGTCGAATTTAGCGATACATCTTCCGGCAACGGCACAGCTATACTTAGCTGGGAATGGGATTTTGGAGACACACAAACATCCACAGCACAGCATCCTACGCACGGGTACACCACCAGCGGAACCTACGAAGCAAGTCTTGTAGTCACTAATCTGGCAGGCTGCTCCGATACGGCAAGGGTAATGATCGAAGTAGCACGTATGCCTGAGGCGGTAATTAGTCCGGCAGGACCTTTTTGTGTTTCGGACGATGCGGTCGCCCTGAGCGCTATAGAAGCAAACGGCATTTGGGCGGCCGATTGCGGCACTTGTATAGATCCTGCAAGCGGTATTTTCAATCCTGCAGCAGCAGGTACAGGCACACATAGGATTACTTACTCCTTTAGCGGTATATGCACCCATTCAGATACCGTATTCATCGAGGTGCTGGCCGATATCAATGCCACTATCACTGCCGCAGGGCCTTTTTGCACGAACGATGCGCCCTATACGCTTCAGGCCGCAACACAGGGTGGAACCTGGTCAGGAAACGGTGTAAACCCGGGGACAGGCGTTTTTGATCCTTCGGCAGCCGGTACAGGTACACACACTATTACCTACACCCAAACGGGTCTGTGCGGAGATAGCGATACGCTGCTACTCACAGTAAATCCTGTACACGACCCCACAATATATCCGGCCACACCGCTTTGCATCACCTGGGGAGATACGCTGCTGCAAGCTGCAGAACCGGGAGGCACCTGGAGCGCTTCCTGCCTGCATTGCATCGATCCTGTAAGCGGTAATTTCAATACACTTGCCGCAGGCGCAGGCCTACATACCATTACCTATAGCTTTGACGGAGCCTGTCCCACACAACAATCTGTTACGCTTACAGTAGATCCACCCGATGACGTGAATATTTTACCACCCACTTTCCCGCTCTGTGAAAACGGCATTCCCTTGCAACTGGAAGCCTATCCTACGGGCGGAGTCTGGAATGCTTCCTGCGGAAGCTGTCTTAGTCCCGAAGGACTGTTAGATCCTTCGGTGGCCGGTACCGGTACACATACGATCGTATATACTTCGGCCGGAACCTGTAATACTGTCGATTCTGTACAGCTTACCGTTCACCCCATACCTGTGGCAACGTTTACGCCCGACATCGTTTCGGGATGCAGTCCGCTTACCGTTACCTATACAGCCACCACAGAAACAGGAGTAAGCGCTTGCCATTGGGACTTTGGCGACGGTAATACGGGCAGCGGCTGTATAAGCGTTTCGCACACCTATACCGAGCAGCGCTGCATGAGCGTAAGCCTTACCCTCACCTCCGCCGCTGGCTGTACATACACATACCTACAACCTGATCTAGTGTGTGTGCTTCCTACTCCTGTGGCCGAATTCAGCTCATTCCCCTCGCCCCCTTCCCTCATTTCGCCCGAAATCAGCTTCTCCAATTTTTCCGCGCAGGCTTCTTCTTATAGCTGGAGCATAGACGGCGCGTTCTTCTCGACCGACATGAATCCTTCTTTCGAATTTCCGGTGCCCCAATCTCCTCAGCTCGAATATCAGGTATGTCTTACGGCCTTTAATGATAACGGCTGCAAAGACAGCACCTGTCAAACGATACGGTTCGACAGCGAAATCCTGCTGTATGTACCCAATGCTTTTACACCCGACGGTAACGGACAAAACGATGTGTTTTTTCCCGTGATTTCAGGGGTGGAGCCCTATTCTTACACGCTGCTTATTTTTAACCGTTGGGGAGAATTAATTTTCGAAACCGGCGATCCTTTGTCGGGCTGGGATGGCACATTTCGCGGTGAACAAGCACCTGTAGATGTGTATGTATGGGTTATAGAGGCGATGCCCCGAGGTATTTATGACGTAAAAACTTGGCGTGGACACGTATCGCTGATTCGGTAAACAGCCGCAGAATAATCGTGCGGTTTGTGTTTTCAGAGAAACTTTTAACTTTGCATTCTGTCTAAAGAAAAAGATTTTTCTCAGGTTCGAAGGGGGCGTTTTGCCTGACTTTATCGGGATGTAGCGCAGTTGGTAGCGCGCCACGTTCGGGACGTGGAGGCCGCTGGTTCGAGTCCAGTCATCCCGACATTATACTCAGACTCTTTTTTATTTTCTTTCTTTTTGCTTTTGCATTCGACTTTTTCAAGAAATTTTGCACGCCCTACGCATTTCATTTTACCTGCCAATTTATACTACAGCCTCTAATTACCGATTGCTTTTTAGGTAGGGAAAGAAATTAGTGTTCAACGAAAAAACACATTCTAAGATAAGTACACTGTGTGTTACAAGCATCCCTGATAAAACTTCCTTTCATATTTGTATAGATAGCCGCTTTGTGGCTGCATTTGCCTCTTGATGCTCAAAAATACGCGCTTTGGGAAAGGCATGAGACTTTTATAAAAAGGCAACGTTACTCTACTGTTACTTTTTCGACAGGGTGCTGAAATGCGGAAACGGATTTAGTGAAAACGGCAGTAACTCTTGCTTAGCGTATTTCTTAGCCTTTCCGCTCAGATGGGCCACCCCCTCTTTTCCTGATGAGTATTTTTAACACTGTTCGCTAAAAATGTTTAAATCAAATCATTCTAAAGTCATATTTCGTTCACATGAAGGAATTTTGGGAATGATTCGATCGTTCGCGCAACTTTATTCTGTAATTTACCGTCCTGAAAAAAACCACAAAACTTACCTTGCTATGAAAAAAGGTTTACTGGGCCTTTTGCTTTCGTTTTACTTGTTAGGTGTGAATGCGCAGCAACAAGCGACACCTAATTTGTCGGAAGCTGAAAAATTCTGTAATACTTACTTCGATATTGCTTCGCTGTCCAGGTATGTAGCAGATCGTGTTCCGCAGGAATACCGCTCCATGCTTGACTCTGAGGATTTTAAAAGCGCGGTTTTACACCTGATGCACAAAGGGCGTTTCACGGTGATGCATCAATACCAGCAGGGTATTCTTACCCATGGAAATGTGATGCCTTATTTGGATTCGGTACGCAATCTGTCCCTGCAAATGGCACATGATTTTTACAATAACCCCGGTAAACGCCATCTTTTTATTGAGGAATATGCCGATAAGCATTCGCATGACAAGCTGCATGAAACGCACGGCAACCGTGGCCCGGGCGATCCCTGTACCAACGTAGATTTTGAACTGGGTAATACCAGCGGATGGGATCTTTTTGTAGGCCGTGTGGACGGAAGCAGCCAGTTCAGCTATACCAACGTATCTCCTACCGGTCCCGGAGGCAGCCACGTGATTGTTACCGCCGGTAATGACCCGGTGGTTCCTGCTATTCCCCGTGTAAATCCCGATGGGGGTACCTACTCCCTGATGTTGGGTAATGGAACCGGAACGGGTAACGGTGCAGCCAGCATACGCCAAACGTTCCTTGTAAGCAGCAACAATGCCATTTTCACCTATAGCTATGCGGCTATACTTCAGGATGCCTCTCACGCTCCCAACGAGCAGCCTTACTTGGTAATCCGGATGTATGATCAGAACAACGCCCCTATCGCCTGCGGTGACTTTTCGGTAGTTGCGGGTCCTCCGAGCTCAGGTGGTGACCCTGATTTCATTCTTACCCAATACAGCGGTGTTGACCTTTATTACAAGAACTGGACTACCGTATTTGCTCCGCTAAATGGTTACATGGGGCAAAACGTGACTATTGAATTCATCACCGGCGACTGTTCGCAAAGCGGACACTTTGGTTATGCCTATATCGATGCCAAATGTACGCCGATGGATATTATCGCTTCTTCGGCAGCGGCCTGTGGCGGACAACCTGTAATCCTGACGGCTCCTGCGGGTGCGGCTTCCTATGCCTGGTCGGGCCCTACGGGTAACTTCAACACACAATCCATTTCGACTACCGTAGCGGGTACTTATACCGTAACACTAACTCCGGTAACCGGTTCGGCCTGTACCATTACATTAGATACGACCATTACCGCCAGTCCCTTTAACCCTACTGCCAATTTCACACACAACGGTCCCGTTTGTGCCAACAGCCCCATGAGCTTTACGGATGCTTCTACGGGCAATGGTGCTACCATTACCGAATGGAGTTGGAACTTCGGCGATAACTCAACTTCTACCCTGCAAAATCCTACACATAGCTATTCTTCAGGCGGTACTTACACGGTTGCTTTAACCGTTACCACCGCCGACGGTTGTACCCATACTTATTCTACTACCGTACAAGCTGAGCCCGGCGCCGATGCGACCATTAATCCGGTCGGTCCCTTCTGTATTACGAACGCCTCGCCGATGGTGCTCACTGCCGCACAAGGAGGTGGTGTATGGAGCGGTCCCGGTATCACTAACCCTTCTACGGGTGCATTTAACCCGGTTGCCGCAGGTGTGGGAACACACAACATCGTTTACAGCATTGCTGCAAGCGGTCCTACCTGTGGAGATACAGACACGCTTCGCATTACCATTTCGCCGGCTGCCAATGCTACTGTAGCCCCTGCCGGTCCTTTCTGCCTCACCGACGGCCCTGTAACTTTACAGCCGGTACAACCCGGAGGAACATGGTCGGGTCCCGGTGTGGATCCCGTAACCGGTGTATTCACTCCCTCGGCTGTGGGTACCCCCAATACGGTAATGATTACCTATACCATTAACAATGGTTGTAACGACAGCAAGTTTATCCTGATTACCGTAAATGACGAAAGTAACGCCACCATTACACCCGTAGGACCTTTCTGTGCAAATGCGGCCCCCACTACCCTTGTCGCAGCACAAGCGGGCGGCACATGGAGCGGTTCCGGTATTACCAATGCCTCGACAGGAGCATTCAGCCCTGCGGCCGCAGGTGCGGGACAACACCAAATCATTTACACCATTCCCGGCTCATGCGGTGACAGCGATACCGTACTTATCGAAGTATTGCCCAATGCCGATGCAACCATCACACAGGCAGGTCCTTTCTGCACTACCAGTACAGCGGTTACGCTTAGCGCTGCTACCACAGGCGGAACATGGGGCGGCCCGGGCGTGGATCCCGTAACCGGTTTGTTTAATCCGGCTACCGCAGGAGCAGGCGCGCATACCATTACCTATACCATAGGCGGACAATGCGGAGACAGCAAAAACATCACTATCCAGGTGAATCCTACTCCCACTGCCGATGCTGGTCCCAACGTGATTCTCGACTGTAATGACCTTGAAACAACCCTCAGCGCAAGCCCTACCGGCTCCGGTTATACTTACGACTGGACAACTGCCGACGGTACTATTATTTCCGGGGGCAACACAGCTACCCCGCTCGTATCGGGTGAAGGCATCTACATTGTGACAGTAACTGCCGCAGGCTGTTCCTCAAGCGCAGCGGTATATGTAGCTGAAACTCCCGGCCCCGGTGCTTCTTTCACCGCCAACCCCAGCTCAGGCGATGCTCCGCTGGAAGTAGATTTCACCAATACTTCTGCGGGTGCAGGACTTACCTATCACTGGGATTTCGGTACAGGTGACACCTCTATTCTGGAAAACCCCACGTACACCTATGTTAACTATGGTACTTACGTGGTGACACTTACCGTAACCGATGCCAACGGATGTACGTCGATTGCCAGCATGGTAATTATCGTGAACGACAAATACGAAATCCTGATTCCGAACGTATTCTCTCCCAACGGAGACGGTTCTAACGATGTCTTTACCGTAGTCTCATTAGGTGTAAAAGACATTGACTGCAAAATCTTCGACCGCTGGGGTACGCTCATCTACGAGTGGACCGGTGTAGATGGTTCGTGGAACGGTAAACGTAATGGTGACGGAGGTGATGCTTCAGAAGGCACTTACTTCTACATCATTTGGGCCACCAAAAACACCGGAGAAAAACAGGATTACCACGGTACAGTAACGCTTATCCGAAAATAAAAAAGTTCAGTTCTTTGAAAACGCCCCGACATTTATTGTCGGGGCGTTTTTATATATAACGGTTTACTGAATGTTGCTACCTTTGCCAACGAAAGCCCATAAACGGTTGCCGCAACCCTTTTAGAGCCGATACCGTGAAAGCGCAAATTTCTGAAACCTCGCTTGAGCCCCGCTCTGCCGAAACTGCCGGAAAAACAGTTTTCCCCATCCTTTTTGCGTTAAGCTTCTCCCACCTGCTCAACGATACCATACAATCGTTGATACCGGCTGTGTATCCCCTGATTAAGGATAGTTTTCACCTTAATTTTACCCAAATAGGGCTCATCACACTTACTTTTCAATTGTCGGCTTCGTTGCTGCAACCCTTAGTCGGACTCTACACCGATCGTAAACCTCAACCCTATTCTTTGGCCATCGGAATGACTTTTACCCTGACGGGGCTTATCCTCTTATCGCTGGCTTCGAGCTTTGGAATGATGCTTGTTTCGGTAGGCTTAGTCGGTGCGGGATCTGCCGTTTTCCATCCGGAAGCTTCGCGCATGGCTCATTTGGCTGCCGGAGAAAAACGCGGACTGGCCCAATCCATTTTTCAGCTTGGAGGTAATGCCGGAAGCGCTATCGGGCCTTTGCTAGCAGCACTTATCCTTATTCCTCCGGCCGGAAAATCGAATATTATTTGGTTTTCGATCGCCGCATTGCTGGCTATTATGGTACTTCGCCATGTAGGAAAATGGTACAAAACCCAAGGCATACAGACCGCGAAAAAAGTATCGCCTGCATTACCAAAAGCATCTCTACCGCGCAAAACCGTCACCTTCGCTATTCTGATTCTGTTGGTGCTGATCTTCTCGAAGTATTTCTATATGGCCGGAATGACCAGCTATTTCGCTTTTTACCTGATGCATAAATTCGATCTTTCCGTTTCCGATTCACAACTGCTCCTGTTTGTTTTTCTTTTTTCGGTGGCTGCCGGCACCCTGCTCGGCGGACCGCTGGGCGATCGTTTTGGCCGTAAATACGTAATCTGGGGTTCTATCTTAGGTGCCGCACCCTTTACCCTGCTGCTTCCACACGCAAACCTGTTTTGGACAGGAATATTAATCGTGCCCATCGGTGTCATTCTTTCTTCTGCTTTCTCTGCTATTTTGGTCTATGCACAGGAGCTGGTACCGGGCAAAGTAGGACTGGTATCGGGCCTGTTTTTCGGTTTTGCTTTCGGAATGGGCGGGATAGGCGCGGCTGTGCTGGGTAGTCTGAGTGACCTGAAAGGCATAGAATACGTGTATAGCCTCTGTGCTTTTCTGCCATTGATAGGTCTTATGACCTGGTTTCTCCCTGACATTGAGCGCGCTTCACGGAAAAAATCCTGAACACTACTCCGTAATCGGCCCTCCCTTTTCCACTCACTACGCATTTATTCGTATTTTTGCCCATTCTCTTTTCTACCGAAACCTGGATTTCGGAATAAAAATGAGGTCAAACCCGGTGAAAGCAACTTTCAGCTCCCTTGTTCGTCCCTTTTAATGACGCTATGAAAACCATTTTTGCATATTTACTGTTAGTTAGCTTAGGCTTCTCATCGGCCTACGCCCAGCAGGAAAATTGCGGAAACGGGATAGACGACGACGGCAACGGCTTGATCGACTGTGCAGATCCTGCCTGTACAGGCGGAGCGGTTCCTTTAGGCAGCCAGTTCAATACCGCCACTAACGGCTCGGGGGGACGCCTACCCGGTGGAACCACTGATCATAACTGGCGGATAGCTACTCAGTTGGCCGGGCCTTATAACGCCGCTACTGTAATGACCTCCATTCCGCCCAACTATTATAGCAGTCCCTGGGTAGATTGTAATTGGATTTCACATTCCAACAACGGAAGTCATAGCGTAAACATGGATTATTACTATCGGATCCAGTTTTTACTTCCTTGCGAAAACGCTTGTGGAGAAAGTTATGCCGATGAAAACGTATTTTGCCTCAGCATGGATTTTTTCGCGGATAATTCGGTGTATGAAATTTATGTAAATGGCATTCCGCAAAGCAGTTCAATAAACGGTGTCCCCGTCTCTAATCCGCTGACTCATGTAGGATTTAATGCTACAGGTCGTCTTAGCACCACGCTTTGCCGCAACTGGAGAGCCGGTCTTAATGAATTGATTGTTCACATCAAATCAGGTCCCGGCTATGCAGGCTTTTTGGCGCAATACAGCATAAACGCACCGCCAGAGCCGGGCGATCCGACGATTACCGTGCCGGCCTCGGCTGTGAACGGCCTGTGTGAAAATGAGGGACCAGTCACTTACACGGCCGCTTCTCCGGGTGGAACCTGGAGCGCCGATTGCGGCACCTGTATCAATTCCAGCACCGGCGTTTTTAACCCTGCTGCTGCGGGAGTAGGCGATTATGAAATCATCTACAAGCATACAGGCGCCTGCGCCACTTCCGACACCGTTTCGGTGAGCGTATATGCCACGCAGTATCCCACGATCGATCCTGTCTCAGATTTATGCATTACCTCTGCCCCTTACCAATTATCCGCTTCTGATGCGGGCGGCACCTGGAATGGCTCGGGCATTACCGATCCGGCGGGCGGATTGTTCGACCCTGCACTGGCGGGCGCAGGCACACATTCGATCACTTATACATTGCCCAATCCCTGCGCCACTCCGGCACAGGTCAACGTGACCGTGTACGACATACCTTCCCTGAATATTACACCGGCAGGACCTTTCTGTGAAAATTCTCCTGCTACTACGCTCACTGCCACACATACCGGCGGCACCTGGAGCGGGCCGGGTATTACCGATACTACGAACGGATTGTTCGATCCCACAGTAGCGGGAGCGGGCACACATTCCATCACTTATACACTTCCCAATCCCTGCGCCACTCCGGCACAAAGCAGTATCACTGTGTACGGCGTATCTTCTGTGAATATTACAGCGGCAGGACCATTTTGTGTGACCGAAAATCCTGTGGTACTTTCGGCCAACTTACCGGGCGGCACCTGGAGCGGACAAGGCATTACCGATCAGGCGGGCGGATTGTTCGACCCTGCCTCGGCGGGAGCGGGCACACATGCCATCACTTATACATTGCCCAATCCCTGTGCTGCTCCGGCACAGATCAGTATCACCGTACACGGCATACCCTCCCTGAATATTACACCGGCAGGGCCCTTTTGTTTGACTGAAAGTCCTGTGATGCTTTCGGCCAACTTACCGGGCGGAACCTGGAACGGCCCGGGCATTACCGATACCCTAAACGGCATATTCAGTCCCGAAAATGCAGGTGTAGGTACACATACGATTACTTATTGGCTCTTAGGTTATTGCGACACCTATACTACCCTCGAAATTACAGTGTATCCTCCACCCGAAGCCCGTTTTTCGACCGATACGGCAAGTGGATGCGTACCCCTGGCAGTGCATTTCAATCCGGACAGCCCTTTTCCCGGAACTTACAACTGGTCTATCAACGGAGTACCCGTTTCTTCTTCCGATACCGGATTCGTTTATCTTTTCACACAACCCGGCTGCTACGACGTGGCAATGGAAATTAACGCCGGTGGTTGCCAGGCTTATTATTTGGCTCAAAATAGTGTTTGTGTAGGAAATGCACCGGTCGCTGCTTTCGATTTTTCGCCCGAAATAACCAATGTATCTCAGACTGCCATTCAATTTATCAACCAATCTTCTTATGCCGTTTCTTCCTTTTGGACCTTCGGAAATACGGATACTTTGTGGCAGATGAACCCGGTCTATAAGTTCAGGGATACCGAGCCCGGACGCTACGAGGTGTGCCTGTTCGTCACTTCGGCAGAAGGATGCACAGATTGGGTATGCCAGGAAGTAATTATCCACGACGACCTGCTGGTGTATGTGCCCAACAGTTTTACCCCCGACGGAGACGGAATCAACGATATTTTCATTCCTGTGGTAAACGGCTATGATTTTTCGGACTTTGAATTTTCAATTTTCAACCGATGGGGTGAACTTATTTTCACATCTAAATCGGCTCAAAAAGGATGGGATGGCACACACAAAGGAATAGCGTCGATGCAGGGTGTTTACGTGTGGAAGTTACGTGTAAAGGATATAGTAAGTCAAAATCCTAAGGAATTTATCGGCCACGTGAATCTTATTCGCTAAATACACGAAAAAATAATCGTGTTTACTTCCTGCTAAAAAAGCATATTTTCGTATTCTTTAAGACGTGACCTGTGAAAGGCAGGCATATTGTTATGAAATAGCCCGTGAATTCTTTCACCACGCAACTTTGTAGCATTGCGCTTCGTCTGCTCAAATACACTACCTGAATACTGCATGAAAGCTTTCTTTCTTTCTCTTTGTTTATTCTTCACCGGAATTTCTTATTTGCAAGCCCAGGAAGACTGTGGCAATGGCATAGACGATACAGGTAACGGGTTAATCGACTGCAGCGATCCCTACTGTATAGGAGGCGCTACACCCTCTGCCAGCCGCTTCAATACGGCTAACAACGGTGCAGGCGGCCGCTTACCCGGTGGCAGCAACGATCCTAACTGGAGAATCGCTACCGCTTACGGCGGGCCTTATTCGCCTACCGTAGTCATGACCTCGCCCCCGCCCAACTATTACAGCAGTCCCTGGGTAGATTGTAACTGGATCTCACACTCTACCAGCGGTAGCCATAGTGTAAACATGGACTATTATTACCGGGTAGAATTTTTCCTGCCTTGCGAAAACAGTTGCGGAGAAAGCTATGCCGACGAAAATGTATTCTGCCTCAGCATGGATTTTTTTGCCGATAACTCGGTGTATGAAATTTATGTAAACGGTCTTCCCCAAAGCAGCTATATAGGAACTATTCCCGTGACTAGCCCCAATAGCCATCAGGGTTATGCCTTTGCCGGAAGACTCTCCACTTCACTGTGCCGCGACTGGAGACCGGGGCGCAACGAATTGATCGTGCACATCAAATCGGGTCCCGGATACGCCGGGTTTCTTGCCCAATATGGCGTAAATGCGCCGCCTCAGGGTGGTGATCCGTCTATTACATCGCCCACAGGATCTGCTGCAGGTTACTGTGTCAATGGCGCATCGGTTACTTATACCGCCGCATCAACCGGAGGCACCTGGAGCGCTACTTGCGGCACTTGCATCAATGCAAGCACGGGCGTATTCAACCCCTCTGTGGCCGGAACGGGTACCCATACCATCACCTATACCGCCTCCGGACCCTGTGCCGGATACGATACCGTAGCGGTAGAGGTATATCCCTCTACCGATGCCAGCATTACTCCGCAAGCCGACCTTTGCGTAGATTCTCCCCCCGTTACACTTACCGCTGCCAGCACAGGCGGCACCTGGAGCGGGCCGGGTATTACCAATACCTCTTCCGGCACGTTCGACCCTGCTACCGCCGGAGCAGGCTTACATACGATTACCTATACTATTTCGGGTACATGTGGCGATGTGCAAACTACTTCCATCCGTGTACATCCTTCGGGCGATGCGGCCATTACCCCTCAGGCTCCCCTTTGCACAAATTCGCCTGCGGTTACGCTTACTGCGGCCAGCCCAGGGGGTACCTGGAGCGGCACAGGCATCACCAATGCGAGCACCGGCGTATTTAATCCTGCAATAGCAGGTCCCGGCACACATACCATTACTTACACCATTCCCGGCCCCTGCGGAAGTACCCGCACTACTCAAATACAGGTAGCTACACAATCCGATGCCACCATTACTCCCCAAGCTCCGCTTTGTCGCGAATCGCCAGCCGTGATGCTCAGCGCCGCCACACCCGGCGGAACCTGGTCGGGAACGGGTATCATCAACACGGCTATCGGCTTATTTGACCCTGCAGCAGCAGGTCCCGGCACACATACCATTACTTATTCCATTCCGGGTAGCTGCGGCGATACACGTACTACCACCATTACCGTAAATCAGGTGTCGATGACCGGTGTATTCGCGCATCCTGTATGTGTCAATACGCACGACGGCCATATTATTGTAACGCCCGTAGGTGTTCCACCTTACACCTATTCGCTGAGCGGTGCCGCTACCCAGCAAAACACCACCGGGCAATTTACCGGATTGAGTGAAGGTGTATATACCGTAGTAGCGACCGACCAAAACGGTTGCTCGGCCAGCATTTCTTATGTGCTTACCGCTCCCCTGCCCGTTACAGCCGGTTTTTCGGTGAATCCGTCAAGAGGTCCGGCTCCGCTTACCGTAGAATTCACCAACCTCAGCAGCAATGCCACCGACTATTACTGGGATTTTGGCAACGGCCACAATTCTTCTTCGGCCAATCCTCTGCCCGAAATCTACACTACCGGAGGAGCTACCTATCAGGTAATGCTTATCGTCTCCAACGGCCAGTGTCAGGATACGGCGTATGCCTGGATACAGGTAGATTTATTCTCTTCGGTGATTGTATATAACGTCTTTTCGCCCAATGGCGACGGCGTAAATGACGAATACCTTACGACTACCGAAAACCTGAAAGAATTTTCGCTCACCATATACAATCGCTGGGGGCAGGAACTTTTTCACACGACTAATCCCGCCAAAGGCTGGAACGGTAAAAGTCCTTCAGGTAACGATTGCTCCGAAGGCACCTATTATTATGTGGTAAAAGCCACAGGTTTGGATGAAAAAGAATACAACCTGAAAGGGCACCTCACGCTGATAAGAAAATAAACGCTTTAACGCATCACATATAGAGCCTTTAGGGGCTGAAAGAACGGTAAGTAGGTTTCTATTTACCGTTTTTCTTTTCGGGCTTACCAGGGGCTTTTTTATCAATCTCTTCCAACAGCAGCTCAAGCAACGAAATGTAATTTTCACGCCGGTTCAGAATTGCCAGTAATACCGCTATAACCAGCAGCAAAACTGCAAAAAACAAAGCTCCCATAATAAGTAGCGGTTTAACAGAAATTGATGAGAGGTGCAGATCGGTCATCCAGATTCCGACCGCCAATGCCAAAAAACCAAGGGCGGCTATCAGACAAAATGTGCGCAGGGAGAAAAATTTCATGGCCGATTTATTAAAAAACTACACTGTGCTTACGCTTACTGTATCGTGTTTCCAAGGTTAAACAAGGGCAGGTACATCGCCACCAGAATAAAGCCTACCAACAATCCGATTACGATAATCATGGCCGGTTCTATCACACTGCCCACGGTGGCGGTACGATGCTCTACCTCCTCACTGTATTGCTTGCCCAGCTTATCAAACATGGCATCGAGCTGATTTACCTCTTCGGCCACTTTGATCAGCGATACCATTTTACGGTCGTAGATACGAAACTGCTGCAGGGAACCATGAAGACTTTTGCCTTTCACCAGGTTTTCCCGAATCACGGGTAAAGACGATTCTATCGGATAGAAACGAATCATCTTTTCGACCAGCTCGGTCGCCTCGATCAACGAAGTACGCGAAGCCACCAGCAATTGCATCGACTGGCAAAAACGCGCCAAATAGACCTTGCGCACCAGCGGACCGAAAAAAGGAATGCGCATCATCAGCGCAGCCGACAATTTGCGTAGCCAAATCTGATTACGCTGCAGGTAAATCAACACCGAAAGTGCGATGAAAGCCGCTAAGAGGAAGGGGAAAAATGCAGTAAATGCTTCGGAAAAAACGATTACTTTTTTGGTCACTTCAGGCAGCTCGCTGCCAAAACGTTGAAACACATCCGAAAACATCGGTACAATATGTTTCAGCATGAAATAAATCACTCCAAAGGATACGGAAAGTACAAAAGCGGGGTAAGTCAACACCTTTACCAACTGCCGCCGAAGCTGGATACGACGCGCAAAATAGGCAGCCAGCTCTTTGAGAATATCGGGCAATTTTCCGGTTTCCTCACCTATCTGAATGCTGTAATATTCGTAAGGGCCGAAATGCTTTGCCGATTTGAGCGCTTCGCAAAACGAGAGTCCGCCTACTACCTGCTGCCGGATATGCTCCATCAGCGCACGATCTTTTTTAGAAGTTTGCTCTTCGGCTAACAGATCCAATGCCGAACGCAGATCGACGCCGGCCATAAAAAGGGTATAGAGATCGCTGTAAAAACGTTCTTTCTTTTTATCTCCAAAAGCCTTGCCCAGCGCAATATCGCGATTGAGCAGCTCCATCACACGATTGCCACGCGCAGGTTTAGACGGTTCTTTAGGCCGTTGACGCGGAGCTTGTATTTTTTGTAAATCAATGGCCATAAAGCGCTTCGGCCGCAAGATTTACTTCGGCATCGTCGGTATAAGTTTTACGCAGGTGAATAACGTATTCCCTTTTATCGATAAGAAATTGCAACCTGATACCATCGGCTCTATCGCCGGGTAATACCGGAAATTCTCCGTGCCAAAGCTGCCATTCATCGACCGCCAAACGAAAGGTATCGGATGAAAGACCGGGTACGCTGCGCACCAACTGCGCTTCTCCGACCTGATATTCGACAAGCGTAGCATCGCTGCCGGAGGCTTCGGTTTTCCAGCCTTCTTCGGTACCCACCAGAAAAGCTGCCCGCTCGGTATCGGCACGTAACACATGAAAGAGCTGCTGATAACTTGCAAATTCGGCATAGCCACGGTAAAAGGTATGCACATTGCGCGTAAAAGCCGTGTACACCGAAAAGCCCACGCCCACCACCAAAGCGGTAAGCAACATACCCACGGCAAGCTCAGTAATGGTATAGGCTTTCAGTTTCATTCGCGAAATTTCAACTGCTGAAGCGTAAAGATAACTTTATTCCGATGGTCGATCACTTCGGTTTGTACCTGTAACAAACGGGAATCTTCTTTATGAGGCACTACCGCAACGCGTAGCTTAAATCCTTCGAAGGTCTCCTCTTCTTCGCCGGGCTGCGGCGGATTCTCGTTCCAGCCTGCCTGCATTTCCTCGATGGCTGCCAGGGCGCGGGTAAGGCGTACGTTGCGATCGCGATCGAGCACCTGTCCGAAAAAGGGAAATACGATGACCAGCACTATGGTAAGCAGTGCCAGCGAAACCACCGATTCTACCGTGGTCGAAGCAGAAAATCTACGGCCGTTCATAAAATTGTTTTACGACACGCGAACGGTAACTTTCATGTTTGAGCGAAAGACCTGTAAATTCTTCGGGAAGACGGGTTCCGTCTATTACGGCATCGAGCAGGGTGTTTTCATACTTCGAAGCCGCAGTGTGGAGGTACAACAGCGTGGTTAACACCTGTCCGTACACGGCGCCTTTGATCTGAGCGCGATCGGAAGAATAGATCTGTCCGACGAGGATTGATTGTTTGTCGAGACTCACCAGCAGCGGTTCCTGCTTCGAAAGCTTGTCGGTCCAACCCAGCAGCACGCCACACATTCGGGTATTTTGTTCGAGGCAGAGTGTAAACTCTTTTTTCGGGACAGAAGGCGTTTGTACAGAATTGTATTTTCGCAGCAAAGCAAGCGCACTGGGATAACGCAGTTCCGAATTTTCTTTCAGCCGCAAGCTGTCGGAGGCAAAAGCCTGAAAAGAAGATCCGTTGTCGGATTCAATCTCTATCCAGGGCGCGTACAGCAGCACACCCGAAAGGAAGCAGCCGGGCTTTACCACAATGCGGGAAGAAGAATGAAAAATGAGATTGCCTTCGTAGCGGCCTTTGTCAAGCACCAAGGGGGCTGGTGTGCTGAACACGCCGGTTCGCCGGGCAAAAGAATGCAGCAGGGTATCACTTTCGAGCGCAAAAAAATCGAGCAGACTGTCGGCTGCGGTAAATCGTCCCTGCAAACGGGCATGATTTTGTTCGGCCATACCTGCAGGCAATTCGGGAAGCAGGCGTTCGCTTTTTTTCTGCGTACCGTAAATAAGCTGTTCGCCTGCGTAATGCTGTGCTTCGATATAAGCGCGTTTCACTCCTTTTTCGGGCAGCCAGGCCGTACCTCTGATCTCCGTTTTTCCGGCTAACTGCAAGGGTTTGTCGGTATCGACCAGGTAAAGCGCTGTCGTATTTCCCTGCGCCGCTTTTGCGCCTATAAGGCAAATGCGGGAGGCGCGCCGGGTTTTGAAAGTAGCCTCGGCCACACCGATTTCGTAAAGTCCCCAGCTTTTTTTCTCAAGTATTACCTTGTCGTAGGGCTCGTCCGAAAGTTCGAGGACAAAAGGTTGTTGATACGGCAGTACGTCGCGAAAGGCCAGCAGGTACTCCATCCCGGAAGCTGCATTTTTGTCGAGGCGGTATTGAATACCGTAAAAATCGGTTTCGCGCGAGTGGAGGTACGAAAACAAGACAAAAGAGGAAGCCAGCAGTCCGATCAGGAAAATAATCACCAATGCATACAGCAGGGAGGCGGCTCTGAGCACAGGTTCAGGACTTTGGTGGGACTTCGGTTCCGGTTTCTTGCTTCTTTTTTCGGCTGCGCGAAGATTTTTCGCGCTGTTCTTCGGTTTTCTTTGTGGCGGCTTTTTTCTCCGATTTATCCGGGCCGGTGGCTTCGGTAGCCTTAGGCTTTTCTTTGTGGCGCTTCTCTTTTTTCGGTTTACCGGCAGGTTTTTCGGCTTCTTTTACACCGGCGGCCTGCTCTTCGGTTTTTGTTTCTTCGCTCAGGGGCAGCACTTCCTGTTTCGAGTTGCGGCGCGACTTACGGGGTGTTTTAATTTTTTCCACCCCTTTCCGGTAAATATGTACCCTGACTGCACCGCTGCTGTCGAGCTCCGTGACCTTTCCATGGTATTTATCGTGTCGATAGGCAGCCTTAAAGACTTGATTTCCATTCTCATCGTAGCGTATGCAGGTGCCGTGCAGCTTACCGTTTTTCCAGTGGGCGGTTTCTTTCAGGCGGCCGTTTTCATACCATTGCTTCCATTCACCTTTTTTGAGTCCGTTGTGAAACAAGCCTTTAGCCCTAAGCTGATTGTTCCGGTAAAATTCGGTGTACGCACCGTGCAGCAACCTGCCTTCGTAGCCCCCCTGTGTGTAATGAATCTCTTTGGAACGGAACCAAAAATACCCGCGATCGGCTTGCGCTTTTATCGTTTTAGAACCCGTATATACCGAAGCCTGAACCGAATAGCCCTGATACACCAGGGGGATATTTTTAGTCTCCTGTGCGGCAAGAGGCAAAGCCCAGCTCAGCATCAAAACCTGTAAAGCAATGTGTAGGCGCATTTTCAATTTCACTCAAAACACAAATATAGAGATTCGGCAACGCAATCGACCGGGCAAGCCCGCATACCATGATCATGGTATTTTATACCCTAAAACGGGAATACCTTAAAAAAGGTATTGCACTTATAGGTGAATAGTTTGTTATTTTGTCACCGTTTTCAGACTTGATTTAGAATTAATCTAAATAAAAATAATAAAAAACGGCATGAAAAAAACATTTACTTCCGCTGCTTTACTTTTACTGGGTATGAGCCTGACGCAGGCTCAGGTGACCGAAACCGTCTCTACAAGCGCTAACTACGCAGATCAGGTGTGGTACAGCCTTGAGAATGGTGAGGTTGGACGCGAACTGAAAGACGAATGGGACATCGCATTTGAAGTTCCCGGTAGCACCGCTTCTATCCTTGTGAACATTCAAAAAGGAATGAGCGTATGGCGTACCGGTCTTACTACTGCCGACTGGGCTACGCTCACCGACCTGTCTGACGAGTCTGCCTGGACTTCGGTACAAAATGCCGATACTTCGTGGCACATGGGCGCTCTCAACAACCAAAACCTCTCCCCCAGCGCGTTCGATTTGGGATGGGGTACCTATAATGTAACTACGCACCAGATTCAGGGTTCACGTCTGTTCGTGATAGAACTGTTGAACGGCGATCGTAAAAAACTCAAAATCAATAGCCTTATCGGCGGTGTATATAACTTCACGTATGCCAACGGCGACGGTTCGGACGAAGTGACCGCTACCATTACCAAATCGGACTACACCGGTAAGCGTTTTGCATACTATTCTATCGAAAACGATACGGAACTCGACCGCGAGCCCCTTTCTGTAAACTGGGACATCACCTTCCATAAATACATGCGTCTTACGCCCTCTGTATATGGCGTGACCGGTGTATGGTCAAACCCTTCTGCAAAAGTATCAGTAGCCCGTCAGGTAGATGTGGACAATGTAGAATGGGGAAATTATGTATGGGATACCAAGCACAACACCATCGGCTGGGATTGGAAAGAATTCAATATGGGCACATTCACGTATGATATTGAAGATTCACTGGTATTTTTCATCAAAGACGTACCTGGCGATATATGGAAAGTCATCTTCACCGGTTTCAGCGGTGCCAGCAACGGCGACTACATCTTCACCAAAGAAAAAATCTCTTCCGTTTCAGTTGACGATCAGAAGTATGTACTCAACCTCAACGTGTTCCCGAATCCTTCAGACGGACAAGACCTTCAACTGGTAGTGGACCTTCCGAACGCCGTACAAGGTACATTGAGCATCACTGACCTTTCGGGCCGCGTGGTTTACACCGCTCCTTTTAACCGTACTGCCGGTTTCTTTACCGAGAAACTTGCGCTGCCTTCTATGAACGCCGGTATCTACCTGCTCCGCATTGACGCCGGTCAGGTACAGGGTCTTCAAAAAATTGTTATCCGCTAAATGCACACCGATTGATGAAGTCATTCAGCTATCTTTTCTTCTTAGGATGGGCGCTCCTCACATGGAGCGCCTGTTCCACTAATAATGGTACCGAAGTTGCGGGCAAAGAAGTAAGCCGTATCGTCACCTTACAGGGTACCCTCACCGAGATCATATTCGAACTCGGATTAGGCGATAAAGTGGTCGGCACAGACGTAACCAGCAATTACCCCGAATCGGTTGCTTCGCTGCCTAAAGTAAGCCATTCGCGCAATATCTCTTCCGAAGGCGTTTTGTCTTTAAACCCCGGTTATGTGATCGGTTTTGAAACCAGCATGACGCCCGAAACGCGCCAGCAAATCGAGTCGGCCGGTGTACCGGTAAAGCTCTTCAAAGAATCTTTTTCGATAGAAGGTTCAAAAAAGCTGATTCGGGAAGTAGCCGAAACATTCGGTGCCAATGAAAAAGCCGAAGCCATTTGCTCCAAAATCGATCAGGATCTACAGGCAGCTCCCGCGTTGAACAGCAAACCCAAAGTGCTGTTCATCTACGCCCGTGGTGCAGGCACACTTATGGTGGCAGGCAAAAATACGGCGGCTCAGGCTATGATCGAATTGGCCGGTGCCACTAACGCTTTTTACGAATTCGAAGATTTTAAACCCCTTACCCCCGAATCGCTGGTCAGCGCTAACCCGGATGTGATCCTGCTCTTCACGAGCGGACTCGAAAGTCTCGGTGGAATTGACGGACTGCTGGCCATTCAGGGCATTGCCCAAACTACCGCCGGCAAAGAGAAAAGGGTCATTGAAATGGACGGTCCCCTGCTTACAGGCTTTGGTCCGCGCGTAGGACAAGCCGTTACGGAATTAGCCGAAAAACTGAATGCGATCGCGCCCTAAATCGATAGTAACGCTCCTGGCACTGCTCCTGCTGGCTTCCTTCTTGATGGGAGCCGGCATCGGTGCATTGTATATCTCCCCACTTCAGATTTTGGCCATTCTCGGCGATTCGTTAGGTATTCACATGGGAGTGGATTATACCGAACAACAGGCTGCCGTATTCTATGCCATACGTATTCCGCGTGTGCTGCTCGGTATGCTGGTGGGCGCTTCTTTAGGCATTGCCGGTGCCGCCATACAGGGACTGTTCCGCAACCCGCTGGCCGATCCCGGACTCATCGGAATCTCGTCGGGCGCATCTTTAGCCGCAGTAATGACCATTATCATGGGCATTCACCTGTTAGACGGACTGAAAGGTTTTTTCGGAATGTACTCGCTCTCTTTTGTAACGTTCCTGGGCGCATTTTTGGTCACCCTGCTGGTGTACCGCATCTCTCAGGTAAGCGGGCGCACCCGTGTGGGGCTGCTGCTATTAGCCGGTATCGCCATTAACGCACTGACCGGAGCCTTAACCGGACTGTTCACCTTTTCGGCCAACGATGCGCAACTGCGCAGCATTACCTTTTGGACGCTCGGAAGCCTGGGTGGTGCAACCCGTCAGAACCTTTTGGTACTGCTTCCTTTTGCCGCCGCGGCGCTGGTCTTTTTACCCCGCTTCGGAAAAGCGCTCAATGCCTTTGCATTGGGTGAAAACAATGCCGCTTTTTTGGGCATCCCGGTAGAAAAGCTCAAACGCCGTATCATTTTTCTCAGCGCATTAGCCATCGGTGCCTCCGTATCGGTATCGGGGCTTATCGGTTTCGTCGGACTGGTCGTTCCCCATATCTGCCGTCTGCTGTTAGGACCTGACCACCGCTATCTTTTGCCCGCCTCTGCACTGATGGGCGGCATACTGCTTATCAATGCCGATATCCTGGCACGCACCCTTACCGCTCCGGCCGAAATTCCGATAGGTATCGTAACCGGACTTATCGGCGCTCCCTTCTTCCTTTATATTTTATTGAAAGAAAAACGCCATCCTCAATTCGCCTGATGTTAGAAGCCTTACATATCAGTTACAAAGTTCCGCGCCGTATGCTGCTTGATAACGTTTCGTTGCAGGTACGCCCCGGAAAGGTAACCGGTATTTTGGGTCCTAACGGAGCGGGGAAATCAACCCTGCTAAGCATCCTGAGCGGCGAGCGTAAACCCCATTCGGGGCAGGTGTTGCTGCACCAAAAAGCGCTTTCTTCATGGACCGCGAAAGAGCTGGCGCTGCAACGCGCGGTACTGCTTCAACATACCCAATTAGGACTGGCTTTTCGGGTCGAAGAAGTGGTAATGATGGGACGTTATCCGCACATCGGACGGCACGAAAGCCAAAAGGATCACGAAGCGGTAAAAAAAGCGATGGAAACTACCGGTACCGCACAGCTCTATGGCCGCGATTACCTTTCGCTTTCGGGAGGTGAGCAGCAACGCGTACAGTTAGCCCGCACTTTTGCACAGCTTTACCACGAAACGGATAAGCTGCCCAAGCTGCTGCTGTTAGACGAGCCCTTGAATAATCTCGACATCTTACATCAACATGCTATTTTACAGGTAGCACGCGAATTTGCCGCCCGGGGTCACGCCGTGCTTGCCGTATTGCACGATCTGAACCTCGCTGCACGTTATACCGACGAACTGCTGGTACTCAAAAACGGACAAACACTGGCGTTTGGGACTCCGGAACAGGTGCTAAACGAAAAGCTTATCCATTCCGCTTTCGGCATCGAAGTAAGTGTAATTACCCATCCCGAAACCGGTCACCCGGTAGTGCTCCCCACCGGTCTTCACAAGGCTTGCAGGCCCGCAGTACACGAAGTGGCCGAAAATTTCTTAAATGACTAAATTTGACCCCCAATCTGAAAATAAAACCGAACATGGAAACGACCACTTTATCTTTACGTGAACAGTACGAAAAAGCCAAAAGCGAAAATCCGAAAGCACGTATCCGTGAAATCGCCCGCCAACTATCGGCCAGCGAAGCCGAACTGGTAGCCCTCAAAGTAGGCGATACCAATACCCGCCTCGAAGGCAATTTCCCCGAGTTGCTGAAAGAAGTACAGAGCCTGGGCTATGTGATGGCACTGACCCGCAACGACAATGTAGTGCACGAACGCAAAGGCGTTTATAACAACGTATCGTTTAACGGTCCTGTAGGACTGGTGCTCGATCCCGATATCGACCTGCGTCTGTTCATGATGCACTGGGCTTTCGGATTTGCCGTGAATGAAAACGATCGCAAAAGCCTCCAGTTTTTTGACAAAAGCGGAGAGGCCGTGCACAAAATCTACCTGACCGACAAAAGTGACGAAGCCGCTTATCAGGCACTGGTAGAAAAATACCGCGCCGCCGAACAACCTACCGCCTTAACCACCGAAGCGTATCCCGCTCCCAAAGCGGAACTGCCCGACAGTGACATCAATGTGGAAGAGTTTCGTAAAGGCTGGCTTAACCTGAAAGATACCCACGAGTTTTTCGGACTCGTGAACACCCACAAGCTAACTCGCACGCAAGCGCTGCGCCTGGCGCCCGAAGGACACGCTTTCAAAGTGCCTAACGATATCACACGCCGTATGTTTGACGCCGCTTCGGCCAAGCAAATCGCGATTATGATTTTCGTAGGCAGCCGTGGTTGCATCCAGATTCATACCGGCGAAATCAACCGCATCGTCACTACCGGTCCCTGGCTCAACATCCTCGACCCCGAGCTCAACATCCACCTTCGCGAAGACCAGATAGCCTCTACCTACGTGGTGCGTAAGCCCAGCGTGGACGGTATCGTGACTTCTATTGAAGTGTTCGACGCACAAGGCGAGCTCATCGTACAGTTTTTCGGAAAACGTAAACCCGGTGTACCCGAGCTGGAAAGCTGGCGTTCACTGGTGGACGAGCTCCGTCAGTCCTAAAAAGACCCTTTTCCTGTTTCGCCGCAAGCGGCGAAACAGGATTTTCCCCTTACGGCCCCTGTCAGTAATGAAACTCAAATCTGCCTAAACACAATGCCATGCGCCGGATAAAAGGTGTGCTGCTACTGCTTGCCACGGGAGTGTCTTCGCTCTCTCATGCACAGGAAGTCAGCGTATTTTCTGCAAAAGACAAAAAGCCCGTTCCTTACACACACGTTACTTTCTCCATTCCAGGAGCCGTAATCAACGGTGAAACCGTACTGACCAACAACGAAGGCAGGGCAAAAACGCCCGCTTCGATGCAGGGTAAAACCGTAGCTATCGCCATTAGCGCGATAGGCTATGAACGAATAAAAGACACGCTGCGCGCCGGTGAGTCGAAAACCTATTACCTCAATGAGTCCGTTTGGGTGCTGAACGAACTGGTCGTAACCGGTCAGTATTCGCCCAACAACCCCGAACAGGCTATTCAAAAGGTGCGCATCATCGACCGCAAAAAAATTGAAGCCATGGCGGCCGTCACCCTGAAAGACGTGCTGCAAAATGAGCTCAACATTCGCCTTTCGCAAGACAATATCCTCGGTTCTTCCATGACCCTTCAGGGTATTTCGGGCGAAAACATCAAAATTCTGATCGACGGTGTGCCCATGACCGGCCGTCTGAACGGCAGCATCGATCTGAGTCAGATCAACCTCGATAACATCGAACGTATCGAAGTGATCGAAGGTCCGCTTTCAGTCAACTACGGCAGCAATGCCCTTGCCGGAACCATCAACCTGATCACCAAAAAAGAAACCACTTATCCTTTCATGGTGGGCGCTCAGGCTTACACCGAAAGCATAGGCCAATACAACGTGAATGGCCTTGCACAGGCGCAGTGGAAAAAACACGGAATTAACCTTTCGGGCGGACGTAACTATTTTGCCGGATGGAATCCCGATGGACCGATGTTTCCCGGTTTTTCTACACCTGTAGCCGACAGCAGCCGCTACAAAAGCTGGAAGCCCAAAGAACAATATTTCGGGCGTCTCCAATATTTTTATACCGGCCAAAAAGTACAACTCTCGTACCGTCTCGAAGCATTCGACGAAATGATTATCAATCGCGGGATGCCACGAATGCCCTACCGCGAAACCGCTTTCGACGACCGCTACCAAACCTGGAGACTTGATAATGCCGTGCACGCCGACATCAAAACCGGAGAACGCAAAGGCATCAAAATCATTTCGGCCTGGAACCATTATCGCCGCATCAAAAATTCTTATTTCCGTGATCTGACCACGCTCGAAGAACGTCCGCTTACACAAGACGGAAGTCACGACACCACCCGTCTCGGACTTTTCAACACGCGTATCACCTACTCTTCCGATCCCGACAGCAGTAAATTCGGCTATGAGCTGGGTACCGACATTACCTACGAAACCATGTACGGATTACGCATCGAAGGAGAAGAAAAAAAGATGGGCGATTACGCCTTGTTCGGCAGTCTCGAATACCGGCCATTGTCGTCGCTGAGCATTCGCGGCGGAATGCGCTATGCTTACAACACCCTGTATCAGGGGCCTCCGGTGCCTTCGCTGAATGTGCGCTGGAAAATGAACAAGCTGCTCACCCTACGCGTTTCGTATGCAAGAGGCTTCCGTTCGCCTTCACTCAAAGAAATGTATTTCTACTTTGTGGACATTAACCACCACATTACCGGCAATCCCAACCTGAAACCCGAATATTCGCACCACGTAAGCAGCACGCTGAGCGGGCAGCAAACCTACAGCAAGTGGATTATTCGCGGAGACATAGGCGGATTTTACAACGATATTAACCAGCTCATTACCCTGGCGCAACGTACAGGTACCGAATACACCTATGTAAACATCGGTAAATACCGCACCGTGGGCGGGCAAGCCAATATCGGTTTCATTTTTGAGCACCTTCGGGTAAATGTGGGCGGCTCATACACCGGGCGCTACAACCAGGTATCGGAGCTTCATCCCATTGATCCTTTTTCCTTTTACCCCGAGGTCAGGGCCAACGCCATGTACGAATGGAAAAAGACGGGGCTTAGCCTCTCGTTTTTCTACAAGTACCAGGGGCGTATGCCGGGCTTTATGGTCGATGCCAGCGGAAATGCTGCCGCTACCTTTATTCAGGCTTACCACACGGCCGATGTATCGCTGGGCAAGAGCTGGTGGAAAGACCGCACCCGTTTGAGCATAGGTTGCAAAAACCTGTTTGATGTGCAAAGCGTCAATTCAACACTGGCCGGAGAAGCACACTCTATGGGCGCTACCAGCGTTCCCGTAGCTACCGGTCGATTGTATTTTATTAAACTCGAAGTAAGATGGTGGAAAGAAAAACAGGCCAAAAATTAATTCAACTCTTCGGTTTGGGCCTGCTCCTTTCTGCTACGGCCTGCGATAAAGAAGAACTACCCGTATCGCCTTTCGATAGGGGCAATATACAAACCGTACAGGTTTGCACGGATCCTTCCTACAAATTACAGGTTTGGTTTAAGCTCGAAAACATGAGCATCGTAAGCCAAAACGCTAAAACCACCTGGGATCTCGGTTTTGAAACCGGGGCCGACGGATGGAGAATTTACCTCAACGGCGCACTGTCTATGCTCGCACGGAATACCGGACAAACCGATTTCGCCGCTGTGACCGATACTTCGGGCATTGGCAGCGGTATCCCCGACCGGCCTTCCGGAAACCCCGACAGCACCGCTATCGGTAATTGGACCGTCGATAAGCCCGTGTACCTGCTCAATCTCGGATACGACGAAAACGGCAATTCTTTGGGGTATTACAAGCTACAACTGCTTTCGGTAAATGCCTCGGCGTATGAGTTCAAGTTTGCGCCAGTTCCCGGAGGCAGCACACAAACCGTAACGCTTCCGAAAAACGACAACTATAACCTGGTATATTACTCGCTGCGCAATAACCTGGCCGTTCAGCCGGAACCGCCAAAAGATGCTTACGATCTGGTTTTCACACAGTACACGTATATCTTTTACGAACCGTTTTACCAGCCTTACCTCGTACATGGCGTGCTTAGCAACCGTAGCGGCGTAAGCGTGGCCCGTACCAGCGCCAAGCCCTTTTCCGAAATTACCGCAGCCGATACGCTCGGACTTACCTTTAGTCACCAGCTCGATGCTGTCGGCTACAACTGGAAAGAATACGATTTTAACACCAGCACCTACATTCTCTATCCTGAAATTATCTATTTCGTAAAAGACACTCAGGGATTCCTCTACAAAATGCATTTCATTGATTTCTACAGCGATACCGGACAAAGAGGCTGTCCGAAGTTTGAAATTCAACGACTTTAATACCTAATCCCTCTGACCATGCTGTCAGGGGGATTTTTTATTTCCCCAAAAACAGACAGGGCGTTAACAAAAAATTAATGCCGGGATCTTGGTCATTCGCCTTTTTTCGAGGTAGCTTTGCAGTATCAAAGTGAACACCCTGGTATCCGGTTAAACCGATCAACCGCTTTGATACTCTGTTAACCGGAATCTGAAGCGCTTGAAAAGCATACTACTCTTATTTCTCTGCGTACTGACGGCGGGCAGTATTTCTGCGCAAACGCTCATCATTAACGAAGTTTCCAACGGTCCTTCGGGCAACATGGAATATGTAGAGTTTGTGGTGGTAGATGATCAGGCCATTTACGATTGCGGCAATACCGTGCCACCCTGTGTCGATGTAAGAGGCTGGATTTTTGACGATAACAACGGCTACCATGGTGCTTCGGGCGTAGCCCCCGGCTGTGTAAGATTTTCACAAAACACCTTTTGGAGCTGTATTCCTATCGGTACGATTATTCTGGTCTATAACAACGGCGATCGCAATTCCAGCATTCCGCCCGACGATCTCTCCATGAACGACGGCAATTGCAGGCTGGTCATTCCTATTAACAGCACACTCTTCGAATCGAACGCTTCTACTCCCGGAGCAGTGGCCTGTAGTTATCCCACCACCGGATGGGTACCGGGCGGCAACTGGAGCTATACGCTGCTGGCAAACCCGGGCGACTGCGCGCGTTTGGTTGACTTGTCGGGATGTGAAGTCTTTTCGCTCTGTAACGGCAGCGCCAACCAAAATAACCTGATTTATTTCAGCGGCTCAGGTGCACAAAAAGTATGGTATTTCAATGGCAACGACCCTTACTCGCAAAGCAACTGGAGTGCAGGCTGTGCCGCAGGAGCAGGCTGCTCGGGCAACGACCAGACTCCCGGAGCGCCCAACAACAGCGCCAACGCAGCGTATATTGCCCAATTTAACAACGGATGTACCTCGCTAACTCCGGTAATAGCTTCTATCAGCGCTTCCACCCAGACAGGGTGCGGCTGTACGGGCACGGCCACTGCCTCAGCCTCGGGTTCCATTCCCGGCTATAGCTACGCTTGGTACGATGCGAGCTGGAACGCATTGGGGCAAAGCAGCGCCACTGCAACCGGACTGTGCGTGGGTACTTATCATGTCATAGCCACCTCTTCGATAGGTTGTTCCGACACCGCCAGCGTAAGTATTACAGCTATCAATACGCTGCAATTTACTTCGGTACAAACCGAGGTTAGCTGTTTTGGCGGAAACGACGGATCGGCTACTGTTACTGTAACAGGGGGCACTCCGGCTTATACCTACCAATGGTCGCCTGCGCCGGGAAGCGGACAAGGCAGCGCTTCGCCCTCGGGACTTACGGCAGGCACCTATACGGTACAGGTTACTGATGCCAACAACTGTACAGGCTCTACACAGGTTACAATCAGTGAGCCCTCCGAAATTCTGCTTTCTTTTTCGCCCGTACAGCACGTAACGGTAAACGGCGGAAATAACGGAAGTGCCACCGCCAATGCCACCGGCGGCACCTCGCCTTATACCTACCTTTGGGACAACGGACAAACCACCGCTACCGCCACAGGGCTCGCAGCCGGCACGCACTGCGTAACCATAACCGATGCACACAATTGTACCGAAACAGATTGTATAGAAATTACCGAGCCCGATGCACTGAGCCTCTCACTTACCGGAACCCCGTCCGTATCGTGTAACGGCGTTTGCGACGGAACGATAAACGCTTCGGCAACTGGAGGAACCGCACCCTATTCTTATACCTGGAACAATGGTTTAAGCGGATCTTCTCAAAATAATTTATGCGCGGGAACCTACGAAATTACCGTAAGCGATGCCGCAGGGGTCAGTGTTTCGGAAACGTATGTAATCAATGAACCCGCCCCGCTGATAGTAACGGCCAGCGCGACCGACGTGAGCTGTGCGGGAAATAACGACGGTACGGCAAGCGCATCGGCAAGCGGAGGCACACCACCCTATACCTACACGTGGATACCCGGTACGCATACTGGTTCTGCTATAAACGGTCTGTCTGCCGGTACCTATACGGTAGAGGTTACCGATTTTTCGGGATGTCGTGCTACTGCCGGCACTGAAGTGTTCAATACGGATGTACCGCCCAATGCCGGCACAAATGGCAATCTCGCTTTCTGCCCCGCTTCTGCCCCCGCCAATCTGTTTCAGGCACTCGGCGGCAACCCCGACCCGGGAGGCACCTGGCAACCTGCACTGGCTTCGGGCAACGGAATATTTGATCCTGCGCTGGACGCAGCCGGTACTTACCTCTACACCGTATCGGGCACAGGTGCTTGCGGCGATGCTTCAGCCTCGGTAACGGTAAGTGTAAATCCTTTGGCAGACGCTACTATTACTCCGACTGGACCTTTCTGCAGCAACGATATGCCTGTCACACTGCAAGCAGCCGATCCGGGAGGAACCTGGTCTGCTTCCTGTGGTAGCTGCCTACAAGCAGGCACGGGAATATTCGACCCGCAGTTAGCAGGCACGGGACTACATACCGTAATCTATACCATCTCTGGCGATTGCGGCAATGCCGATACCCTGCAATTATCCGTTATTACCCATTCCAACGCCACACTTCATGCAGCCGGACCGTTTTGTATCAGTTTGGGCGACACCCTGCTGCAAGCCGTAGAAAGCGGTGGAACCTGGAGTGCTTCCTGCGGCAATTGTATAGATGCGGTAAGCGGTAATTTCAACACCCTCGCAGCCGGTTCGGGCATACACACCATTACCTATAGCTTTGGCGGATCCTGTCCCGACCAACAATCTATTATGGTTACGGTAAATCCGCCCGACGATGTGGACATTTTGCCGCCCGGTTCGGCACTTTGTGAAAACGGCGCTTCGATACAGCTTGTAGCCTACCCTGTGGGCGGAACCTGGAATGCTTCGTGCGGCAATTGCCTGAGCAATACAGGATTATTTGACCCCAGCGCAGCGGGAACAGGCACGTATAGCGTAATTTATACTACGTCAGGAGGCTGCGGTTCGTCAGATACCCTTTCTGTCACCGTAGACGCGCTTCCTGCCATCACCTTTACCCCCGATGTTACTTCGGGCTGCAATCCGCTTACGGTCACTTATACCGCTACTACAGAAGCGGGAGTAACGAATTGCCAATGGAATTTTGGCGACGGACAAACGGACAATGCCTGTGGCATAACTTCACACACCTACACCAATGACGGTTGTATGCCCGTGAGCTTATCCGTCACTTCGGCACAAGGCTGTACGAACACGCTTACCCAAGCCGATTTGGTATGTGTCTTGACCAGTCCGGTAGCCGATTTTACCTTTTCGCCCGAAAGTCCGCAGGTTTCTTCGCCCGAAATCAGCTTTACCAACTTTTCTTCCAATTCCACTTCTTACGTTTGGAGCATCGAAGGAAACACCTTTTCGACCGAAACCAATCCTTCTTTTCTGTTTCCCGTAGCCCAATCTTCGCAACTCGAATACCGGGTATGCCTTACTACGGTCAACGACAACGGTTGCCTCGACAGTACCTGCCATGAAGTGAAGTTTACCGGCGAAATCACGCTTTATGTGCCCAACGCTTTTACCCCCGACGGCGACGGACGTAACGATATTTTTTACCCGGTTATTTCGGGTATAGAACCCTATTCGTACAAACTGCGGATATTTAACCGCTGGGGCGAGCTGATTTTTGAAAATGCGGATCCTTTTGCCGGATGGGACGGTACTTTCCGTGGAGAACGAGCTCCGGTAGATGTGTATGTATGGCGAGTCGAGGCTATGCCTATGGGTATTTACGACGTAAAAGAATGGATCGGACACGTAACGTTGATTCGCTAAAAAACATCTCTTAAGTGGCACTTCCCGCCCTACCGGTTAACACGTAAAAAAAGGTAAAAGGTAGCGGTTCATTACTTTATATCTTATCTTCGTAAAGTGCGGCTGCATATCAAAAATATGGTTTGTGATCGGTGCATTGCTGCCGTTCGCGCCGAGCTTATTAAACTTCACCTTACTCCTCTTCAAATAACGCTGGGTGAAGCCCTTATATCGGAAGAAACGCCGGGAGAAGAAGTAATTTCTGCATTGGATAAGGTGCTCCTGAAGCTGGGATTTGAACGTATCGACGATCCTAAAATTCTGCTGGTAGAGAAAGTGAAAACTATCGTGGTGGAAACCATTCACCATACTTCGGAAGAGACTCAGAGGCACAACTGGTCGGATATTATCGCCAAACAGGTACACTACGACTATAAATACCTGAGCAAACTGTTTTCTTCAGAAGAGGGCATTACTATCGAGAATTTCATCATCCGTCAGAAAATAGAAAAAGTAAAAGAACTTATCCGTAAGGGTGAGCTGACTTTCTCTGAAATAGCGTGGCGACTGGGATATAGCAGCGCCGCACACCTAAGCAGCCAATTCAAAAAAGTAACAGGCATGACGCCTTCCGAATTTAAAAAACCCGAACACAGTTGATAGCAGCCTAACGATAAAATGTGAAGAAATCGCCGGAGCGCTAAAGTTATCCACACTTAGGAAGCAAACTATACGACAAGACCTGTTTTGGGCGTTTATCTATAACCTGACCAAAATACCGCTGGCAGCCAAAATACCTTATCTAAATAACGGATTTATGCCAAAAGCGATGATAGCCGACACCGCCATGCCCCTAAGCTCAGTAGCTGTAATCGTTAACAGACTGAGGTTAAAATGAAAAAAATTAATCGTCCGGATATGGAAAACTTAGCCCTTACCGTCTCCGATATGCAGACCAAACACTGTATTACACGCGCAAAACACACTTTGCGAAAGATTCCCGGCACGGAAATTCTTAAAATCGTACCCGGACAGGTGTTGCTCCGTTTTGACGATGCACACATCCATGAACACGACATTCTCGATGCGCTTATTGAAGAAGGATTTACACCCGAAAAAAACCTCTGAACCAGATGGTGAGAACTTCCTTTTTACCACCCGCCTGAATGGTGGCGACTTTGTCGGCTTCGTAACACCCCTACTCGAAAAAACTCAGGGTGCCCTCTCTTCTCGAAAACGAGGAATACAAATTTAGCTGAGCACGCTGCTGTTATTCACGCGGCGAAGCTTTATATCCCACAGGACGTCGTTCTACCTCCGGTACAGGCGTATGCAGCAATTTTTTAAGCGCCGCGAAAACGGCTTTTAATTCGCTATCGTGCCGTTCACTTTTGTGTTCGAGCCGTTCGAGCTTATGTAAAAGTTCTTTGTGTGAAAGCAATACTTCCCGCATTTTCGAAAAGACCCGGATAATCGCGATATTGACACGAATGGCTGTTTCACTCTTCAATATGCTCGATAACATGGCTACACCCTGTTCGGTAAACGCATAAGGAAGCTGCCGCCTACCTCCCCAACTATCTCCCGTACTTGACATCACAATTTGTGATGTCAAGTGCTTATACTCTTCGGCAGTAAGCCTGAACATAAAATCGGGAGGAAACCGCAAAGGGTTACGCTTCACCGACTGGTTAAACACCCTCGTTTCCACTCCATACAAGGCCGCCAAATCCTGATCGAGCATCACTTTCGCTCCCCGCACAAAATAAATTTTGTTGAGCACTTCCTCGTCTTTTAGCTTATCCATCTCATCCATCGTTTACCGCATTTTTCGCTCAGCCAAAAAAACAAAAAGAAACGATTGGTCAAAAACCAATAATTCGGACCGATGAAGGTTCGATAAATTAGTCAGGACAGAATACGCCCGAGGGTACGAACTATTATTTTCAAATCGGTAAGCAGACTCTGCTCACGAATATAACGCAGGTTAAGCTGTAGCTTAGCGGGCATCACTTCTTCGATATACAACTGCTCGGGATTTTCGGCCTTTCCAAGCAATTCGCTCTCGTGAATATATTCGAGCGAAGCATAATCGGTTAACCCCGGTCTCACAGAAAGTACCTGCTGCTGCGCAGGTGTATATAGCTGAACGTAACGGCGTACTTCGGGGCGCGGCCCGACTATACTCATATCGCCCTTAAGCACATTCCACAATTGCGGCAGCTCGTCGAGCTTAAAACGCCGTAGAAAATAGCCTACACGCGTTACACGGCTGTCTCTGGCCCCCACGGTAAGCTGACCTTTGCGATCGGCACCACTTGCCATACTGCGAAATTTATACAAAGAAAAATCACGGTTGTGACGCCCTACCCTGACCTGACGGTATATCGCTCCACCCCGACTGGTAAACACTACCAAGAGTGCAATAATGAGCAGCAGCGGCAAAAGCAGCAGCAATGCACACGCAGAAGATACGATATCGAAAAGACGCTTCATCAACACCCTGTCACTTCGGCTACCGAATCGGCTACCGCTTTGACCACAGTATGCACGTTTTCGTCGCTCAGGTTGTAATACAAAGGAAGTGTTATTTCGCGCGAATAGTTGTCGTAGGCCACCGGGTATTCCTCTATACGATACCCTATGTCTCGATAAAATGTGAGCAAAGGCAGCGGTATAAAATGTACGTTTACGCTCACTTCTTTTTCGGCAATGGCCTGAATAATGGCATCGCGTTGCGTTTCATCGATTCCTTTTATACGCAGCGGATAAAGATGGTAGCACGATTGCCGCGAGGCATCGGAAAAGACCGGAAGCTGTGCCCAGTCGTAGGCTCCCAGCAAACGGTTATATAGCTCCGCAATGGCTTTTCGCTTTACCAAGGTATCTTCTTCGTAACGTTCAAGTTCGACCAGGCCTATGGCGGCTTGCAAATCGGTCATGTTACACTTGTACCCGGCTTCAATAATATCGTATTTCCAACCGCCTTTTTGGGTTTTTGCCAGCGCATCTTTATTCTGTCCGTGCAAAGTTTTGATGCAAAGCGCCCGGTAAACAGCTTCATTATCGAAAGGTTCGGGAAGGTTTAAGGCTACAGCTCCACCTTCGGCAGTAGTCAGGTTTTTCACGGCGTGAAAAGAGAAAACCGATACATCACAAAGACTCCCGGTATGTTTTCCGCCGGCCGTAGCGCCTATGGAATGTGCCGCATCGCTAAGTATCAATATGCGTCCTAACTGCTGTTGTTCCGTCGTCTGAGGATTAAAAAGCGCACGCAAGTCCGAACGGTTTACCAAGGTATGAATTAAATCATACTCGCAGGGAAATCCGCCGAAATCGACCGGCATAATTACCTTGGTGCGTGGGGTAATAGCCGCTTCGATAGCCGCTATACTAATATTAAAATCGTCGGGATTGACATCCACCAGCACGGGTTTTGCGCCTACATGGATACAGACATTTGCCGTAGCCGAATAGGTATAAGCCGGCACAATCACCTCATCGCCGGGCCCCACACCAAACCAACGCAGCATTATTTCCAAACCCGCCGTAGCCGAGTTCAGACACAGGGTGTTTTTATTGCCGTTATAAACGGTAAGCTGATGCTCAAAAAGACGGGTACGCGGACCCGTAGTAATCCAACCCGAAAGCAGCGCTTCGCGCACAGCTTCGGTTATTTTCTCATCAATACGCGGAGGTGAAAAAGGCAGCATATCCAAGGTTTCGACAAAAATACAATATCCCGGCTTACGGCCTACTGCGCTGCTTTATAGTTTCGAATCTGCACGAAAACGAGCGTTCCGAAAAAAGCAGTGAAAAACACGCCCGCCTGAGTTTCAAGCACGGCTTCGGTCAGAAAGCTGAAAGCCGCTATAGCAGTAAACAAAAGCGGAAGCAGTAATTTTTGCCGTACCGCAGCCAGCAATTGTGCGACAAAAAACACGATGAGCAACAAGACTCCGGTCAATCCGACCGCAAGCCAGGTTTGCAAATACTGGTTGTGTGCGTTCAAATGGTGATAAAGCGCTCCGGTATAGCCGTTTTTACGGTAATTTTCTATCAGCTCGTCGCGCGCATCGCCGGTTCCGTATCCCCATAAAGGATTTTCCGCTATCAGCTCACGAGCCGATTTCCACACAAATACCCGCACCTGTGTCGATTCGGTCGAGGCAGGATCCAGGTTCTCTCCTTTTACGCCCTGCCACATGCCCTGTATCCGTTCGCGGGTATGCGGTATCACGGTATAAGACAAAAGCAGCAAAGCCGCTAATCCCGAAAAAACCCAAAGTGCCGCCTTGTATTTTTTACGGGTAACGACCACGTATCCGGCCAGCAGAAGGTACAGCAAAAACAGGCATATCATTCCGGCTTTGGCATACAGCATCAACACAAAAACCGACAACAAGGCTATCCAGCCCATCCTGAGCCAACGCCCGCGTGTGGTATAATTCGCGTAATTTTTCACTAATTCGTACATAAGGTACGCAATTGCCATATTCACATACATGGCATAATAGCCGTAGTGCATAAACAACGAGAGGTAGCTGTAAAAGAAATAATTGGTGTAAGGATAGCTATACATCGGAATATCATAGTAACGATGATACATTTCTATCGAAAAACGAATCACCGCCGTAAGCAGGCATATCAGCATCGAAAGGGAACAGCCCCAAACAAACCATTTCATAATTCGCTCCCACCCTTTTCCGCCATCGCGCATGGCTACCGCAGGTAAGAGCAAAGGGAACAAAAGCAGCCCGAACTTGGTTTCCAGATCTTTTGCCCCTAACTCCTTATTAGCGGTATAAAGCATTGTTGCGACATACAATAGGTATAATAAGGGTAAAATCAGGTTCGGTCCCGAAGAAAAAAAATAACGCATTTTCTCACGAAGTCCGCCCTCTATAAACCACAGTACGAGCAAAGGAGCCAGTAGCAAAGGCAGTTGCCAGGGGGTAAGCGTAAGCAAAAAAGCAAAAGCACACCAAAGGATATCCGAAATGCGCGTTATGGAAAATGTATTTCGCATAGATCAACTCCGCAATTTCGGTAAACCCATCCAAAAACCCAAGCCGTAAGCGATATGCAGTACCGGATAGGTAAGCAAAGCTTTCCCTTTTTTACGGAGTGAAAAAGGTGCACGAAAAGCGAAATACAAGGCCAGCAGAAAGTACATTCCCAGCGGAATCAGGTAAAACGTACTTAAAAAAGCCAGGGGTAATCCTACAAAATACAGCACTACGCCCGCCGGCACCAAATGACGCATTCTGATACCCGAACGTACTTTTTTTAAAACCAATGGCTTATACAAACCGTACTGGTAATATTGCCTGAACAGCGATTTCAGCGAATTACGCACGTAATATTCGACTTGCATCTCGGGCACCATCAGGATACGGAACCCATCGCGCCCGATGCGGTAATGAAATTCATCGTCCTGGTTACGCACCAACTGCTCGTCGAGCAATCCCGATTTTTCAAATATTGCTCTGCGGTAAATGGCAAAAGCTACGCTCTGCACGTACATTTTACGGTTGGCGGTACGAAATTCGGTACCACCCACGCCAAAACGTGTACTCATGCAATAGGCAATTACTTCGCCCCATTCGGTTTTGCCTTTCTGAATCAAAGGACCGCCCACGGCATCGCATTCGCCCGCTTCGAGGTAACGGATACCGGTCGAAAAATAATCGGTTCCGTATTTGGCATGCGCGCCCACCAAAGCGATATACCGCCCGCTGCTCTGTCGAAAAGCCTTGTTAAACCCCTGACTCACATAACGACCGGGATTCTCTACCAATTTAAGTTCGGGGTATTGCCGTTGTAGTTCACGGATAGCTTCTACGGTACCGTCGTCCGATCCGCCATCCACCAGCAGCACCTCTTTGGGTATGCCCTCGTCGCGGCACAAAGACGCGACCAGCGTTTCGAGGTAAGCGCGTTCGTTGTAGGTCGGACAAATGATAGACAGTGTCATGCCCTAAGCTTTAGCTTTTTGTCGTGCAGCTTCGCAAAATACACAATCAACCCGAAATAAAGCAGAAAACACCCGCTTTCGATAAGCGCATACGTGAGCAAAAGCTGCTCTATACTGCGAAAGGGAATAAAGACCAGCACAAGCACACAGCTAAAATAACCGGCCTGCCAAAGACCCGATTCGCGTACCCGCCCGATAGCAGGCAAGGCGTACGCCATAGGAATGACGATAAACTGCAAGGCCACCGGCACGATAAGCAGTCGCGCGTATTCGCCCGACACAGACCAGGCTGCGCCAAATGCCACTCCGAATAAAAACGGCCCCGCCAGCATCACTACCACCACCATTAACAAGGCCAGCAGCGCCAACATTCTAAACTGTTCTACCATTCCCGGCCAGACAGGTTGCAAAGCTTTACTCGCAGAAGCGATTCGTTCGTAATACACCTGCGAAAAAGCCATCGCGATAAAAGAAGCGGGGACAAAAAGAATCTGCCGGCAAAGGTTGAAATACCCGTTTTCTTCGTTTCCGAAATGATGAGAAATGAGAAATACCGGAATAGAAAGCGCTAAGGTGCTCAAAAACGCAGGGATCATGCTGTATAAGGGGAAATTCCGGTACTGCCGCAGGTTATGCCCTATACGCCTGAGCGAAATTCCTTTGTGCGAAAAGCCCGAAGCATACAACTGAAACACGACCAGCAGGGTCACCATCAGCCAGCCGGCAAGGTAACCCCACATCAACCCGCCTTTTATAGCCGTATAGCCAAAAAACAGGCTGAACAAAGAGATACCGCCCATCTGGACTATTTTGTTGACCGACATCCGGCGAAAGGCTTTTATCCGCTGCAACCAGTAATTGGCCGGAAGAAAAATCCCCATGCACAATACCAGCGGCGGCACTAAAGCCAGTACTTCGGGTAAGCGTTCGTCTTCAAAAAAACGAATCAGCACATCCTGCGAAGCATAAAGTACCGGCCAAAGAATAAGCGCCAACAAAAAAGAAGACACCACAGCAATCATTACCAACGCATGCGCATCTTTCGGCCTCCGAGGCAATACGATAGCCATATCGTATTTTAACCCCATAATAACCGCCAGCGGATTCACGACCGACATGAGCAAACCGAGCAAACCGAACTCCTCAGGCCGAAGCTCATAGATACGCGACAAGAGCGGGGCTGCCAGCAAAGGAATAGCCTGCGCCAAAGCACTGCCCGAAAGCAGAGTCAGCACATGCCGCGACGATTCGCCCGCTGTAATAAACCTGTGGCGCAGCTTCATACGTGGAGTCCGAATTTAACACGAAGCAAGTATTTCATGGCTATTACCTGCCCGATAAAGGAAATTGCAGTTCCGATCGCCGCTCCATATACACCGGTAAAAGGAATAAGCAGTATATTAAATACAAGGTTGACCGCAAAAATGAAAAAGATAAAAAGTGTCTGCAACGAAGGTCTGCCCATTTGGTTAAATATCATCAGAAAAGGATGATAGCCCGCCGTAAGCGCTACCGTGCCCACAAGAATAGCATAAAGTGTCCAGGTGGTGAACAGCTCTTCGACTCCAGCCACCAGCGGTATCAGCGGAAAAACTACTATGCTCAGCAAGGCCAGCACAATAAGCAGCTTGTAAAAGGCACGAATATTACGCCGCAGCACGTATTGCAGCAAGGCCGGATTGCGACGCGACAAAGCCTGTGTAATAACCGGATTGATGTTATTGCGCAGCAAGGTCGGCAACTGGAAAAACCCTTCGGCTACGGTCGAAGCAAAACTATATACGCCCACAGCCGCATCACTCAGAAAAATTCCCAGCACGAAAATATCGACCTTGGTGTTGACATCGAGCAGAAAGTTACCCAGCAAAGCGCGATTACCATAGCGATATTGAATAAACAGCAAACGCCGGGTACGAATGCTAAGGCGAAACGAAATATGCCTTGCGCAGTAGATAATTACCGGAATAAATAGCAAAACCTCGGCCAGCGGAAGCACACAGGCCAGGTACACGGGTTCGAGCCGGTAATAAATAATACCGCAGAGCAATATCAGCATAAAAGCGAAACGCAGAAACTGAAATACGGCAAAGGCTTTCATACGACGCATCCCATTGAGTCCCGAAAGCAATACTTTATTGAGTGAAAAAAACAAAAGCCCCCAAAGCACCGCGTAAAGTCCGGTACCTACCTGCTCACTTTCGAGCATACGCGCCACCACCGGAGCCAGCGGATAAGCCAAAGCAATTACCAGCAGCGAAAGAGCCGCCGCCGCTGCCAAAGCGGTAGAAAGAATCATTTTTGTATGATGCGGCTGCCCTGCATAACGCGGCGTATAAAACTGTACGGAAAGATGCACGCCGCCCACCGCTAATTGCGACAAGAGGATATAAATAGCATACACCTGATTGAATACGCCTAATGCCGACGAATCGTAAAACGCAACGATCAGTATATTGATTAGCACTCCCGCTACCGCAATAAATCCGAAGCTGCCCATGTTCCAGAGCAAGTCCCTGTTAAATTTCGATGCAGAGTTAAGGGCTTTCAACCGAACAAATTAAAGTATGCGGTACAAGGTATGATTTTCACTGTCTTCTGCTATCAGTTCGCCGTAACGGGCAAGAAACGCCTGAAACGCCTCGCTGTACACATCGTAAGCCGGAGCAGTATAGACATAACGACAATTGAGCGAAAGCAGATAGTCGCGTACCTGTTCCGAATTTCTGTTGCGAAGCAGAAAGGTACGTCCTTCGGGAGAATAATAATGATCGTCTCCACACCAGTAATACAAGCCTTTTTTATCGAGATGATAATAAAAATCGGGCAGGTTGTTGACAAGATAAACCGCCCCTTCGTCGGGAAACGTGCGAATAAAATCAGTCAGCTTTTCTACCTGCTGCACGCCGGTTTTAAGAGACTCCGGCTCTTTTTCTTGCGCACCGAATAATTTCTCATAATGCTGTGCCGAACGCGATCCGCCAAGCTGGAGAAAAATATGAAAACCCGCTAAGGCAATGAGAAACGACAAGGCATATACCCGCAAAAAAACAAGTTTAGGTCTGCTGTCAAACAGCTTCCAGGTAATACTAAAAAGCAGAATCAGCACCAGCGGCAACAAGGTATATTGATACCTCGGATTAAAATAGCCTTTTAGGGCAATGAGCAGGAAAGACAACACCATCAATACCAGCATTCCTTTTTGCGCGCGGGTCAATACCGGTTTTTCCCAGCGGTAATACATAAGCGCCACTACCGGAAGCAGCCAATTGAGATTACCGAGAAATTTAAACCCGAAAAACACACCGAGATAGCCGTTCAACCAAAGTTTAAGCGGTGTTTCTATGCGTCTTGCGCTAAGGTTCACATCGGCTCCCGGAGTTGGTTTTTCAATGAGGTAATAGATAAGCGCATCTACCGCTACTATGCCCAGCAGAAAAACTATAAACCAAATAACGTAGTTGCGTTTTTCTTGCATAGCTTTAATAAAATTTCAGTTCCTGAAATATCCAGCCGGTGCCCGTTATCACATCCATCACATAATGTACAGCGCCAAAAGCCAAAATCAGCGCCCCTGCCAGCACGGCACGCATCGTTTTCTGCTTCACATTTCCTTCCACAAAGAAAAGAAGCACGGCCAACTGGAAAAAAACGAGCATCGCACCCAATGAATGTGCTACGGCCTGCGCGCCCGCAAACAAAGTAAAACACAGTAGCAAAAACACGGAATAACGTTGCAATAATCTGTAAAGCACCAGCGTAGCCAAAAAGAAAAACGTGACTCTGAAATTATCAATATGATATTTCATCAGCGTCTCAAAAAAACCGTAGGTAAGTAACAAGCCCGCCGTTCCCCATAAGGCCAGCCTGTAATGCAACTGCCGGAGGTAATAAAAGGTAAAAGCGAGAAGGAGTCCGCCGTACACACTGTTCACGCTGCGAAAATAGAGGTCGGAAGTAACACCGGTAATCGAGCTGATCATCCCTTCCCAGGTAGCCAGCAAGGGAAAAGCGAATCCGTGTAAACCCACGTAATAAAATCCGGTCGCCTCATCGTAACGATGCGCTTCGTAACGAATGGCAAGGTCTCTCAAAAAAATCTTGCCCTGCACGGCATATTCGAGCGTATCGTGCTCGGTAAGGGTCTTGTGGTTAAGGTAAAACAACCAGCCTCCCACTATTCCCAACGCAACGGTGGCCAAGGCCAAAGTAGGATAAGGATAGCGCCGCACAAGCCTGCACACCTCTGTCCTCAGGTAGCCTACCGTTTCGAGGAGTGGCGCAAGCGCCAAAGCGCCCATGGCGATAAACACGAAACTTACTGCCCCTACATAAAACACCGGAGCCTGACCGGGTACCAGCCAAAGCAGGTAATACAGCAACAGCGTTACCAAAGCCGGAGTCAGCGCCACGCTCCATCCGAGAAGCTCCACGATTTTCACTTCGCGCAGCCGATCGTATTTACGCAGAAAAGCCGCCAAAAAAAACGGAAACACCAAATGAAGCACTAACAATTGCGCCAGCAGTTGCCAGGTAGCAGCCTCCTTTAAAAAATTCATTTACCGGAATAAAGTTTGGGAATCCGGTTTACCACACGGATAGCCTGTTCGTAATCTATCCCGATGGTGTCGAGATACCATTTGAGAGACTCGTAACGCGGACGGTTTTCCTCGTATATTTTTTCCAAAGCTTCTTCGCGGGTAAGCATACCTTCGCGTATCTGGTTGCTGCGGAAGGTATCAAACTCACTAAAGCCGGCCACCGTATAATAAATGTAATTGTAAAAAGCCGCCGTACCGTCGCCTATACGCCAGGTCGAAGTGGTATCGGGCGCCAGTTCCCAATTGTATTCCCCAATCAGCGTACGGTTAATGCTCTCTTCGTCCCAGGGAATGTAATCGAACAGCAGCAGGTACACTTCCCGGGGTTCCATGTAGTAGGCTTTGTAAGCGCTAAACGTATCGCCCAAAGAAGAATTGAGGTACCTCGGATTGGTCGCAAAATTGCGCAGGTAATACAAGGGCATCTGGATTTTGCCCCAAGTGCTCTGCTTGTCGATGCGTTTTTTGGTAAAATCGGGACGGATTCCCGCAAAACCTGCTTTAAAATCGGTGTTTTCCAGCTTATTTTCCATCCAAATATCGCAGGATATCCCGGTCTGACGGCGAATTTCGTTGACATGCACAAAAAAGTGCTTATCGCCCGCCATAAACAGCGGTATCATTCCCAAACGAGGCTTTTTGAGCCAGGCGGCCACGTTTTTACGAATATTTTCACGCTTTTTGCGGATATCGGCCGAAATAAGAATGTTTTCTACGCCCAGCTTACCCGTAATACGCGCAATGTTACGCCGCGCAAGGTCGGTTACCATACCCCAGTCGTAAGTAAATGTGATAGGGGTCATGCCAAATTCGTTCTTCAGCAGATGCAAGCCGTAGCTGCTATCGCGCCCGCCGCTGAATGCCACCACACAATCGGGCTTGCCGTCGTTGCGGCGGTATTTTTGAAGTATTTCTTCAAACTGCGGACGTTTATCGGTTTTCAATGCCTTGGGCTGGTAATTCAGGCAATAATTACAGACCCCGGCCGCATCGTAGTGAATAAAGGGAAAAGTCTCGGGAAGCAAACAGCGGCTGCACCTTTTAAGCTGCTTAATCCTCTCTACCGGATATTCGAGCATGGCCTCCAGGGCTTTGTGGTTGCCGGTGCTCACCTGTGGAGCTACAGAAGCCGCACCACGACGGGCAGAAACGGCATTGTGTATTTCGGTGGCAGGAGAAACAGCAAGGGGTATCGCATCGGCCTGCCCGGGATTTTCGAACGAAAAGGGAGTAATCGAAAACGCTGCCGTATCGATTAGCAGTCCCGAGAAAGGCTCGAGCCAGGTAATTTCTTGTCCGGCAAACTTTTGCTTTACGGCTTCGTTTTTTTCAAGCAAGCTGCGCAAAATGTAGGCTTCCGAAGCAAATACAAGCGCCTCTCCGGCCGCGTCGCTCAGGTAATAAAACGAACCTGTATTGGTCGCCATCACCACCTGCGAAGCATCGGCAGGCCATACCACCACAGAAGCTGCGCCTTCAATTTCAGCAAACACCTGTCGTATAGCCCGTACAGGGGTAAATCCTTCACGCAGGTAATGCCGAAATAAGGCGGCTAATACCTCCGTATCCACTTCATACTGACGGGAGATGCGGCCTTCGTAAAGCTTCCAAAGCTCGTCCACATTGGTCACTATCCCGTTGTGGATCATCACCACCTCGTCTTTGACCACAGGCTGGTTATTGTGATTATGCTCCTGCGAGCCGTTGGTCACTAAGCGCGAATGCGCCATGGTTACCACTGCTTCCTGATTACCTGCAAACACCGGAGCAAGTGCCTCGTCCAAAAATTGCCGATATCCGCGCGAACGAACCAAATCCGAAGCAGGAACGTCTTCTTTGGTAACCTGTATGCGGTGGTTGCGGGTGTCTCTTATGGCGATACCCGACGATTCTTTGCCGCGCGATTCCGAAAGAAGAAACAGCTCATGAATTATTTTTTCAGCAAACTCGCGGGTTACGCCCGAATCTTTCTTTGCTATAAAACCAAAAATTCCACACATGAAAAAGAGAGGGAGATAAGGTTAACTGTACGATAAACCTCAAAATTAACAAACCTCGCGGGTTTACAAAAATTGCATCCCGAAGCAAACAAGGCAAGTAGAAAACACTGTGCCTGAAAACAGCAAAAACAATACGAATCGGCTTCCGAAAAAATGCAAAAAAACAGCCCCGAGGGTATCATCGGGGCTGCATGAGCGTGAACTTCCGGAAAGAAAACTTCCCGCGCTATAAGTTCAGCTCATCCGGGACGTTTAGCAAAACAGCAGGTAGAAGCCACAAAAGAGATGAAAATTGCAAAAGCATTACTTAGATAAAAGTCATGATTTTATAGTCGAAAAGCAACTATATGTCGATAAACCACAGAAACGACAAAACTCGAAAACCACTTAAAAAACTGATTTACAGCGGTTTTATTTATAAAAATCAGTAGTTCGAAATGTAATAATGGGAGATTTTTGGTAGAAACGGTGCCTTCGGCTTCGCTCAGGCACCGGAACAACGACAACGAAAGGTGACTGAGCGAAGCCGAAGGCACCGCAATTCAGGACAAAGCCCCTTTACGCACTTCCATGGCCCTTTCGTAAGCCCGTTCATACAAAGGAAGTATCCGATTTATATCGAAATCGGCGGCTTTTTTTCTTGCGTTTTCACGGAAAGAAAGCAGCATCCCGGGATCGTTAAGAAGTGTCAGGGCATTCCTCGTCATCGAATCAATATCGCCTACTTCACTTAAAAATCCCGTCACTCCGTGTTCGTTCACTTCGGGAATACCGCCCGTATTGCTGCTTATTACAGGCACTCCGGCCGCCATCGCCTCTAAGGCCGATAAGCCAAAGCTCTCGGTAGCCGAAGTAAGCAGAAATAAATCGGAAATTTTCAATACTTCGATGGTTTGCTTGAGCTTGCCCAGCATAATCACATCTTCACATACCCCCAACTCCCGACACAATTTTTCAATATGTGAACGTTCGGGGCCGTCGCCTACCAGCATAAGCTTGGCAGGCACCTGCTGGCTTATTTTTTCAAACACCCGCACCACGTCTTCTATGCGTTTTACCTTGCGGAAATTGGAGATATGCGTCAGCAGAAACTCACCCTTGGGCGCATAACAGTCACGCAGCTCGTCTCTTCTCCAGGCGGTATCGTAATCGGCAGTACGAATAAAATTGGGAATCACTTCTATCTCGCGCTTTACGTCAAAAAAACGATAGGTATCTTCTTTCAGGCTTTGCGAAACGGCGGTTACGCCATCAGACTGGTTAATCGCAAAAGTAATGACCGGTTCGAAAGAGCTGTCTTTGCCCACCAGGGTTATATCCGTGCCGTGCAGGGTGGTAATAAAGGGTACCGAAATACCTTGCGAACGCAATATCTGCCGGGCCATATAAGCTGCCGAGGCGTGCGGAATAGCATAATGCACGTGCAGCAAATCCAGCTTTTCATATTTCACCACATCGACCAACTTACTGGTCAGTACCAACTCGTAAGGGGTGTAATCGAACAGCGGGTAATCGGATACCAGCACTTCGTGGTAAAAAATATTTTCGCGCAAACCACCCAGCCGCACCGGCTGATCGTACGTAATAAAATGCACCTGATGCCCTTTACGCGCCAGGGCCATACCCAGCTCGGTAGCCACTACTCCGCTCCCGCCAAAGGTGGGATAACATACAATTCCGATTTTCATGCCTGCTTCAATTTTCGGATAAATACCGTTGCGAATATACAAAGACACCCGCTTCGACCGATAGAGAAATACGCTTACTTACAGGAAAGCCACAGACTGCTCAATTCAGCGCTTCGCTACGGCTAAGGGCATTGTAAAAGGCCTGTTGTATGTCGGTACGCACGCCCATCCGCAATATTTTAGGGTTGTCGGCTATCGGATACGAACGGTTCGAAAGGAAGATATAAATTACATCGGGACCCGGATCGGCCCAGGCGGTAATACCCGTAAAACCGGTGTGCCCGAAGCTCTCTTTGGTGACACAATTGCAGGTAGGCCCCGAATTAGTGGTCATGGTAGGCCGATCAAAGCCCGCTCCGCGACGGTTGCCCGGACAAAACTGGCAGCGTGCATACTCTTTTACGGTTGCCGCTTCGAGGTATTTCTCGCCTCCGTACGTACCGTAATTCATGAGCATCTGCATCATAATGGCCAAATCGTTGGCATTAGAAAATAAGCCGGCATGACCGGCCACCCCGCCTAACATGGCAGCGCCCTGATCGTGCACATATCCGTGAATAAGCTGCTTGCGGTAAATTTTATCGTCTTCGGTCGGTGTTACACGATTTTTGTCGAAACGTTTCAGCGGATTATACCCCAGGGTCTGTGCCCCAAGCGGAATGTAAAACAGACTGTCCATATACCGATCCATCCCCTTACGTGTAATACGCTCCACTATTTCCTGAAGGAAATAATAGCCCACATCGCTGTACAGGTAATTACGCTGCTTGCGCAAAGGCGTTTTTTTGATAGCAGCAAATATAGAATCGCGGTATGTATCAAGGATATAGAGGTTATCGGCAACCTGCAGGCGAAAGCTATCGGCAGACTGCTTGCGGTAAATCTCTTCTTTCCATTTTCCGGTGTTAAGGGTAGCCTGATAAAACGGAATCCAGGCTACTAATCCGGCCTCGTGCGCCAGCATACGACGTATCTGAATAGCACCGTATTCGGACGAATCGAGCAGGCCCGGCAGGTAATCGCGAAGACGGTGATCAAGACTGAACTTTTTCTCGTCGGTAAGCCGCATCAAGGCCGAAACGGTACCGGCTATTTTACTGACCGAAGCCAAATCGTATAAATCGGTGTTGCTTACCTGACGCAGGCTATCATACGTATGATAACCGAAAGAACGGTAATAAAATACTTTCCCTTTTTTTGCCGCCAGCACCTGACAACCCGGATAAGCTTTTTCGATCACTCCGCGCATGGCGAGCGAATCGATTTTCAGCAGGTCGGCCGAACGTATGCCTAATTCTTCGGGCAATACATAGCCCAGGCGCACAGGCTTTTCGATAGCAAGACCATCGCCCAGCTTAAAATAAGCAGAGGCATTTACAGGCAATTGCCCGTTGCAGGCTATTCCTCCGAAAATAAGCTGTCCGGCCAAATCTTTAGCCTCTTCCGAATTTTCGTAAGCCATAACCAGTCCGTCTAACAAGCTGGCGCCCGCAAAATGACGCAGCCCGTAAGCATTGCCGAAATGTGCCACTATCACTTTGCGTTGCCTGCGCTGGTTACTTATAAAAGCCACAGCTTCGGGCGTTATCCCGAATTTTTCCGAGGGTCGGTTCGTAGCGCTGTGCAAGCCCACGATAAGCAGGTTATAGTCGCGCAGCTTCGGAACAAGAGCACCCACATCGCCTCCGCGCGGCGCCGCCGGAAGCGAAAAATGGGTCAGCGCGGCATAACGGCTCAGCGAAGTTTGAAAAGTATTGTGCAGGGTATCGCCTATCGACACCACGGCTATACGCAAAGTATCGAGGCGCTTTAGCGGCAATATATCGGCTTCGTTGCGCAGCAGGGTCAGCGAACCGGCAGTAAGTCGGCGAAGCAGCGATTTCGCATAAGACGTTTGTAAATCGGAAACGAGGTTCTCGGTGTTTACCGGACGGTACTGATCCAGCCGCACCCATTTTTTAGCCAGCAGGATACGCCGACAACGGCGGTCTATCTCTTGCTGTGTGATTTCTCCGTTGGCAATCGCTTTCTGAATACCTTTCACCGCCGCAGGCACGTCTTCGGGGAAGAGCAGCACATCGTTGCCGGCCAACAGGGCTTTTACCGCTACTTCTCCTTTTCCGTAATGATCGCTTACGCCTTTCATGTTAAGGGCATCGGTGAAAATGAGTCCTTCGAAACCCATCTCCTCGCGCAGCAAATCGCGAATAATGCTTCGGGAAAGCGTACTGGCTAATCCGGCGGTTTTTTCGAGGGCGGGAATGTACAGGTGCGCTACCATTACGCTGGCCATTCCGCCGCGAAACAAGACCTGAAAAGGATAAAGCTCGAGGCTGTCGAGCCGGCTGCGCGAATGCGGTATCACGGGCAGGGCCAGGTGCGAATCGGTATCGGTGTCGCCGTGTCCGGGAAAATGCTTGGCATTGGCCATTACCCGCAGGTCCTGCATCCCTTTCATGTAAGCGGCGCTTTTGCGGGTTACGTTGATCCGGTCTTCGCCGAACGAACGAAAATTGATCACCGGGTTGTCGGGATTATTGTTGATGTCGGCTACAGGTGCAAAATTAATATGCACGCCAAGCCGGATACATTCGCGGGCTATCTCGCGCCCCATCAGGTACACTAAGGTATCGTTGCGCAAAGCGCCCAGGGTCATCTGCTTCGGAAATTTCAGGGTGCTGTCGAGCCGCATGGCCAGGCCCCACTCGGCATCCATCGCGATAAGCAAAGGTACTGCGGCAGCTTGCTGATAACGGTTGGTAAGCTGCGCCTGCCGCACCGGACCGCCCTGAAAAAAAATGAGTCCGCCGATATGATACTCCCTGACCAACTCGGTGATTTCTTTTTCGTGCGCCGCATCGCGGTTGGAATAGGCGGCTACCATAAACAACTGGCCTATACGCGCTTCGGGACTCAGACTGCGCATTACCGAATCGACCCAGCGGGTATCCTCCTCCAGAAAAGCGGGCTTTATCCCCGGGGCAGCGCGCTTTTCTTCTCCTTCAGGCTTCGCATACCATGCCGTAATTATCATCCATCCCGCACACAGCAAAAGGACACTCCATACTTTTTTCATACTCCTCATCTCAGGCAAGAATCGCACCTAAAATACAAGCCCCGGCACTGGGTTCGGATACACAAGGCCGTAACTTTTCAACAAACTACTATTCAAAGGTCGGCGCTTACGAACCAGGCAGGCGGTTCTTTTTCGGGTTCCTTCAAAAGTATTACCTTTGCAAACGCAGTTTCCGGCATAAAAGTATGAAGTTTGTGCATGCCTTTCAACGCTTCATCACCTTAGCGGCTGCCCTGCATTTTTTTTAATTTTTACACCTTTCATGCACGACCTTATCCGCCTCTTACCCGATTCGGTAGCCAATCAGATTGCCGCAGGCGAAGTGGTGCAACGACCGGCCTCGGCCGTAAAAGAGCTGCTCGAAAACGCTATCGACGCGGGAGCCGACAAGATTCAGCTTATCGTAAAAGAAGCCGGTAAAACCCTTATTCAGGTAACCGACAACGGCTGTGGCATGAGCGAAAACGACGCACATCTGTGTTTTGCCCGCCACGCTACTTCCAAGATACAACAGGCCGAAGATTTATTTCGCATCCGCACCAAGGGCTTTCGCGGAGAAGCCTTAGCTTCTATCGCGGCGGTGGCGCAAGTGGAGCTGCGTACCCGGCGGCGGGAAGATGCGGTAGGCACATTGCTGCGGATAGAAGGCTCCGAAATCAAAGCGCAGGAAGCGGTGAGCTGCCCGGAAGGCAGCACTTTTCTGGTCAAAAACCTGTTTTTTAATATTCCGGCCCGCAGAAACTTCCTCAAATCGAATCAGGTGGAGCTGCGGCATATTATCGACGAATTTCAGCGGGTGGCACTGGCGCATCCGCAGGTGCATTTTGAGATGCACCACCAGCAGTCGGAAGTGTTTAACCTGCCCGCAGGGAATCTGCGTCAGCGTATCGTTGGCCTGTTCGGTAAAAATTACAACGAGCGTTTAGTACCTGTCGAAGAAACGACCGATATCGTACAGGTACACGGATTTCTCGTCAAGCCCGAGCATGCCCGGAAAACACGGGGCGAGCAGTTTTTTTTCGTCAACGATCGTTTTATCAAAAGTAATTACCTGCATCACGCCGTGCAGGCTGCTTATAAAGGGCTGATTCCTGCCGACAGCTTTCCTTCTTATTTCCTTTACCTCGATATTGCCTCCGAGCGCATCGATATCAATATTCACCCTACCAAAACCGAAATCAAGTTCGACGACGAGCGTTCGGTCTATGCCATTCTGCATTCGGCGCTGCGCCGCTCGCTGGGCATGTACAACATTTCGCCTACGCTCGATTTTGAAACGGAGCAAGGGATTGAGCTTCCGCTGCTGCAAAAAGATACCGTGATACGCCAACCCACGATTCAGGTTAACCCGAACTACAATCCGTTTGAGGTACCCTCGGGTTGGAAAAGCGCTTCACAGGGCGGAGGCACTAAAAAGGAAACGTCCGTACCGCCGCTCCCTGATAGCCACGAGGCTCCCCATTTCCGAAGGGAGCGTAAAGAAAACGCAGACCTTTTTGAGACCGATAAAACAGAACCACAGCCCGAAACCGAAAGGCTGCTGCTCCAGCTTCACCAGCGGTATATTCTCTGTCCGATCAAATCGGGCTACTGGATTATCGATCAGCAACGGGCGCACGAGCGCATTCTGTTCGAAAAATTTATCACTGCCCTGGCACGGCATACCGGCTACAGCCAGCAACAGCTTTTTCCGCAGGTAGTAGAGCTGAATCCCTCTGATTTTGCGCTGCTCAAAGAGCTGGAAGAAGACCTGCGTCACCTGGGTTTCGACCTGCAGGAATTCGGGCGACACAGCTTTGCGGTAAACGGAACTCCTGCCGATGCCGGTGATCTAAATCCACAGCAACTTATCGAACAACTATTAGAAGAGCTCAAGCACCACTCTTCGACCATACGCGGCAACCGGCTCGAAGCGTTGGCACGTTCGCTGGCCGGTACCGTATCAATAAAACCGGGCAAAGTATTAAGCCGTACCGAAATGAACGGTCTTATCGACGAACTGTTTGCCTGCGAAACGCCGCATCAGTCGCCCGCAGGTAAACCGACATTTGTTACCTTTACACTCGAAGAACTGGAAAAAAGAATGAGCTGATGTTAGAAAACTGGTTAAGAAATATTCCGCCCGTCGTCAAAAATATAGCCATCATCTGCGTGCTGATGGGGCTGGCCACGTGGATTCTGCAGGGGCAGAATATCGACCTGAGAATGGAGCTTAGCCTCTATTATCCCGATTCGCCGCATTTCAGACCCTATCAGATCGTGACGCACATGTTCATGCACGGCAGCCTGGGTCACCTGTTCTTCAATATGCTGGCGCTGCTTATGCTCGGAAGCTGGGTGGAACGGGCGCTGGGTTCCAAACGTTTTTTCATTTTTTACTTCATTACCGGCTTCGGAGCGCTGTTCTGCCACGTGCTGGCGAGCGGACTTGAAGTTTATAACGCTTCGGGTACCTTTTGGGCCTATTCGGAAGGCGCAAAAGTACCTCTCGAAATGTTTAAGCGTATGGGCGAGATATACGGCAGTCCGGTACTGGGTGCTTCGGGCGCCGTATTTGGCGTGCTGATTGCTTTCGGGATGCTGTTTCCCAACCAGGAACTGTTCATCTTCCCTATTCCTTTTCCGCTCAAAGCGAAATATTTTATTCCGCTGCTGATTATCGCCGAGCTGTACCTGAGTCAGCGTCAGTTTAGCTGGGATAACATTGCGCATTACGCCCACCTTGGCGGTGCATTGGCCGGGTTTATTCTCATGCGCTTTTGGCGAAATAAAGTAATCCGTTTTTAAGCGTCAGGAGCATGTCTATCGCCAGGGATATCCGCGAACAATTCCGCAACGGTCAGGTGCTGATGCAGCTTATTCTGATCAATATCGGCGTGTTTCTACTGCTTCACCTGTTCAGGCTGCTGCTTATTCTGACGGGTAGTAAAGCCTCTGCCGCTTCGGCCGATTTACAAGCGCTGATCAACTGGCTGGCCATGCCTTACGAGCCCTGGGAACTCCTGAAAAAGCCCTGGACCCTCATCACCCACGCATTTCTGCATTACGACATTGCGCACATATTCTGGAACATGGTAATTCTGTACGTGTTCGGCACCTTAATGCGTCATTTCGGAGCAGAGAAAAAAATACTTTCTACCTATATTTTCGCTTCTATCGTAGGAGGCTTAATTTCTTTCGCAGGACTTTATTTCCTGGAAGGCTATCGTCAGAGCATACTGATGGGCGCTTCGGGCGGCGTAATGGGCATCATGTTAGCCGCCACTACTTTACGTCCTAACCAACCGATGCAAATGCTGCTTATCGGTCAGGTAAAAATCAAATACATAGCGGCCGTGATTGTGCTGATCGATCTCATCGGACTGAGCTATATGCGCAACATCGGCGGGCATTATGCCCATCTTGGCGGTGCGCTTACGGGCTGGTGGCTGATACGCGAAGCCATGAAAGGACGCGACTGGTCGGCCGGGTTTAACCGTTTTTTCTATGCGCTGCGCAACCTGTTGAGTCCTCGCGGGCGGCCTAAAAAAACGCGTTTACGGGTCAAGCACCGTACCGCAGCCCCCTCTTCGCGACCGATCAGTGACGAAGAATACAATCACATCCGGGCCGAAAAACAAAAAAAGATCGATCAGATTCTGGATAAAATAAGCCGCAACGGCTACGAAAGTCTTACCCGCGACGAAAAAGATTTCCTGTTCAATTCCAGCAAGGATGGCTAAGTTTTTTACCGAGCAGCCTGCCTCACCCGTTATCCGTGTACTTGGCGTTTTTACGGTGATTGTAGCCCTGCTGCTGCTTATCTCTTACCTGGCTGCTTATGTGAGTCCGCAACGATTTTGGCCCCTGGCCTTTTTCGGACTTACCTATCCGGTATGGCTGGGGCTAAATCTGCTCTGTCTTATCGGCTGGATTGCGCTGCGCCGAAAATGGCTTTGGGTACCTTTGATAGCCTGGCTTATCGGCTTTTCACATTTCCGTCATTTTGTACAATTTAATTTCCGGTCGGCACCGCTTCACGAAAATTCGACACGGATCAAAGTGTTGAGCTACAACGTGAGGCTTTTCGATTTGTACAACTGGGAACGAAACCGGCAGACGCGCGATGCTATTTTCAAGCTGTTGCAACATGCGGATCCGGATATTATCTGTTTTCAGGAATTTTATCACACCGGACGAAAAGGCTATTTCACCACCCGCGATACCCTGGTAAAACTCTTGCGCACTCGGTATTACCACGAAGGTTATACCCATCGGCTGCACCACCAGCAGTATTTCGGCATAGCCACATTCAGCGCTTTTCCTATTGTAGGTACCGGAGAAATCAGTTTCCGGAACGACAAAAATAACAATGCCATCTACAGCGATATCTTAGTCAAAAACGACACCCTTCGTATCTATAACGCCCATCTTTCTTCGGTACGCTTTCAACGTGGCGATTACGAATTTATCGGCGATACGGTAAACAGTAAAAAATGGACTTACCCCGAACAGAAGGTGGAAAAAGAGGAGCAACAAATCGTAGGGCGGTTAAAGCAGGCTTTTCTGAAACGCGCTTCGCAGGCCGAAACGTTGAAAACGCATATAGAGAAGAGTCCGCACCCGGTTATTCTTGCAGGCGATTTTAACGATACGCCGGTATCGTATTGCTACCATCTTTTTTCGACATTCCTGCACGATGCATTTGTACAAAGCGGAAACGGTATCGGCAGCACCTATATCGGTATTATTCCTTTATTGCGCATCGACTATATTTTTCACAGTCCGAACTTACATTCGTACGACTATCAAACGCTTCCGGGCGTTTACTCCGACCATCACGCTATTTCCTGCATGATAGAGCTTCCCTGAGCTTATCCGTTTTTAAACGTTTATAGTCGTTTATCATACGGCTATAAGTGTCCATACAATGTTACTTTGCTTAACGAAGAAAAACAGGCCGTGTAGAGTATTCAGAAATAAGTAGTGTAATTCAAAAGCGATGAGATCATGAGCAGTATGCGAAACAAAGTACAGTTGATTGGCCATTTGGGCTCCAATCCGGAAGTAAAAGTGTTGCCGAACGACAAAACGATGGCGCGTTTTCCCTTAGCGACACGCGAAAATTATAAAAATGAAAAGGGAGAACGAATAAGCGAGACCCAATGGCACAACATCGTGGCCTGGGGCAACACCGCACGAATTGCGGAAAAATACCTGAGTAAAGGTCAGGAAGTAGCGCTCGAAGGCAAGCTGACCACGCGCAGTTACGAAGATAAATCGGGAGTGAAGCGTTACTTTACCGAAGTGATCGTTAGTGAGCTGCTGCTGCTTGGCAGCGGACGGAAAGAAAACTGAGCTCGCCCTTCGGGTTACCTCTCCCTCTTTTTCCGGGGGAGAGGTTCTTTCTCGTATTTACCGATTTCTCACACGATATCACCGCCAAGCGCGTTTATAACGCCTGTAAACTACCTTTTAAAGGTTATATTTGGAATCATTACTTTAAAACACACTTGCATGCGACTTCGTTTTTGGGCGGGACTACTACTGTTTGGAATATTTTGTTCTCAGGTAAATGCACAATCGGGATGGGACTACATCCGAAAAAATGATCACCGTAAAGCCAAAGAAGCTTTTGAAACAGCCTTGGCTAAAGACTCCATGAACATTGAAGCCGTAAGCGGCATGGTTTTTCTGTGCGAAGTGCAGGATAATCAGGAGGGATTCCGGAAATATGCCAATAGGCTGGTGAAAAAAGATTGGAACGAGCATTATTTCAGGCTGTTTCCTGTCAACGAGTCGAGCGAAAAAATCCTGAAAAACGCCTCGCTGAGCGAAGCGGCAAAAATGAGCGTGTACCTGGCGAAGGCGCAGAATCTGAAGTACAACCGCAAATTCAACGAATCGACCCAAATTTACCGGGATCATTTCAGCTTTTTGGAATGGAGTTACATCGGTCCTTTCGACAACATCAACGGATATGGGCATGTCATGGAATATCCCGTAGAAAAAGAAGCGTTCTCTACCGCCGCCGTATATCCCAACACCGTAAGAAATGAGTTGAAATGGGTCACCCCTTCATTGACCAATAAGCAGGGGTTTATCGATTTTTCGACACACCTGCAACTGAAAGAAGAAGGCACCTATTACGCGCAGGCTTTTTTCGAATACACCGGTCAGGAACCACTGGAGTTGCGTATCTCGCGCCGCTATCCCTGTAAAATATGGCTCGACGATCAGCTTGTCTTTGAAAAAAAGGATCTCGTGAACTTTCAATGGGATTTTGAACAGGTACAGCTTAATCCGGCAGCAGGCAAACACCGGATACTCGTCAAATACGCCATTGGTGAATATTATACCGGAGCCGAAAACGGAGGCAGTTCCTTTTCTTTCGCTAACCTGCTGGCTTCTATCGATTGGGAAAATATGGACGAGCTGGCGCTTCTTTCGATGTTTACCGAAAGCGGACAAGGGGAAGAAGGACTGGTAATACGCCTTACCGATGTCAACGGGAAACCCTCCGCTGCCCTGAAGGCGCTTCGTACCGAAGACGGCCTCGCCTACCTTACACAACCCCTTAGTTCCCGCCTCCGCGAAAAAGAAACGATGCTGTATTTCCGGGAACAGATCACCAATAACCCTGACGACTGGTTTGCTTATTTCTGCTACTATCAGGCTGCCGTCAAAGCCGGACTGACCTACGAAACCGAAGAGTTTTTCTACCGCGCCTGGGAAAAGAATCCCGAGAGTGTGTTCTTCAAATACCTCGCAGGTATGGTACTGAAGCACAACGGAAAAAACGAAAAAAGCGATCGGGTGCTGAGCCAAATCAACATGCGTCGTACACCGGTCATGCAACTGCTACGCAATGAGCTCAAAGAAATTGATCGGGACAACGAACCCGAAGATTACCTGCACAAACTACAGCAGATGCATGAAGTATCACCTTCTAATCTCCAGATTATCCGACAGATATTGCACTTCTACCGGAATCAGGGGCAGACTGCCGAAAGCAAAGCTTTTGCCCGGGAAATCGTGAAAAAATACCCCCGCTATAAAACTTCGCTCGAAGAATACCTCGAAGACAATTACAAACCTACCGACAGCCGCATCGGGAACAAGCGCGAATACAATTCCAAAAAAGACGAAAAAGAAGCGGCCAAACATATCCGCAAGTATTACAGCACCGATAGCTACGAAAAACTTATCAATAAATACAAAGGCGAAAACAATCCCGCCAAAGCGCTGTCCTACTACGACGAAATTCTCCAAATCGATCCCGACGATGCCGACACCCGTCAAAGCAAAGCCGAATATCTGTTTAACCTGAACCGTCAGCAGGAAGCCATCCGGGAACTACACATCATACTCGGATTCAAGCCCTACGACAACGAGATCTACGAGCTGCTGGGAGACATTTACGCCGATCAAAAAGACAACCCGAAAGCCCTCGAATATTATCACCTTGCCAAAAAGCTGTCTGGCGGCTCCTCCGGCTACTTTTGGGGAAGTGGAAAAAGTCTCGATCAGAAAATAAGCCGACTTTCGGGTACCCGCCAGTTACGCAACAAATTCCAAACGCTGAGCATCGAAGAAATGCGCAAAGACGAAAGCTGGAAAACACTTTACCCGCAAGAGGAATCGGTAGTGGTAGGCTATACCACCGATCTGCTTTATGAAGCCGACGGCTCGGTACACATGTATTCGCGAATGCTTATTCACATACAAACCGAAGCGGGTGCCGCAAGCTGGACACAGTTCAACTTCAATTTCATGGGGAACCTCACCCTGGCGAAAGTGGTGAAAAAAGACAGTACCGAAGTGCTGCCCGATCGCAGCGGCTCTTTTGTCGTGTTTAAAAACCTCGAACCGGGCGACTATATCCGGCTCGAAGCCATCTCCGAATGGACCTCCGAATCGGAGTTAGGCCGTGAGTTCAACCTGTTCCTCCACCTTTTCTCACTACAAGCTCCCATCCATTACGCCAAATTTGAAATGGGCGTGCCCGAAGGTACCCCGCTGAACTATCAAGGACACCGCATCGCTACCGAACCTCAGATCAAAACGGAAGACGGATTTGATTTTTACCGCTGGGAAAGCCGGCAGATTCCGAAAATTGTAGAAGAAGAAGCCATTGTCGATGCGTACGATATCTTCTCTATTCTGCAATTGACTACCGTCAAAGACTGGTCGCCCGTAGTAAACTGGTACATGGCCAAAACCTACCGGAAAACGGAGCCCAACTACGAACTGACCACCCTGCGCGACAGCATTATCAAACCCGGAATGACCGACAGCGCCAAAGTAGTAGCCATCTATAACTACATCACCAAAGAAATCAACTACTCCTTTACACCGCTGCTGCAATCCAACTACATTCCGAAAAACACCGATCTTACCCTCTCGGCAAGAATAGGCGACTGCAAAGACGTTTCGACCCTGATGATAAGCCTGCTGCAATCTGTAGGCATAGAAGCGTATTTCGTGCTGGTAAAAACCAATCAGTATTTCCACATGAAAACGCTGCCCGGATTGTTATTCGACCACGTAATTGCAGGGTACGAGCTTAACGGTAAAACCCATTATGTCGATCTCACCACGAATTACTACCCCTATTACGCACTGAATGAAAACGACATCGAAGCCTGGGCACTGCGCATAAAGCCGGGAGAAACCGAGCTCTTCCAACTGCCCGCCGACCACCTCGATCCCCACAAAAACAAGGTAGTGCACGAAATAAAAGCACACCTCAACAAAGACAAATCGCTTGACCTTGAAATCGCTTCCGTGTTCCCCGGACTCGAAGGTGGACACATGCGCGAAATTCACTACAACAAGTCAAAAGACAATTTCACGCAGGAACTGCTCAACCGCATGGGCAAAGGGATTTTTGAAAACCTGAACGTGGAAGAATCCGAGTTCAGCAATCTGCCCGACTTCACCGAACCGCTCGAAGGTCGCTTTAAAATGAAATCCTACAGCTATTCGGATCACATTCTGAATATTCACTTCCTCCGGATTCCGTTCATGACCGGCGTACGTTCGAGCACCGTGATTTCAGGCAGCAAACGCTTCAACGACATCGACCTGACCGAAATCACCCCCACCTCGCCCACCTTACAGAAAATCACGCTCACTTTTGCCGAAGGCACCACCTTAGCCATGTTGCCCAAAGACGTGCATATCGATAATGAATTCGGCACTTACAGGTTGACGTTCAAAAAAATCAACGCCAATACGCTGTACATCGAAAAATACCAGCAGTTCTATATCTCCAAAATCGCCGTAGCCGACTTTGAACGATTCAAAGCTTTCTACCTCGATTTGCTCGAAAAAGACCGGACAAAAATTGCGATTAACGTAAAGTAAAGCGCCGCATTATGGATATTTAATTTTTTTTTTCATCTTTGCACCGCGTTTAGCCCGGATGGCGAAATTGGTAAACGTTGCGGTCTCAGAAGCCGTTGGAG
>CAYWRZ010000006.1:185542-202090 GCA_964460845.1 uncultured Weeksellaceae bacterium
TTGGAGTAACATCCTTGTGAGTTCGAGTCTCACTCCGGGCACCCCCTCTCAAAGCCTCTTCTACAGAGGCTTTTTTTATTTCAGGTGATAAAATCATTCTCCGGTTAACTTTCTGAAGGAAACTACGTTAAACTCCCTCTGTTCCAAACCCTTTTCTTATGCGTCTGCTGCTCTTCCCACTCTGTCTGTGGCCGGTCTTTGCTATAGCCCAACCCACACCTCAGGAAATAAGGCTTCCCTTTTCGGAAGGACAATGCCAGGTTCTCGAAAACCCGGTATCCACCCTACTTGATAGCCTTTACGACAGGCTTGCACCGGGCGAAGAACGAAAGCTGCTCTTACTAAGTAGCACCGAAGAAAGACAACGCACCGAAAGTCAGTTGCAGAGCCTGAGCGCCAAAAGAGCCGACCTTGTGCGGAATTATTTCGAGTTCGACCGCCACGAATCGGGACGCATACACCCGGTAGCCACTCCCTTCGAAAAGAAAAAGCCAGTAAAATCAAAAACCACCAGCAATAAAGCCTACCGCAATTTCGCACAAGCTACCCCCGCCATCTATACGCTTCTGCTCTATAAACCCGAAAACAGCCACACAGGCTATACCAGTATGGCACCGCCCTCTTTGTTAGGCAAACGCGGCGAAACGCAACACATCGAAGCCGAACGAGATTTCAGTACACGCCAGATTTATACGTTTGATCCTACGCAGGAATTGGTGGTGAGCGGTTCGAAAGGCGTGCAACTTCGACTGAAAGCGGGCAGCCTCGTACAGCAAAACGGCGCCTTTCCCACCTGTAACGAAGTAACACTTATTCTGGAAGAATATCTTTCCCTCTCCGATATGCTAACCGGAGACCTTTCTACCCACAGCAACGGACGAATGCTACAAACCGGGGGCATGGTCTATGTCATGGCCAGGTGCAGCGACAAAGAAATTCTAAAGCTGAAACCCGGTGCCGGCATTGAAATTTACCTGCCTCAACCCGAAACATTTCCCGAAATGCGCGTCTTTACCGGTCGCTCGAACCCCGAAGTGATGGACTGGAAGCTGTCCGAATCCGGAAAAGCCGATACCTATCCCCTATCGACCGCCACTGTGCCGGCCTTAACTCCCGATCCCGAAGAGCTGCCCACCGACGAAGAAAGTGACGGAGACGAAAGCGCAATAGACGGATACGTGCTGCGCTCCACCACGCTCGGCTGGATTAACTGCGATAAGTTCTACGACATCCCGAATGCCACTCAACTGCTGGCTGCACACGAAAGCAAAGACACACTCTGCTACAGGCTGATATTTCCGACATTAAATTCTATTCTGCCGGGTTATCTCTATAGCCCCGGACCTGTGGTTAAATTCGACCAGATACCCGCAGGCGAAGAAGCCATTGTGGTCGCATATCGCGTGTCGGCCGATAAGAAAAAAGCCTGGTTCGGCGCGACAAGCCTTGTCACAGGCGAAATTCACAAGGCTCAACTCCAGTTGCGCGAAATACCTTACGCCTCGCTGCCCGAAGAATTTAAGCGTTTGCTCGATTAAGCCTCTTCCTGCGACTCCTCTTTTTCTTCTTCCCTACTCATCCTTTTCAGGAGCAGCAGGTTAAACACTTCCACCATCAGCGAAAAGCCCATAGCGAAATAGATGTAACCGCGCGGTACGTGAAAATGGAAGGCATCGGCCACCAGCAGCATACCGATCATCAGCAAGAACGAAAGGGCTAACATCACAATCGTCGGGTTGCGGTTAATAAAACGCCCCACCGCCGAAGCGAAAACCATCATAAAAATGATGGAAAGAATCACTGCCGAAACCATCAGCCCTATTTCTTCGGTAAGTCCTATGGCCGTAAGAATAGAATCGATAGAGAAAATAATATCGATAAGAATAATCTGCACAATCATGTACGAAGCCGCTTTGCGAATTTTACCCGGATCGGTAGGCAATACTTTCGGCTTTTTCCCGGCCGCACCTATCTTATGGTGAATCTCAAGCGTACTTTTGGTAATGAGAAACAAGCCTCCGACAAAAAGAATAATATCCCGCCAACTGAAGGCCGTGCCCGCCACCTCAAATACCGGTTGTGTAAGCTGCACGATGTAAGAAATTCCCATCAGCATAATAATCCGGAATACCAGCGCAAGGGTAAGTCCCAATAAGCGTATAAAACGCTGTTTTTCGGGCGGGGCTTTGTCCACCAAAATAGAAATAAACACCAGGTTATCTATCCCTAATACTATCTCCAGCACGGCCAGCGTCAAAAACGCCATCAGGCCGTCGAACGTGAGAAAAAAGTCGAAATGATGGAAAAATGCTTCCATAAAAGGCATATTATTTTCCAAAAGTAGTGTTTATCCTACAGGTCTTCGCCCAAAGCATGTAATTTTATACCGGTGAACGAACTGCTTTCTCTGCTCCACACACACTGGTACCCGCTTCCCGGCGAAGCGGCACACCGGCTTATGGCTCCCTATCGACGCACTACGGCCGAGCAGGTTAGCCGACTGCCTCTTTCTCCCCGCGAAAGCGCCGTGATGATCCTGCTCTATACACGCAAAGACATTATTCACCTGGTACTCATCAAACGCAATACCTACGAAGGTGTGCACAGCGCACAAGTTAGCCTGCCCGGCGGACGACAAGACAGCACCGATCCTTCGCTGACCTTTACCGCCCTGCGCGAAACGTTCGAAGAAATCGGGATAGAAGTGCGTAACGAAAACGTGATCGGACAACTCTCGCCCCTGTACATTCCGCCCAGCAATTTTTTGGTCACACCCTATTTGGCTGCTATACAGGAAGAGCCCGTTTTTAGACCCGATCCGCGCGAAGTAAATTACCTGATAGAAATTCCGCTGCTGCACCTGCTCGACGAATCGCTGGTCGGCGAAACAACCGTAAGTCCGGCACAGGGCATACGCATGAAAGTACCCTGCTTTACCTTCGAAAACGAAATTGTATGGGGCGCTACCGCCGCTATTCTATGCGAATTGAAGCTGCTGTTAAAACGCGTGTATCCTCAGTAAGAATTGCTGGAAAACCCGTTAGACACGTTCACTTCGAGCGGATTAGCAATAAACCAGTCTATGAAAGTACGCCATTCTTTCTTATGCGCCTCCTGCCAGGCCACTGTGGCCTCCTCCTCGCCTTTCATAAAAAGCCAGTAGTTATAAGCCTCGAAATGCCCCGCCTCTTTCAGGCGCTGATGATAGTCGAACAGCAAGTTGGGATATGTGCTGCTATGCCCCGAAGAGAACCACTGCTGAATAAATAATCCGCGTACGGCGGTCAGACTTTTAAGCGACAGCTCCGTTGTCTTTTCCAGCATCAAAGGAAACAGACTCTGCAACATGGTCATCTCGTACGTCATCGCAAAAGGCAGGGTTTTCTTCCCTATTTCCATCACCGACACGCGCGAAAAATTTACCGAAGCCGCCGTATCCGAACTAAGCTTAATCGCATCGCTGTAGGTGTGGTACAACAGTGCGCTGATCTCTTCGGTACGAGCCGAGCCACGCTCGAGGTTCATAAACATTTCTCCGTACAATACCCCCCATATTTTCTCGGAAGTAGCGCAATAAATACGCGCCGCACGGTAATAGTTCGAAGGAAAATCGGGCGCTACTTCTATCCCTTTTTCATAAGAAAGCAAAGCCGTCTTATAGTTCTCCTGTGTCCAATAAATATTCCCCTTTTCTAAGTATAATCTGCCCGAAGAGGGAAATTTTTTCAAGCCTGCGTCGTACGTTTTCAACGCCGAAGCCGCATCGCCCGTCATGCTGTACAAATTGCCCGTCATTTGGTAACACTGGTCGTTTACATTCTTGTATTTCAGTGTTTTATTAAACGCATCGAGCGATTTTTCATAGTCTTTTTTCAGGTAATAGGCATAGCCTATCTCGTACATATACAGGTAATTTTTCGGGTCGAGCTTTCTCGCTTCCTCAAGCAAAACCAGCGATTCGTCAATCTGCCCGGCATCCATCAGCGCTACGGCTTCGTGGGCTTTTTCATAAGCCTGCTGCTTGGCCGACTGACTCAGGCCCCACAAAGGAACGATGCAGCAAAATAAGAGAATCAGGTAGTTTTTTTTCATGTCAGTCAGGTTTAAAATCGATACAAACAAGATTCATGTACGTTCAATTTTCCATCAAAAATTCCTTTTTTGGCGGAGAAATTTTATTGGGCAGCAAACGCTTTTTCGCATTGTTTACGCAACTCTTCGGCCGCTTCGCAAATGCTGGAAGGGTTTATCTCAGCGAGTTCCGGCACCGCTATGAGCGGCGCATTCGCGGCTGCCGCAATCACTTCGCGCGACGATTCTACCGGTTCGCCCGTCAGCAGCACCGCTTTCAGCGGAATCTGCCGCCGGCGAAGCATTTCGATGCTCAGCAGGGTATGGTTAATGCTGCCTAAGTAATAGCGGCTTACCAGCACCACCGGCAAGCCCAGGTGAAGAATCAGATCGCTTATTGTGAGGCCCTCTTTATTCAAAGGAACCAGCAATCCACCGGCGCCCTCTACCAGCAGCGGGCGGGGCGTAACAGGCAGCCTAAAATCAGAAAGCTGTATGTGCAGGCCCTCTTTGGCCGCCGCCGCGTGCGGACTGGCCGCTTCTTTCAGGCGATACCGCTCCGGATGGAAGCTCAGCTCAGGGCGGTTCACCCATGCTTTTACACGTTCGGTATCGGTCAGATCTTCTAATCCGGCTTGTACAGGCTTCCAGTAATCGGCTCCAAAAGCGCGGCACCATAGCGCCGAAACCACAGTTTTGCCTACTCCCGTCCCGATTCCTGTCACAAACACCGATTCGTTCATGCTAAATGATTATGAAGTGCTTCGGCCAATTGGTCAAGCTCGGCTTCTGTATTAAAGGCATGCAGGCAAATGCGGATGCGTTCGCTGCCCGCAGGTACCGTCGGACTCAAAATGGGCATTACGGCTAAGCCCTCTTGTTGAAGAAAATGCGCCAGTTTTCTTACCGCTTCGTTTCCCGGCACAGCTATACTTTGCACAGCCCCCGGCATCACCGGTTGCAAAAAAGGATAACGTTCGGCCAGCCTGGCATAGTATGCAATCCGTTCGCGAAGCGTATGTATAGCCGTTTCTCCTCTTTCCAAAGCCGCATAAGCCCTATCGATATGCGATAGTGTTACCGGAGGCAAAGCGGTAGTGTATATAAATGCCCTTGAAAAATTAAGCAGGTATTGGCGCAACGAAGCCCCGCACAATACGGCGGCACCGTGTGTACCCAAAGCCTTCCCGAAAGTAACTACTCTCAGGGGTACACGTGGGCTAAGACCAAGCTGGGCCACCAGGCCTTCTCCTTTTTCTCCGAACACACCAAGAGTATGAGCTTCATCGACTACTAATACGGCTCCCGTTTCTTCGGCGAGCTCCACCATTTCCCGCAAGGGGGCCACATCACCGTCCATCGAATACAGCGATTCGACCACGATACATACCTGTCCGCGGGCGCGGCTTATTTTTTTCCGTAAATCGTCAAGATCATTATGCGCAAAAGAAAAGGCATGGGCGGCCGACAAACGAATGCCATCGCGTAAGGAGGCATGGGCCAGTTCGTCGTAAATATAGGTATCGCCCCTATCGAGCAGGCAACTGAGCAGCCCGAGGTTAGCGGTATATCCCGAAGTATAAAGCAAAGCCGCTTCGGCCTGATGAAACTGTGCGATGCGTTGTTCGAGCGCTTCGGCCTGTATCGAATTACCGCTAATCAGTCGCGAGCCCGTAGCTCCGGGTGCACGCTGCGCTTCGGACGCTGCCTCTGTAGCAAAACGCCGCGCATAGCCCAGGTAATCGTTAGAGCAAAAGTCGATGCCTGCCAAAGGAGCCGGAAGTTGGCGCAGCAAGCCCTGAGCCTGACGCTGCCGGAGCTTGTCTTCGATCCGTTGGTACAGGTGTGCGCCCTGACTCATGGTTTGCTTCAGGAATGAACAGCCAGAGGGGTTTTCGCTTCTACCGCCGGACGTCCGTCGGCAAATGCGGTTTTCGGTACCAAACCGAGAATATTGAACAGATCCATGTCTTCGTTGACATCGGGATTGGGAGTAGTAAGCAGCTTATCACCGGCAAAAATGCTACCTGCACCGGCGAGGAAACAGAGGGCCTGTCCTTCGGCGCTCATCTGCGTACGACCGGCCGAGAGACGCACTACCGTACGCGGCATCACGATACGTGCTGTAGCCACCATGCGCACCATGTCCCAAATAGGCACGATCTGCTGTTCGGCCAAAGGAGTTCCTTCTACCGGCACCAGCGCGTTTACTGGTACCGAATTAGGATGTTCAGGCAAGTTCGCAAGGGTCATCAGCATACCGGCACGGTCTTCGAGCGATTCGCCCATTCCGATAATACCGCCCGAGCAAACGGTAAGCTTGGCTTTCCTTACATTAGAAAGGGTATCGAGCCTGTCCTGATAGGTGCGGGTGGTGATAATATCGTCGTAAAATTCTTCTGAAGTATCGAGGTTGTGGTTGTAGGCGTAGAGTCCGGCATCGGCCAGCTTTTTGGCCTGCTCTTCGGTAAGCATACCGAGTGTGCAGCATACTTCCATATCGAGGGCATAGACCTGCCGCACCATTTCGAGCACCTTGTCAAAATCGCGATTGTCGCGCACATTTCTCCAGGCAGCGCCCATACATACACGCGAGGAGCCGTTGCTTTTGGCGTTCTGCGCCTGTTGCACCACCTCTTCCACGGCCATCAGCTTATGCACATTGATATCGGTATGGTAACGGGCGGCCTGCGGACAATAGGCACAGTCTTCGGGGCATCCGCCGGTTTTGATGGAAATGAGCGAACTTACCTGTACCTCGCGGGGATCGTGGTACTTACGGTGCGTGGTGGCCGCTTCAAAAATGAGTTCCACCAGCGGCTTATTGTATATGGCTATAATTTCTTCTTTGGTCCAGTTGTGTCTGATATCGGTCATACCAATGGGTTTGTGACAAAGATACACGAAAAATGGAGTTGCCAAGCCTCTAAAGCTAAGCCCTGCTATTCAGCGATTTATTTGATTTTTTCGCGGTAGAGGTATTTTTTCTGCAAAGATTCGAACGGACGATAAATGTAATACGCATACCCGTCTTTGACGCGGAGCCGCTCCGGATATTTGTAATACAGCCTGTACACCTGCCTGATTTCGCCGGTAGCGGTGTTGAGCTCTTTGAGGTGGTACTTGCCTCCGCGCAGATACACACTGTAAATATCGCGGGTTTCGTAATCCTGCACGAGCTTATGCTCCCATTCTTTTTTGTCGGTACCGGTATGGTAGCTGATATCGATCGAATCGAGGGGTCTATTTTCTGAATCGAAGCTATACAGCTTGTTGGAATAATGATCAAAAATCAGCACCGTGTCTTCCCTGACAAACATCGGGGCATAAAGCTGGTGGTAATAAATGGAATTGGGGAATCCCGACCAGATGGCTACCCATATTTCCTTATCGATCCCTGTAGCCAGTTCGGCACGCAGAGCCTGTAGCTTATCGCGCCCGCTCACGTATTTGTACTGCGCCCGGTAAAGCTCCATCAAGGGCTTGTCGATTATGGTACGCAAGTGGTTCGCCGTACTGTCGTACCGATTATAGAGGTAGTAGTTAAATTCGGGATAAAACCAGAGGAAATTGGAAAAATAAGCCCCAAGCTCGGTCGTATCGACCCAAGGCTCTATTTGTTTCTCAAAATATTCTTTTTCTATCGGCAATAAGGAAAGAATATCGTCGCGCACACTTACCTCATAATTACGTTTTTCGGCAATGACATAAATTCTCCCTGCAAAATCGCGGTACAATTCTTTGGCCACATCGGGAATGGTAAAAGAAGAAAGTATTTGCTGGTTTTTATCGGCATAAGCCACTTTACTGCTTTTCTGAAGGCGTTTTTCGTACACCAGCAACACCAGGTTGTCTTCGTAAAATTCAAAATCGGACACGTGTATTTCTTTGCTGCTGAACACCACATCGGGCGCAGCCGACACCTGCATATCGGGCAGCATCCGGTAACGAAGCTGTGCATCCACCCGGATAGTATCTCCGTCGGCTTTACGTATATCCTGCTTTTTCAGCGAATGCTTAAAAATCTCGTAACGCATATCCGACACTACCAGCACCGCGGGCGATTGCGGGTTGAGCGTCACGGTAAGTGTATAATGCCCTGCCCGGTTACTACGGGTTTGCTGTTTTTCCTGATGCTCGATATACACCCTGGCGTCTTTGATCAGTTCACCGCTCTCGCTGTCGGTCACTTTGCCGGTAAACGTGATGGTAATCGCCTGCTGTGCCTGTATCGAAAGCAGACTTAGGCTACATAGTAAGGTAAGTATCCACTTTTTCATCCCGCCTGTTTTTACGAAAGATGCCGATAAGTGTTCTTTTCCATATTTTTTCAGGCAATTTCTTACCAATGCAGGGCACTTCTGTCGAACCACTGCCCCTGCACTTTAAGGGTCTGTTCGATCACATCGCGCACACAGCCTTTTCCACCCGAAAAAGGAGAAATGTACTGCACTATACTTTTTATTTCTTCGGCTGCATCAAAAGGACAGCACGGAAGTCCTACTTTTTCAAGCACGGGATAATCGGGCAGATCGTCGCCCATGTACAGCACATTTTCAGGCTTAAGTCCATGCGTACCTAAAAACTGATCCAATACGGGCAGCTTATCGGAAGCGCGCAAAAACACCTCCTGCACGCCGAGATACGCCATTCGCTCTTTCACGGTCTCGGAATTTCCACCGGTAATAATGGCTATGCGGTATCCTTTTTTAACGGCATACTGCACGGCATAACTGTCGCGCACGTTCATGGTACGCACAAAATCGGAAGGAGGCATAAGGAACACGGTACCATCGGTGAATACGCCGTCGAAATCGAATACAAAAGTGGTAATGTCGCGGAGCTTTTCTTTGTAGGTCATGCGGGAGAAGGCTTTGTGAAAAATACGGGCAGACCGCAAATATACGAAATCGCAGACTGGAAAAGTCCGGAGCGAGAAGTAAGGCCGAGCTGTTCGAAGTTTCAGCGGCGGGAAATTATGACTTGGAGTGAAGCGCATTATCGCCGATCTTTACAGCGGGGCGGAGGATGGAGGCCCCCTGAAGAAGTAGCCCGTGGGAAGAAAGCGGCATGGGAAGAAAGCAGCAATAGCATAGGTAGGCACCAAATCGATGTACTCCATCTGCATGGTTCCGTTTTGATAGGCATCGTACATCTACTAATAGGAATAGTTGTATTCAAGCGCATCCGAAGCGCCATAACGCCGCAGACGCCTCCATCGCCTTTAGCAGCGTAGCTATACGCTTCGCGATACTTCTGCCTGTTACCTGCAAGCGTACTCCTCAGCGCACAACCTTCTTGAAAATCAACTCATTTAACAACATTCTCCTAAAAATTATGGCTTTGCAAACTTTTTGAGCCAGTGTTAATATGGAATTCAAAAATAAATCGTAATATTGCAGCCCGTTTAAGAAAACCCGAGTCATGGAACGTATCAAAGCTTTGGAATTAGAAATCTCCGGTAAAACTGAAACTCCCGCTTTCAAAGCAGGAGACACCGTAACCGTGCACTATAAAATTAAAGAAGGTAACAAAGAGCGCCTTCAGCAATACCAGGGCGTGGTCATTCAGCGCCGTGGCTCAGGTGCCACCGAAACTTTTACCGTGCGTAAAATTTCAAACAACATCGGTGTAGAGCGTATCATACCGGTACACTCTCCTTTTATCGCGAAGATCGAAGTGAACAAAAAAGGTGTGGTTCGCCGTGCCCGTGTGTTCTACCTGCGCGAGCTTAAAGGTAAAGCCGCCCGTATCAAAGAAAAAATTGTGGTAACCCCGGCCAAAGAAAACAAGCCGGCTAAGGCGAAAGCAAAGGCCGCAAAAGCCTAAGCCACAAAAAAATACAAGCTCCCACGAAAAACCCCAGTCTCGGCTGGGGTTTTTCATTTGTATAGGCTAGTATCCTTTAGGGTATATGAAGTTTCTGTATCCGCTGCACCGGCCCCGGGCATAGCTGCCTGTGACAGGCCAAACAAGTTTCTATCACCATATTGTAGGTCTCTTTGGCAGGCTCCTCCTGCCTGAAACGAGCTACCGCTTCCAAAAAGGCATCGCTCATCTCATGATAACCGGGCGTAATAGAGGAAGAATCGGTGGGAGTAGCCGTATGTAAGGCCGCATAGTCGAAACGCAAGCCCTCGGGAGCTACCGTATCGCCCCGCAGTACCGACTCACGCAGTACCTGCATCTCGTTGTCCATCTGCCGCATCAGCGCCGCCAGCTCACTGGCCTTGTACTCCTCAAAAACCGAAGCCTTTGTATCGGATTGCCGCCCTTCGTTTTCCTTTTCTACCACAGGTGTACAGGCATACAAAAGTAGCCCCCCTATCAGTATCAGGACTTTATTTCGCATCCGGCGTATGGATAATAATCACCCCCGAGGCAAGGAAGCTAAATTCGGGCAAAGGTGCTGTCACTGCCGCGATTTCTTCTTCAGTCGCATTAGCATCTTTCAAATAATGCTGCTGCTCGGCCACCGAAAGGGTATCTACATAAGCCCATCCTTCAAAAACGGTAGTCATTCCATCGGCATTCATCGGTACAAAAAACGCGTAATCTTTAAACCTTACACGCATTTCTTCGCCATTTTCCAGATCGACGGTCATCCAGCAGCCTTTTTTCTTGCAAACCGCATTGATGGTTCCGCTAAGCTTTACGTGCAGCGAATCCTTCCCTTCTATTGCTTTCAGAAACGCGGGAATCGATAAGGCACCTTCTTCGGTGATTTGTTCGCCGTAATATCCTTTTTCATAAGCCACGCTGTCTTTATCCAAACCGACCGTTTTTTCAGCACCCGGTTGCTCGCTACAAGCGATAAAAGGCAATGCACAAAGCAGCGAAAAAATGATTTTTTTCATCGTATTTCGTATTGTAGTACACAAAATTAGGCTTTTTCAGGCAAAACAGAATTACTGCTCTACTCCTCACTTTTTCTTTCTGAACGCCTCGGCATGAATTTCCTTCCGCCGCTTCCGTTTTTCCTTATACACGTCAAACTCACGAATGATAAGCCGCATACCGCGATCGGAGCTAAAATAGTTCTTGGTCCAGTTCACAAATACGATCAAGCGGTTGCGATATCCCACGATCGACATCAGGTGCACGCTCATCCACATGAACCAGGCCAGTATGCCGCCTACTTTAAACTTTCCTATTTCGACCACAGCCTTGTTTTTACCTACGGTAGCCATCGAACCTTTATCTACGTAACGAAAAGGCTTCATTTCGCGACCCGAAAGCAGCAATCCGATGTTGCGGGCAAAGTTATTTCCCTGCTGAATAGCAGCCGGGGCCACCTGCGGGTGCCCGTCGGGATACTCAGGTGTTTGCATAAATGCCACGTCGCCAATGGCAAAAATAGAATCGTATCCTTTTACACGGTTGTATTCATCGACCGCATATCGTCCGCCGCGTGCATAAGCCGAAGGATCGAGTCCCTGTACGGGAGCGCCTGTTACGCCTGCGGTCCAGATAAGCGTACGGGCAAACAAATCCTTACCGGTATTGGTCTGTACATGCTCGCCGTTGTAATCGGTTACGAAGGTATCGAGCACCACCTTAGCCCCCAGCTTTTCGAGGTAACGGTGCGCCCGGGCCGACGATTTGGACGAAAACGTAGGTAACACCCGATCGCCGCCATGTACAAGGTAAATATTCATTTTCGACAAGTCGAGCTCGGGATAATCTTTGGGGAAAACCTTGGTTTTCAGCTCGGCCAATGCGCCGGCCAATTCAACCCCGGTAGGACCTGCCCCCGCAATGACAAAGTTCATCATGCTTTGCCTTTTCTCCGCATCGGGTGTGAGCAGCGACTGCTCAAAATTTTGCAGAATCATGCTTCGCAAATCGAGCGCTTCGGGTACACTTTTCATCGGCATAGAAGAAATGGTAAGGCCTTCGTTGCCAAAATAATTAGTGCGTGCACCGGTGGCCAGCACTAAGTAATCGTAATAAATCTCGTCGCTGTCGATGCTGATTTTTTTCTCTTCCGGAAAAATGGCTTTTACTTCTCCCATGCGGAAAAAAATGTTGGGCGTACGGCCGAAAACTTTTCGTATGGGATAAGCAATGGAGTCGGCTTCGAGGGCTGAAGTGGCTACCTGATAAAGCAGAGGCTGAAAAGCGTGGTAATTGTTCTTATCTATCAGAACAACCTGAATGTCTTTGTTTCTAAGTTTTTTGGCCAGCTTTAAGCCGCCAAATCCTCCGCCCACCACTACCACCCGGGCTTTATGCCTGTGTGGGATGTCGATAATCATAACGATTTTTTCAGAAAGTTAGGAAGTTTTAACCGAAAAGCGACCACTCTCCTATATTATATTCTCGCTCTTTCGGGAGATTTTGCAGCCTTTTTGGAAACACCCTGAAAGCGAAGGATTCCAAACGCTTTTCATCTATCTTTGGCACGTGATTATTACACTTCGATCTACCGTCAATGCCGAACAGGCCGAAACCCTGGCCCGTACCCATCAGGCTTTTTGTGTAAAACATGAAGAGGGATGGCTGCTGGTTACCGCTTCTTCGCTGCGTACCCTACCCGCTACGCTCGAAACGTTTACCGAAAAAGCACAGGTATTTACCGACGATATACAGCTTGCAAGCCGCTCTTTTTTACCTCAAACCCGCGAAATCAGATGCGGTGCGCTTCGCTTCGGCGGACAAGCCTCCCAAACTGTACTTATGGCCGGTCCCTGCTCGGCCGAATCGGAAACGCAGCTCGAAGAAATCGCCGGAATGTTGAAAGCTCTCGGTCTTTCGATTATTCGGGCCGGCTGTTTCAAACCGCGCACCTCGCCCTATACTTTTCAGGGCTTGGGTGAAAAAGGATTACAGATGCTGGCACGCATCCGCGATACTCACGGATTAAAAGTGGTCACGGAAGTGCGCGATGCCACTCATATTGAGCAGGTGATTGAATACGCCGACATTATACAGGTAGGTGCCAAAGCTATGTACGATCAGGGTATCTTACGACGATTGGCCAAAACCGACAAGCCGGTGCTACTCAAACGAGGTTTCGGCGCTACCCTGCAAGAGTTTGTACAAAGCGCCGAATTTATCCTTTCGGGCGGAAACCCGAATGTCATGCTCTGCGAAAGAGGTATCCGTAGCTTTGAAACACGCACCCGCTTTACGCTCGACCTCTGCGGAGCCGTTTGGCTCAAACAGCATTGCAACCTGCCGCTGGTACTCGACCCCAGTCATGCGATGGGCTACGCCTACGGTGTACCCGACCTTGCCAGAGCCTGCATGGCGCTGGGTGTGGACGGACTGCTTATCGAAGTGCATCCGCAACCTGCACAAGCCCTAAGCGATGCTGCACAACAGATCGAACCTTCACAATTCCGCGAACTTGTCGCATCTTTGCATCCTATAGCACAAGCCCTCAATCGGAAAATCAGCTAAGCATTTTATGAGCAACTACACACGTAACCTCGAATTTCTTTGCCGAAAACACAAAATTGATCAAAGTACATTAGCCGACGAAATCGGGATCGATTTTACCGATTTACGTAAACCTTCGCCAGACGATCTGTGGCGTATCTCAAGGCACTTCGGCATTTCTATCGATGTGCTGGTAAGCGGTCAGTTTGAAAAAATAGCAGCCATAAAGGAAAAAGATATACGCCTGCTGGTGATGGATGTGGACGGCGTGATGACCGATGGCGGAATGTATTACAGCGAAAGCGGCGACGAATACAAAAAATTCAACGTCAAAGACGGAATGGCCATTAAGAAGCTGCCCGAAAAAGGAATAAGCACCGCCATTATCAGCAACGGAAGCAACAAAAGCCTGATTGCACGCAGGGCCGTGCACCTCGGTATAGAACGGGTAGAAGTAGGTACTCAGCTCAAGCTCGATGTGCTCAAAGCCTGGTGTGCGCAGCTTGGAATCGAACTTTCGCAGGTAGCCTATATCGGCGATGATATCAACGACGAACCGGTGATGAAAGCCGTAGGACTAAGTGCCTGTCCGGCCGACGCGGTGGATTCGGTAAAACGCATCAGTCAAATTCTGCTTGAACGAAAGGGCGGAGAAGGCTGCGTACGTGAATTTATTGATCTTTATCTACTGAAATGACGCACCTGCGTTATTACATACTTTACAAACCTTTCGGCACGATATGCCAGTTTAGTCCCGAAGGCAATCACCCTACCCTGGCCGATCTCGGCTATGCTTTTCCTACCGATGTGTACCCCGTAGGCCGACTCGATACCGACAGCGAAGGATTGCTTATTCTGACCAACGACAAAAAGCTCAATGCACTGCTACTCCATCCTTCCAAGCGACACGCACGCACTTACTGGGTACAGGTCGAAGGACAAATCACTTCTCAAGCCCTGCAACAGCTTGCGCAAGGTGTTACCTTTTCACTCAACGGCAAACCTTACCACACGCTTCCGGCACAAGCGCAGGCCATAGAAGCGAGAGAAATACCCGAACGGAATCCACCGGTTCGTTTTCGCAAAACCGTACCCGACAGTTGGCTTGCGCTGACCCTTTTCGAAGGCAAAAACCGACAGGTACGTCGCATGACCGCACAAACCGGATTCCCTACCCTACGTCTGATCAGGCATAGCATCGAAAAATTAGATAGAGGCGCTCTGCAACCCGGAGAAGTACAGGAAATAGACGGAAAGTTACTTTACCGTTTACTCCAACTGGAAAAAGCCTGAGAGCCACCCTCTCTTACTTACTGATAATCAGTCGAATAATTCTGTTTCTGAAAAATTAACATTAAATTAATACACGCTTTATCAGGGTGTAGAACGGGCTATTCTCCCCTTTTCAGAGCGCGCCTTATACTTTTATGCACTAAAAAAGCGTTAGTAGTCAAATCCTTACAACCTTGTTTACATTAATTTAACATTGAGCGATTGGGTGTATAGAAGGTTAATTCTGTATTAAATAATTGCGAAAGGCTATTCTATATTTGCAGCGCTCTATTTAAAAAAATCTTTTCTCACACCTTACATGAGCCGCATTTACATCCTGCTTGTTCTGTTCCTGCTGGTGTTTACCGGCACGGCATATGCCCAGTCTGATACGGCTACACGCCCCCTGGTTTCTGAGAAATGGTACGATAACATCGGGCTCAGAGGCTATGCTCAGTTTCGCTACAACAGACTGCTTGAAACCAATCCCGATTTGCAATGCGAACAATGTGATCGATCCTGGGGAGAAAACGGCGGTTTTTTCATTCGCAGGATACGCCTTATTTTATTCGGGCAAATTCACCCGCGTGTCTATTTCTACATTCAACCTGATTTTGCCAGCTCGGCTTCTTCTACCGCCCTGCATTTCGGACAAATTCGTGATGCCTATGTCGATCTGGGGATAGATGCCGATAACGAATTTCGTTTTCGTGTAGGACAAAGTAAAGTACCTTTCGGGTTTGAAAATATGCAGTCGAGCCAAAACCGCCTGCCGCTCGATCGCAACGATGCCATGAACAGCGGACTGCTCAACGAACGCGATTTAGGGGTATTCTTTTATTACGCTCCAAAAAAAATACGAGACCGGTATGCCATGCTCGTAAGAGACGGCTACAAAGGTTCGGGCGATTACGGTGTACTGGCTTTGGGAGCTTATAATGGCCAAACCGCCAATAAGCCCGAGCGGAATAACGAGCTGCATGTGGTAGGACGAGTAACCTGGCCTTTCGAAATAGGCAGGCAAATCGTAGAACCTTCTTTACAAGCTTACACCGGACGCTACGTGATTACTCCCGATATGCTTTCGCAGGGCGTAAAATACAAGACCGATCGCAATTATCTCGATCAGCGGGTAGGTGCCTCTTTTGTACTGTATCCGCGTCCTTTCGGGATCATGGCCGAATACAATATCGGACAGGGTCCGCGGTTTAACAAGCACAGCGATTCGATCGAAGTACAGCCTTTACAGGGCGGATATGTGATGCTCAACTACAAGCTGGAGCTCGGCAGGCAAACACTTTTTCCTTTTGCCCGCTATCATCAGTACGACGGAGGGAAAAAATTCGAGCGCGATGCACGCAGCTACAATGTAAGCGAGCTCGAAATAGGTGCCGAATGGCAGCCTCATCCTAATTTTGAACTGGTGATGATGTACACCATTTCGGAACGTCGTTTCGAAGATTATTTGTTGCCTGATAATTTACAGCGTGGGAACCTGCTGCGCATACAGGTACAATTAAATTTTTAGGCTTCCCTCTTCGGGCAATTTATTCACTAAAAAGGCTAAGCCGTTTTTTCCGGCATGGTATCAATCCCACTAAAAAATAGCTTTAACGGGAAGTAACCAAGAATAACAGGTATAGGGTAAACGAATTACCGGTAGTTGTTTTTATTTATCCGCTTTGAGGTTTATTTCCGAAAGCCGCTATTCCTATAAATTTTATAGCTACGAATGATAGACTTAATAAAAATAGCCCCGGCACTACATGCCGGGGCTATTTCATCACTTAAAGTATATTCCTAAGGCTTATTTTGCCAGGT
>CAYWRZ010000007.1:0-94741 GCA_964460845.1 uncultured Weeksellaceae bacterium
ACCCATGCCCCAGCCGCCGCCATAGTAGGGATTACCCCAACCCATGCCCCAGCCGGAGTTCCAGCCCCAATAGCTGCTGTAGCCAACATAGATACCCGGACGGTACCAACCCCAGGGATTGTATGCCCAGGGACTCACGTACCAACTGTCGTAGTACCCACAATTGTAAACGGGACGGTGAAAACGACGAATCCGTGAAGAGTAGTAGTAATCGTCATCATCGTAATAATTATTCGTGATATAGGTATCGCCACTTCCCGTATTCGTATAGGTGCTGGAACTGCTGCGATACGAAGGATCGTAGTAGTCTTCCGTGTTTTGCTGTGGGGCCTGTGTAGCCGGAGCAGCGTCGTTAGACACGTAGTTATCGTAGCTACGGGTAGAACCCGACGACTTCGAGGCTGCTACATCGTACCGGCCGTTTTGGTTGTACGCGTCATCCGTATCGCTGTACAAATCAGCATTTTGCCACGATGCGCAGGAGCTAAGCAGCACTGCCGCACCTAGCACCATTATATTTCTTACTTTTTCCATGGCGATGGAATTTTATTAGATTAGACCGCGCAAAAATCAAAAAGTTTAAAACTGATTAATTTTTACCTTTGTGTAAGGTACAAATTTTATACCACAAATCGTTTCACACCAATAAAATGAGTAAAGTAATAACGCCGAGAGAAAAAAATTATTCTGAATGGTATAATGATTTGGTGATGCAGGCCGATTTGGCGCAGCATTCCGAAGTAAAAGGCAGCATGATCATCAAACCGCACGGTTATGCCGTATGGGAAAAGATGCAGGCTGTGCTTGACCGGATGTTTAAAGATACCGGGCACGTGAACGCGTATTTTCCGCTGCTTATACCCAAGTCGTACCTGAGTAGAGAAGCGGCTCATGTGGAAGGCTTTGCCAAAGAGTGTGCCGTAGTTACACATTACCGGCTGAAAAACGCAGACGATGGAAAAAGTGTAGTAGTGGATCCCGAAGCGAAGCTGGAAGAAGAGCTGATTATACGTCCCACTTCCGAAACTATTATCTGGAATACTTATAAAGGCTGGATTCAGTCTTACCGCGATCTACCCCTGCTTATCAACCAGTGGGCCAATGTAATGCGTTGGGAACTGCGTACCCGCCTGTTTCTCCGTACCTCCGAATTTCTTTGGCAGGAAGGACATACCGCTCACGCTACCCGCGAAGAAGCGATAGAAGAAGCCGAGCGCATGCTCGAAGTGTATGCCGAATTTGCCGAAAACTATATGGCTATGCCGGTGCTGAAAGGGATCAAAACCCCTTCGGAACGTTTTGCGGGAGCCGAAGAAACCTATTGCATAGAAGCGCTTATGCAAGATGGAAAGGCTTTACAGGCCGGTACTTCTCATTTTCTCGGACAGAATTTTGCCCGCGCTTTTGACGTGAAATACGCCGATAAAGAGGGTAAGCAAGAATATGTGTGGGCTACTTCATGGGGTGTTTCTACCCGTTTGATGGGTGCGCTCATCATGACCCATTCCGACGATCAGGGACTGGTGCTCCCCCCGAAACTGGCACCTTTGCAGGTGGTCATTGTGCCTATTTATAAAGGATACGATGAGTTGGAGAAAATAGCCGAACGCGCAAAAGGGTACAAAGCGCAGCTTGAAAAGTTGGGCATCAGTGTGAAAGTGGACGACTCCGACAAGCATAAGCCCGGCTGGAAGTTCGCCCAGTATGAGCTTACCGGGGTGCCGGTACGCATAGCGATAGGTCCGCGCGACTATGACAACGGCACCGTAGAAATTGCCCGCAGAGATACCCGCGAGAAAAAAGTTATTTCTCAGGATCAGCTTGTGGCCGAAGTACAGTTTTTGATCGAAGATATTCAGCGTAACCTCTACGATCGGGCACTCGCTTTTCGCGAAGCGTCCACTCATCGTGTAGATACCTACGAAGAATTTAAGCAGGTGCTTGAAAAACAAGGAGGTTTCATCCTTGCGCACTGGGACGGTACGCCCGAGACCGAGGCCCGTATCAAAGAAGAAACCAAAGCGACCATACGCTGCATTCCGCTGGATGCGCCCGAAGAAAAGGGTAGCTGCATAGTGACCGGAAAGCCTTCTTCCCGCCGCGTCTGTTTTGCCAAAGCTTATTGACGAATTATGAGTCAGAATACGGATAACGCATACGCGCTTATTATGCAGGCACTGCAGGAGAAATCCTCGGTGAAGCAGGACGTGTACCAGCTTACGGAAGAGCGTTTTGCCGATCTTAAAAAAGTGCTCAGTGAGCTGGCTATCCATCTTTCGCAAGGGATAAGTCGTTTCGACAAGCGTTTGCAGGCCACTTTTATCGACAAAGGCCAGTTTGAGGCACAGCTCAATGTAGCCGGCGATGTTATCATTTTCCAGATGCACACCAATGTGTTCCTTTTTGACAGCGAAAACCCGCTATGGCGTTCTTCTTACCTGAAAGAAGATCCCTCGCGTGCTTATTGTGGTATTATTCATGTATTTAATTTTTTAGCCGATTCTTTTAAGTACAATCGTATGACCGATTTGGGGTACCTGGTGGCGCGTATTTTCGTGAACCGGGAAAACCACTTTATGGTACAGGGTAAGCGACAATTAGGTTTTTTATACAATGATTTTATCAATGCTTCGCTTACCCGCGAAAACCTCTTGGCGGTAGTGCAATCGGCTGTGCTTTATACACTTAACTTTGATCTTTATACGCCTCCTTACGATATGGTGAAAGAGGTAAGTGTGATGGAAATGAGAGAGATGAGTGAGAATATGCAGGTGCGTACCGGTAAACGCCTCGGATTTAAATTTCAGGCCGATAACGACGAGTTGTGATTTTTTTCAAAAAAATATGTCTCAAATCTTTTTTGAGATATAAAAAATGTGTTACATTTGCACTCCCTTTTTAAGGGGAAAACCTTAACGGCCCGTTCGTCTAGGGGTTAGGACACAAGATTTTCATTCTTGGAACAGGGGTTCGATTCCCCTACGGGCTACTAAAAAAAGAAAGAGACGGAAATGTTCCGTCGCGGTAAAAAGGAGAAGCTATTATGGCAAACCACAAATCGGCAATTAAACGTATTCGTTCGAACGACGCTAAGCGTGTTCACAACAAATACTTCCACAGAACCACGCGTAACGCGGTGAAGAAACTCAGACTTACGACTGACAAAGGTCAGGCGCAGGAATTGCTTCCTTCCGTTTTCGCAATGCTGGATAAGCTTGCCAAGAAAAACATCATCCATAAGAACAAGGCCGCAAACCTTAAATCAAGCCTGAATCTCCACGTCAACAAGCTGGCGTAAGCGATAAAAGTACTTTTAGCAAGTAGCCCCCTGACATTATCGTCAGGGGGTTTTTTGTGCATCTTGCTTTTCAGAAACGAACATTCATAATGCCCTAAAGTGTGTTCAGGGTGTTTCTGTTTTTGTACTTTCTTTGGATATGAAGTATGCTCATATCCCGATTAAAGATTGGCCCGAAGCGGATCAGCCTCGTGAAAAGATGCTGGCCAAAGGGCGTGCGGCGCTTTCAGATGCCGAGCTGCTGGCTATTCTGATTCGTTGCGGTCGCCCGGAAGAGTCGGCAGTGGCGATCTGCCAGCGTATTCTTTGCGAAGGGGCCGGTAAAAACCTGGCGCAGCTTTCTCAGCTTTCCGACAAAGAGCTTTGTCGCTTTAGAGGCATAGGAAAGACCAAGGCTGTCATTATCATGGCCGCGCTGGAGCTGGCACGGCGGGTGCGGCGCGCTTCTCTTCCCCGGCGCTTCAAAATTTCCTCCAGCGGCGATGCCTACGAGATAGCACGGGTTTTTTTAGCCGATCTACAGCATGAAGAGCTGCACGTTTTGTACCTGAATCAGGCCAATAACCTGATAGGCTCTTCACAGGTGAGCAGGGGCGGACTTAACAGTACGGTGGCCGATGTCCGGATAATTTTTAAGCAGGCGCTCGATCAACTTGCGGCGGGTATCATTCTTTGCCACAATCACCCCTCCGGTAACCTGCAACCCAGCGAGGCCGATCTGCAACTTACCTGTCGCGTGGCCGAGGCCGGTAAGCTGTTACAGATAAGTCTTTTGGATCACCTTATCGTTACCGAGAGCGGATATTACAGCTTTGCCGACAATGGAAAGCTTTCCTAAGCGTTTATTTCTAACGGTTAAAAGAAGTCGCATGAGGATTCTTGGTTAACTTTGACCGGCTGAAGCTTTACCAAAGCGAGTGTATGTTCAAATTGCTTACCGTAATAGGGGCAAGGCCCCAAATCATAAAGGCAGCGGCGCTTAGTCGGGTGCTCAGGCAGCGTTTTTCGTCGCAGTTTTGTGAAGTGATAGTGCATACCGGGCAGCATTACGACGCAGAAATGTCGGCCGTATTTTTTCAGCAGCTCGGCGTACCCGAGCCCGGCCATACGCTTCAGGTAGGAGGCGTGAAAAGAGCGGTACAGATAGCGCGTATGATAGAAGGGCTTGATAAAGTGCTGACCGAAGAGCGGCCCGATGCGGTGATTGTATATGGCGATACCAACTCAACCCTTGCCGGAGCGCTATCGTCAGCTATGCACGATATTCCCGTAGTGCATATCGAAGCGGGGCTGCGCTCGTTTTGTAAACAAATGCCCGAAGAGCTTAACCGGGTGCTTACCGACCATGCCTCTACACTCTTGTTTACACCTACCCGTGCAGGCCTGGCCAATCTTGAGCGCGAAGGGCTGGCTCCCGCCGAAGCACCCTATAGTGCCGACAGGCCCGGTGTATTCCATTGCGGAGACATTATGCTCGACAATACCTTTCATTATGCAGGAATAGCCGAAGCGAATGGGCTTTCTTCCGAGCTCAGCGGGCGTATTCCCACCACGTTTTTACTGCTTACCCTGCATCGGCAGGCCAATACTGATAATGCCGAACGTCTTAACGCCATCCTGAAAGCCTTGTGCGAGCTGGCCGATAAGGGATATGATATTGTTTTCCCGGTGCATCCCCGTACGCGTAAGGCGATTGAAAATGCGAGTGATGTTGCGCTTAGCGCTATTTTACGCAAACATCCGCGTATTCACCTGATCGACCCCGTTTCTTATCTTGACATACTCTTACTTCAAAAACAGGCATCGTTGGTACTGACCGACTCGGGGGGGCTACAAAAAGAAGCGTTTTGGATGCACACACCTGTGGTTATTCTCCGCGAAGAAACCGAATGGGTCGAATTGCTGGAAATGGGTGTGGCTCGGCTTGCGGGTGCCGACACGGCACGTATTGTAGCCTCCGTTACGGATTTTCTGTCTGAATCCCCGGATTTTAACACTCTTCCTCCAGTTTATGGCGATGGGAAGGCTGCCGATTTTATTCTTCATACCCTCTCAGGCTTTTTACAGTCGCGCCGGTGCTGATTTATGCCGCGCATATTACGCCAAGGCTGCGTTACGCATGGACTGAAGTGCTTCGCAGAGCCGGAGTGAATGATGTTCACTTCACGTCCGACCCTGTCTTTTTCAGGACAGCGACCGAACCGAGGCTGAACTATTCTACAGCGAATTTTGAAAACGTGTGGCAGATAATGCCCGTTTCGCTGTTGACAGAAACCGATATCCATCCGCAGGAAATAAGCTGGCAACACTGGGGAGAATGGCCTTGTTTTTATGTGACGGCCCCCGGTAGCGTCATTCCCTTCGATTTACCCGCGGCCGCTTTTTACCTGCTGAGCCGATACGAGGAATACCTGCCTTTTACACCCGACCGTTTCGGCCGTTTTCCCGCTACAGCATCTTGTTTATACCGTCAGTCCTGTTTGCAGACGGCATTGGTGGATCGCTGGGCATTGAAGCTCTCCGGCTTACTAAGGCAGCGATACCCTGATATGGCGCTTACTGCGCCTGTGTTTCGTTATCGCATGACGCTCGATATTGACAATGCCTATGCCTACCGCTATAAAGGCTGGTGGCGTACCGCTGCCCTCTACGCAAGAGAGCTGTTCAAAGGACGTTTTGTACAATTGGCTCAACGGATGCGTGTAGCGCAAAGTCGTGTGTCCGATCCTTACGATACTTACGAATGGTTGCAATTGCAACAGCAGCAGTATGGTTTCAGCGCCACTTACTTTTTTTTGCTGGGCGATTACGGCCCTTACGATCGCAATATTTCTCACCGCCAACCTGCCTTGCGTAAGTTGATTAGCAGCGTATCGCAATATGCCGAAGTGGGCATTCATCCTTCTTTTGCGTCCGATTCAAAAGAAGAGCGGATAAAAAAAGAGACAGCGCGCTTGGCCGCTATCCTCGGGAAGCCGGTGCACTATAGCAGGCAGCACTATCTCCGCCTGCGTTTCCCAGATACCTATCGTGCGCTTATTGCGGCGGGCATTACCGACGATTATACGCTGGGGTATGCCGACCAGCCCGGGTTCAGGGCGGGTACCTGTCACCCGTTTCGTTTTTTCGATTTGTTGCAGAATGAGCTTACCGGATTGACGCTTCACCCCCTTACCGTGATGGACGGGACTCTTTGTGAATATTTACAGCTCGATGTGCCACAGGCAGTCGCTTGTAGCGAGGCATTGATAGCAGAGGTAAGGGCTACAGGAGGAACTTTTATCGCCTTATGGCATAACGAAACGCTGACTGATCAGGGTAAATGGAAGGGATGGAGACAGGTGTGGCAGCACCAGATCGAGTGCGCGCAAAGGTGAATTCCGGTGCCGTTTATTCGTATTTCGCAAGCAAATGTTCGGCCACAAAAGGATTGTATTTTTTTTCTTCGCCAATGCTTGTTTCGGGGCCATGGCCCGGGTACACCACGAAATCGTCGGGCAGTACGTAGAACTCCTTTCGGATAGATTGCACCAGGGTAGCCATGTCGCCACCCGGAAGGTCGGTGCGGCCTATGCTGCCCTTGAAAAGTACGTCTCCGCCGATGAGGTATTTTTCAGCGTGATTCACAAACGCCACATGCCCGGGTGCATGACCGGGCACAAAAATAACGTCGAGCGTAGTATGTCCAAAACGGATCTGATCGCCCGCTTCGAGGAATTTTTCAGGTTCGGGGGGAAGCTCAAGTGATTCTACACCAAAGATATGCGCATACTGCGGGATACGGGCCAATTGCGGTACATCCAGCCTGTGCATTAGCGGTGACAGGTTCCAGGTATCGGCGGTAAAACGATTGCCCAGCACATGATCGATGTGTGCATGGGTGTTGAGCAGGTACACCGGACGGAGCTGACGTGTCTCAATGAAACTGCGTAGCTCCTCTTTCTCAGTGCGTTCAAAGCATCCCGGGTCAATGATTACACATTCGCCCGAGCTGTCGTAAAGCACATAGGTATTTTCCCGGAAAGGGTTGAATTCAAAAACGTGTACGCCTGCCATCAGAAAGGTTTAGTCCTTCAAAAATACTAAGATTAACCTGTTTTAGTTATATTTACCTCTATCTATTTATGAGTGGACGATTCTTTTTGCGGTGTGTTTTCCTGATTAGCCTCGGCCTGTGGATGGGGAGCGCGAAAGCTCAGTTTTACAACGGCTCCCAAATGGAGTTCGGTAAAAACCGTGTGCAGTATCGTGGATTTATGTGGCAAACGCACAATTACGAGCGTTTTAAAATCTATTATTACGGAAGCGGGAAAACGCATTCTGTTTATGTGGCGCAGGCGGCACAAAAATTTCTCCAGGAAATAGAAAAGCGCTTCGATTTTTACCTCGACGATAAAATCGAATTTATCATTTACAACTCCCAGTCTCAGTTTCGGCAAAGCAACATAGGGCTGACCGGCGAAGAGCAGTACAACATCGGTGGGGTTACGCAAATAGTGGGGTCGAAAGTATTCCTTTATTACGAAGGAGACCATCAGCAGTTTGATCAGCAGATAAAAGCGGGAATTGCCCATGTGCTGATAAGACAGATGATGTACGGTGGCAGTTGGAGAGATGTGTTCAAAAATTCCACCTTATTGTCGCTGCCCGACTGGTACCTTCAGGGCTTTATCGCTTATGTTTCGACACCCTGGAACGTGGAAACGGAAAGCTACGTTAAAGACGGAGTATTGAGCAATCGCTACAGCCGTTTTTACCGTCTTTCGGGGCTCGATGCCGGCTATGCGGGGCACGCCATTTGGAATTACGTGGCCGAGGTATATGGAGAAAATCGCATTCCGAATATTCTTTACATGACCCGAATGTCGCGTAGCATTGAGAATGGATTTCTTATCGTGCTGGGTGTTTCGCTGCGCAAAATTTCGGACGATTACATCGAATATTACCGTATGAAATTTCTCGAAGATGAGAAAATTCAGGATGCGCCCGTCACGGATCATTTTCCGATAAAGAACAAAAAAAACACGGTTTATTATCAGTATAAGCTGAGTCCCGACAACCGTTATGCGGCATTTGTGAGCAATCAGATGGGGCAGTACAAAATCTGGTTGTACGATGTAAGCACCAAAAAGCACAAACGGCTGCTGAAAGGAGAGCATAAGCTGAACCGGCTTAACGATTACACGTATCCTGTGTTGGGCTGGCATCCCGGGGGGCGCAGCTTGAGCTATGTGCTGGAGAAAAAAGGAGAAACCTACCTCTGCATTTACGATGTCGAAACCGGAAAAACCAGTGAAAGGCCGCTTCCCCGTCTCGATAAGGTGCTCAGCTTTGATTATTCGGACGATGGAAAAACGCTTGTTTTTTCGGCCGTGGCTTTGGGGCAAACCGACCTTTACCTTTTCCGTCCGCTCGGCGGAGCCCTTGATCAGCTTACCGACGATATTTACGACGATCTGCATCCGCGCTTTGTGGACGGATCCACCGGGGTGATATTCGCCTCCAATCGTCCGACCGACACGCTTCACCGCAAGACTCCCGAGGTAAGGCCCATTTCCAACAAAAAAGATATTTTCATCATGGAGCTCAATTCGAGGTCGCGGGTGCTGAAGCGCATTACCGAGACCCCGCACGCCGACGAGCTTTATCCGGCGCAGCTTGACTCGACCAGCTACACCTTTCTGAGCGACGAGAACGGTATTTACAACCGCTACCGCGCTTCGTACGACAGCACGATTAACTTCGTCGATACGATCGTGCATTACCGTTATTTTACCCGTACCGCACCGTTGAGCAATTACAACCGAAATGTGCTCGAATACAATGTGAATTCCAAAAAAGGCACGTATAGCTACCTGATGTTGCAGGAGGGAACGTATCGTTTTTACAAAGGCTATGTGAAAGACGATAATTATGCCTTGGGACTGATTCCTGATACGCGTTACCGTATGCAGCAACGTATGGCGGCCTTACGTGCACAACAACCTCTCAGGAAAGATTCGGTGCGGGTGCAGGCTACCCCCGTTATTTCGCCACCGTCTAGGGATACCACCCAGCGCGAAGGCATTATTGACATCAACAATTACCAGTTTAACGACGAACGCCCGGTGTACGAAAAAGAAACTGTGGTGTTCAGCGAAGAGTCTCCGCCCAAAAAGAAACCTGGTGATACTACTCGTGTGAGTAGCACTGCGAAAAGCGATCCCGGCTCGTTTACCGTAGCGCCTCAGGCCCTGTATAAGCTCAATTTCGCTACCGACGAGGTGGTTACTCAGCTCGACAACACCTACCTGAGTCAAACGTATCAGCGTTATACACCGGGGGCGGCGTATTTTAACCCCGGTATTAATTTCCTGTTCAAGCTGGGCATTACGGATGTGTTCGAAGATTACCGGGTGGTAGGCGGATTCCGTTTTGCCGGTAATTTCGGCAGTAACGAGTTTATGCTTTCGCTGTACGATCTTTCTAAACGCACCGACAAGCAATATTCCTTTTACCGGCAGGCTTTTAATGCCTATAACCGCGATATGGGGGTGACCAAAACCTTTATTCACGAGTTTAAAACCACCCTGCGTTATCCCTTCAGTGAAGTGCTGAGCCTGAGAGGAACGCTTTCGTACCGCAACGACAAGGTGGTGACGCTGGCTACCGATTTTCGCAACTTAGAAGTGCCCAACCGCATTTACCACATGGCCGGAAGCAAGGCCGAGCTGGTGTTCGACAATACCATTCCGCGCGGACTCAATCTTTTTAACGGTATGCGGGCCAAAGTGTGGGGCGAATATTACCGCGAATTTATTACCGAGCAGTCTAACTTCATCGTGACCGGTTTTGACGTGCGGCATTACCAAAAAATTCACCGCGATCTGATATGGGCCAATCGTTTGGCAGGAAGTGCTTCGCTGGGATCCAAGCGTTTGGTGTATTTCCTGGGCGGGGTCGATAACTGGATTGCGCCGCGTTTTGATCCGGCAATACAGGTGGCTACCGATCAGAATTATGCGTATCAGGCATTGGCTACACCTGTAAGAGGCTTTTTACAGAATGCGCGCAACGGCAGCAACTTCATGGCCTTCAACTCGGAGCTGCGTTTCCCGATCTTTAAGTATTTTGCCGAGCGTCCTATCAAATCTGATTTTGTCGAAAATTTCCAGCTAATGGGCTTTTTCGATGCCGGTACTGCCTGGACAGGCTGGAATCCTTACGATGCGAGCAACTCGTTTAATACAACCGTCGTATCGAGTCCGGGGAGTCCGCTTTACATCACTCTCGAAAACCAGCGTGAACCTATTGTGTACGGCTATGGCTGGGGCGTAAGAAGCCGGATACTCGGTTACTTTATTCGTTTTGACTGGGCCTGGGGGGTAGATGACGGAGTGCGCTACAAATCTGTCAAATACCTGTCACTTTCGCTCGATTTTTAAGTCCGGTTTTTCGGAATAAACACCTGAACAGTGATTTCTCCCACCTCTATACAGCAATTAGCCCGCCGTTTTTTCCCCGAAGTGCAAGCGATACGGCGTCACCTGCATGCCCATCCCGAGCTTTCTTTCGAAGAGCATCATACCGCGTCTTATATTTCAACGCAGCTTACGCAGCATGGTATTTCGCATCGTGGTGAAATAGCCGGAACGGGTATCGTGGCAGAGATAGAAGGGCGTAACCCTTCGAGTCGATTGATTGCACTGCGTGCCGATATGGATGCGCTGCCTATTCTCGAAAAAAACAGTGTGGAATACCGTTCGCGTAACCCGGGCATTATGCACGCCTGCGGTCACGATGCGCATACGGCTTGTGCGTTGGGAGCGGCCTTTATTTTACAGCAAACGAAAGCACAGTGGGAAGGAACCGTGCGACTTATTTTCCAACCGGGCGAAGAAAAATTACCCGGAGGTGCTTCGCTGATGATTGAAGAAGGTGTGCTACGTGATCCCACACCTGCACATATTCTCGGGCAGCATGTGTTTCCGGAGCTGGAAAGCGGAAAAGTGGGCTTCAGAAGTGGAATGTACATGGCATCGACCGACGAGCTGTACCTTACCGTAAAAGGGAAAGGCGGACATGCAGCCTTACCGGCGCAATATAATAACCCGTTGCTTATCGCTTCGGCTATCGTATTGCGTTTGCAGCAACTGTTTATGGACCCGCAGCAGCGTGAAATACCCGAAGACGTTCCGACCGTGCTGGCTTTTGGGAAAATTGAAGGCCGGGGTGCCACGAATGTGATTCCTTCAGAAGTGTATTTAGAAGGCACATTTCGTACTATGCACGAAGACTGGCGTAAAGAAGCGCATGCACGTATTGCCCGTATAGCGCAGGAAACAGCGGCCTTGTACGGTGGCGAAGCGGTATTGCGTGTCGAAAAAGGATATCCTTTTCTGGTTAACGACCCGCAGGTTACCGCAGTCATGCGGGCGGCAGCCGAAACCTACCTTGGTCCCGAAAACGTGGTCGATCTTGAGCTACGAATGACGGCCGAAGATTTTGCCTGGTACTCGCAGGTAATACCAGCTTGCTTTTACCGTTTGGGAACCGGTAACAAGGCCAAAGGCATCGTTTCGCCCGTGCATACCGCTACGTTCGATATAGATGAGCAGTCGCTCGAAACGGGCATGGGGCTTATGGCCTGGCTGGCGATCAAGCAATAATCGGATTTCCTTCTTCTGTTTTCTACCTTTATTTCTTCCGGAAAAAAATACGAATGGGTACGCCTTCGAAATCGAAATGCTCGCGTAGCTTATTTTCGATAAAACGACGGTAGGGTTCCTTCACGTATTGCGGCAAGTTGCAGAAAAAGGCAAAACAGGGGTAGTGCATCGGCAATTGGGTCACGTATTTCACCTTAATGTACTTGCCCTTATTAGAAGGAGGGGGTGTTTGCTCAATAATAGGAAGCATCAGGTCGTTGAGCTTCGAGGTCGAAATTTTCTTCGTGCGGTTTTCGTGCACCCGCATGGCTTCTTCGATGGCTTTGTGCAAACGTTGCTTCGTGATGGCCGAGGTAAAAAGGATGGGCACATCATTGAAGGGAGCCAGCATTTCGCGTAGCTTTTCCTCGTATTGCTTGAGGGTATGCGTGTCTTTCGCAATAAGATCCCATTTGTTGACCAGCACTACCACGCCTTTTTTGTTTTTCTCGATCACGTAGTAAATGTGCAGATCCTGTTTTTGCAGTCCTTCGGTAGCATCGATCATAAACAGGCACACGTCCGAATTTTCGATGGTACGGATAGAGCGCAATACCGAATAAAATTCGATGTCTTCCTGCACCTTGGCTTTTTTGCGGATACCGGCCGTATCGATCAGCATAAAGTTGAAGCCGAAAGCATTGTAATGCGTATGTACCGAATCGCGTGTGGTGCCCGAGATAGGGGTAACGATATGACGTTCTTCGCCCATTAGCGCATTGAGCAGCGAAGATTTGCCCACGTTGGGTTTACCTACGATAGCGATACGTGGAATTGGGGAAACTTCTTCTTCTTCGGTCGGGTCGCCGAAACCGGCGGTGACGAGGTCGAGAATATCGCCGGTACCGGAGCCGTTGATGGCCGATACGTGGTGTACCTCTCCTAACCCGAGCGCATAAAATTCGGCGGCGTAAAGTTGGCGTTCGCCCGTATCTACTTTGTTGGCCAGCAGATAGACCGGTTTTTTGTTGCGGCGCAGCAGGTGGGCTACTTCCTTATCCATGTCGGTTACACCGCTCATGGCATCGACCATAAACAGAATCACGTTGGCCTCGTCGATAGCCAGCGCTACTTGCTTGCGTATTTCTTCTTCAAAAATATCGTCGGAACCGTGGATATAGCCTCCGGTATCGATGACCGAAAACTCGTGTCCGTTCCACGACGATTTGCCGTAGTGCCGATCGCGGGTTACGCCTTCGGTAGGATCGACAATGGCGTCGCGGCTTTCGGTAAGCCGGTTAAACAGGGTGGACTTCCCGACATTGGGTCGTCCGACAATAGCTACAATGTTTCCCATAGGGATTAGAGGGTGTTCAGTGATTAAAATATCCGAAATTTTTCAGCATGCGATCGTTGTTGCGCCAGTCTTTCTCAACTTTTACAAACATTTCGAGGAACACTTTTTTGCCGAGCATTTCTTCGATGTCTTTGCGTGCGGCGATGCCCACGCTTTTTAGTTTTTGGCCTTTATGACCGATAAGGATGCCTTTTTGCGTGTCGCGCGCTACGTAGATAAGCACCGAAATCCGCACCAGGTTTTCTTCTTCTTTAAAGCTTTCGACCACCACTTCGCAGGAGTATGGAATTTCTTTATCGTAGCGGGTCAGAATTTTTTCGCGGATAATTTCCGACACGAAAAAGCGCATGGGCTTGTCGGTGTACTCGTCTTTCGGAAAGTAGGGCGGACTTTCGGGAAGCAGTTCGATGATTTTCTCCAGCAGCACATCGAGGTTGTACTGGTGTAGGGCCGAGATACCGGCTACCAGTCCGTTGGGGATTTTTTCCTTCCAGTAATCGAGGCGTTCGGTGACGCGTTCGGGGGTGGCGAGATCGACCTTATTGACCAGCACGAACACAGGTACTTTTTGTGCATTCAGCTTTTCGATAAGTTCGGGCACCTGCGGATTTTCTTCAAAAATATCGGTGACAAACAAGAAAATATCGGCATCTTTCAGGGCCGTGTGTACGAAGCCCATCATCGTTTCCTGCATCTTATAGGAAGGGCGGAGCATACCGGGTGTATCGGAATAGACGATCTGGAAATCGTCGCCACTGACGATTCCCATGATGCGGTGGCGGGTGGTTTGGGCTTTGGAGGTGATGATAGACACCTTTTCGCCCACCAGTGAGTTCATCAGCGTGGACTTGCCTACGTTGGGACTTCCGATGATGTTGACGAACCCTGCTTTGTGTGACATTGAATAATTTTTTTGCAAAGGTATGAAACTATGCCTATATTTGCAGTCTAATAGTGCGGGGTGGAGCAGTTGGTAGCTCGTCGGGCTCATAACCCGAAGGCCACAGGTTCGAGTCCTGTCCCCGCTACCTAAGGAGAAAACCCTGCTTAACGCGGGGTTTTTCGCTTTATTGGGCATATTTTGGCTCCGTAGTTTAATGGATAGAACGAAAGTTTCCGGAACTTTTGGTGGGGGTTCGATTCCCTCCGGGGCTACATAGACAGAGCGAAGAAAGCGCGCGCAGCGTGAGGTTCTTCGCTTTTTTGTTTTTTACACATTGCTTCCCGTTTTATTCTTTGCGCACCGATAGCTGGTTTTTGTGGGTTATTAAGGAGTGAATCCGCTGTATTTTGGGGAGTAAAACGGGTTTATTCTTCTGAAGGTTTTTTATCTTGTGGCAAACCAGTAGTTTTTAGTTTTATTTGGACACAAGCGATTTATATACCGTAAGATGACAGATCCGAAAGGCTGGAAAATTGACACATCAATTCTAATTGATTATAAAAAGAGCGGTTGGACAGACGACTATTTCTTAGAAACTGCTGATAGAAAATATGGCATTTACATATACAATATTGAAGAGTCGAGAATGTTGTCTTATGCCGGATGTATTGCTATTTATGAGGATAAGGGGAATTCGAAGCCGTTAATAAACTCATCAAAGAATTGGATTTGGTATGACCACGAAAAAACCTTTGATTATGCACCACTTTCAGACTGTTTAATTTTTAGAAAACCCGCGTATAAAGAAAACTCAAATCGACCTGACTTTCCATTTTTACTAATTAAGCCGAAAGAGGGAATCTTTGGATTTATAGAATGGGATGCCACATCAATTTATTTTGGATTTAATGAATTAAGCATACACAAGCTGAAAATAAAGGAAATTCACCCGAAAGAGATTGAACTTTTAAAGAGGCCAAAACGAACCAATGAGATTATTGACTTAACAACCATAGATTGGTTCGACATTAAATATTTTGATAAAGGCATAGAGATATATCACGGAGAAAAAAACACAAAGCATAATACCAATTTGCCAGCATCGCGACAGACATGGTGGCAGAAAATTTTTCGTTCTGAATAAACACTAGTGATAGTTGACAGTGAGTTGCCTCGAAATCGTCACCATTCCGCTATAAAGCATTATAGCCAGCTTACGATTACTATCGTATGGAAAAGGTGGAGCTTGTGGGAGAGTCGGATACTCACGTGAAAACGAAATTTGCCGAAAATTATCAGACAGTTATCCGACAACAGGCGAAGAAACCCAGGATTTCTAATACAAGCAATTTTAAATACCGAATTTCCCTTGAAAACCGCAACCAGTTAGAGTCGGAGAGTGGTATTAATCTATAGACTCGGGGTTTTTTGAGGGAAGTGGAAGTACTAGGATTGGATGTCGATACGCTGAATAAACTGAAAACGGAGCTATAGACCCTATAAAAGTAATTGTGTCCGAAGTGGAATGTATTTGAAAAATGGATATTTTGTCGGGTGTAAATAACCCCGAAACAGGATGAGCAAGATGCATAATTCACTCCGCTTTTGATCCGATTCCCGAAAGACATACAATTCAAATACCCTTGGAGAGATTACCAGCAACGGGTACTCGACGAGCTACAGGAACATTTGTCCGACAAGCATTTACACGTTATTGCTCCACCCGGTTCGGGCAAAACCGTTTTGGGGCTTGAAGTAGCCCTCAGGTTGAATCAGCCTGTGTTAATCCTTGCGCCTACCCTTGCCATCCGCAACCAGTGGATACAGCGTTTTTGTGAATTGTTTCTGCAAATTAGAAATTCACCCGACTGGATTTCGAGTGACATTCGCAATCCGAAATTTATGACCGTGGTTACCTATCAGGGATTACATGCGGCCTGCTATAAACTGAAAAACGAAAAAGAAACGGAAGAAGAATCCGAAGAAGCAGGGCAGGATACTTCATTGAACACCAACTTCGAACGCATTGTAAGCGGTCTTCGGGCTCAGCACATCAAGACCATTGTGGTAGATGAAGCACATCACTTGAAAAACGAGTGGTGGCAAACCCTTAGCAGAATCAAGGAAAAATTAGACCCCGTCATTGTCGGTTTAACCGCTACTCCGCCTTATGACGTAAGCGCGACGGAATGGCAACGGTATATTGAGTTGAACGGGCCTGTCGATACCGAAATCTCGGTTCCGGAGCTTATTATCGAAGGTGATTTATGTCCGCATCAGGATTATGTTTATTTTACTTTGCCAACTACTGCAGAAAATCAAAGTATTACTGCATTCAGGCAAAATACAGCAACACTTTTTCAGGAGCTAAAACACGATCACACCCTGCTGGAAGCGATTGAAGCACATCCTGTATGGCAAGATCCGACTTCTCACCTTGATTGGATATACCATTATCTTCCCTGTTATTCAGCTTGTCTGATATTCTTAAACGCTAACGGAAAAGAAATTCCACAAACTCACCTCGATGTTGTTGGAGATAAGAGATTAAATATTCCGCCACTTAATTACGAGTGGATGGAAATACTGTTGGATTTTTATCTCTACAAAGAAAAAACACATTTCGCTGCATTCGAACTACATCGGAAAACGCTCGAAAATCGCTTAAAAAGATACGGTGCTATCGAAAGACGACAAATCAGTTTTTCACGCCATAAGGGGCTTACAGACGCATTGACTTCCAGTGTGAGTAAGCTGAGCGGAATCAAAGAAATAGTGGAGTTTGAATACAGAAAATTACAGCAAGACCTGCGTTTGGTAATTCTTACCGATTTTATTCGGAAAGAATTTTTTGTCAATTCGAATGTCAATACACACGAATTAAATAAAATAGGTGTTCTCCCGATTTTTGAAAAACTCAGACGAGAAATAGCGGCCCCTTTGAAAATGGGAGTGCTTACCGGCTCAATGGTAATTCTACCGCTGAGCGCCTATGCCCGATTCGAAGCAAAGGCAGCAGGATACGGGATTACAAGGCTCCACGCAAGTCTTGTTCCTTTTGATAAAAACTACATCTTAATCCATCCGCAGGAGCAATTGAATCGCCATATCGTGCATCTTGTTACCCAGCTTTTTCAACGTGGAGAAATTGAGGTGCTGATAGGTACAAAATCACTTTTGGGAGAGGGTTGGGATGCGCCTGCCCTCAACGCCTTAATCCTGGCAAGTTTTGTAGGTTCTTTTGTGCTTTCCAACCAAATGCGGGGAAGAGCTATACGTACTGAAAATGGAAATCCTTACAAAACAAGCAATATTTGGCATCTGGTATGTGTCGATCCGACCGATCCGGCAGGCGGTGATGATTTGGCTTTGCTGAAAAGACGTTTCAGGAGCTTCGTGGGTGTATCTTTCCGTGAAGAACCCGCAATAGAAAGCGGTATAGGCAGATTAAATCTGCCAAAAACACTTTGTGAAAGGGAAGAAATAGAGAAGAAAAATCGCGAAATGTTCGCCTATGCAGGAGATAGAGAAAGCCTTAGTGAACGTTGGGAAAAAGCACTTGCCACAGGCGTAACGCTTGTTGAAGAGATCAAAATTCCATTTCTTGAAGCACGCAGCTACCAAGCTACAAAGTCATTGTATCTCCAAAAAACTATTGCTTATCTGATGGCTACCGTGAGTTCGGCTTGGCTGGCTTTTGGATTAGCGGGTATGGAATTGCTGGGAAAATCGGCACGAACGATCAGAACCAGCAGTGAATTATATGTTTTTTTGGCTTTTATAGGAGTGGTCGGAGTGCTTTTGTTGGGCGGTATGACTTATAAAGCGTTTCGGCTTTATATCCGGTATCGTGATATTTCAAAAGACATTCAGCAAATAGGAGATGTATTGCTTAGCGGTCTTCTTAAAGCAGGATTGATTCATACCAACGCTTCCCTCTTAAAAGTGGAAGCTTCGATCGATAATGAGGGGGCAATTTTTTGTCACCTGGAAGGTGGAACTACTGTCGAAAAGTCCACCTTTATCCATGCTTTACAGGAAATAGTAGCTCCGGTTGGCAATCCACGTTATGTGATAATCAGAAAAAACCGGTTTTTTCTTTTTTCGGATCAGAAAGACTATCACGCCGTACCCGAACGGCTTGGGCGAAATAAAAATTTGGCAGAGCATTTTAAGCAGCAATGGGAGCAAGTGGTAGGCGATTGCGAGTTGGTTTTTACCCGAACAATCGAGGGAAGGAAATTGCTTTTGCAGGCAAGAGTCAAATCGTTGGCTGCGCAATTTGAAGACAGGGTGGAGCATGTCAATAAATGGAAGTGAAAAATCTGCAAGTGCCTACTTATCGGTATGACATTCTCTTTTCTAACTCATTTTCTGTTAAATTTGAACGAGTCGGTTTGGATGATACATTTATGAACCGTTCTCGAACACGAAGCCTCGGCATACTGAAAAGCAGAATTATTGCGTTTTAAAACGTAGAGCGCTACAGCCGTTGAGTATGTGTGTTAACGCTATGGCAACATGAAAAACCTGTTCTCAATGCTGATGCTGGTTACTTTAGGACTGAAAGCGGCCGGGCAGAACAGCGACAAGCTTTACCTTATTACAGAAAATAACCTGTATGGGTATATCGATAAAACCGGTAAAACCCTCATTGAGCCGCGCTTCCCTGCCGCAGGTCAATTTTCAGAAGGATTGGCTCCTGTAAGGCTGAAAGGAACATACGGCTACATTAACAAGACGGGGAGTTTTAGTATTCCTGCTCAATACGACATGGCTTTCCCATTTTCGCAGGGTCTTGCCAAAGTATTTATAGACAGCACTCCTTTTTTTATTACGACAAAGGGAGAGATTGCTTTTCAGCATCATTATAAAAATATTTCGGATTTTGGGAAAAATTCATTTGCCACTGTCCTCACGCATACAGGTAAATGGGGCCTAATAGACAGAAAGGGTAACTTGCTGGCAGATACCGTGTTTGTGAAAATAGGCTCGTTTTCTGAAGGCTTGGCGGTTGTAACAGGCCTGCAGCACAATCCCTATTCCCACAACAGTACCGAAAAAATCAGGTATGAAAAAGGCGTAATAGATACCTTGGGAAACTGGCGGGTGAACTACGGAGAGTATGCCCATATCCACGATTTTAAAAACGGATACGCAAGAGTAGAATTAGCGGATGAAGCACAAAGAGACAACTCCACGGATCAGGGAATAATTGACAAAACCGGCAGATACCGGTTTACCCTTCCGGAGCACAAATGGGACTTTGATTACAATCATCCGGATTTTTACGAAGATAAGGCGGTAGTGCGGATTTATGAAAATCATGCGGCAAAATACCGATTTTCCGGAAAACGTGAAGAGTACAGAGGAATGGTGAATGCCGGCGGAAACATTCTTTTTTCAAATCCCGATTGGGTGGAGCTTACACCTTTTCAGCACAACAGGGCATTTGCGAAAGATGAAAAGGGCAACTGGTTTTTGATAGATACTCAGGGTGAAATCGTTACCGATCAGGTTTTTCAGGAAATTCTTTACCACACCTACAGAGGAGAAGCTGAGTTTTTATTTCAGGACGCAATGGCTTTTGTCAAAATCGAAGAAGGATGGGGAGTAATAGATACGACAGGCAACTTGTTAATCGAATCTCGAAAGCTGGCTTCACATCACAGCGATTTGATAAGGCGCGGCGCGGTTCTTTTTATGAGAAAAGACATCAGCGTCGAAAGTGATAACTATGCTTATCAGTACGGGTTTTGGAATACCGCAACGCAGGTATTCGTACAACCGCAGTTTCATGACATAGATATGGAAGGTTTCGGAGATGATCTGATTTATGTCATGAAAGATGGGAAATCAGGTTATATAAATGCAAGAGGCGAACAAATTTGGGAAGCAAAAAATGAAGTGAAAAAGGTACGACTCAATATCGATTATATGAATAGGGGGTATTATTATGTGCCACTTTCTAAAAAGCTGAGTCCCGAGTTCAACTTTTCACCCCATACGCTTCAGATGCATATCGATACGAACCGGCGTGTGATATGGGAGGAAAAATACGAGGCTGTTTCCTTATTTGTAGCCAATACTTCGGTCGATACGGTGTATTTTGATGTGCAGGATTTCAGACTTTACCTAAAGCTTCAAGCGCAAGACAAACAAGGGAATTGGAGGGATATCGAATACCTTCCTAATAGTTGGTGCGGGAATAGTTATAGCACCCTATCGCTTGCATCTGGCGAGTTTTGGCGATTTGAGATGCCCCTGTATCAGGGAGAATTTAAGACGAAACTCCGTGCGCAACTTTTGTATAAGAAAAGCATAACGCAGGAAAAAGACGAAGTGATTTACAGCAATGAAACGGAAGGCTACATAAACCCCGGGCAGTTTTGGAACAAGCCCGAATATCATTCCAGCGGATTAATGGATCCTTACGACGACTGAAAAAACAATAAATCGAGGACCAACTGATGCCTTTTACTTTTTCACACCCGGCTGTCGTTTTACCGCTGACTTATCTGCCCCGAAAATGGGTTTCCCTGACGGGACTTGTGATAGGCAGCATGACGCCTGATTTTGAATATTTCCTGAGAATGAAAATCCAAAGTACTTATAGCCATACCCTAACCGGACTGCTTTGGTTTGATTTACCTTTAGGGATTTTACTGACATTTCTTTTTCATCACATTATTCGTAACCGCTTAGTAGAGAATTTGCCAGCTTTTCTGCGATTAAGATTTTCGACTTACACAGGGTTTAACTGGGGTAACTATGTAAAGAAAAACTTTTTTGTAGTAGCGTTTTCATTACTTATCGGTGCGGCTTCACACCTGCTTTGGGACAGTTTTACACACGAGTATGGTTATTTCGTACAGAAAATCCCCATACTGGCTGCTACGATTGACTTGGCAGGACAACAGATACCAGTGCTGAAAATACTGCAGCATTCAAGTACGCTTATCGGTGCCCTCGTCATCGCTTTTGCAATATACCGATTACCATTAGTTTCTGAAGCGCCCCGACAAATAAGCGCTGGATATTGGAAAATAGTGGCGGTAATTACGCTTTTCGTAGTTGTACTACGTCTGCTCGGCGGACTCGATTTCAGGCAATACGGCAACGTGTTGGTGACGGTAATTTCGGCTGGGATGATGGCCTTAATATTGGCTTCCCTGCTGCTAAGATTGAGTGAAGGTAAGGGGGGCAAAAGCGTTGGTAAATAGCTTCGGAGAAAATCCGGTACAGCAGTCACCAAGGTATTTTATGCACAATTTTTCGTAAATTTGAACTTGTAAGCTTTCTTAGTTCTGTATTCCTACACACTGTAGTGGTCGGTATCAGGTAAGCCTCTAATTCCACAGATCATGACTTACCCATTGATTCCCATAGCATTAACGGCGGCGTTTCTCCTGTACGTGCTGTATGTCTTGTTTGTTAAAAAAGACAAGAAAAAGCTAAGGGCTATACTGTATCCGGGCTTATTCTTTATCGCCGTTTGGGTAGCGCTGTATTTCATTTTGTGGGGTTAAGAAATCTTTTTTACAAGAACCTTTTGAGTTTAAAAAAGAAGAATTTTTCCCTTTACGCATCCACCTTTTAAACACGAAAAACGATCAGCAAAAGATTGTTTTTTGTCAATGAAATGCGAGTCTCTGTCAAACAAATGGATGCGCGATAAAATCGCACTCCCACATTTTTTACAAACTCACGTTTAAACGCGATACACCACACGTTATTCGTTCTTCTGTCTCCCCCGTGACCGACACTTTTACAGGCTGTTCCAGCAAGAACGGGCAAGTCCGCAACACCTCGGTTTTTTATCCCGAAAAAGCCTAAAAATTTGATTATAATCTCCTAAATTTGAAGGAAGAAAGAGGAGGAGGGGATGCACGATCGAATACAGGAAAAGCTTCAGATTTTGGCCGACGCAGCCAAGTACGATGTGTCTTGCGCATCGAGCGGAAGTAACCGTAAGAATACAAACAAAGGAATAGGCGATACCGGAGCCGGAATTTGCCACTCTTATACCGAAGACGGACGTTGTGTGTCCTTGCTTAAAATTCTGCTGACCAACTTTTGCATCTACGATTGCGCTTTTTGCGTGTCGCGCCGAAGCAACGATGTGAAACGTGCAGCCTTCACCGTCGAAGAAGTGGTACAGCTCACCATGAACTTTTACCGACGCAATTACATCGAAGGACTCTTTCTGAGCTCGGGCATTTTCAAAAATGCCGATTACACCATGGAACGTATGGTGCGGATTGTCAAAAAGCTTCGTACCGAAGAACGTTTTAACGGGTACATCCACCTCAAAACCATACCGGGCGCCAGCGAAGAGCTTATCCACGAAGCGGGGCTTTATGCCGACCGTATGAGTATCAACCTGGAAATGCCTACCGATGCCGGACTCAGGCTTTTGGCTCCCGAAAAATCGCACGAAGAAGTAAAACGCGATTTGGGGCTGGTACACAGTCGGCTGGAACAATACAAAAGTGAAAAGAAAACGATTAAAAGCACCCCGCGTTTTGTGCCGGCCGGACAAAGCACGCAGATGGTAATTGGAGCCACGCCCGAAACCGATAAAGATATTATGTACACGGCCGATGCGTATTACAAAAACTTCAAGCTCAAACGGGTGTATTATTCGGGATATATCCCCATTCGCCGCGACAAGCTTATGCCCGCCATAGGTACACCCCCGCCTCTGCTTCGCGAAAACAGGCTGTATCAGACCGACTGGCTGATGCGTTTCTACGGTTTTAAGGTGGACGAAATTCTCAACGACCGCCATCCTTTTCTCGATACCCAGATCGATCCCAAGCTGAGCTGGGCCTTGCGTAACCCGCACTGGTTTCCGGTCGATTTGCATACAGCGCCTTACGAGCTGATTTTGCGCATTCCGGGCGTAGGAGTCAAGTCGGCTAAAAAAATCGTACAGGCACGTAAATTCGGTAAACTCTATACCTGGCAGCTCAAGCGGCTGGGCGTAGCCTTTAACCGTGCCCGTTTTTTTATGGTTTGGGCCGATTCGCCCCGGCAACTGAAAGAGCCCGAACCTTCCGAAATCAGACAGCAGATACTTCGTCAAAGCAGCTCCAAATACCTTGCTTCCCATTCGACCCAGCTTAACCTCTTTGCCGAATGATACGGTACGTGTTCGACGGGAGCTTCGCCGGATTGCTTTCCGCCATTTTCGAGGCTTTTGAAAGAAAAGAACGACAGGTAGAAATGGTGTGGGAGAAATACTATCAGCCTAACGCCTTTGATGCGGCGCATACGATCCATACTTCCGACGAAAAAGCCCAACGTGTGTGGAAAGGCTATACCACGCATACCGATAAAGTGGCGGCGCGCAGGTTTTATTACGCCTTCCTGTCAGAGCTGCCCGAAGCATTTCAGTCGTTGTTTACGCTTGCCTGCGAAGTATTCGATAATCCGGATCGTAAGGTGGTGAACAATTACGGGCATCCCGATGTGTTGCGGGTAGCACAGCTTGCCAAAAGTGTAAGCCGCGAAAAACACCGCATGGAAGCCTTTGTACGTTTTAAAAAAACCGCCGACGGACTTTACTATGCCCTCATTCACCCCGATTTTAACGTGCTTCCGCTGATTCGCAACCATTTCAAAGCGCGTTATGCCGATCAGCCCTGGCTTATTTACGACGAAAAACGAAAATACGGTTTGTATTACGATACCGAAACGGTAGCCGAAGTGACACTGACTTTTACCCATTCGGAACATACAGGGAGTGGTAGCGATAATCTTCCGGTTATTCCACTGCACGACGAAAAAGAAGCCCTGTACGACCGCTTGTGGAAAACGTATTTTAAAAGTGTAAATATCGCTGAGCGCAACAACCGAAAGCTCCACCTACAGTATGTGCCCAAAAGATACTGGCGTTACCTTAACGAAAAGCACTAGATCAGCGCTCTTTTCGTGCCTTTGTTCGAGGCGGTGGTTTGAAAAAGTATTTTAATACATTTGAAGGAAGACCGATTTATTGTTTTAAAGATAAAGGTAGAAGCGATGAAAACGCTCTTTCTTGTGTGTCTTACTTTTTGGACGTTTGCCGCTCAGGCACAGGTACAGACATATTACGTACAGCCTGTGCAGACCGATATGCAGTACGCCGTGGCGCAAGACAGTCATTTGGTAGCTCGTAATACAGGCACGCGCCTGCACAAGCTCTTCCTGTATATAGGAGGCACAGGCAGCAATACCCGTCAATACCTTACTCTCAGTAATTTTGCGGCTAACCTGGGCTACGATGTGATCAACCTGTCTTACCCCAACGGGGTGGCGCCTGCGGTACTGGCTTCGCAGACCGACAGTCTTGCTTTTGACAAGTACAGGCAGGAGATTTGTTACGGCACACCGCTTAGCGCCGAGGTGACGGTCGATACGCTGAACGCCGTTTATACAAGAGTGGTGAAGCTGCTGAATTACCTTCATGCGACCTACCCTTCTCAGCAATGGGATCAATACCTCAGTGATCCGGCTACGCTTAACTGGGCTAACATTGCGGTGGGCGGACATTCGCAGGGTGCCGGGCATGCGGCCTATTTCGCCAAGCTGCATCCGGTAGAACGAGTGCTTATGTTTGCCGGGCCTAACGATTACAGTACACATTTCTCAAACTCGGCGCCCTGGATGCGAATGCCCGGCGCCACTCCCGCTTCGCGGCATTATGCGTACGAGAGCCTGCTCGATGAATTTATCGATTTCGGTAACCAGCTTATTTGCCTGCAAGGCTTAGGAATTTATCCACTTTACGATACCGTGTATGCCGATCAGGCAGTGGCACCGTATCAAAATTCACGGATTTTATATACCACCCAATCGCCCGGGATTGTGGTGCTGAACCATAATGTACCGGTAAAGCAGAGTACGATCAATAATGCGGTGTGGACGTATATGCTAACCGCTTCCACTTCTTCTTCGGTGCATAGTACCGATGCGGTTGTTGCGCTTAGGGTATTTCCCAATCCTGCCACTTCGGTGCTGTATATTCGCTCCGGGCAGGCGCTACATAACCGTGCGTACAGCCTCTTGTCGCTCTCGGGGCAGGTCTTGCTTTCGGGCACAATTTCGACCGAAAATGAATGTTCGATCGCGCTGAGCGACATTCCGAAGGGGCTTTATCTATTGTATATTGAGGGTGCAATTGTGCAGAAAATAATAAAGCATTAAAGCTGAAAAAAACGCTTGTCTTAGGGATGAAATTTCCCGATCAATTTCGAAAATCCTCAAGAAATTTTAAGTAAATGGGTGATAAGCGAAAGGAGTTTAATTTCAAAATCATCCGATTTTTTAAGGGATATTAACCCTCTTTTCTGCGCAAATTTCATCCTGAAGAAATACATTTTATTTTCCGTTTTTTTCTTCTTCCCCTGCTACTGTGAGTAGGTATTCTCCTTTGTTTTTCAAAGAAAATCCTACCTTTATGGCTCACTTTAATTTATAGCGCGGTGCATTACAGGAATAGTGCGGTGATCAGAATTGCAACCCTGCTTCTTTTGTGTGTTTCGGGAGGCGGATTACCCGCTCTCGGTCAGGTGGCAAAAGTGGCGCCTAACCCTGGTGGATACTGGGTTTCCTATATCGGCGACAATAAGCTCAATGCCCGTATCGGGATCCATTCCGAAGCGCAGTTTCGTAATTTTTTTCTCGATCGCACGGTCGAGACCCTGCTGCTGCGTACCGGGCTCAACATCTACCTGAAGCCTTATGCCATGGGCACCCTGGGATATGGCTATTTTTACAACGAACCTTCCGACGAGCAGGTCTTAGGCTCGCGGGTATCCGAAAACCGGATATGGCAACAACTGATATTGCGTCAGAAATCGACCTTTATTTTTATGGAGCACCGTTACCGGCTTGAACAGCGTTTTTTGCAGAACCTGAGCAACGACACCCGTCAGACCGATCACAGGCTTCGTTACCGTTTTCAGACATTATTCCCCCTGTATTCGGTAAGTCCGCACCTGCGTCATTTTTTCGTGGCGCTCAACAATGAGATCATGATCAACTTTAGGCGTGATCCTTCCCGCTTGTTCGACCGCAACCGTTTTTTCTCGGGTCTAGGCTACCAGGTAAGTCCCAAGATGAACTTTCAATTGGGCTACCTCAACCAGCTTATTCAGATACCCGCTAATCCCAGGGCGCAGATCGATCACGTGGTACAATTTGGGGTGTCGTATAATATGGACGATCTGATGCAAACCTTTTTCGGAAAAAAACGGGAACCATGAAGTATTTCGGATTACTTTTTCTGGCTTTGCTCCTTTGTCCTCTTTCGGCCGATGCCCAGCAGATCAAAATTTTCGAAGACGATCTCGGGGTAAAGGGCGAAATACGGTATTACGGCACATGGTCCGATTCGCTCTTGCCTAAGCAGGGTGCTATAGACTTGCGCTGGCGCGAAACCGGAGTCTCCGGACTCAAAACCTGGCGTGTCAAAGGACAAACCCGCGATCACTTACCTACGGGGCGCTGGAGCTGGGAAGAGGCCGATTGGGAATATTCCATCCGTGTAGGCGAAAGCATCCGACCGGTGTTTAACGCCAAAGGCCGGCGTATGCGCTGGGAGGGGAATTTTGTGAACGGCAAACCCGATGGCCGTTGGGATTTTGTGCTCGATAGTATTTCTGAGAAAGGAATACCCTTCGGCACTTTGCTGCGGGTCGAGATCAACTATAAGAACGGCATTCCCTCAGGTACTTTTTCTATCCGGCAGGCAGACATGGAGCTGAGACTCAGCGGGACCTGCGACGCAGAGGGTATTGCTTCGGGTACCTGGGTGTATCAGTACAAAACGCCCTACGGTACAAACGTGAAAGAGGAACGCATCTATAAGAAGGGGCTGCTTGCCGAAGTACAGATTACCGAAGATAAAGAACGCTCGACCGTGAAATTTGAGCATAACCTGCGTTTCCTCGAAAAAGCACACGATACTACCCTCTTTGAAGCGCGTAGAATAGGGGAGCAGCGATTTGAAGAAGACCAATACCGGAGTCGTGCTTCCGTACTTCTGCGCCATAACCTGCAAGGGTATTTTACGCAGGGTTGGAGGCTCGAGGTGTTGCCTGTCGAAGCGCTGCTGGTGCTGCCCGAGTTCAGGAAGCTCGAATATCCGCTTACCGCCGCCGAAAAAGAGGCCATTTCCGCTTCACGCGCACAAATCAGTATTCAGCGCGACAGCATCGAAAGTCAATTGTCGGGAAATATATACATACACCGCGCGCGCAGTGGCGAGCTTGACACTACCATTTCCTTTTTACAGCTTAATCTCGAACGCCTGAACTATATTGATTCTCTGCTCGAACTCACCGACTATCCTTTGTTTACTTATACGAACAGAGCGGCGCAGGATCTGAGCTATTGGTTCGACGGACTTAACGACTTGCGGTATGCCCGGGGCGAAGTGTACGATTCGCTTATGGTAGAATTTCCTTTGCTGCCGTTCGATAGCGATTCGATAACTGCTATTGAGGCGCTGAACAACGAGCTACATCGCAATGCGCAGCTTCTACCACCGTACTACAGCGTGATGCAAGAGGTACATTTGGTTCTGAAAAGACAGGGAGAGCTGGAATTGCTTGAAAATATAATCGTAGATCGTTTTCAGGAAGTCCAGGCATTTTATGCAGAAAAAGAAGGAATCGCTGCCGAAATAAATACCCGTTGGGTAAAAGGCGAAGTGCAGAAAATGATACAGGAATATGCACGTACCGATCAGTACGAAGAAGCGCTGCAGAAGGGATATCAGATAATGCACCGCCTCGATTCGCTCGAATCCTGGCAGGAGAAGCTTGAGATCTTTGACCGTATGCCTGAAGTGCTGCGTGCGCAATATACCTACCTGGCTTATAATCCTTATACCGGCGAAAACGATATTCCTATCACCGTCAAAAAACGTTTTCTGAACGATGTGCTGCTACGGATGTGGCCGTATATGGGCAGCGAGCTGGCGCAGGAATACGACTGGGACAAATGGGCGGCCTTGTGGCAACAGCAGTTTGAGGTGCATCAATACCTGATGGCTTTTGCTTCAAAAGAAGATGCGGCTGCGCGTCGTTTGCAACGCAGGGTGCGGAAAGACAAAAAGCCTGAAAAAATGCTCCGGCATATTTTGCAGCAGATAGAACGGCACTAAGTCGCTCTGCCGAAACGAGATTTAACATACAATAATGTTGGCTCTGTGAACCGCTAATTCATCTGATGAAAACTTTTCTGTTTGTCTGGAGTCCGAAAAAAGCCCCCTGGCCCAAGCTTGCGCAAGACATCGCGCAGTTACGACGCACAGCTATTGTCAGCGCAAACTGGACGGTGGCCAGCCATAAAAAGGTGCAACCGGGCGACAGGGCTTTTTTACTAAGGCTTGGGGTCGAACCCAAAGGTATAATGGGGTCGGGCTATGTCACTACAGCTCCTTTTTTGGCGCCGCACTGGAGGGATCCGCTAAAAATGACGCATCGGGTAACGCTCGAATTTGACACTTTGCTGGATCCTGAGCGCGAGCTACTGCTGGGTATAGATTTGCTTCGTATGGGCAGCTTGTCGGCTGTAAACTGGACACCCCAATCTTCCGGCATTGAGATTTACCCTCAGGCAGCGGAAGAGCTGGAAGCGGTATGGCTTGATTTTTTACAGACCGAAAGATCTTCCGGTCTTTTACCTTAACGCAGGCCGAAAGCAGCCGGACTTTCTTCAATCAATCGGTAGCCCGTCTAAAAAATCGAAGAAATAGATCACCGCCGCATAGTGCACATTTACATCCTTTGCGCTTCCGATTATCGACCCGTTCTTGCGGATGTCTCCGTTCGACTCGATCCGCCCTTTGATAGAGCCGCCGATGCGCACATCTCCATTCGATTCTACCCGGCCTATTATAGAACCGTTTTTACGGATGTCTCCGTTCGATTCGATTCGTCCTTTGATAGAGCCGTTAATTCGAATATCTCCGTTCGACTCAAAGCGACCTTTTATCGACCCGTTAATTCGGATATCTCCGTTGGATTCGATACGGCCGAAAGCGCTGCTTCGGTTACGTAAGTCCTGCGTATGCCCGGTGCTTGTAAATACAAACAGAAAGAGTGCCGAGAGCAGCGAAAAAAATAGTGTTTTCATCCTCGTAGAATTTAAAAGCGTTCAAGACTCAAAATTAGTTCATTTTTTAATCCGCTTCAAACCGTTTTATTCGCATTCTTACGTTTCGAAAATCTTCCCACATTCGATTCTAAAGCCGGAAAAATCAAATTTTTTCACCTGAAAATCGTAACTTACAAGTGTATTTCACATTGGAAAAACGCTATCGTTTCATCCGCTTATGCCCGATCAGGAATACCTTCGAAATCTGCGTGTGCCCACGCCTCAAAATCCGCTTCGGATACTGTTAAGCTCTTGTCTTTTAGGAGTGAAATGCGGTGTGCACGGCGATCATTACGGAGAATATCCCGGTGTACTTAAACTCAGAAATTACCCTACGGCAAAGCTCATTCATTTTTGTCCCGAAGAATTTGCGTTTGGTACGCCCCGCGAAATGTGCGATATCTATGGCGGTAACGGACACGATGTGCTTGAAGGGCGTGCCCGGGTGCTCACTACGTCGGGACAAGACTGGACCGAGGCCATGATAGCCGCTTCCGAAAAAATGCTGGAAATAGCCCGTACCTACGAAATTGATCTGGCCATTATGATGGATGTGAGTGCAGCCTGCGGCAACCATGTCATTTACGAGGGCAATCGCTATGCAGCCGCTAAAAAATACCAGATAGGGATGGGGGTATGTGGTGCGCAACTGCACCGTGCGGGTTATAAAATCATTAGCTGGCGCGAATATGCCTGTCTCGAAATTCTTTATTCGAAGCTGGATCCTACGCATCCTATCGATCCGGAAGCACAAGATTTTGACCGGCACGAATGGTATATCGGTTATTTTAAAAAAGACATTTCGTTCTGATAATTAGCGTATTATTAGGGGAGTTCCCTGTTTCCTGAAAGAAGAAAAAACGGAGGCGCTGTCAGAAAAAACGAAGCTGATTTCGTCCATATCCCGGAATAATTTTACCTTTCTGACACTCAAATCAGCACAGATGAGACGTATTTTTTTTCCTACCGCTATTTTAGGCATATTCCTCTTTACCGCTTGTGGTACCGAACCGGCATCCTCCACTTCCGAAACGCTTCCGCGTCTTGCCGATGGCGAGTATTGTATGGCACCTGAAGAAGGGGCCAGCGAAGATTTTATCTCGTTTACCGTGTCGGGTACAGATCTGGAAGGACGGGTACATACCACCAACGATGACGGCGAAAAAATTGCGTTTATGTGCTTCGGAACCTTGATAGGCGATACGCTGGCTAAAGTACATATCATGTTACCCGCTATTGATGCCGAGCTTTACGAAGAATGGCTCATTCTCCCCGGACCGAAAATCGAAATTGTACAGGCTGCTCTCAATAAAGAAGGGGTGTATCTGCCAAAACCCTGTGCAAGCCTCGATCCGGAGAGCTATCCCGTTTCCGAATTTGAACGAGCCGACGAAGCTGCCGACGAGGAATATTCTTGCTATGGTCCCGAAACTTCTACACTTCAGCAGGCCGATACGCCGGTCGAATACCTCACGCTTACCCTATACAGCGACGGAAGTACCGAATATTCCAATACGCTCGAAGGCTGGGGCGTTGGAGATGATCCCCAGGGCTTCTCATGGGCCTCCGAAATCAGCGGTACGGCTTCCGAAGCCGGGGTATTTGAAGTGAAAATAAGCTACGTCTTTAAAGATGGCAGCACGCTCGAGTCGTCCGAAGTTTGGGAAATTCCTTCATCTGGACCTATTCGGGTGATCCGTGCCGACGAAAAACATCCGGGCATACTCCATTATGTCCCTATTGATTGTGAGGACAGGGCGGGATAAAGGACTTGTCTTGCGTGTACCGAAAGCGTGCAGCGTGCGGGAAAAAGGCAGAGGAAGAAGCCTGCTTTTCGTCTTTTTTCAGGGAAAATGAAACTTCGATCTTTTGCAGCCTATTTTTCAGGAAGTTTGTAGCGGCAACGAAAATGGAAAATGACTGATCTCGAAAAAAATATCACGACGTATTTTGGCGATTTGAGCGAAACCGAGCTGCGGCAGATTTCTTCTTTTTTTCAGCCTGTTTCCTTAGTCAAAGGCGAATATTTTTGTAAAACCGGGCAGCCCTGTTTGTATCTGAGCTTTATCAAATCCGGTATGCTCAGGATTTATATCGATACAGGCGATAGAGAAGTTACACAATGGATTTCCACACCGGGGTATTTTGTGACCGATCTCTCTTCGCTTATTTTTCATACACCTGCTCGCTGGACTATCCGTGCCCTGGCCGATACGCAGCTTTACTCCCTGAGTGCTGCCGACTATCACAAGCTGGGAGCTGTAATTCCCAAGTGGCACGAGCTCGAAAAGCTTTTTATCGCTAACTGTTTCGCGATGCTCGAAGACCGTATTTTTAGTCACCTGTCGATGACCGCCGAAGAGCGCTACCATTTCTTTTATGAAAAAAACAAGGCGCTTTTTACGCAGGTGCCTTTGCATTATATCGCTTCCATGCTGGGCATGACTCCCGAAACGTTCAGTCGTATCCGCAAAAAAAGCCTTTTTTGATTTCTTGACATTTGTCAAGGGGCTAATCCGTTTTTACAAGCGAACTTTGTGTTCTCTTAATTAGTTAAAAAATGAAACATATACTTGTATTCGGAGCTACCGGTCGCACGGGTAATCACCTGGTCAGCTATGCGCTCGAAAAAGGCCATCGGGTTACCTGCTTAGTGCGTAATCCCGAAAAGATGCGTCAGACGCATCCGCAACTTACCCTTGTAAAAGGAACACCTTACGAGCTAAATGACGTGCGCCGTGCCATTACGGGTTGCGATACCGTGATAAGCGTATTGAATAATTCGCGTAAATCGGATCTGCCCTGGGCGAAGCTGGTGGCACCGCCCGATGTGCTGGAACGTGCGGCAAAAAATGCGCTTACGGCAATGGAAGAAAATGGCATACGGCGTATTTTGGTGCTTTCTACAGTAGGTGCCGGCGACAGTGCGCGTTTTTCCCCTTTGCTAATGTGCTGGGCGGTAAAATATACCAACCTGGGTGTGGTATTTGCCGATCATACCCGTACCGAACAGGTCTTACAGGCTTCTTCGTCCGACTGGACCGCAGTGCGTGCCGCCGCCCTGACCAACGGCGAAAAGGATAAGTCCGTAACCGCCTATTACGAAAAGCGTCCGCGATTGATGATAAGCCGAAAAAACACCGCGAAGTTTATGATCGACAGTATTGATGCGTCCGAATATTTTCAGAAAATGCCCATGATCTCACATTGAGTATCAGGGAAATTTCAAAATAGGCCCGGCATACCTTCTGCTTTTTACGCAGAGTAATCAAGTGCTTCTACTCTTGAGGTAAAGTCCCCTTAGCACGGCCTTGCTATAAAAGCGGATGTCAAAGCGAATAGCAGGAATACTAAATCAAATATCCCGGTGTCAGTCCTTACGAAAATGACTGTATATTTAAGTGCTAACTGCGTACCGATGAAACACCTGACATTTTTCTTTTGAAACCGGAATGCCTGCCTGAAAATAAAGACACAAATAACGTGGGTATAGCCCTCAAACAGCTCCTTTTCCGGATTCTTATGGGGATGCTGCCATTCCTCTCTTTAGCGGCTTCTGCACAATCCCTTTCGATCGAAGCGCTGCAGCAACAGGCCGATTCTCTTTTTGCAAAGCGCGAGTTTGCGCAGGCGGCTACCTCCTATCAGGAGCTTTATTCCCGGCTCGAAGCGTTTTCTGATCAGAAAGCCAGAACGGCCTTCAGCATCGCTATCTGCTATCAGCGGCAGGCGATCCGTGATCGGGCTGAGCAGTATTACCTCGAAGCCGCCCGAATTTTTAAGCAATTAGGGAATACCGATAACTATTATCTTTCAAAAGTCAGGGTAGCCGGTTTACTTTCGGATCAGGGCCGATACGGAGAGGCTATTCTTATTACCGAAGAAGCGATAGCCTGGTTCGAAACACAGAAGGATAGCTTTTCTGTGGCCTCGCAGCTTAATAACCTCGGATTGTATTTTTACCGCAACGAAGAGGTACAGCAATCGATAGCCGCTTATTCGCGCGCCATCGAATGGCTGCAAGACAAAGACGATGCCCTGAAAGCAAAATGCTACAACCAATTGGGTAATATTTGGGCTACAGATTTAGGCGACGAAGAAAAAGGGCTGGAATATTACCGGAAAAGCCTTGTGCTGAAGCTGCGCAGCGCCTCACCCGAATCCATCAGCGCGGCGTATAACAATATCGGAATTTCGCACAAAGAGCTGCTTCGTCCCGACAGCGCCCTGTTTTATTACAAGCACGCTTACGATTATGCCTTGCGCAGCGGGATTCCCGAAGCGAAAATCAATCCCCTGATCAACATCGCTAACCTGTATAAGAACCAGGGTAAGCCACAAGAGGCCGTCAGCACTTATAAAAAAGTGCTTGCTTTTGCAGACAGGATGAACCTGCGGCAACAGGTCAATGTACACACCAATCTGGGTGTAACCTACAACACGATCGAAGAATTTGAGGCGGCGCTACACCATCTTTACCTTGCCGAAAAAATGGCGATCAATTCAGGCCATCGTGCCGATATGCACGATATCGAAGTGCAGAAAGCCATCGCTTACCGGGGAGTCAACGCGTACAAAAAAGCGTACGAAGCACAGGTGCGTTCCAAAGCCCATTCCGATAGCATTTACCAAAAAGAAAGGGATCGCGAGATTGCCGATTTGCTCATCAGGTACGAAGCCTCCGAAAAAGACAGGCTGCTGCTTGAATCGGAGCAACAACGGCAGCAGAAAGAATTGGAAACGCAGCGCCTTCTTAACCTGTTCCTTTTTCTGTTGGCGCTAATCCTGCTGGCGGCCGGGGTGATATTTTACCTGTTCAAAAAGAAGCAGTCTTCTGCACGGCAGGCTATGCTTGAGCTTAAGTTAGCCGAACAGAAAGAGCTGGCGCGTATTCAGACCGAACGCCTGCGTATTTCACGCGAGCTGCACGACAACATCGGCTCTTACCTCACCCTGCTCAGCGCTTCGGTCGAACAGCTTTCGCCCTTACAGCAAGAAATACCGGAGCAAAAGATAGCCGACTTGCAGGAATGCCTTTCCATGAGTATGCGTGAGCTGCGCAAAACGGTGTGGCTGCTCAATAATCACTCGGTATCTATAGAAGAGATAGCTTACAGGCTACGTGATTTTTTTAAGCCCCTGCAGCAGCAGAAAATGCATATAAGCGTAGAGGTATCAGGCTATACACAGCAGCACCTTAGCGAAATTCAGACCACCCATCTTTTCCGGGTAGTGCAGGAAGCGGTGAGCAATGCGCTTAGGCATTCCTCCTGTAGCCGTATCCTTATAAGCCTCGATCTCGACTCGCCCGAAAAGCTCTGTTTTTCGGTTACCGACAACGGTTGCGGATTTGATCCCGAGGCCGAAAGAAAAGAAAGCGGTAATGGACGCTACAATATGAAATCGCGAATGGAAGAGCTGCGGGGAGAATGGCGTATCCTTAGCGCGGTGGGCAAGGGAACGACCGTAGAAGGTTGTTTTCCGATCTAAAATACGCACATCTTCGTATGTTCGTCTCCTTTGGCTTTTTGTACTTTTGTATCAACCTACACTCATTTCGATGGCGATTCACATCGCGATAGCAGAAGATAACAGAATAGCGCTTCGCGCACTGAAAGAGCGGCTGGCTCTCCATCCTGAGCTGGAAGTGAAATATACCGCCCATAACGGACGTGAATTGCTCGATAAGCTTAAAAAAGATCAGCACGTCGATTTGGTATTGATGGATCTACAAATGCCGGAAATGGACGGCGTAAGCGCTACCGCTGCGCTTAAAAAACAATGGCCTCAAATTAAGGTGCTTATCCTTACCCTCTTCGACGACGAAGAGTCCCTGTTCAATGCCATTATGGCCGGGGCATCGGGGTATTTGCTGAAAGAAGACAAGGCCACGGAAATTTTCCGTGCCATTATGGATACGCTTTCAGGCGGCGCAGCCATGAGTCCGGCTATTGCCCTCAAAGCGCTTAACCTTGTCAAGCAGCCTTTTCAAGCCGGTGCCGCTTCGCAAAATTTTGAGCTCACCACGCGTGAAATGGAATTGCTGATCCAGCTTAAAAACGGGCTTACTTACGAAGAAATAGCCGTTAATCTGCACATCAGCTACCATACCGTACGCAAGCATATCGAAAATATTTACCGCAAGCTACAGGTGAATAATAAGGTCGAAGCGGTAAAAAAAGCCTCCGACAATCGCTTGTGCTGAGCCGGTTTCCTTTCCGGTTTTTTTCTAAAAATCATCTTTTTTCTCTTTCGCCAAATACGCAGAACTGCGTATGGCATAAGCCAAGCCTGTGCTCGAATTTTGTAATCGGAATAAATGCCGACGAAGATGATTTTTATCCTTTTCTGTATTTGATAAGCTGTTTCGATACGCTGTAACAGCAAGCAAGATGCCGGAAAACGGAGTATAAGTCACTGAATTACGTGTTGGAAATTTTTATTCAAATGAATTACCGTATGATAAAACGACTGCTCCTTCTTCTTTTTTTTCTTTCGATAAGCGCGGCTACCGAACTTTCTGCGCAGCGTTTTTATGAAGATAAGCTCTACGTGTTCAACTGGGGCTACGGAAGAGTAAACGGTACATTTAATATGCCCGACGGATCGGCTAAAAAACTCTCGTTTGGGCAAATGCCGCTTACCTACGAATTTTTTTCCCGGCACGCGTATTTCCACTCCGACATTCTCTCGCCGATCTTTGATTTATGCCTGGGCGCATTCGACAGCCAATACTGGTGGGGGCACCGCAGAGACGGATTTATCTATAAAGGCGGAGACTGGCCGCTGCTTCGTATGGGCTTCGGCGGCTATTTCGGCGATGTGTTCGGGCTTTACGGAGGCGCGCAATGGAGCTACTCAAAATGGGAAGTGCTCGGTGAAACCAATTACACCTACTTGTATGATAACGTCAGCCAAAAACAATTCGGCGGACACCTTTATGGCCTCGGTTTACACAAGGTATTGAATTTCGATAAGCTGCTGATCAGAAGCTCGGTGATGTTCGACAGGGTGACCGACGGATTTAAAGGAAAAAGCTATACGAACGCCCTTACCTGGGATGTGACGGCGCTTTACGGAATTACGCACGATAATATGATCAGCGTATTTGCAAACTACATCTACTCCGATCGAAAAGACGTACAGCTTTCCAAATTTCGTTTCGGACTGGCTTTAACTTTTGACCGATAAACGTATTGAACATGAAAAAACAAGTATTTACCTTATGTCTGTTAGCGCTCTGTTACGTGAGTACACGGGCGCAAACGTCTAACACGCACCTGGATACTTCTTTCCAATTGTGTACGCAGATTACGGACTTGAACACGCACTACACCAATTATCCCACGCCTACGCCGCGCAATTTTAACAAGCTGCTGGTGTTGCCCGACGATAAAATACTGGCTTCCGGATCTTCGCAGGCCACTTTCGGTAGCGATCGGCACAAGTTCCTGCTGCGGCTTAACAGCAATGGCTCAATTGATAATTCCTTTCAGTTTTTCGTCAACGATTACGCCAGTAACCAATGGGCCATCGCCACGAAAGTAATGGCGATCAACGGAGGTAATCACTACCTGGTAGCGGGCTCTTTCAGTCAGGATCCTGGCACTATGCTACAGGTAAAAGGCATATATCGAATTAACACCGATGGCACTGAAGATACGGCTTTCGATGCTCCGCTTATTGAGGGTACCGGTGTCGATATGAACGGCGACCCGGCCGCAGGCGCAAGCGCCATTTACGATATGGATGTGCTGGCTAATGGAAATATCATTGTCGGTGGGAATTTTCTGACCTTCGGTTCCGATTCGATCCAGCACCTGGCATTACTCAACCCCGATGGTAGTCTTAACCACAGCTTTTCGAGTCCGCTTACTACGTTTGTCAACGACCGGGTGTTTAGGGTGAAAGCCTTACCCGACGATAAGATATTAGTGGTGACCAGCAACAGTACACGTATCCTGAAAGCCAACGGTGATATGGATACCACTGCTACGCTCAATTTTGGGCACTATTCAAGTCACAGCCATTGTATTGCTATCCAGCCCGACGGTAAAATTATAATGGCAGGAAGGTTTATTTCCTTGCCGGGGCCTTCGGGTTCAGTCAAAATAGCTCGTTTTCACAGCGATTTCACGCGCGACACGACCTTTACGATTTTGGCAGGAAATGCCTTGGCTAATAATATCAGACTGCAACCCGACGGTAAAATTCTGTTGTCGGGTCCCTTTACCGAACTTGGTGGCGAAACCCGAAGAGGCTTGGCTCGGCTCAATGCTGACGGTACGCTCGACCAAAGCCTCGATCCCGGATCCACTGGATTTACCGGCACAGGACAGGTGTACGATGCCGATTTACAGTCCGACGGTAAAATTCTTGTGCATCATTCGCATACCCATCATCAGGGACATATTCTGCAAAACAGCAATGTTACTTGCTTTGTGATCCGTTTGCAAGGTGGTGGCGATACGCCCATTTCGGTGTCTGAGCAGCTTCGCGAGATTTCATTTCGTGTGTATCCGAATCCTGCTGTTGGAGAAGTGATTCTTGACCTGCGTGAAGCGGGGGTTGATCCTGCGGGTGCTTCCGTGACGGTGATCGATATGCAGGGTAGAGTGGTATGGCAAAAAACGCTTGGAGGATCGCTTTCTCGTCTTGATTTGTCGGCACTTACTCCGGGAATGTATTATGTCAGAATCGACCTTCCGTACAGTTCCCCGGTCAGAAAATTGATTCTTCAATAAGGTGGAAAGGATAGGGTAAGCTGTGCAAGAGCAGGCTTACTCTTCGAGCTTGCTCCGCATATCGAGCACCTTGTTTTTAAGCTCTTCTTTGAAACGGGCTAAGCGTTGGCGCACTTCGGCATCGGAAGCGCCGATGATTTGCGCAGCCAGGATACCGGCATTGCGGGCTCCGTTGAGAGCGACGGTAGCCACAGGTACACCCGAAGGCATTTGAAGGATAGAAAGTACAGAGTCCCAACCGTCGATCGAGTTTGAAGATTTGACCGGTACGCCTATTACGGGCAGGGGCGTAAGAGAAGCGGTCATGCCCGGAAGATGGGCAGCTCCACCGGCGCCGGCGATGATCACTTTTAATCCGCGATCGACTGCACTGCGAGCGTAGTCGTACATCAGCTCGGGTGTGCGGTGTGCCGATACGATGGTCAGCTCGTAAGCGATTCCGAATTCGTTTAAGGCATCGGCTGCTTCCTGCATAACCGGCAGGTCTGAGCGACTTCCCATAATGATTCCAACTTGTACGTGCATTTGCAGAAAATTAAGCGGATTTTACTTTCAGTATATTTTTTACGGTAAAAGCTTTTTGCTTTGCTTCCTCGAGGGTAGCAGCGGTGACCGTAACGTGTCCCATTTTTCGGAAGGGCCGGGTCATTTTTTTGCCGTACAGGTGTACATATACACCCGGCATAGCCAGCGCCTCTTCGAGTCCTTCGTAAAGGGCAGCGCCGCTGTGTCCTTCTTCGCCTAAGAGGTTGACCATGACAGCCGGTCTTACGGTGTCTGTCGCTCCGGCAGGCAATGCCAGTATGGCACGAAGATGCTGCCCGTATTGCGAGCTCAGGTTGGCTTCGATGGTATGGTGTCCGCTGTTGTGCGGGCGTGGGGCAATTTCGTTGACCAGTACGGTACCGTCTTTTTCGACAAACATTTCTACGGCTAATAGACCTACTATACCTGTCGCTTCGGCCACCCGGCGGGCGATGTCGAGGGCGCGGTTACTGATTTCGGCTTCCAGATTGGCCGGCGCGAAAAGAAATTCGACCAGGTTAGCCTGCGGATTAAATTCACATTCAACTACTGGAAAAAGCGCTGTTTCACCTTGTGCATTCCGGGATACGAGCACCGAAATTTCTTTTTCAAAATCGATGGTTTTTTCAAGTACGCTGGGCACGTCGAAGGCTTCTTCGAAGCGTTCGGTGCTGTCGAGGCGAAATACGCCTTTCCCGTCGTAACCGCCTTTTCGCATTTTTTGAAAGAAAGGCAATTGATCGCTGTAGGTAGCGAGGGCGGCGCGGTTTTCTATCAGAAAAAAATCGGCAGTTGGGATATCGTGCTGTCTGTAAAATTCTTTTTGCAGCCCTTTGTCTTGCACCATTCGCAGAATGTGGGGCTGGGGATATACTTTTACCCCTTCTTTTTCAAGCTGTTCGAGCGCATCGGTATTGACGTGTTCAATTTCGATGGTGAGCAGGTTTTTATTTTTTCCGAAGCGATATACGGTATCGTAATCGAGTAGCGAACCGGTTTCAAATTCGCCGGCTAATTCTTTGCAGGGCGCTTCGGGATCGGGATCGAGCACGGCCACGCTGAGGTTCAGGTTTATGGCTTCCTGGATAAGCATGCGGCCCAATTGTCCGCCTCCGAGGATACCCAGCCTGAAGCCGGGCTGATAAAAAGCAGGAGTACGCATGGCGCAAATATAGGGGAGTTGCCCGAAACTGTGGGGCCTAAAAGGAAAAACTATTCTAAAAAAGAAAAGCCCCCAAAATGGGGGCTTTTACTATTTACGCTTCTAAGCGAATTAGAAGTGCAGGTTCAGAGAAAGTGTACCGCTGGGAACGAACTGAGTAGCACCAGTTCCGAAAGCGTTACGGTCTGTGTCGATCAGGAAGCGTGAGCCACCGGCAGTTTCAGTAGTTACAGTTCCTACAGTAGTACCGTTGATAGATTCTACTGAGCGTGAGCCAGTACCTTGTGAAGCGAAACCGATACCCCAGCCGAATTCACCGGCGATAGAGATTTTAGGCAGAACGAAATATTCTGCACCGATGAAACCTCTTACACCGATACCGAATACAGAACCGGCTTTGTCTTCAGTTACACGACCGATGTTACCGAAACCGTCGTTACCTACGATGTTACCACCGAAGTTGTAAGAATCGTTTACGGTTACAGCAGGAGTACCAGTGGGAGCGAGTCCGTTAGCATACTCATAGCTAGCTTTGTTGGTAGAGAACCACAGGAAAGCCTCACCACCGTAGAAACCTTGCAGACGGCCTTTACCGCGACGCAGTTCGATACCGGCACCAAGACCTACGAATGTAGAAGAGAATTTCTCTTTGTCTTCTACCATTGTGGGCAGGTTAGGATAAGAAGGAGCAGTAGTGCTGGGCTGAGCTACCAGACCTTTGTTCGCTTCAGAGTTGAAACCGATACGTACAGTAGCACGGTATGCAGTTTGTGCATCTACGAACAGTTTACCTTTGATGGTGTTCAGACCGTTCAGGTGGTTCCAGGTCGGAGCAGTAGCACCGGCGTTAGACAACAACTGACCAGCGTAGTTCAGGAAAGGAGAAGCGTCGATGCTGATAGCCCAGTCACCGGCTTCGGGCAGATATGCCTCACCTTTTTTTGAAGTCAAGTCTTGTGCGAATGTGGCAGTCGCAGCGAAAACTGATGCAAGTACTAAAACTTTCTTTTTCATAAATGGTTATTTAGGTTTTGAATTTTGCGCTTTGATTTAGCGAATTCCGTGCCAAATATACAACACTTTTTTAAATCCACACTTATTCACAAATTTTCCGTTTTTCAACTCTTTTTTGTTCAAAACAGGATTTCTAACGGGCTAATCATCAAGAGGGTTACGTTTTTCGAAAAAAAACCTGAGAGTTAGAGACCTGTTTTTCCTCCAGCATCGGGACAAATCGGAACTTACCGAGCTCACGGCTTTCGAGGGTTCCGGTCGCATTTTTTTCTACTAATATCATGGTTTGCTCGTCCTGACCTACGGGAATCACCATTCGTCCGCCGGGCTTGAGCTGCAAAGCCAGCTCTTCGGGGATGTAGGGGGCTCCGCAGGTCACAATAATCTTGTCGTAAGGTGCAAAAGCGGGCTGTCCGCGAAATCCGTCGCCATAAAAGAGGCGGGGTGTAAAGTTAAAAAGGCTCAGCGTAGCACGGGCCTTGGTAAAAAGCTCTTTTTGTCTTTCTATAGAGAACACTTTTGCGCCAAGCTGGCAGAGAATAGCCGTTTGAAATCCGCAGCCGGTTCCTATTTCCAGCACTTTATCGCCTTTGCGAAGCTGGAGCAGGTGCGTTTGGTAAGCTACGGTATAAGGGTTCGAAATGGTTTGACCCGCTCCGATGTGGAATGCTTTTTCTTCGTAGGCATGTTCGTCGAAAGCATTGTCGCCGAGAAATACGTGACGGGGTATTTTATCGAAAGCATCGAGCAGCGTTTCCTCAAAAACACCGTGTTCCCGCAGCGCCTGTATCATCTTGCGGCGTAGTCCTTTCTGCTTGTATGTATCAACGAAATTCATGAATCGTGTGGGTTAGCGACAAATCGCTGTTGAAAATTACTGCGAATATGCAAAAATGCAGCGGTTGCATGAAGTATTTTTATCACAGATATTTTCAACAAGGCGGCTTATGCTAAAAATCGGCGTGCTGGGTGCCGGACACCTCGGCAGGATACACCTCAAACTGATCCGGGAAATTCCTGAATACGAGCTGGTAGGATTTTACGACCCCGACGATGTGCAGGCCGGTATTGCCATAGACACCTATCAGGTAACCCGTTTTCCCGATATCGACAGCCTTATCAATGCCTGCGACGTAATTGATATTGTAACGCCCACGCTGGCGCATTTTGAATGTGCCCAACGCAGCCTGAAAAGCTTCAGACACGTATTTATAGAAAAGCCCATTACCACCACCCCCGAAGAGGCAAAAGCGCTTATCAGCCTGGCCGGAGAAGCCAATGTGCTGGGGCAGGTGGGGCATGTAGAGCGTTTTAATCCGGCGTTTAAAGCCGCCCTGCCGTATTTTGAACAGCCTATGTTCATTGAGGCGCATCGTTTGGCGGTATGGAATCCGAGGGGAACCGACGTATCGGTGGTGCTCGACCTGATGATTCACGATATTGATATTGTACTTAGCGTAGTCAATTCCAATATTCGTCGCATCAGCGCCAGCGGTGTGGCTGTGGTGAGCGATTCGCCCGATATTTCCAATGCGCGTATCGAGTTCGACAACGGCTGTGTAGCTAATCTGACAGCCAGTCGCATTTCGCTGAAAAATATGCGCAAATCACGTTTTTTTCAGCGCGATGCTTATATAAGTGTGGACTTCCTGGCCCGGCAGGCCGAAATTGTGCGCATGAAAGAGCCCGAAGGAGAGCCCGATCCCTTTGCCATGACGATCGATTTAGGGGCCGAAAAAGGACAGCGTGTCATTTTCTTCGACAAGCCGCAGATAGCCGAAACCAATGCCATTCGCGACGAACTCAGCGCCTTTGCCCGATCCATCCTGAACCGGACGATGCCCGAAGTCACTTTATCTGACGGTTACCGTGCGCTCGATGTGGCTTATAAAGTGATCGAAAAAATGGAGATTACCTCCGGCATTTCCTGAAAACAAGCCTTTTCGGGGATATTGCCCCCATCCTTTAGCAAAGCAAAATAAAAAGGGTACTTTTGCGTTCCCCTACAAGGAAAACCATTACATGAGGCCGCTTTTTTACACGACGCTGCTCCTTTTTTCCCTTTTTTTCAGTGCCTGCCAGTTGTTTGAGCAGGAAGCTGAGGTGCCTTCTTATATTTACATCAAGCACATCGATTTGGCGACCGATTATCCTTCACAGGGTTCGGCTTCGCACGAGATTACCGATGCCTGGATCTATATGGACGATAATCCGGTAGGCGTTTTCCCTTTGCCATGCAGGGTCCCCATTTTGGCCGAAGGCGCGCATAAGATCACCGTATATGCAGGTGTGAAGGCCGATGGTATTGCCAGTCGCCGCAGAATGTATCCTTATTATAAGCCCTTTATCATTTCTTCGTTCGAGCTGCGTCGTGGAAAGGTGGATACGCTCAATGGGGCAAACCAGCCTGTGGTAGAATATTATCCGACTACCAGTATCAATATCTGGAAAGGCGGCGATTTTGAAGATCCGGGGGTGGTGTTCGGAGATGATCCGGCCAGCGATACGACGATGGAGCGCACACTCGTTCCGCAGGAAGTGTTTGAAGGCAACGGTTCGGGGATAATTACCTTATCGGCTACCCAGTCTCATTTTAAGGCGACTACCGCCGAAGATTTCCGCTTTCCGACCGATGGGCGCCCGGTGTATATGGAGCTCAACTACCGCACCAACAACACGTTGAAAGTAGGGCTTACCGCCACCAATCCCGGTGGAACCGTGCACCTCGATAACACCAATATTCGTCCTTCTTTTGACGAGTCGGGCAATCCTGTTTGGAAAAAAATCTACGTTGATCTTTCAGAACTGGTCAATTACAGCTTTTCCGCCACTTCTTTCGAAGTGTATTTCAGGATGACAAAAGATGAAGGGGTGACCGTCCCCATCGCTTACATCGACAATGTAAAACTGGTCTATGGAAAGTAGGGCACGCGTTATTCAGGCTTCGAAGTACGTTATTTCCGATTATATCAGCGCCGCGTTCGCCTGGACGCTTTTTTACATGTTCCGCAAGATCAGGATCGAAAAAGCCGAGGTGGTGTTTGATGAAAATTTTTATCTCGGTCTGCTGTTTATTCCGCTTTGCTGGGTGCTGCTGTATTATCTGACCGGTTACTACCGCGACGTGTTTCGCAAGCACCGTATCAAAGATTTGGGGCAAACGCTGACCCAGACTTTGGCGGGGGTGCTGGTGCTCTTTTTTGCCTTTATTCTCGACGATCAGGTGGCTTCTTATAAAGATTATTACCTCGCTTTTTTTGCCTTATTCAGCATTCATTTTATACTCACTTTTCTGCCCCGTATCTTTTTTACCACTCGTCTGGTAAAGCGCATTCACACGCGTAAAATAGGTTTTAACACGCTGATTGTAGGTGGAAATGCCAACGCATTGCACATTTACCGCGAGATATCGGGTATGAAACAGTCGCCCGGTTACAATTTTGTCGGGTTTGTGAGCATTAACGGAGTGGATAATCAGTTGTTAGATACGAATCTGCCTTATTTCGGGAAGTTTTCGGAAGTGCGTAAGGTGCTTGCAGCGCAGAAAGTGGAAGAGGTAATTGTCGCTATCGAATCGTCGGAACACGAAAGTCTTCGCCGCATACTCAGTGAGATGGAAGGTGAAAAAGTGAAGCTGCACGTAATTCCCGATGTGTATGATATTCTTTCGGGTTCGGTGCGCACTACGAACCTTTACAATACGCCGCTTATTACGATCAAATCGGAGCTGATGCCGGCCTGGCAGGTTTCGGTAAAACGGCTGCTCGATATTCTCATGTCACTGCTTGCACTGATAGTCTGTATCCCTTTGTTTATTGTGATTGCTACCGGGATCAAGCTGACTTCGCGAGGGCCGGTATTTTTTATACAGGAAAGAGTCGGGCTTAACGGCCGACCTTTTCGCATTATTAAGTTTCGTTCTATGGTTACCAATGCCGAGGCGAATGGTCCGCAGCTTTCCAGTTCGTACGATGCACGCATTACCCGTATAGGCTCTTTTCTGCGTAAGACGCGTCTCGACGAATTCCCACAATTTTTTAATGTCCTGAAAGGCGATATGTCGCTCGTAGGGCCACGTCCCGAACGGCAGTTTTATATCGATCAGATAGTGCAAATAGCGCCGCATTACCGTCATTTGCATAAGGTGAGGCCCGGTATTACCTCGTGGGGACAAGTAAAATACGGCTATGCCGAAAACGTGGATCAGATGATAGAGCGTATGAAATACGACCTGCTGTATATTGAAAACATGTCTTTAGCGCTCGATTTTAAGATCATGTTTTTTACCGTGCTGATCATTCTGAAAGGAAGCGGGAAATAAGCTCCGTCCGGTTTTTTACCTGTACTTTTTTCTGTTTTTTACTCCACTTCGGCCGTTACGATCAACCTTTTATTGGGTGGAAACCCGTTAGAAACCAGTGTAACCGAATGTACCTGCTTGCCCTGATAGCCTTCGGGGTAAAACGTGAGGGTCACCTTTGCCGTTTCGCCCGGAGCAATGGCGGTTTTGGGGTAATCGGCGCTTAGGCAGCGGCATTGGATCAGCACATTTTCGATAAGCAGATCGGCATCGCCGGTATTTTTCAGCGTAAATACGGCGTTTACAGGGTTGCCTTGCGGTATTTTGCCTAAATCCTGCACTTCGCGATCCATGCGTAGCTCCGGGATTTTTTCTTCTTTACCGGCGCGTTGTACGGTTTGTATCTCGATTTTTCGTTCGAGCGCGGCCGCCCGGCTATATACAGAGTTTTTCTGATCGTGGAAATTATCGCTGACCAGGTTACTCGCGGTATATTCTCCGAAGGGAATTTTGACGAAGTAAAGTCGCCCGCCATTGGCCGCATTCCCATCGAGGTAAGGCAAAAATACGCCTCCTTCGTATTCGCGCAGGTAGTTGATCAGGCTGGCGATACGGCGCTGGGTGAGTCGTACGTTGTAATCCGTTTTGGCCAGCGGACTGGCAAAGCCTTTGATGGTGAGCTCAATTTTCTGTCCTTTTTCGAGCTCTTGTAGCAGGAGTTGGGTGAATATTTCGAGGTCGGCTACACCCTTATCGGCATAGTCCATGAAGAAGTTTTCGATGTCTTCGCGTGCAGCGGCTTTCTTTTCTTCGTTCAGCCCTTTGGAGTACTCGTCTTTGTACTTTTCAGTAAGCTGCGAATAAGCCTGATACGTAGTCATGTAGTTGAGTCGCGTCGTGGTATCATTGCTGCGCGGGTTAGGCTCGTCGTTGTGGAAATAGAGCGTTACGGGCAGGTATTTGTTGAGGTCTTCGAGCGACTGATAAGGGGTTTCGTCTTCTGTGTTTTCTACGTTCGGAAATTCGACCTGATAAATATCGTTGCAGCAGGTGGGGCCTTTTTTGTATAACGAACCTTTGCGGTTCGAAGTCAGCAATGCCGTACGATCGAGCGGATAGCTTGCGTAATACATATCGTTCCAACTGGTGTTGATCGGGTAGCCGAGGTTGATCGGGCTGCCGGGATTAGCAGGAGCGCCGCTCACTTTGAAGATGTCGAATCCGCCGAGTCCTTCGTGCCAGGAAGAACTGAAATAAAGCAGCTTATCGACGGGATCGTAAAAGGGGCTGATCTCGTCGTCGATAGAATTGACTTTTTTGCCCATGTTTACGGGTTTACCGGGAATACCGTTAGCGATTTCGGCGTACCATATATCCATTTTTCCCTGTCCTCCGGGCATATCGCTGCTGAAAAAAAGAATTTCGCGTGTATCGACTTGTGCGACCATGGGTTGTGTGGAGGTATAGCCTTCGCGGTTCACGTATTTTCCGGCTTCCTGTGGTGTGCTCCAGCGCTTGTTTTCGAAGCGGCTGTATAAAATACGGCAGCGATAGCCGTCATCGCAGCGCACAAAATAAAAACGTTTTCCGTCGGGACTGAAGCTGCCGTTGGCATTGTGAAAGGCCGCATTATTGACGGTAGTATCAAGGGCTTTCGGAGTAGAAGGACTTTCGGAGCTGTATATTTTAATTTTATACTGCGGATCGAAGACCTGCAGTTCCTCGTTCATTTTATCGGCGCGCAACGAGGAGAAATACAGCACAGTGTCGTGCCGCATGGCGCCAAATTCGGAGTCGAAGGTATTGATGGGACTACCTGCGTTACGGATCGAGAAGCCGAGCGTGTCTTTTCGCATTCGCATGGCAAAGCTGCAAGATTTGATTTCCTGTCTTGCTTTTTGGTAATAAAACGATTTTTTATCTCTCGAATATTGCCGGCTCACGAGCTTAAAAGTGCGGGTAGCTTCTTTGTATTTCCCATTGTATTTCTGCATAGTAGCCAGGTGATACGCGCTTAAAGGGAAAATTTTTCCGCCTTCGCGGTAATAAATTTTATCGTAGTAATATTCGGCCAATTCGTATTCATTATAGAGGCGCAGGCATTCGGTATATTTCCAAAGTACCTGTATATCGAGACTATCTATATCGAGCGCTTTGCGGTAATATACCGATGCGCCGAAATAATCTCCTTTGGTATAATTTTCATCCGCAAATTTTACCAGTTGCCGGTAGGTTTGGGCTTCACTGAGCAATCCTGTGAGCAGAAAAAACAGCAGTAGCCCTATTTTCGTCAAGCTTGCCCTTTGTGGCAGCGCGAAAGAAAGTCGGTCGAAAAAAGGCTTGCTGTTCATACGTATTTAGGGGCAATTTCAGATGTAGTCGGGGCAAATGCGGTGCTGCACGCGTTTGGGACGAAATACGCTCAGCGTACGGATTACGGAAAATTCGAGTCCACCGCGATACCGGCTGGCGGGTACGAGATCAGAGAGGTTGATGTCGTAGCTGATACCGGCTATCCACTGGTCGTAATCGAGTCCGACCGAAAGGTAGCCTGCATCGCCGCTCCGGTAAAAGATACCGGCACGTAATGCGCGATAAACTCCTTTTTCCCGGACAATCACATAGCGCATTTGGCTTCCGGCTATCAGTTCGCGGTATTTGCCCTGAAACTGCAGCAATACCGAGGGAATGAGTTCGATTTTTTCATTGAGAGCATAGTTGAGCATACCGTGCACGTTGACCCTTCGATCGAGGGTTACTGAATTGACTTCAAAATAGCTTTGTCGCGGCTTGGTGAGGTTCGCAATTCCGATTCCGGCCTGAATGAAGTTGCGTTCGCTCAGGGATTTGAAGTAGCCTATGCCGAATTGCAGGTTGAGGTAGGTACGGCTTTCACGGGCCAGTACTTCGCCGGTAGGGAGTGAGGCATTGTATTGATAGCCGTCGTATTGGTTGTCGAAGCGCAGGGCGGCATCGCTCAGGTTGCGGTTAGTGACACCTGCCAGCGCACCGAAAGAGAGGCGACTGCTGCTGTCGGCGCCCAGGGGCAGAAGGTAGGCGCCGGTAAAATTGAGCTGGAAAGTCCGAAAGCGTGAATCGCCGGCTATGTCGTGGTTAAGCTGTACACCGGCGGCTATGTTTTTTTGCTGAAAAGGCTGGAACGCGTCGGCCGACAGGGAAAACGTGGAGTAGGGTACCGTTACCGAGCGCCATTGTGTACGTTGGTTGGCGGCGAAGCGGTAATCGCCGTCGAACATTCCGGTCAGCGCGGGGTTAAGATTGAGCGGGGAATAGTCAAATTGGGAGTAATGGATATCCTGCGCGTGCAGATGTAGGCCTGCGCACGAGAAGAGTAAAATCCCGATGCTTTGGTGTAAAAAATGTTTCAATCCCCTTCCCTGTATTCAGCTAAAGGTAGCAAATCGGGAGGAGCAAACAAAACCGTTTTATGCCAGTGCGTTGACCTGATCTATAAAGTCGGGCAGCTTGTTTTCGAGCTCCTGGCGCAGGGTTTTCAGCTCTTTGCCCTGGGCTTTGCGGCCTTTAGATTGATTTACCCGCGTGATCAGATCGTTGCGGAGGGCAATGGTATCGTTGAGCAGCGGTGTTACCTTTTCGTCGGGCAGGTTATTGAGCTCGCGCAGTGTGAGGCATTCGTCAATGATGTCGAAGCATACTGCGTTGATGATGTCTTTCAGTTCTTTTTTACTGGCCATGATAATTGCTTAAATGCGAAGAAAATGAAGCGGAGACAAAGGTACAAAATCAAATGGCAACCCTTGGGCGGGGCGGGAGTTTTTGTACCGAAAGCGTATTTTCGGAGAGGGGGTAAGGGAAGACACGGAGTTATTTTATAGAAAATGAGGGAATTATAATAGTAATAGTCACTCTATAAAGCTTGCTATAGTCGCGTATGCCGGAAAAGAATTGAGATATTTTTTTGGGTTTTATAGTTTCTTTATCTATCTTGCCCCGTATTTTATTTAATCATTCAATCCACGAACATGAATCTTTATGTCGGAAACCTTGATTATACTATCAGGGAAGAACAGCTCAAGGAGCTTTTCGAACAAGTTGGCGAAGTTGTATCTGTGAAAATCATTACGGACAAAATGACCGGTCGTAGCAAAGGTTTTGCCTTTGTTGAAATGGGTGATGTCCAGGCTGGTCAGCAGGCTATCGCGCAACTGAACGGTAAAGCTTTGAAAAACAGAGACATTACTGTTACCGAAGCTCGTCCGAAGCCCGAAGGACAATCAAGGCCGAACAACCGGTATAATAAATATTAATCCGGCTGCTTAACGCACTGGCCGGGCACTAAAAGCCGGCCGATTTCTTTTCTCTGGAACTTTCCGGATTTTCAACCTGCAATTTTGAGACGGACTTTAACCTTTGGTTAGAGTCCGTTTTTTTATGCCCGTATTTTTTTAGTTGATTCCTCTTTCTTTGCGAATGGCTTCGTAGGCTTCCTGTACGTGCTGAAATTTTTCTTTCGCCGCTTTTTGGTGGTCTTCACCCAAGTGCCCCACTTTGTCGGGGTGGTATTTTACAGCCATACGGCGATATGCTTTTTTCACATCGTCGTCGTTGGCCTCGGGCGCTATTTCCAAAATTTTGTAAGCGCTGCCCGTGTCTTTGACAAACATCGCTTTGATCGATTCAAAGTCGCGGTGATTGATGGCCAGCAGACGTGCAATTTCTTCCAGCACCCGTAGCTCGGGGGTATCTGCTTTTCCGTCTGAAGCTGCTACGCCGAAAAGATAATGCAACAGTTGCAAGCGAAGCGGGTGTTCCATGTAATACCGAATTTCTTCGCATACCGGCCTTAGCGGAATGTCTTTTTCGAGCAGATCTTTCAGAATAAGCAGTTGTTGCTGGGCGTATTGCGGACCGAATTGTCGTCCGAAAAAATTACGTACATATTCTACTTCCGAGCGCATCACTTTGCCGTCGGCTTTCATAACTACGGCGGTGAGTACCAGTAGTGAAGCGTTAAAATCGCCCCTTGCGGTATGGTAACGGTAACTTTCTCTGCGTGATTGTTGATCCTGCGTGGTAGTGGTCGGTGTGCCGCTCAGGTTAATATTGTCGAACATACTGCCTATGGCAAAGCCGAGAATAGCGCCTATGGGATTTCCGCCCCCCAGCACCCATCCCAGTCCTCCTCCGATCCACTTTCCGTATTTAGCCATATCTTTAGCTTATCCCCTTAAAAAATTGCAGGTCAAAAATAACATTTTAAAAAAGAAAGCCTGATGCCTATCGGTATTACGCCTTATAAAGTGGACTCGCCGTCCTTCCCTTCCTCGGGGACATATTATTTTACGAGCGATTCGGGCATGACGTACGAGGTTCGTTTTGCGCGTAAGCAGGATGACAGGCTGTATGCCCTGGTGGCTTTTGGTGTGCTTAATGAAGAATTTGAGGGTGAGGAATATGCCTTAACCAATCGGGGCGAAGCATACCGGGTGATGGCTACCGTAGTATCGGTCGTGAAAATGTATTTGGCTGCCCAGCCTCATTTGCGGGTCATAGCGTTTGCCGCTGAACCGAAAGATTCAGAAACTCCGGGAGTATCTAATCAGCGTTTGCGGTTTTACCGCAGGTACCTGGAGGAAATTTTCGGAGCGGAATGGCTGATTCAGGAGAATGGCGATCGGATGGAGATTTTGCGTCAGCGCTGAGCTTATTTTGCGTTCATAATACGCTGGTACCTGTTCAGGTTAGCCGGGTCCATTTGTTTGCAGAGGTTAAATACCTGTTGTTTTTCTTCGGCGGTAGCTTGCGAAAAAAGGTCGATCAGCTCGTTGGCTTTGGTAGAAAAAAAGAGCTGGATATTGAAAGAACCGGGGCGCGTTTTATGCACTTCCAAAATTTCGTTGAGTGCCAAAATCACTGATTTTCGGCCTTCTACAAAGTTATCGTACATCCGGTCGAAGCCGTTGCGGTGGTAATTGTAAAATGCCGAGCGCAGGGGTTTAAATACCGACTGCTGTGCATTGTCCACCAGCCAGTAGCGATTGCGATCGCCTTCGAAGGCTTTCCATCCGGGCTCGGCCGCGCCCTGTGCGTTGTTCACGATTTGTTGTGCGCGTACAAAATAACGGGAGCCGCCTTCGGGCGAAAAGGTATCGTAATCGTAAGCGATGATCATGTAAGCGTAAAAAGCCAGCATGGAGGTCAGGTTCGAACGGTGCTGATCGATCGAAAACAGCAGTGCGGCACCGCGTTCGTAGCGGAACTTGCAGTTGTCGTCCACATAGTTAAGTATGGTGGTGCTGTAGCTGGAGTTAAATACCGGGCGCCGGGAAGTGACCTGCATGGTGCCTCCGTACTCATCGACGGCGGGCTGCTCGCTGATATTTATCAGGATATTACATTCGATCTTTTCGTTGTCTTTGAACGTTTCGCCGGTCCAGCGGGTGTTGTTCATGAATTCTGTCAGCGTCTGTTGGAGTTGTTCCAGGGCTTGTTTGTCGGAAGCGGAAGTTTGCAGCGAAGGGGAGATCACCTGTACTTTGCAGTTGAGCTCCTGCGCATAAAGCGGTGCCGATAGGGCGGCCAAGGCGATAAACAGCAGTTTTTTCATGGCTTTTCTTCCAGCAGAAACGACCAAATATCGGCGGCCGCATCCTGCTTCGATTTCAACTCGAATTTACGGATTTTATTGTGCTTTCCGAGGACTGTAATCTTATTGGTATCGTGTCCGAATCCGGCGCCTTCGTCGCGCAGCGAGTTGAGCACGATGGCGTCGAGGTTTTTAGATTCTAATTTTTTGCGGGCATTTTCCAGCTCGTTATCCGTTTCGAGCGCAAAGCCTACAAGGGTTTGTCCTGCTTTTTTTTGTGTGCCGAGGTAACGTAGTATATCGGTGGTGGCTTCGAGCGAAAGCTGCAGGGTGGCTTCACTTTTTTTGATTTTTTTGTCCGCCACCTGTACGGGTCGGTAATCGGCTACTGCGGCGGCCATCAGTGTGATGTCGGCGTCTGGAAAATGAGCTTTACAAGCTTCCAGCATATCTTGCGCGGAGCTGACAGAGATGCGTTCGATGGCGGGGTGGGAGGGCTGGGCCGAAGGTCCGCTTATAAGTACTACACGGGCACCCAGTTCCAGCGCTTTTTCGGCCAGGGCGATTCCCATTTTACCGGTGCTGTGATTGCCTATGAAACGTACGGGGTCTATGGCTTCGTAAGTGGGACCAGCGGTGACGAGCACTTTTTTACCGCTCAGCGTTTTTTTTTTGCTGAAAAAGCCGATCAGCGTATCTAGAATTTCTTCGGGTTCGGCCATTCTGCCTTCGCCGGTTAATCCGCTGGCCAGCTCACCGTATCCCGGTTGGATGAGGTGAGTGCCGTAAGTCTTCAGCTTATCGAGATTGGCTTGTGTAGCGGGATGCCTGAGCATATCCAAATCCATAGCCGGGGCTACCCATACCGGGCAGCGTGCCGAAAGCCATGTAGCCAGCAGCAGGTTATCGCAGTTACCCAGTGCCATTTTCGCCAGGGTATTGGCAGAGGCAGGGGCTATGACCAGCGCATCGGCTTCTAAGCCGAGGGCTACGTGGTTGTTCCATTCGCCGGTATCGGGAGAGGCTGTGAAGCGGCTCAGCACCGGGTTTTTAGAAAGCGTAGAAAGGGTAAGCGGGGTAATAAAGTCAGCGGCCTGCGGGGTCATAATAACCTGCACGGAAGCGCCGTTTTTGACGAGCAGACGGGTAAGGAAAGCGGCTTTGTATGCGGCTATGCTGCCTGTCACTCCGAGCACTATTTTTTTTCCGCTCAGCATATTAACAAGCTATAAAGATAGGAAAAGGAAGCTATCAGGCCCCCTGTTGCTCGGGGTAGCGGAAGTAGGTGCCGCCTTCGATAAATTCCTGAATGGCAATAGCTACGGGTTTCGGCTGTTTCTCGTAGTGGCGTGAAATTTCTATCTGTTCGCGGTTTTCGAACACTTCTTCGAGGTTGTCGGTATGTGTGGCAAACTCCTGCAGTTTGGAGGTAAGCTCTTCACGCATTTCACCGGCAAGCTGACCTGCCCGGCGGCTGATGACTACGATCGATTCATAAATATTGCCGGTAGGCGCCTCAATCTTATCTACATCACGGGTAACGGTAGTGCGCTCGGCATTGGCATTTTTGTAACTCATGGCTCTTTCGTTTTTTTCAGCTTTTCAATTTCAGCGATACTGCTTCGATGGATACTTTCCGCCTCTTTCCGGTAAGGACTGTTGGCGAAAAAGTCAACAAAGTTATGATAAGATTTGATAGTTTCATTATAACGCTCCAACTTTTTACTTTCAATGCTGTTTTTAGCCAAAAGAAAATCGGCCCTTACGGTAAGAAAAGCAGCCAGTTCGGTGTACCTCGAATCGGGAAATGATTCTTGAAAGCTCTTAAAAGCGATAGAAGCCGCTTTATAGTTTTCCATTTTATAGTAGAGGTTGGCGCTCTCGAAGCCTTTGAGTTCCAGCTTATGGCGAAGCTGGTCGATGATCTTGTTACAGGTGTCGCGCCGTGAACTTTCGGGGTAACGGTTCAGAAAAAGCTGCAATTCGTTGATAGCATCGTACGTTTCTTTCTGGTCGAGCGGGTAATCGGGCGAATTGCGGGTATTGCAGATACCACTCATAAAGAGGCATTCTTCGGCGTACTGGCTTGCCGGGAAGGTTTTGGCAAAATTTTTAAAATAATAGGCAGCCAGGTAGTAATCTTTCAGGTGAAAATGGCTGTACGAGAAGTAATAATACGTTTTCTCGGCTTTATCGGTAAGCCTGAATACGGGAATCAGCTCTTCGAGCAGCGGTAAAGCCCGGTTATACTGTTTCTTCTCGTAATACTCAATGGCTTTTTCGTATTTGAGGTTATAGTCCTGACTTTTAAGTATCCTGCCGTATTCGGAGCAGGCGCTTAACAGCAGCGGGAGTAGTATTCCTAAAAACAGATAAAATCGGCGAATCATCGTGCAAAGGTAAATAAAAGCCGCAAATTTTAACCGGTGTCGGTACTGGCGGTACGCATACAACGCAGTACTGTGGATAAAATTTTACAGTCGGGTTGACAATGCGCGGGGAGTAGCGTAATTTTGCCCTTCCAACCAAAAGAGAATACCCTCATTATTAACCCTTAAAACATTCCTGCCTTGGATATTTTTGAGAAGATCAAGCTCAACCGTGGCCCTTTGGGTAAACATTCGAAAGAATCGCACGGTTATTTTACATTCCCTAAGCTGGAAGGCCCTATCGGCAACAAGATGATCTTCCGTGGGAAAGAAGTGCTTTGCTGGAGTCTGAATAACTACCTGGGGCTGGCCAACCATCCTGAGGTACGCGAAGCGGATGCCAATGCGGCGGCCGAATTCGGACTGGCGCTTCCGATGGGCGCCCGTATGATGAGCGGTAACAGCAACTACCATGAGCAGCTCGAAAGTGAGCTTTCGGCCTTCATGAAAAAAGAGGATACCATTCTGCTCAACTTCGGCTATCAGGGTATGGTATCGGCTATCGACAGCCTTGTGGATCGCAACGACGTGATTGTGTATGACAGTGAGTCGCATGCCTGTATTCTCGATGGGATGCGTCTGCACTTCGGCAAACGTTTCGTCTATCAGCACAACGATATTGAGAACCTCGAAAAACAATTGCAACGTGCAGTAAAGCTGGCGGCCGAAAAAGACGGTGGCGTGCTGGTGATCACCGAAGGCGTATTCGGTATGGCCGGCGATCAGGGCAAATTGCGTGAAATCGTGGCACTCAAGGAGAAATATTCGTTCCGTCTGTTTGTGGACGACGCACATGGTTTCGGTACAATGGGACCTACCGGTGCCGGTGCCGGAGAAGAACAGGGCGTACAGGACGGTATCGATATTTATTTCGGCACTTTTGCCAAGTCGATGGCTTTGATAGGCGGCTTTATCTCTTCGACCGAAAACGTGGTGGAATACCTGCGTTACAATATGCGTTCGCAGATTTTTGCCAAAGCATTGCCCATGCCTTTGGTGGTAGGTGCGCTTAAACGCCTCGATTTGCTGCGCAGCAAGCCCGAGCTTCGTGAAAACCTTTGGAAAATTACCCATGCCCTGCAAAACGGACTGACCGAAGCCGGGTTTAACATTGGCAAAACCAACTCTCCGGTTACTCCGGTATTTTTGAGCGGCTCATTGGGTGAAGCGACCAACCTCACCTTCGACCTGCGCGAAAACCACAGCATTTTCTGTTCTATCGTGGTGTATCCCGTAGTACCGAAAGACGTGATCATGCTGCGTCTTATCCCGACGGCCGTGCATACGCTCGAAGATGTGAATTACACCATCGAAACCTTTAAGAAGGTACAGGTGAAGCTGCAAAAAGGCGAATACTACTCCGATAAGATTGTGTCGGTGCATTAAGTATAAGGACTATAATTTAAAAACCCTCTGACTTGTCAGAGGGTTTTTTTTATGTCATCCTATACGCTGAAGGGACACTAAAATCTTCAGATTATTTTCATCGTAGTCAGTATGCGCCGTACGATTAATTTACGGGCTTCCGCTTTCGATGCATCGCTCATATCAATATTCAGCGCGAAGAAATAGTAGTCTTTTTTCTTTTCTTTTCCGGGTTTTTCTTTCTCGATATAGCCCACATACCAGCCCAAATCGGCTTCCCCTTTTCGTACGCTCCAGCCGGTTTTGGAGCGCAGCGTGAAATTGGAATTTTTTTCTTCGATCATCAGATTGCGTACCGTTTCGACCACTTTCGGCGAGAAAGGCAGCAGGTTGTTTTGCAGGCGTTTCAGAAACTCGACCTGCTCACGGGCACTAATGCGCAACTTTCCGGTAAGCCAAAAATTGTCGATGCCTCCCGAAATGTCCTTATTGCCGTAGCTGCATTTGTCGATCCAGGATTGCATCTGCGTAAAGCCGATGCGGCGCGCCAGCTCCTGATAGAACCACACGGTCGAATTCTTGTAGGCATACCGCATATCCTGCGAGCTGTTCCAGGCCGGAAGCTCGCGTTCAAAGCCATCCCATTTTAAGGTTTGCTTTTCGTTTTTTACGGCTTTCGTTTCCAACGCGACAAGCGAGTTAAAAATTTTAAAGGTCGATGCCGGACTGAAACGCTGCTCGAAGCGTACGCTGTCGTACACGTAATAGCGCGCTTTCTGCTGGTCGTAAATGACCAGTGTGCCGCTTACGCCGTATTCGTTGAAATAGCTTTGCCATTCGGGCATGGTTTTCATGCGTAGCGAATCCCAGGCGGGTGCGTTGGCTGCGGCGTAAGTTTTGCTCCCGCTAAGCAGAAGCAGAAGGGCGATCAGCCGGAATGTGCTTGTCAGTCGGTGCTTATTCATCGAAAAGTCCCATTTGTTTCAGGTCGGAAGGATCGATTTTTTTGCCGTTTTCGTCGAATTCGAAATCGGGTGTTTCGGGATCGGGTTCTTCGGTTTGCGCTTCTTCGGGGCTGTCTCCGGGCTGCGGTTCAAGCAGCGTGATGGTTTTTATCCGGTGCGCGGTGAGCTTGTTGCCGAGGGCTTTTTCGTTGCGAATATCTACGAATTCGGCCAAATTAAATTCTTCGGGCTTTCGGCTGGTGCTTCGGCCGTCGTATTCGACCGTGATTCGTGGTATCCATTGTGTGGTGATCAGCTCCAGTCTTGAGTTTTCGTGTACGGTCAGGAAATGATTTTTCCGATCGGCACCGGGTTCGAGCATAAATCGTTTTACGAAGTACGCTTCTTTTTCTCCGTCGAAATAGATGGCCGTAACCGGTTTTTTGGGATTGAATTTTTCTACTAAAATCAGATCATCATCAAAACGCAAATCGAGCGAATGGCCCGAGGTGCGGTAGTAACCCGATTGGGTAGCCGATAGAATTTTATCGTCGCCTTTAAAACGGCCGAGCAATTCTCCGCGTCCGTCGGTATTGAGACGCATGGTGATATCGTCGTACCAGATTTGTCGTGCCGCCAGGGTAGAGCCGCCTATTTCTTTCTGCTCGATTTTCTGTACGGCGTATTTGGTTACGATATTTCCTTGTGCAGTCATTCCTTTTACCGCTAATCCGCCCATTTCGAAGGGAAAACGCAGCTTTTTGAGTCCGGCTTTTTGGCGCAATGCTACCGAAACGGTTTCGGCCTCGCCGTTGGAATGCACGGAGAAATACAGCACTTTAGAATCGGGCGTACCTTTGCTCAGCACGTAATCTTTATCGCGGATGATGGCGGTAACGGCAAAACGTTTGGCGTAGGTAGCACCGTTTTTTCCGTCGCGGTAGAGCATGTGATAAATGCGTTGCTTGTCGCCTTTACGCCATACGGCGATGTGGATAATGCCTTTGCCCACAAATTTTTTGTCGGTGATCCGCGACACGTTCATCACGCCGTCTTCGCGGAACACGATGATGTCGTCGATGTCGGAGCAGTCGCAGATGAACTCGTCTTTTTTGAGCGAGGTGCCGATAAATCCTTCCTGTAAGTTGGCGTACAGCTTGGTGTTGGCGGCCACTACTTTAGTCGCTTCGATGGTGTCGAATACGCGTCCTTCGGTTTTCCGTTCGCGACCTGCGCTGTATTTTTTCTTCAGGTTTTTGAAATAATCGATGGCGTAATTTACCAGGTGCTTCAGGTTGTGCTGCACCATATCGATTTCTTCTTCGAGGCTTTCTATAAAATGGTCGGCCTTGTCGCTGTCGAATTTTGAGATCCGTTTGATGCGTATCTCGGTAAGCTTTACGATATCCTCTTCGGTAACCTGGCGTTTGAGGTGCTTGACGTGGGGTTTCAATCCTTTGTCGATAGCACTTACCACTCCTTCCCAGGTTTCTTCTTCTTCAATTTTTCGGTAAATACGTTTTTCGATAAAAATTTTCTCCAGCGAAGCAAAATGCCAGGAGGATTCCAGCTCATTGAGCTTTATCTCCAATTCCAGGCGAAGCAGATCGAGCGTATGCTGAGTAGATTGCCGTAGAATTTCGGACACTCCGACAAAGCGGGGCTTGTCGTTTTCAATGACACAGGCATTGGGGGCGATAGAAATTTCGCAGTCGGTGAAGGCGTAGAGTGCGTCGATAGTCTTATCGGGCAGCGCTTCGGGGTGCAGGTGGATGACAATTTCAACCTTATCGGCGGTATTGTCTTCAATTTTTTTCACCTTGATTTTCCCTTTATCACTGGCTTTCACGATCGATTCGATCAGGGAAGAGGTGGTTGATCCAAAGGGGATTTCTTCTATCACGAGGGTTTTACGATCCTGTTGGCGGATACGTGCTCTTACTCTTACCCTGCTACCGCGCATTCCGTCGTTGTACTGCGAAAAGTCGGCCATGCCTGCGGTATGGAAATCGGGATAGATCTCGATTTTTTTGCCTTTGAGCACATCGATAGAGGCATCGATTAGTTCGATGAAATTGTGAGGCAGCACTTTACAGGCTAATCCTACGGCGATTCCTTCTCCGCCCTGTGCCAGCAGCAGCGGGAATTTGGCGGGCAGGTGAATGGGTTCTTTGTTACGGCCGTCGTACGAGGCTTGCCACACGGTGGTTTTGGGGTTAAACACCACTTCAAGCGCGAATTTCGACAGGCGGGCTTCGATATAACGGGGAGCGGCTGCGCCGTCGCCGGTGAGCAGGTTCCCCCAGTTACCCTGGGTGTCGATAAGCAGATCGCGCTGGCCTATTTGTACGAGCGCATCGCCGATAGAGGCATCGCCATGCGGGTGGTATTTCATCGTGTGACCTATCACATTGGCCACTTTGTTGTATCGCCCGTCTTCGAGCTCGCGCATAGAATGGAGGATACGGCGCTGTACGGGCTTGAGTCCGTCTAACATGGCAGGTACGGCCCTCTCCAAAATCACGTACGAGGCGTAATCCAGGAACCAGTCTTTGTACATACCCGAGAGGGGTACTACTTTTTGCAGGTCGCCTTCATTTCCCTGTTCTGCGCCCGAACCGTTGTATTCTTCTTCCTGCGGAAATTCTTCGTCGTGTATCATGCTTCAATCTCTTCTTCGGTGTAAGCTTCTTCTGTATCGGAGGCTACGCTGTCTTTTTCTACGCGCAGGTTATCGATGATAAAATCCTGACGTTGTGGGGTGTTTTTGCCCATATAATAATCGAGCAGGTGCTGGATCGATTCTTTTTTTCCGATCACTACCGGCTCGAGCCGGATATCGGAGCTGATAAACATGCGGAACTCATCGGGCGAAATTTCTCCCAATCCTTTAAAGCGGGTAATTTCCGGGTTTTTACCCAGCTTTTTCATGGCGGCCTGCTTTTCTTCCTCGTTGTAGCAGTAGAGGGTTTGTTTTTTATTCCGCACCCTGAAAAGCGGGGTTTGCAGAATATAGACGTGCCCGTTTTTCACCAAATCGGGGAAAAACTGGAGGAAGAAGGTAAGCAGCAGCAGTCGGATGTGCATGCCGTCCACGTCGGCGTCGGTAGCGATGATCACGTTGTGATAGCGCAGGTTTTCGATGCCGTCTTCAATATCGAGTGCCGCTTGAATGAGGTTGAACTCTTCGTTTTCGTACACAATTTTTTTGGTCAGCCCGTAGCTGTTGAGCGGTTTTCCTTTGAGGCTGAACACGGCTTGTGTGCTTACATCGCGCACTTTGGTAATGGAGCCGCTGGCCGAATCTCCTTCGCAGATGAACAGCATGGTATCGAGTCGGCGTTCGTCTTTGAGGTCGGTCAGGTGTACCCGGCAGTCGCGCAGTTTTTTGTTGTGCAGCGATGATTTTTTGGCCCTTTCGCGTGCCAGTTTTCGGATGCCCGAAAGCTCTTTGCGTTCACGTTCGGCGGCCATGATTTTACGCTGTATGGCGTCTGCCGTTTCGGGATGCTTGTGCAGGTAGTTGTCGAGCTTTTCTTTCAGAAAATCGGCTACGAAAGCCCGCATGGATTTTCCGCCGGGTTCTATTTCGAGCGAGCCGAGCTTGGTTTTGGTTTGCGATTCGAACACAGGTTCGACCACTTTTACGCTTACGGCCGCCGAGATAGAGGTGCGTATATCGACCGCGTCGTAGTCTTTTTTGTAAAATTCGCGCACCACTTTTACCAGCGCTTCACGAAATGCGGCCTGGTGCGTACCGCCTTGGGTGGTATGCTGTCCGTTCACAAAGCTGAAGTATTCTTCACCGTACGAAGGGGTGTGGGTCATGGCCACTTCGATGTCTTCGCCCCGCACGTGGATGATGTCGTAGAGCGGTTCTTCCGAAAGGTTTTCGCGCAGCAGATCGAGCAGGCCGTTTTTAGATTCGAACTTCGTGCCGTTGAAATAAATAACCAGACCGGGGTTGAGGTAACAATAGTTCCACAGCAGCTTTTCGATGAATCCTTCGCGGAAATGGAAGTTTTTGAAAATGCTTGGGTCGGGTACGAAAGTAACGAAGGTGCCGTTGGGCTGGGTGGTTTTTTCAACCTTATGCTCTTTGGTGACATCGCCGGCTTTAAATTCGACCCGTTTGAGCTGCCCTTCACGTATAGCCTCGACCGTAAACGATTCGGAAAGTGCGTTTACCGCTTTGGTACCGACACCGTTGAGTCCGACCGATTTTTTGAAGGCTTTCGTATCATATTTTGCGCCGGTATTCATTTTGGATACGGCGTCTATCACTTTTCCGAGCGGGATACCCCGTCCGAAGTCGCGCACCGATACGCTTCGGTCTTTGATCACCACTTCGATTTTTTTACCGAAGCCCATTACAAATTCGTCGATGCAGTTGTCGATGATCTCTTTGATCAGAATGTAAATCCCGTCGTCGGCAGCCGAACCGTCTCCCAGTTTCCCGATATACATACCGGGACGCAGACGGATGTGTTCTTTCCAGTCGAGCGATCGTATGTTATCTTCCGTATAATTGTGTTGAGCCATAGTCGGGCGGATTTTTGAAGGCAGTAAAGTTACGCATTGCACGAGGGCTTCATGAGGCTGAAATTCTCGTTTTTATTAACAATGCACCGGAATTATGCACCTTTCCAACGCAGTTGAAGCAGGTGGAATGCAAAGGTAAAGCCTCAGTTTGTATCTTCGTTCATCCCTTATTAGGAAAAATATGCAAAACTATCAGCTTCATATTTTGGTCGGTTGTGCCGATGCCCGCGATTTGAGCCAGCTTCATGTAGATGTAATGAACCGTAAAATCAGGGAATATAAGGAGCGCGGCATTCGGGTCGAGTTCCACAACATCCGTACGGCCGGCTCGTTTATTACGCCCGATGTGTTTGAGGACATCCGGCAGATTATTCTTGATAGCTCTGAGAGTGTTGATATTCAAATAAATAAAGAATATTTCGTGCATATACAAACTCACGGGCACCTTACCGAGACTTCGAACCGGGATTACGTGAGCCATATCTACAACATGGCGATTGTCGAGGGGTCGAACCTGAACTGCGGAATGCTGGGTGCTACGGGGGTAGGAGTCGAGTTGGAGCAGCTTTTGGTCGAAAGCAGGCTGACCTATGCTACTTCGGGCGGTACGGCGCGCGTGGAGAAAGACGAGGATATACGTTCGCTTTTGCGGGAGGTATATGGGTATGACGGTTATCTTGCGGGCGACTGGATAAAGAGCATCGACTACCTGCGTACCCATCCGCGTGCGCAGAAGGCTCGTTTGGAGCATCTTATTGAGGCCGATTCGTTGCTGTGCACCTTGGGTATCCAGATTACGGCCGGCATACAGGATTATTCCATCCACGCCCTTATCCGGCTCGACGGTGGGGTTCCTGAGGTGCCCTGGTGGGATGAAATGCAGCAGGAATTGCGGCAGTGCGTGGGCGAAACGCTGACAGTGCTGAAGCAGCAGTCGGAGCAGCAGAAGCCTTTAGCCGGACTCTTGTGTATGGCCGACCCCTGGGCTACTTCCCGTACGCTGGCGGCACGTTATTACTTGAAAAGCCGTGGCCTTATTTCCGAAAACGGATACCTTCCCAATACGATTTTTAACATTACCGGCAGCACCTTCGATGTGCCCGATACGCCTTTTGGGCCTTATGTGATAGCCGGCTTCTTTTATGCGGTGAAATACCTTCGTCTGACCGATCAGATGGTGATGGGAAATGATGAGGCACAGACCGAACGTATGTTGGCCAAGCTGCGTCACGACCCGATTATGCGTATGCTGGCTGCCTATTTTAGGGTGAATTTTATCCCGATTACTCAGCGACAGTTGCTTGAGCAGAAATAAGAATTTTCAGTACACGAGCAGGCGAGGCTCCATGTAATCGCGGATAGCGTATTTCACCCCTTCGCGACCGAAGCCCGAATCTTTTATACCGCCGTAGGGCATGTGATCGACACGGAAGGTTGGCACATCGTTCAGGATAACCCCGCCTACTTCGAGGGTTTCGAAAGCCTGTTTGATGTATGCCTGTTGCTGTGTAAATACACCGCATTGCAGTCCGAAACGGCTGTCGTTCATTTTTTGCAATCCTTCTTCGAAGCGCTCGTATTTTTCGATCACTACTACCGGACCGAATACTTCTTCGCTATGCACTTTCATGCCGGGATGCGTGCCGCTAAGCAGAGTGGGCGCGTAAAATGCGCCTTCTCTTTTGCCTCCGCACAGCAGCGTGGCGCCTTGTCTCAACGCTTCATTCACCCATTCTTCGACACGTTGAGCATTGGCTTCGTCGATCATCGAAGCAATATCGGTCTCCGGATTGGCCGGATCGCCCTGGCGTAACTGCTGCACGCCCTGGATCATTTTCGTGACGAAATTTTCAAAAAGCGAATCATGCACAAAGATGCGTTGCGCGTGAATGCATACTTGCCCGGAGTAAGCAAATCCACCCACCAGGCAACGCTTTACCGCTTCGTCGATTGCCGCATCGGGTGCCAGCAGTACGCCGGCATTGCCGCCCAGCTCGAGCACTGTTTTTTTCTTTCCCGCTTTTTCTTTCATTTTCCAACCTACGTCGGGCGAACCGGTAAAGGAAAGCACAGCTATACGCGCGTCAGTGACCAGTATTTCTCCTGTTTTCCGATCGCAGGGGAGAACCGAAAAAGCGCCCTTGGGAAGTTCTGTTTCGTCGAGAATGCGAGCCAGCTCCAGCGCGCTTAGCGGAGTGGAAGAGGCGGGTTTGAGTATGATGGGGCAGCCTGCGGCAATGGCAGGTGCGACCTTATGTGCCACCAGGTTGAGCGGGAAGTTAAAGGGGGTAATGCCCGCCACAATTCCAGCCGGAAAATAGCGAACCAGGCCTTCTTTGCCTTCGCCTGCCGCTGTCCAGCCCAGATCGAGGTATTCGCGCGGAAGCCTTTTACTTTCTTCGGCAGCGACGAGGAAAGTATCGGCGGCACGATCAATTTCACCCAGCGCGTAACGCATGGGCTTTCCGGATTCGGCCGAGAGAAGGCTGGCCAGCCTTTGCCGATCGTTGCGCAGCCGGATAGCCACGTGTTGCAATATCGCGTAACGCTTATGCGTGGGCAAGTGCTTCATCGCCCCTAATGCCTGTTCCGCTTTTTCGATGGCCTGCAAGATGTGCGCCGTTGAGGCAGCGGGCGTTTCGGCGATAAGCTGTCCGTGGTAAGGATTAACTACGGCTATATTTTTTTCGGATTCTCGGATCCACTCTCCTCCAATATACATGGCTTCGGGGCTTAAAAGTGCGACAAGCGGTTTTCTGTCTGCAAGATACGTAAGCAGATAATTGCTTTAATCCCTAAATTTAGCGAAAATGAATCTTCGATCCGAAATATTACAGGCGCGAACTCCCTCGCAGATAAGGCAGCTCAGCAATTATGTGGCGGCAGATTCGGCTCGGTTCAACACGTTTATGGCGCTGTTTTTAGGCCACGATGTGCGCGTCACACAATCTGCTTCGCGGGTGCTTATAGATTGCGCCCAACACAGCCCGGAACGACTCAGTCCTTACCTGAAACCCATGCTGGAGCAATTGAAGCTTTCGGATAACGATACGGTAAAACGCAATGTGTTACGTGTGTTACAGGATGTGGAGCTTCCCCAAAATCTGCACGGTATGGCGGTTACCTTGTGTATGGAACAATTGCTTTCGGTTACGGCACCGATAGCGGTAAAAGCATTTTCCATGACCGTTGTGGCCAATCTTGTACCACTTTATCCTGAGCTGATCCCCGAATTACGTACCGTAATAGAAACACTCATGGAACAGGGGAGTCCGGGTATTTTGTCGCGCGGAAAAAAAGTGCTGAAGACGATTTCCAAGCGACCATCTGAAACAAATTTCAGGCTTAACTGAAACAAAATTTCTTGCAAAAACTAAAAAGTGTAGATGCCTTTTAGTGGGTGTCGTAACCTTTTTTAATGGGAAATGAATGTTCGAACCATCACAAAATCATTCATAAAAAAACCTTGTCCGATGTCGAAATCTTCGACGCTTTCGATCACAAATCCGTTGCGGAAATAAAAGTTTATCGCCTTGTAATTCTGACGGTTTACAGTGAGCCGAAGTGTTTGCACACCGGGCATTGAGCTTAGCGCATGGGCCAGCATTTCTTTGCCGATTCCGCGTTGGTGCAACCGGGTGTCGAGGTAAAATTTGTGGAGAAAATAAGCCTGCTTTTCTTTTTCGGAAAAAGCATAAAATCCTACGGGCTCCTTCTCAAGGAACACGAGGACGAAACGCTGCCTGTCGGAGAGTTGTGCGGCCATTGCCTGTGGCGAATAAAACTTGTCGAGCATATACTCAATTTGCTCCATCGCAATGATAGCAGGGTAATGATCCATCCATATCCGGCGGGCGAGCGACATGATTAGTGGTATTTCGAGCGTGGTAGCCCGGCGAAATTCAAGTGGATTCATGCGGTTAAAATTTTTCAAACACACCCAATCCGAACAGTGCGAAATCGTACTTCACCGGGTCGGAAGGATCGAATTTACGGAGTGTGGCGGTGAGCTCTTCGGCGGCTTTCCAGTCGTTTTGGCTGCGTGTAAGAATGTTCAATTTGCGGGCAATGTTACCGCTGTGCACATCGAGCGGACAGTACAGCTCACCCGGTTTTATTTTTTTCCAAAGGCCGAAATCGACTCCCCGTTTATCCTGCCTAACCATCCAGCGGAGAAACATATTGAGCCGTTTGGCCGAGGAGCCTTTGGCCGGATTGGAAACGTGCTTTCCGCTTCGGGCTGCCGAAAAAGATCCGGTAAACAGGTGGTGAAAAGCTTCGAGTCGCTGGCGGTTGTCGGCGCCCTGTATAAACGCTTCTTCGAGCGAATCGTGACGGCGGTAAATGGTACGGAGCGCTTTTACAAATTCGACCGCGTCGGTAGCGTTAAAGGTACGGTGTACGAAATCGTCGAGGCGACTGAGGTCTTTTTTTCGAGCCGACATCACAAAATCATACGGTTCATTTCCCATTTTTTCCATGAGTCGCTCGGCGTTGCGGATAATGGAAGTGCGTTGCCCCCAGGCGATAGTGGCGGCAAAAAAGCCGGCTATTTCGATGTCCTGTAAACGGCCGAAACGGTGTGGTACACGAATGGGATCGGTCTCGATAAAATCGGGGCGATTGTAGCGATCGGTTTTTTCTTCGAGAAAGGCCAGAAGTTCGGAAGGACGCACAGCGGGCTGATTTTAGTTGATGTTTTCTCCCCGCATACGGCGGTATCTTTTTCGCGCTTCGACCACGTAGAGGCTTCCGGGGTGATCAAACATCAGCTTTTTGTAGTATTCGGCGGCTTTTTCTTCGTCTTTGAAATAAAACTGCCATAATTCGCCAAGGTAGTAAAGGGCATCGTCGGCCAAAATATCGCGGCTAAACTGGTCGGCAATGATTTGCAGCTCTTTTGCGGCTTTCTCGTAATCACGTTGTTTGAATGCGATGCGATACCGCAGGTAATGTGATTCGTCTTGCAGGGCGTGCCAGGGAAAACGTTTGTTCAGCGTATCGAGCTTGGCTTCGGCTTCGGTAAAACGGTTTTGATAAGCGAGCAAATCGGCTTGTGAATACATGCGCAGCGCTTCGGGAATGGAGTCGTAAGCCAGGTTGTCGGTAATGAGTAGCGAAAGCTGCATGGCATCGTTGCTGATGAGCTTGGATGTGGAGGCTTTCAGGACATCTAACTGAGCGCGTGCCCATTCAAAATCGCCGGTATAAAAAGAGATACGCGCGTTACGAAATTTGGCTTCGTGCCCGATAGGCTCGTGCTTAAATGCTTTTTCGACCTGCGAATAATAAAGGGAAGCATCCCAAATATCGCTTTGGAGCAGGAGTATGTCGCCGAGATCCATTTTACATTCGGCCAGGGTTAGCGCATTAAGACCGGGAATACGAATGGCTTCTTCCAGCATTTCTTCGGCGCTTTGCGTATCGTGCAGGTAAAAAGCCCTGACACGTGCCAGTCCGCGCATGAGCGGTACGGTGGCATTGTGCTTGCCTAACTCCTGAAGTGTTTCGAGGTAATTTTTTTCGAGGGCCAGCAGGTCAGCTTCTTCGTAGATGCCGCGTTGGATCACTTTTTCGGAAAGCACTTCTACCAGCTTGATTTTACTGTCGAGGTAGTAGGTGCCTGTGCTCCCTTTTTCACGGACGACATATTCGAAAGCTTGTGCGGCTATGTCGTAATTTTCGTTCGAAAGGCAAAGCATACCGAAGTTGAACACCCGGAGTCCGTCTTCTCGCTTGCGTTTGTCGATGGCTTTGACCTGATTGAAAGCGGCGGTAAAGTCGCTTTTCTGTTGGAAAAACCAAATAAGCAGCTCGTAATAATATTCGTTGTTGGGGTGTTTCTGGATTCTTTTCAGCAGTTCGGTACGAAACAGCTCTACCTGTGGATCGTCTTCGCGATCGAATTTCAGCACGGCCGCCAAACGATTTTCTATGCGCGACAAATTAGGGGAAATGCGATCGTCGTGGAGCAGCGAAAAAAATTCAGTAAATGCTCCGGGATAATCACCTTTGAGGATATACACTTCGGCCCGGTGTTCGCCGAACAGAGGGAATCCCGCCAGCTTGTCACCTCTTTCGTAAGTTTTTAAAGCGTAGTCGAACTCGTTGCGCGAAGCAAATGCATCAGCTAACTCAATTACCTGTGTGTGGCTGCCGCTGAGCGCTTTCAAGGCATTGTCGTATTCTTTTTTGGCTTTATTGACCTCACCCTGATGCTGGTAGAGATCGCCCATGTCCACAAAATAGCGGAGGTTTTGCGGGTCGCGGCGCTGTGCTTTTTTGACCAGCTTTTCGGCTTCGCGGTATTGCTTCAGCTCCAGCAGGCAGCGAAAATAATAGTGGTAATACGTTTCCGAAGGAGTCCGGTTATATAACTTTTCATAATAGAGCAGCGCTTTTTCATAGTCGCCCGATTGGAAATAATGCGCAGCGAGCTGCGGATCGCTGGCCGGTTGTGCCGTAGCGGTATATCCGCTTGCCAAAAGCAGAATACACAGACAGGTTATACGTAGAAGAAACGTCATAGCGGGCTGTTTTCTTTTTCTTCGACCAATTCTTTTATAACGGGATGCAGGGAATCAAATTGCGAAAAAAGCGTAAGACATTCTTGCCGATGGGATTCATACGCGTGAAGCAGGGTTTCGGTTGCCTGTTTTTCGGCTGCTGTATATTGCCGGGAAAGTGTTTCCTCGAGGGTGTTTTTTTCGAGCGTTTCTTTCAGGTTCCGGATCTGTGTGAGGCAGCGTTCGGTTTCTGTATGCAACCTGGCGCGTTCCTGATGAAGTTGGCGGGCAAAGGGACCAAGATTTTTATAGCCGATTACCGCAATGGCATAGGGTTGAGCCAAGGTATCCGTTCCCAGGGCTATTGCCAGTAGCTCCAGTTCTGCTTCGGTTTCTCGGGCAATTCGGGCAAGTTTTGCCGTGTCGAGCTGATCGACTGTTTTTCCGGCAAGCTGTACTTCGCGTGCGAGGCTGTCGAGCGTTTGTATTTCCCTGGCGAAATCCGGTCTCTGGCAGCCGTAGAGGCCGAAGAAAATCAGCAGAAAGAGACCGGTTCGCATAGAAATAGTGAATTATTGTATGACCGAAAACCCGGTGTAAGGCTGTAGCACTTCGGGGATACGAATGCCTTCGGGTGTTTGGTTATTTTCATAAAGTGCGGCTACAATTCTCGGCAGGGCAAGTGCGCTGCCGTTGAGCGTATGGGCCAGGTGGATTTTCCCGTTTTTGTCTTTAAAACGCAGCTTCAGCCTGTTGGCCTGAAAGGTTTCAAAGTTAGATACTGACGATACTTCGAGCCATTTTTGCTGTGCGGCAGAATAGACTTCAAAATCGTAGGTCAGCGCTGAGGTGAAGCCCATATCGCCTCCGCAAAGGCGGATAATGCGGAAGGGGAGTCCGAGGCTGATGAGCAGGTTTTTGACGTGCTCTACCATGCGGTCGAGTGTGGCATAGGAGCGTTCGGGGTGTTCCAGCTCTACGATTTCGACTTTGTCAAATTGGTGAAGGCGGTTCAGTCCGCGCACATCTTTGCCATAGCTGCCTGCTTCGCGACGGAAACAAGGCGTATAACCGGTGAGTTTTACGGGGAGCTCTTCTTCTTTGAGAATCACATCGCGGTAGAGGTTGGTCAGCGGTACTTCGGCCGTGGGAATAAGATAGAGGTTGTCGGCTGTTACGTGGTACATCTGACCTTCTTTATCGGGCAGTTGTCCGGTACCGAAGCCGGAAGCTTCGTTGACCAGCAGGGGCGGTTGCGTTTCGCGGTACCCGGCTTTGGTGGCTTCGTCGAGGAAAAAATTGATCAGCGCGCGCTGGAAGCGGGCGCCTGTGCCTTTATAGACCGGGAAACCGGCTCCGGTAATTTTCACACCCAGTTCGAAATCGATCAGGTCGTATTTCGCGGCCAACTCCCAGTGGGGCAGGGCGTTTTCGAGCTGCGGAATTTCGCCGTGGCGGAAAATTTCGAGGTTTTCTTCGGGTGTACGTCCTTCGGGTACGCTGTTATGAGGTGCGTTGGGGACGGTATAAAGCAATTGCTGCACCTCTTTTTCGAGTGTGCTGAGCTTTTCTTCGAGTGTTTTATTGCCTGCTTTAAGCTCGCCGGTTTTTTCGCGGGCGGCCTGTGCTTCGTCTTGCTTACCTGATTGTATAAGCGCACCGATAGCTTTAGAGATGCGGTTAAGCTCGGCCAGTTGAGCGTCGAGCTCATTTTGTGTTTTACGGCGTTCGGTATCCAGTTCGAGAATGCGGTTAACGGTATCCGTAAAGTCGGTATTTCGTTTGCTCAGGCGTGCGAGGAGGGTTTCCTTTTGTTCGCGCAGGTGTGTGATTTCGAGCATGTGTCAGTTTTTTGGTAAAAATAAGGATATCCTGAATATGTTTATAAAGCCAAAAAGGCTCCTTGCGGGAGCCTTTCCTATTGCAAGGTGAAAATTAATTTTCAGCGGGAACTACCGACACGTACGAGCGATCGTTGGTTTTCTTGCGGAAAACAACGGTGCCTGCAGTGAGGGCAAACAGGGTGTGGTCTTTACCGATCCCTACATTTTCGCCGGGATGGTGCTTGGTACCGCGCTGACGGACAATAATATTTCCGGCGATGGCTTTTTGCCCACCGAAGATTTTAATGCCGAGTCGTTTGGATTCCGATTCGCGACCGTTTTTCGAACTACCGACGCCTTTCTTGTGTGCCATGGTACGTAAACGTTTTTAACTGTTAAACTTAATGAAGAAATCAGACGGTAATAGCCTCAATTTGAATTTGGGTCAACGACTGGCGATGACCTTTTTTCAGCTTGTAGCCTTTTCTTCTTTTCTTTTTAAAGACGATCACTTTGTCGTCTTTCAGGTGTCTCAGGATTTTTCCTGTAACTTTTGCACCTGCTATAGCCGGGGCGCCTACGTTAACGTTGCTGCCGTCTTCGATAAGGAGAACTTTACCGAACTCCACGCTGGAGCCCTCTTCTCCTTCAAGACGGTGCACGTACACACGCTGGTCTTTCGCAACTTTAAATTGCTGCCCTGCTATCTCTACAATTGCGTACATGTGACTCAGGTTTTGAAGGTTATCTGTACAATCCCCATTCAGGGGGTGCAAATGTAGGAATATTTTTGATTTATCCATACAGCCCTGTTAATTTCTATTTTTGGGCTCAGGGCCTGTTAATCAGATACACTCCGGCCAATATCAGCAGCATAGCGCCAAAATGGTAAGCATTGACCGATTCCTGGAGCAGAAGTCCCCAGCCGATAGCCGTTATCGGAATGAGATAAGTTACCGTAGAGGCGAAAACCGCGTTGCTGATCTGTACGAGGTAATTGAACAGAATCACGGCTACCGCTGTGCCTAACACGCCCAGTAGCAATACGTAGCCGAAAGAGGTAAGTCCCGAAGGGTGGTGAAAAAAAGTAGCGCTGAATCCGGTGCTGAACAGATAAAGCGTAACCGGCGGCCCTACCAGCATAAAAGAAAGCGAGGTAACGGCAATGGGGTGCATATCGGTCAGGTAGCGGCGTATGGTGTTGAGACTGATAGCGTAACAAAGTGTGGCGATCAGCACCAGCATGCTGTAATAGAGTTCGCCCGAAAGCTGGGCGGTACCGTTGGCGAGCATGAGTCCGGCCGAGCCGGCAAAACCCAGCGCGACCCCTAAGTAGTTTATCGGCCTGAAGCGTTCACCGAAAAAGCCAATGGCTATAAGGATGGTAAAAATGGGGGTGGTTGAGTTGAGCATTCCGGCCAAAGAGGGCTCCATCCGCGTTTCGGCGGCGGTAAACAGAAACGCGGGAATCGTATTGCCGAAAAGCCCGGATACGAGCAGCGGAACAATTTTTTTCCTTTTCAGCGTAGGCAGGTAATAGATGCCGAAGGGCAGCAGAAATAGAAAAGCGGTACTGATGCGCAGTGCCGCCACTTCTTCGGAGGTATAAACGGGATTTCCGGCCCGGTCTTCCATGCCCAGCTTCATCAGGATAAAAGAGCTGCCCCATGTAAGGGCCAGCACAATTAGCAACACGATGGAACGCAGGGACTTAGTCTTTAGCAAAATTTAACAATTTGCAGCGGCGAAGGTAGTGTTTTGCAGGTATGAAACTCAAAATTTTGGCCTATTTTTGTGTGGTCGGTACAAATTTCTGCGCAGTTCGCTTGTTGAAAAAGAGAGTAAGTGCAGTAGAGATGCAAGCCGCTTTGTTACAGTGTTTGTTAACGTTTTTAGTATGAAATATTCTTTGTTTTTTCTGCTTTTTTCCCTGTCGCTGATGACAGGCTGCGGCGGTAACGCGGCGGCACCTGAAGCAAAACCTGTGGCACAGGAAAAGAAGCCTGTGCACAACCCGGCCGATGTGATACCCGACATGATAGCCGAGTTAGCTATCCGGGGTATGGCTTGTGAGTACAATTGTGTAAGCTCGGTACAGCGTGCTGTGCTGGCGCTTTCGGGTGTAGCTTCGTTCCAGATGGATTTTGATCCGGAGTTGGAAGTAAACCATGCTACGGTTCGTTTTGACAAGGATGCCGTTTCTGAAAAAGACATGGTAGAAGCTATAGAAGGGCTTTACGAAGGACAGTACAAAGTAGAGTCGGTAGCGGTAAAAGCGATAGAAGGTGGCGAGCAGGCCAAAAAAAAGCAGGATAAAAAAACGACTTCGGCCTATGAGGGCGGAGAACAGGCCGCTGCCGTATATGGTTCGGGCGGTTCTTTATCCATGCCCAATATTTTTGACGTATTCTCCAATACGCTTTAAGTACCGCCTGAATGCGGCGTAAACTGTAGGGCAGCAGTCCTTGCAGTTTTTCTTTTTGGTTTTAATCTGTGAAATTCTTTCTCATTCCTTATGTTTTCGCGCTAAGGCGCAGATAAACCTTTATTTTTGTCGCGCATCAAATTTTTCGATCACAGCATGAGAACCCTTATCGAACAAGCCTGGGAGAACCGGGAACTTTTGAAAGAAGCCGCTACCCGTAAGGCGATTGAAGCGGTGATAGAAGAGTTGGACAAAGGCCGCTTACGTGTGGCAGAGCCTGTGCCTGGCGGCTGGCAGGTCAACGAATGGGTGAAAAAAGCCGTGGTGCTGTATTTTCCTATTCGTGAAATGGAAACTATCGAAGTGGGGCCGTTTGAGTTTCACGATAAAATGCGGCTGAAAACCGGCTACCGTGAGCTGGGTGTACGTGTGGTGCCGCATGCAGTAGCTCGTTATGGCGCTTATTTGGCTTCGGGAGTAATCATGATGCCTTCTTATGTAAATATAGGAGCGTATGTCGATAGCGGTACTATGGTCGATACCTGGGCTACGGTAGGTTCTTGTGCGCAAATAGGCAAAGACGTGCACCTGAGCGGTGGCGTAGGTATAGGCGGTGTGCTGGAACCTTTACAAGCTGCGCCTGTGGTGGTCGAAGATGGCTGTTTTATCGGTTCGCGCTGTATTGTAGTAGAAGGCGTAAGAGTAGAAAAAGAAGCGGTGCTGGGCGCCAACGTAGTGCTTACGCACAGTACCCGTATCATTGATGTCACCGGAGCGGAACCGATCGAATACAAAGGTGTAGTGCCTTCCCGTTCGGTGGTCATACCGGGCTCTGTGACCAAAAAATTCCCGGCAGGCGAATACCAGGTGCCTTGTGCGCTTATTATCGGTAAACGCAAGGAAAGCACCAACCTGAAAACTTCGCTCAACGACGCGCTGCGTGAATATAACGTAGCCGTATAAGCAGGGTCTTTACTTTCTCTTTTTCAGCCTTTTACTGAAGCGATTGCTTTGCGAACGCTGCCGTGGCGTTGGAGCAGTTCCTGCGCTTTTTCGTAAGAAATGCCGAGCGTTTCCATCACCATCCGCGAACCGCGATCGATCAGCTTATGGTTGCTCAGTTGCATATCCACCATGCGATTTCCTTTTACTCTCCCGAGCTTGATCATTACCGAGGTAGAAATCATATTGAGAATAAGCTTTTGTGCGGTACCCGATTTCATGCGGGTGCTGCCCGTTACAAATTCGGGTCCTACTACGGCTACGATAGGAAATTTTGCCACTTCGGCCAGCCTGCTACCCGGATTACAGGTAATACAGCCTGTGCTGATGCCCTGTTCGTTACAGCGTTGTAAGGCACCTATCACATAAGGTGTGCGTCCCGAAGCCGCGATACCGATAACGGTATCCTGATCGTTAATTGAATAGACCTGTAAATCGCGCCAGCCCTGCTCCGGATCGTCTTCTGCAAACTCTACGGCTTGCCGTATGGCACCGTCCCCTCCGGCGATAAGTCCGACCACAAGCCCCTGCGGAACTCCATACGTAGGCGGACATTCGGAGGCATCTACGATACCTAAGCGGCCGCTGGTGCCGGCGCCCAGGTAGAACAGGCGACCGCCCTTGCGCATGCGTTCGGTAAGGTGATCGACCAGCGCTTCAATGTGCGGAATAACCTTTTCTACGGCTAATGCTACGGTCTGATCTTCACGGTTGATACCCCTTAACAGATCGAGCGTACTCATCTGTTCGAGGTGCGTGTAATGCGATTCGGATTCGGTGATTTTTTGTTCGCTCATGCAGCGGTGAATGAGGAACTAAGGTACGTTAAATTTCACCTTGCGGTATGCGGTACAGGCCAGATCGGCTCAGGTTTTGGTGAAATATTCGATCTGATTATAGTCGCGATCAAACTTGATGGTGTATTTGCCGCTGGGCAGGCTGCTCACATCTATCTCTTTTCCGGAACCCTTTTTCACCATTTTTCCTTTGGTATCAAAAATTTCGTAGTCTTTTTTGATTCGAAGACGAAGAATTTTATCGGTGCTGGGATTGATTACAATGTTGGTAGAACCTGTTTGCCGTAGCATGAGGTTCAGCAGATGCGAATAGATCGAAGAAGTGGGGGGCGGAATTGCTTCTGCGCGCAAAGTAGCAGTCAGCAGCAATATTATGCAACTGAAAAAAATAGCTATCCGTTTCATCACATCCTGTCGTTTGCCTGAGAATAACAATTATCGTGCCTGAGCGCAAGGCGTTTAATAAAGCGCGGGGAAACGCTGCGGATCACTTTCATGCATCAGTTTCCAGGCGGCTTCTACAATATCGTCGGTATTGGGCTTGGAGAAATAGTCTCCGTCGGAGCCGTAAGCCGGGCGATGCTCTTTGGCGGCAAGGGTTACCGGTTCGGCATCGAGGTGATAATAGCCTTTTTGCGCGATGAGTATTTTATCTAAAATAAAGGCCGAAGCACCGCCGGGCACATCTTCATCTACGATAAGCAGCCGATTGGTTTTTTTCAGCGATTCGACTGTGCGGTGGTGAATATCGAAGGGCAGCAGGGTTTGCAGATCGACCAGTTCGGCCGAGATACCCAGTTCTTCGAGCTGCTGTGCGGCTTCCTGACAGAGGTTAAAGGTAGAGCCGTACGATACGATAGTCAGGTCGGTACCTTCTTTTACGATTTCGGGTACACCGAGCGGTATCTTGAATTCGCCGGGGTTGGCGGGCATTTTTTCTTTTTTCCGGTAGCCGTTGAGCGGTTCGATGATCAGTGCGCAGTCGTCTGATTCGAGCAGGGTGTTGTAAAACCCGGCAGCCACGGTCATGTCGCGTGGTACGCAGACGTATATTCCGCGAATCGAGTTGATGATGGTGCCCATAGGTGAGCCCGAGTGCCAAATGCCTTCGAGACGGTGCCCACGTGTGCGGATAATGACCGGAGCTTTTTGCCCGCCTTTGGTGCGGTACTGCACGGTAGCGAGGTCGTCGCTCATAATTTGCAGCGCGTACAGCAGGTAGTCGAGGTACTGGATTTCGGCGATGGGGCGCAGTCCGCGCATGGCCATGCCTATTCCCTGTCCGAGAATGGTAGCTTCGCGAATGCCTACGTCCGATACGCGCAGCTCGCCGTATTTGCTTTGTATGCCTTCGAGTCCCTGATTCACGTCGCCGATGTAGCCCGAGTCTTCACCAAAAATGAGCACTTCGGGATAGCGCGACAGGATGCGGTCAAAATTTTCGCGCAGTATGAGGCGGCCGTCCACCTGTTCGGCATCGCTTGGGTATTCGGCTTCGACCGGAGTTACTTTCAGCGCGCTCTCGGCCGACTGTGAATAGAGGTGTGAACCGTAGCGTTCGGCGTTTTCTTCGAGCGACTGCCGTATCCACTGTGTCAGTACATTTTTTGCCGGTACCGATTCACCTGCGGCATGGCGTAGCGCTTGCCGGGCGGCGGCCAGCAGATCGCGGCGAATAGGGTCGAGTGTAGCTTCGAGATCGGTTTTGATCTTGCGGATGGCTTCGCCCTGGGCGCTTTCGGCGGCCAGGTTTTCGAGCAGACGGCTTACTTCTACAAGTTCATTTTTGATGGGCGTGCAAAAATCTTCCCAGGCTTTTTTCTGGGCCTGCCTTACTTCTTTGCGGGTTTGGGCAGAAATTCCATCCAGATCTTCTTCGGTGGCAAGCGCCTGACCGTACTGTTTTTCGTAGTTCAGGATCCAGTTACGGAACTGCTGAATACAGTCGTATTCGCGTGTCCATTCCAGCACTTCTTTCGATTTGTAGCGTTCGTGCGAGCCTGAAGTGGAGTGTCCTTGTGGCTGGGTGAGCTCTTCTACGTGTACCAGCACGGGTACATGCTCGCGGCGGCATACTTCCGAGGCGCGCGCGTAAGTGTCGCACAGGGCCGGGTAATCCCAGCCTTTTACCTTGAATATTTCGTAGCCGTTGGTTCCTTTTTCGCGCTGAAAGCCTTTGAGAATTTCAGAAATATTTTCTTTGGTGGTTTGGTATTTTTTGGGAACGGAAATACCGTAGCCGTCGTCCCATACCGACATCAGCATGGGCACTTGTAAAACTCCGGCGGCGTTGATGGTTTCCCAAAAAAGTCCTTCGGAAGTGCTGGCATCACCGATGGTACCGAAAGCGATTTCGTTGCCTTTGTCAGAAAAACGGTCGAATCCTTCGTGGAGGTTTTCGTTTTGCCGGTATATTTTTGAGGCTTGCGCTAATCCGAGCAGGCGTGGCATTTGTCCGGCGGTGGGAGAAATATCGGCCGATGAGTTTTTCATGGCCCTGAGGTTTTTCCAGCTTCCGTCGGGGTTCAGCGAGCGGGTAGCATAGTGACCGCCCATTTGGCGGCCTCCCGAGGCGGGTTCGTGTTCTACGTCGGTATGGGCGTAGAGGGCGGCAAAATATTGCTGTACGGTAAGGGCACCGATAGCCATCATAAAGGTTTGGTCGCGGTAGTATCCCGAGCGGAAATCGCCGTTGCGGAAACTTTTGGCCATAGCCAGTTGCGCGAGTTCTTTTCCGTCGCCGAAGATGCCGAATTTGGCTTTTCCGGTGAGCACTTCTTTACGGCCAAGCAGTGAGGCTTCGCGGCTGAGGCTGGCGAGTCTGAAATCGTCGAGTACCTGCGCGCGGAACTGCTCGAAAGTCAGCTCCTCCTTATTTACCTGGATGTCTTCTTTTTCTTCTTTCCACATAGTCTTGAAAACTTTCAAACAAAAAAAGCTCCTTCACAGAAACTTTAGGGCTACTAAGATACGTAAAAATCTGCGGTTGGCATCTTATTTGCGGAACTGCTGAGCGACTGTGTAATATGAATGAAAGCGGCATGAAGAAATTTATACTTTTTCCCCTTGTTTTTCTTTTTTTCGGCCTCTATCCGGCGAAAGCGCATTTTCCTGTAGCGGAAGAGCCCGGCTTGGAAGTAAAGGTTTATCCTACGCAGGTGGTCGCTATGCTTACGGTTCGGATGGATTTGGAACAACCCGGAGAATATGCTATTTCGGTATTGAACCTTTTGGGTGAGGAAATGTTATTTGTACCGCCTACCCGTTATGACGCGGGAATCACCGTTCACCAGCTTGATTTCAGCGGCTTTACTTCCGGAGTTTATTTGGTGAAAGTGTATTCGCAAACTGCGGCCCGTACCCTCCGGGTATTTCGCTAAGGTTCAGCGGCCGCTTTCCCGTAAGCCTTTGGCTTCCATGACCCAGTATTTACCGGTCATTTCCCGATCATTTATATTGTGCTGATTCGGAATATCGTAGATAATTCTTCCCGTTTTAGGGCTGAGGTACACCGTTTTCCCTTCGGGCACTTTTACCACGATTTGTAGCTCCTGTCCACGAATCCTATTCGATTTGGGTACGCCGAACACCGGGTCGAATTGTAGCAGCGAATCGGTTTGGGTAAAATGGTATTCGATATTTTCGGCCCTGTCGAGCGCTTTTTTTTGTGAGCTGCCGTAAGCCGAGCGAATAATTTCGATTTCGAAAGTCTCGCCTGTCGTTTTTTTAAGGGTCAGTTCGGGAAAGCCGTAGATGATTTTTTTAGCATCGATATGTACCAGCTCGAAATACGATTCGTGCGGTTCACGAATATGGTCTGAAAAGTAAAGGTCGGGCTGTACATCAATGAACAGCGTGTCGCTCGTTATGGGGCTAAGAGTGGCATTAAGCGCTACTTCGTTTTGACGGCTGAAATCGGTGGCGGTTTGGATACCCACCACGAGCAATATGGAGAAAGCGCCGATACTGAGAATGGCAAGCATAATATTCAAGATGCGGATGTGAAAACGCGTACGGAAAATGAGCCGTATGCCGGCAATCAGCAGTCCGACTAAGGGTGGGATAATTACACCCAGCAGTGCTAATCCGACGAGCTGCGCACGGGTAGCGCTTCCGAAGAAAGCTTCGCCAAAAGTGTGAGGGTCGAGGTATTGAATGCCTTTGTCGCTGATATTGAGGATCCAGTCGGCCGAGAAGGCGTTGCGCAGCAGGTACACCAGCAGCACTACAGCCAGTACGATGAAGATCAGTCCGATGGCACGTCCCAGTATGTCGATAAAGCCCGAGACACCCCTTTCTACCTGATCGCCGAGACTACGGCCAAATGCTTTTACCTTTTTTTTGCCTTCGGGATGGGCAAACTCGTGGATGTCTTTTTTGAAATCGTTGAAACGTTGTTTGATGTTTTCTACGTCTATTTTTTCACCCCTCATGCGGAGCTTATCGGCAGTAGTTTTGGCTTCGGGGATGATGATCCAAAGAATAAGGTAGAGAAAAAGTCCGGTACCCAAGCCGAAGAAAAGTGCCACGAACAGGATGCGTAGTACCAGCGGATCCCAGCCGAAATAGGCCGAAATACCTGCGCAGACTCCGCCGATCATTTTTTGATCCGGGTCGCGGAAAATCTGTTTTTCGGATTGCGCCGAACGGGTCGATTCTTTTTCGTCGCCTGCCGCTCGTGCCGACTCGGAGGGTTCTCCGCCGTAAGCTTCGGGTTCGCCCATCACCGCAATTACCGCATGTATATCGGCGGTATTGATCACTTCGCGGCGTTCCTTAGAAAGCGTTTCCCTGAAAATTTCGGCAATCCTGAACTCAATGTCTTGCATGACCTCATCGGCTTCTTCGCCCGAATGAAGTGAAACACGTATGTTTTCGAGGTAGGTTTTCAGCGTTTCATAAGCCTGTTCTTCGATATTGAAGACGAATCCTCCTACGCTGGCGGTGACGGTTTTGTTCATACGTATTGAATTAGATAATTTTTTTAATGCTTACTGTTTTTACGGTTCTGACCAGATCGTCCCAGGCTTCCTGCAGCTCTTCGAGAAAAGCTTCGCCTTTGGGGGTGAGGCGGTAATATTTCCGGGGAGGCCCGGCATTGGACTCTTCCCAGCGGTAAGAAAGCAGCTCGGCATTTTTCAGGCGGGTCAGCAGCGGGTAAAGAGTGCCTTCGACCAGTATAATTTTCGAGGCTCGCATTTCCTCAATAATATCGCCCGGATAAGCTTCCTGGCGCTTCAGAATCGAAAGGACGCACAATTCCAGTACGCCTTTTTTCATCTGTGCTTTTGCATTTTCAAGATTCATCGTCAGGGGCTTATTGTAATCTACAATGCAAAGATATATGCAAAGAAAGGTATTATGCAATACATAGTACTAAAATTTATTCATTTTTTACAGAAATGAGCCTGATGGGCTTTGCAGTTGCATTTCACCCGGCGGATATGTACCTTTTCGCTCATGTTTCAAAAAGCTTCTTTTTTGTGTGTGCTGCTGCTGCAGACGATAGTAGCTCAGGCGCAGCAGCTTACTTTACCACAGGGGCATACCCCCGAAGAACGGGCGCTTCCGGCTTCGGAATACAATAAACCCCGTTCGGGTTCGCGTGCGGTGACTACGCCTCCGGAATTTCCCGTAAGGACAATGGCGCAATGGGAAGAGGTGCAGACGCTGGTACTGACCTGGACTTCCTTTCCGTATATCCAATCGCAGATTGTGAAGGCAGCGAGGCAAGAATGCCAGGTGCTGATTCATTGTGCCGATTCGGTGCAGGTGCGTAATTACCTTACCGGACAGGGGATTCCGCTCAGTAATGTCAATTTTATTCAAACGCCTTTTAACAGCATTTGGATTCGCGATTACGGCGCGCATACGGTTTACAAAAATGCAGTCGATTCTTTGCTTTTGGTAGATTGGATATACAACCGTCCACGTCCCGACGACGATGCCATTCCACAAGCCTATGCCACCTATAAAAATATCGGACTTTTCAGCACTTCTCAGGCGCCTCACGATTTGGTCAACACGGGCGGTAACTGGATGGTGGACGGCTTCGGTACGGCTTTCGCGTCTAAACTTATTCTCGATGAAAACAGCCCGGGTAACCCTTATGGAGTGACGGCCAAAACCGAGGCGCAGATCGATACCATTATGAAACATTTCATGGGGATTGATCGCTACATCAAAATGGAGACCCTGCCTTACGACGACATTCATCACATTGATATGCACATGAAGCTGCTCGACGAAGAGACGCTTTTGGTGGGAGAATATCCGCAGTCTGTTTCCGACGGGCCGCAGATAGAAGCCAATTTGCAATATGTGCTTAGCCAGTATAATTCGGTGTTTGGCACGCCTTACAAAGTAATTCGTATTCCGCAGCCTCCGGCGGCGAACGGGAATCATCCCGGGCCTCCGTTTGGCAATGCTTCTTACCGTACCTACACCAACAGCGTGTTTGTGAACAAAACCCTGATCGTGCCGGTGTACCGTCAGGAGTACGATACCATTGCCCTGCGGATTTTGCAGGATGCGCTTCCCGGTTATACCATTACAGGAATTGACGTGGATGATTTGCCCGGCAATAACCTTATCGGCATGGGCGGGGCTATACATTGCATTACCAATCTTATAGGAGCCGATAGTCCTTTGCTTATCAGTCACCAGTCGCTACGCGATACTTACGATACGCAGCATCCTTATACCGTTACGGCATTCGCGCAGCATAAGTCGGGCATTGCCTCGGCCACTTTGTATTATACCACCGATTTGCAGCAGCCCTATCAATCGGTACCGATGAGTGCTTCGGGAAGCGATTACTGGACAGCCGATATTCCTGCGCAGGCCGCGGGTACGAACCTGTATTATTATGTGAGCGCCACGGCACAGAGCGGGAAAACGCAGGTACGACCTATGACAGCGCCCGATGGGTATTTTCAGTTTAAGGTATTAGGCAGTTCGCCGGTAGCGGTAGATGAAACGGTACTTGCGCCGATGCTTCGCGTATTTCCGAATCCTGCTTCGGCCATTACCTGTGTGCCCTTAACTACTAACCGCGCTTTTGAGGGTTCGTTGCGCGTATATGATGTGTTGGGTCATTTGGTCGAAACCTTACATTCGGGATATTTTGCCGCAGGCGAATCGAATTATTTTATTCGCGCCGAAACTTATACCCCCGGTGCTTATCTTATCGTGTTGGAAACTCCCGAGTCGCGCTGGGTACAACGACTAATGGTGCGTTAAGCGATTGGTTTCGCTTTACTCGTCGAGCAATCCGGTTTCGAGTATTTCCTTTATGAGAAATCGTTTTTGCTGGTATTCGGCGGTGACAAAGGCATCGGCTATACCGGCACGAATCACTTTATCACGGAATTTATAGGCTTCATCGAGTGTCTCGAAATGACCGATGGTAAAACGGGTTACGCCATCATCGAGCTTTTGTTCTTCTACCTTTCCTATTTTCAGCAGCGCTTTGTAATTAAAGTCTTTGGGCAGTGTATAAGCACCTACCTGTATTTTGTAGATGAGCCCTGCTTTTTTCTTGAGCGCGTAAGCGGGTATAGCTGCCGAAGCAGTGTCGGATAATACAGGTATAACGTTATTTCCCGTGTGCGGGGGGACGGCTTTTTGTGTCGGCGACGCGCGTACATAATCGCGGCTATAGCAAGCAATATCCAGTTGGATGTCGTAATAGCGGTCCGGTTTTTCGAAGTTGATTTCGCGTATTTCGGGAGAATGATCGGCGATCAAAAAGTGGAGGGTGTAGCTACCTCCTTCGGGGAGATACAGGAAATAGCGTCCGTTGGGCTGCGTCTGATAAATTCCCTGTAATTGCCCCGAGTTTTTAGAATTCACGCGGATAGTTGCTCCGACTGCTTGATCATTATAGCTGATTTTGCCCTGAACGCTTAACAGTTTTACGTCGTTTTCTGTGAGTCCGGGTGTGGCCTGATAGACGATAGGATTGGGTCCCTGCGCTGTGGAAGCGAAATAGCCTGTTTTTCCATCGGCCGAAACTACGTAATGAAGCTCGTCTCCGGGTGTATTGAGCGGATAACCGAGGTTACGGGGAGCCGACCAATGGCCTTCGCCTTGATAATCGCTGCGGAAAAAATCATAGCCTCCCAATCCGGGGTGGCCGTCGGAGCTGAAAAGCAGAATCGTTCCGGAAGGATGAATAAAAGGCGTTTGTTCGTTACCCTGACTATTGATTGGGGCGCCGAGGTTGCGGACATCGCCCCAGGAGCCGTCGGCTTGCAAAGTAGCGCGGTACAGATCGTAACCGCCGTAACCGCCCGGGCGATTGCTGGAAAAATAGGCCGTGCGCCCATCGGGGGTAACCGTGAGATGAGATTCGTCCCAGGGACTGTTGAGCTTGTTGCCGTATAATTTACGGGGCGGTTGAAAGCCGTTTTGATCCTTTCGACTGCTAAAAAGCTGCTGATCGGATCCCTCTGTGCCGCCCGAAAAGTAGAGTGTATGTGCATCGGCCGAAAGGCTTACGGCCTGATAAGGAAGAGCCGTAGAAAGACCGGCAACCGGCAGTGCTTCGTTCCATCGCAGGGAAGAGTCTTTCGCCGTAGTAAACAGTGTATAGGATTTCCCCGAACTGTCGGGCAGGGTCAAAAACAAGCCTTTTTCGTCGGGTGTGAGCAGAGGGCTAAGTCCTATTAAATGCTCACCCTTACTGGTTTTTTGTGGAGAAAGGATAACATTCGTCGGGTTTTTCAAGGCGGCTATGGCAAAATGGCAAGCTGCGAGAAGTGCGGAGGCTTGCTGCCGTTGTGGAACATCGGGATGTTTTTCGCGAAGGTATTCTTCGAGTTGCACAATGGCTTCTTCGAAGCGGTAAGCCCGGTGTAAAGCCCTTGCATAATGTAGCCTGAAAGCGGAAGTATAGAACCGTTTGCGATCTGTTTTTTCAAAACGGATCAATGCTTCTTCGGCGGTAGAAGGCTGATAAGACAGGCATACTGCGGTAAGAAAAAGCAGCGATTGCTCAGCGGGATATTTCGTTTCGAGCTGGAGGTATAAAAGAGAAGCGGCACGATAGTTCCCTTTTTCCACCAGGCTTTCGGCTTGCAGGAACAGATCCTTATCGGATGTCGATTTTAGAAATTTCCCGGAAATTTTCTCCTGAGCCGACAATGCAGACGGGAGACACAGCAGCAATAGCCACAGCAGATTTTTTTTCCACATGGCAGGTAAGTGCAAGTAGGTTGAGACAACAATAATACTGTATTTGTTTCAACCCCGCACCAAAAAAATCCGGGAATTAGTAACGCAACTGATAGAATGTGGTATCGAAGGGAACCACATACACGGAATCTGAAAAGGTCTCCGTAGTGGCGTTACGTGTCACGAACCATTTCAGACGGGCGTAAGTGGCACCTGTACGCTGGCAGGTACGGATTACATTCACCACATCGCCGGTATAAGAGGTTGGCTGACTGTTACAGCAATCGTCGCAAGACGAAGCTTCGTTTTCGAGCTGGAAAATGAGCTTGTCGTTTTCGTCGAAGGGTGTATGGTTCACGATATTTACCGATACTATGCCGACCGCATTCAGTATGTAGTGGCGGGTTTTGGTGCCTCCTTCAAAATGTTCGGCTGCTTCGCGGTTTTCTTGTGCAAAATGCCGTGGTGAGCTTAGTTCGATCACAAACTCGGCAGTAGAAGGTTTTTCGAAGCTGAGCGAATAACGTCCGTTAGCGTCAGTGACGGTACTGGCTGCGGTTTTATACGCAGAGGAATATACCCCACCACCGATTTGCTGGTATTTCACCTTCACGCTTACGCCTTCGGCAGCGGTATTTACGCCTTTGGTGATCACGGAACCTTCGATGCCTACGGTTTTATTTTCGTTGTTTTTACGACAGGCGCTGTAAGTTACCGACAGCAGCACAAGACCCAGCACGAAAATGAGTTTGTGTATCATGGCTGTGCATTTAAAAGCGTCACAAAACCGTTACGTTCATAAAATTTCCCTTCGCCGTCGCGAAATGAAATTTCCCAAATATACACACCTTCAGGTGCTATACGTCCTTCGTGGCGACCGTCCCATCCGGTGTGCAGTTCTGACGAAAAAAACACGAGCTGTCCGAGTCGGTTGTAAATCCGGAGCTGGTAGGTGTCAAAATCGACATAGCCTGTAACGGGTTTGAACACGGGGTTTAGCCCGCCTACCGTAAACGCATTGGGTACCCAGAGCTTAGGTTCCATTACCGCGCAGCCTATGTTGGAATGACTGATTTCACTGATTCCGTAGCTGTTGGTCGTTTCTACCGCTTCGAGCAGGTAGCAGATTTCACCTGTGGTTTCGAGCAGGTTCCCGACCGGGTCGTCGTAATGGCGAAGATTTCCGGGGATTATAGCAATGGGATTAGCGTCAAAAATGCCGTTGAGGCTGCGATACAGCCTGTATTCCGCTATTTGTCCGTCCCAACCTGCGTAGGGATTCCAGCTTATCGTATTTACAAGGCTAAGGTCGTTGGGGGTAACCGATAGCAGGATTGTACGGCCATAGTTGGAAGTATAAGAGTCGTCGCCGCAACTGTCAACCACTACCGAGCGGTAATAATAGCTGTAGCTGTCGGTTTGGGCGCTGTAATCGGTAAAGGTAACCGGATTGGGCATGGCGGCACTCGTGCCGATAGTTTGGTAAGGTCCTGCGGGATGATCGGCGCGTTCAAAACGGTAGCGCGAACCCAGTGCCGCATCGGCAAAGCAGCGTATTTCTACGGCGCTGTTAGTAACGGTAGCCGTTTGCAGGTAATGGAAAGAAGGTTGCTGCGGCTGGCGTACAAAGCGGGTGGTTTTATTCGACAGCGAAGTAATTCCGGCCTGATTGGAAAAAGCCCTCACCATATAGACGTAGTTCGAAAGCCGGTTAGCCGGGGCGTGGGTGTAGCTCAGTTGCTGCGTTTGCCCTAACAGCGTGAAAGGCCCCCCGTTTTCGGAAGCATAAATTTCATAGCGGTTTACTCCGGCTCTCCAGTTCAGGTAAGCGTTCCATTGCAGGTGAACGGCGCGTGCGCACACATCGAACGAAGTGCTGACATAAATACTTTGCTGGAAAATTCCCATTGCGCTGGTGTTCGGACTGGAAGGAACGCCCGACCAGCAACTGTCGAAAGCAGCTACACCAAATATTTCAGAGCGGGTCGAAGCGTTCGACAAGAGGTAGTCGTAAAGCGTATTATTTCGGCCCCATACGGTATCGATTACCACCCAAAATCCCCCCTGATTTTGGAGTACGATATAGCCTTCGGTATCGGGCGAAGGATTTATTTCCCAGTTAATCAGGGCGCGTCCGGTGTTTTCATCGACCGTAACGGCAATAATTTCGGGAGGCGGTGGTGGAAGAATGTCATCGAACGTTTTGCCCTGTACAGACGATACCGAGATACAGCCTGATAAATCTCTTGCTTCAATACGGTAATTGAGCGAATCGTGGCAAACGGTGATGGTGTCGATATACGACTCCCGGCCGTAAGCGGTAGAGTCGATAAGCGTCCAGGTTCCTGCGGGGTACTCGCGATAGATACGATACCAGCCCGAGGAGGTAGCGCTGTTAAGCGGGGTAAAAAGTCGGTTCCATTGCAGCACGGCCGTGCCGTTACCGGGATTATTTACCGTAAGGTGCATGGAAGAAATGGTGTCGCTTAGCGCTACCGTTCCGCTTCCGCATCCCGAGCGAAGAGCGATATGATAAGAACGGCTGCCGTTTTGCGCGTTGGCACCTGTATGGGTATAGTTGTTTTGACTGTGTGTGGGAACCGTGCCAATCAGCGTGCTTCCGTTGTAAATTTCATATTGAATGAAGCAGTTGTAGGGGTCGGCGGGTGGTGTCCAGTAGAGCGTTACATCGCCATTGGGCGCTACGGCAGCGCATTGCGGGTCGGTGGCACTTAGTGGAGGAGGGCTAAGCAGCGTGACGCTTACCGTGGCCGGGCTCATTCCGGGAATTTGGCAGTAATCGTCCCATACCTGAAAATGAAAATCGTAAGTGGCTTGCGAAGCGCCTGCCGGCAGGTGTGCACAATCGGTTTGCCAGTGCAGCGTATTGGTTACGCCTTGTGTGCCGCTGGTCGGCATGGGTGAGGTGAGCGTAGCGCAGGGGGGATTTGGGCAGCCTGCCGCCGCATCGTTAAAATTTGTGCCGAAAGCGATTCCGGACGCTTGTAAAGTAAGGGTTTGCGGACTGCCATCCTGCAGCCATTCGGGATCGCCTGCGGCAAGTGTGAAGCTGAGGGTTTCACCGGCATACAGGCTGGTCTGGAATGAAGTGCCTCCGAAAGGAGGCGTAATTTGCGGAGGGTTATTCGTACCACAGGGCAGTACGATCAGCGGGAGCTCGCGATATACCTCCGAAATTTTCTGTCCCTCGCGCCAGGAGGCGACGCATATCACCACATTGTATCTGCCGGTCGTAAAAGAGGTAAAGTTCAAATCCCCGTTTTGCGGATCAAGCGAAGAAGGTACGTTGTTGGGGTCGGTAGCGGTGCCGGGGGTAGGACTGGTCGCCGAAAAGCCGCTCTCGAAGGGGATTCCCGCCGGAAAAGCCGGAGGGTTGAACACGCCTGAAGAAATATGGTCGATGGGTGGGGCAAAGCTGAACACAAGCGAATCCACATCGGGATCCTGTGCGCTTTGGTTGTAGGTGAAAGGCAGACCGGTACAAGCGGTGTAGAAGGGTACGGTAGAAAATCGCGGGGAGGAGTCGTAACAGGGTGAGCCCTGCTGATTCCGAAAGGCGTACATGAAAGAACGAAGTGTCAATCCGGTAGGAATGGGTTGCAAAAGGTTGTCGCAGGAAGCGCGGGAGTATGCGTCCCAGGTAAAAGCCCAGCCTTCGGCGGGGGGGATACCGGGCAGCGATACGGGGTCGGAGCGGAACGTGAACATTTCTACCGAATTGAGCGCTCCATCGGCACAATCGAGTGCGGGCGGACCTCCCGGCACGCTGCGGCAGGGTGGAGAAACGGGAGAAACGGAGATAAGCGTGACCGGAATTTGCGAGACCGAAGCATGATTCCAGACCCGGATAGCCTGTCCGGTGGTAACCAGTCCTGTGCCGTAGCAGTCTCTGAAAATATGGAGTGAAAAAACGTATTGCCCCGTGCCGTTACAGGTCCAGGTGATGTCTCCTCCCAGCAAGTGCGTGGCGCTCGAGGAAGAGGGCAGGAGCAGCCAGCATCCCAATAAGATCCATGTGCGGTAAACGGTAAAAAATAATTTGCTCCGGGACATGAGTATTGCTAAAGCGCGCTAACCTTCATTTAACGTAAACGTGGCCGTATTTGTTATATAGACGGATTTGCTTTTGTTCAGTTGCGCTTAAAATTACCCGCTACCACTTCAGTCAGCGTATCGGGGTCGAGGAAAGTGTGGGCCAGGTTTTGCAGCTTTTCGGCCGTAATGGCGTTGATGGTATGGATATACCGTTCGTAATGTGTGTAATCGAGTCCGTAAAACCAGGTGGATTTAAACCGGTCGGCCATGGCGAAGGGGCCTTCTGAATTGCGGAGAAAAGAGCCGAGCATATAGTTTTTGACCATTTCAAGCTCTTCGGCGGGAATCGGTTCTTCGCGCAGCCTTTGTATTTCGTGGTAAATTTCTTTCAGCGCCGCCCCAGCCACTTCTGCGCCTACTTCTGTGGCAATGAAGAAATACCCTGTATCTTGCAGCGATACCATTGCCGAGCCTATTCCGTATGTATAGCCTTTGTCTTCGCGGATATTGGCCATCAGCCTTGAACCGAAATAGCCTCCCAAAGCTGTATTCAGCACCTGCATCGGCACAAATTCGGGATGCGTTTTATTGAAGAGGATTTTACCTATCCGTATGCCGCATTGCAGCGCATTTTCTTTAGGAATGTTTACTTTTTCGGCTGCCGGAAACACAAAAGTACCGGTAGTATTGGGCGCTGCGGTATGCGTAAGCGGTGTTTTCCCGAACAGGCGGTTTATTTCTTCAAACACTTCGTCGCCGAATTGCCCCGAGGCAATAATCGTAAGGTTTTCGGGATGATAATAACGTTCAAAAAAACCTTTTATATCGGCGGTAGTGAGTAGGTCGAAATCTTCGGCAGAAGCCTGTTTTCCGTAAGGATGAGTGGGGCCGAAAAGCGTTTCGGTAAACTGCTTGCGCGCCAGAAATTCTACCTTGTCGGAGTTGACGATGAATTTTTGTTTGGCATTACTCAGGTTGGTTTCCAGCTCTTTTTCAGGAAATGTGGGTGCTTGCAGCATAGCGGCGACCAGGGGGGCCACCTCGTGAAAAACGCGGGTCAGGCAATGCAGCGTGAGGCCGGCTCTGTCATTGTCGATTTCGGGCTGAATAAAAGCTCCGTAAAAATCGATGGCTTCGGCCAGGGCCTGTGCGCTCATAGAGGCGGTGCCTTCGGTGAGCATCGAATTGGTGAAAGAAGCGCTCAGGATTTTGTCTTGCTTCCGGATACCTGCATCGTAAATAAACTCGAGTCGCAATACGGGTTGCGATCCGCTGCGCAGGGCGAAAAAGGGAATACCGTTATCGAGCTTCAGCGCTTCGGGTTTTATAAGTTCGGCCGAAGCGATGGGATGGCGTTCGGGTGTTTGCTGTCGGTTGAGCGTCATAAGTTAGCGTTTGGCGAAATAATAAAGCGTGCTGCAATTTTCGGGACGAAACAGGTGTTGGCTGGTACTGCGGATAGCTGCAGCCTGTACAGCGCGGTAGCGGTCAATTTCGGTGTTGATGAGTTCGGCATCGCCCTGTAGTTCAAAGAAGCAAAGCTCCATAGCCTTGTCGAGCACACTCATGTCGCCAAATACTTTGGTCGCTTCCACCTTGTTTTTTACTTTTTCCAGCTCACGTGCCGGAATCAGTTCTTCTTTGAGGCGGTCTAACACTTCGAGTATGGCTTTTTCGGCTTCTTCCATGCGTACTTCCGGATGCAGTTTGCCGCTTACCACAAAGAGTCCGCAGTCGCGTTCGCCCGACACATAGGCCTGCAGCTCGCTAAATAGTTGGCGTTCGCGTACCAGTTCGTTATAGAGGCGTGAAGATTTTCCACGCGAAAGAATGTCCGAAATCAGGTCGGCCACATAAAATTCGTCGCTGTGACGCGCGCCCATTTGCCATACTTTGTAGAGGGCATCGAAAGGTACTTCGCGGGTTACGCTAAGACTTCGCGCTTCGGTTTGCACCGGTTCGGCGGGGAGTTTACGCACATACTTTTCGCCGGGAGGAATGCTTCCGAACCATTTTTCGGCCAGCGGTTTTATTTCTTCGGCGGTAAGCGATCCGGCTACGCAGAGCACGGCGTTGTGCGGGTTGTAGTGCCGGGTAAAAAAGGATTTCACATCGTCGAGCGTGGCCTGCTCGATATGAGCGATTTCTTTTCCGATAGTAGGCCAGCGGTAGGGATGGGTCGTATAGACCAGCGGGCGAAGCAGCAGCCATACATCGCCATAGGGCTGGTTGAGGTAGCGCTGCTTGAACTCTTCGATCACTACCTGGCGTTGCACTTCGAGACTTTTTTCGGAGAAAGCCAGGCTCAGCATACGGTCCGAATCGAGCCAAAAAGCCGTTTCGATGTTGGCTTTCGGGAGTGTTACGTAATAGTTGGTAATGTCGTTATTGGTAAATGCGTTGCTGGTGCCGCCTACGGCCTGAAGCGGCTTGTCAAATTCGGGGATATTCACCGAACCGCCAAACATCAGGTGTTCGAAAAGGTGTGCGAAGCCTGTTTTTTCAGGATTTTCGTCGGCCGCTCCCACATCGTACACTATATTGAATGCGGCAATGGGTGTGGATTCGTCGTGGTGTACCAGCACTCTTAATCCGTTGGCCAGCGTGAATTTTTCGTAAGTGATCATACTTTTTTATTCGTATAAAGGAAATTCCCGGGTGGCGTTTACGGCTTTCCGGTATTCCTGCATGATAGTTTCCACCAATTGTCCGGCGGGACGTATATCGCGGATATCGCCCGAGACCTGTCCGATTTCGAGCTCACCTTCTTCGAGGTCTCCTTCAAACATTCCTTTTTTGGCCCTTCCGCGTCCGAGCAGCTCGCGCAATTGATCGACGCTTGCGTTTGTTTGGTAGGCCTGTTCTACCTGTCGGTAAAAGGTGTTGCGGATCAACCTTACGGGGGTAATTTCTTTTAAGGTAAGCACCGTATCGCCTTCCTGGGCCTGGATAACGGCCTGCTTGAAATTTTCGTGTGCCGACGATTCTTCCGAAGCGACAAAGCGGCTGCCTATCTGTACCGCGTCGGCGCCGAGTGTGAGTGCGGCCAGCATTTGTGCGCCGCTGCCGATGCCTCCTGCGGCGATTACCGGTATATGTACGGCTTTGCGAACTATTGGTATAAGACAGAAGGTGGTGGTTTCTTCACGTCCGTTATGCCCGCCTGCTTCAAACCCTTCGGCCACTACGGCATCTACGCCTGCATCCTGTGCTTTGAGCGCAAATTTGCTGCTGGAGACTACGTGCACCACGGTAATGCCATGCGATTTCAGCAGTGCGGTATAGGTTTTCGGGTTACCTGCCGAGGTGAATACCACCGGAACCTTTTCGTCGATCACGGTTTGGATATGCTGGTCGATATCCGGGTAAAGCATGGGGATATTAACGGCAAAAGGCTTTTGGGTAGCGGCTTTGCATTTTTTCACGTGTTCGCGTAGCACATCGGGGTACATAGAGCCCGAACCGATAATGCCGAGTCCGCCCGCATTGCTCACTGCGGCTGCCAGCTTCCAGCCTGAACACCAAATCATTCCGGCCTGGATCAGGGGATAACGAATACCCAGCAGCGTAGTGATTCTGTTTTCCTGCATAGACATCTGCTTTTGTGTGCTAAGCTAAAAGTTTTTTCTCGTTATTAGGGCTAACACAGACGATTATGCCCTTCTTGAAAAACAAAAGCCCCGTGGTTGTTGATCACAGGGCTTTTTGGGAAAAGTATGCTTTATTATTCTTCGACTTCTGCTCTGATAGTCAGAATAGTTTCGCGGGGTTCGGTATTGGCGGTAAGGGTCACATTTTTGCTTTGCGTACCTTTTTGAGTTCCGGGCTTATATTCTACGTTGATGGTAGCCGATTTGCCTGGGGCGATAGGGTCGCGCGGATAATCGGGTACGGTACAGCCACAATCGCCGGTAGCGTTAGTGATGAGCAGGGGCTCGGTACCGGTGTTGGTGAAGCGGAATGAATAGGTGTTGGTGGTGTTTTGCTTGATAGTACCAAAATTGTGCTGGTAATTATCAAACGTCATACGTGTGGCTTTTTGCGCAGGAACCGCAGGGGGCGGACTGTTCTGTATCGTGGTGCCCAATGAGGGATCGATGGGCAGGTTACCGGGATTCGGTGTTACGGCTCCACTGGCTGCCGCCTGTGCATTAGGCGTGATGAGCGGGCTTTTTTTAGAAGCGGTGTAGTAGGTGTTTACCAAAAGGGTAAGTGCGATCAGTCCTAACAGACCGAGTTTGATATTCTCTTTCATGAACTGTTTTTTTTCAAAAATAAGAATTAATCGTTCGTATCGACATGGCCGTATGTGATGTTATTTGTCGATGGCTTTGTTTTCGGTGTAGGCCAGTTTCATTTTCTTAAAGGTTTCCTCATCGCCCATTACTTCTATCGCTTTGCGATAGGCTGGATTAAGTTCGTTGATGATTTCGTAAAAATAGCCGTAATCCCAGATATCTTGTGCGATACCGGCTTTGAGTCGTAGCTCGATCACTTTGCGTGAGGTAGTGAATCCTTCTTCCGAAAACTCGACTCCTTCTTTTTTGCCGAAGGCGATAAACTCATCGAGCAGCTTTTGATCGACGATGAATTTCTCTTTGAACTTTTCAAATTTAGGGTAATTTTTCTTCAGCGAAGCACGGTTATTATCTACGTATTGCAGGCAGAAGTTGTTGAAAATACCCGAGCGCAGCAATTTGCCTAAATATTCGGAATTGAGGCTTGTATCGATGGGTACAAAAATATCGGGAATAATTCCTCCACCACCGAATACGGTGCGTTGCGAGAGGCGGGTTTCGTATTTCAGCGAGTCGGGCACCTTAATACTGTCCTGGTGCATCAGTTCGCCGCTGAGGTAACGTTGCAGCTTTTCCTGACGGTAGGCATCGGCTTTTCCGTCTTCGTAAGGTTTTTGGATAGAGCGGCCCGTGGGGGTATAATAGCGTTGGGTGGTGAGGCGCACCTGTGATCCGTCGGGCAGGTTTACCGGTTTTTGTACGAGTCCTTTACCGAAAGAGCGTCGCCCGATGATAAGTCCGCGATCCCAGTCCTGCACGGCACCCGATACGATTTCGCTGGCCGAAGCGGAGCTTTCGTCGATAAGGATGATGAGCTTCCCGGCTTCAAATTTGCCGGTACGGCGGGAGTAGGTATCGCGTCGTGGGAAAGAGCGGCCTTCGGTATATACGATGAGCTTGCGTCCGTCGAGAAACTCGTCGCTCAGCTCGACTGCGGTAGAGAGGAGTCCTCCGCCATTGCCCTGCAGATCGAGGATCAGGCTGATCATGCCTTGTTTTTCGAGGCTGTCTATAGCGCGGTTAAATTCGTTCATGGTGGTTTCGCCGAAGTTGTTGAGCTTGATATAGCCCACGTCTTTGGTGGCCATGTAAGAAGCGTCGATGCTGTAGAGCGGTATCTTATCGCGGGTAATGCTGAATTTCAAGGGTTTGGATTCGCCCCTGCGTAGAATTTCGATATTGACTTTGGTGCCTTTGCTGCCGAGCAGCTTTTCGCGCACCTGGTTGTTTTTGATACCGACACCGGCTACGGGCGTACCTTCTATGGTAAGGATTTTATCGCCGGCACGTATGCCCAGCTTTTCGGAAGGGCCGCCCGGTATAGGATTCACCACCATAATGGTGTCTTTCATGATTTGGAAACGGATGCCGATACCGTCGAAATTACCTTTGAGCGGCGCATTCATTTCATCCACTTCGGCTTTAGGGATATAAATACTGTGTGGATCGAGATGTTCGAGCAAGGCCACGATGGCTTCTTCCACTAGCTTTTCTTGATTTACGCTGTCCACATACCATTGCGACACATAAGAGAGAAGCGAATTGAATTTATCGGTAGTGGCTGCTTTATTCAGCGTCGGTTGGGCTATTCCCGTCATTGCCATGCACAGCATAATTGCCATCCATAGTCCTAATTTTCTTCCATACTGCATACCCTGCACTTTTTTGTTCATTTCCAATGTACGAAAATAATTTTCCGGACAGGACTTTGAATACACGAGTAGCGTGTTACGAAGGTTGAACGGAAAAATTCTATTCTTCAAAAAATGTACCGTCTTTTTCATTCCGGAGTAAAACGGGGGCCGACTTGTGAAAATTGTGCAGCAGGTAAAAGGGCGAAAAAGCGCGTATTCGGATTTAATTATTTTCTATCGCCGCAGCTATTTCTTCGTATTAATTGGAAATGGTTAATAAATTAAAACACAAAAATCAGTCAATCAGTGAAATATAAAACTGTTTTTTGGAGGAGTAAAGAATGAATTATTGCCTTGAAAAAGTCTTTCTGCGAGCTTCTTTTCTTTTTATCAAAAATCTATAAACGATCTGTTTATTAGTGTAGTTAGGTTAATTCTTTGCGGCTTATTTTTTCTTTTCGATTTTTTAGAAAATATTTTTTGCATTAGAGAAACTCGAAACTCAGATATTCAGTAGGTCTTTTTTGGTAGGTGGAAAATCATACTTTGTAGTCTTAATTTAAAAATTGAATGAGATGAAAAACCACGCAGTTTTTAATGGGATGAAAACTTTTCCCGAAAGCGCTGGAGTGCATACTTCTGGCCGAAAGGGAAGTTTCTCGCCTACCAAAATTTTTACTTCCCTACTTGCCTGTGCAGTATTGGGAATTACCTCTTTGTCGGCTCAGACCGTAGTTTCGGTAGGTTCCAACTCGGGTACCGGCAGTTCGTATCCTATTGCGGCGGCTACGGCATACAGCTACTCGCAGCAGTTGTACACCACTACGCAGATAAGTCAATCGGGCAGCATCACGAAGATTGCTTTTTATCAAAACACAGCTAATCCCAGTAATCCTGCTAACAGCAATGCCTGGACTATTTATATGGGAACCACCACTGCGACAACCATACCGACTAGCTTTTTTCCGCTCACGGATTTGACCGAAGTTTTTTCCGGCACGGTAACCCTGAACTCGGCAGCGGGTTGGCTCGAAGTTACGCTCGATACACCTTTTCCTTATGCCAATACCGAAAACCTGATTATCGCGGTTAATGAAACCAAAGCCGGTTCGGGAGCGCTGACCTATTTCCGTATTTTCGATACCACAACGGGACGCGCGCGTACCCGTCAGGGTTCTTCGCTGATCGATCCGCAGGCACCGGGGTCTGCCACTTATTCGCATACCTACAATAATATCCTTCAGCTTACTTTCGAAACTTGTATTACACCTCTACAACCCGGCACACTCAACGGATCTACCGATGTGTGCGAAGGAGACATATTAAATTATTCGGTAGTGGCCGATCCCCAGGCCAACGATTATACCTGGTCGCTTCCTCCGGGCTGGACCGGAAGCAGCACGGCTAATCATATCACCGTTACGGTTGGATCTGGCGGCGGAACCTTGTCGGTAACAGCCAATAGCAATTGCAGCAGCTCGCCTGCGCAAACACTTTCCGTATCGGTCAACAATGTGCCTGCGCAACCTTCGGTTATTACCGGTAGCCCTTTGCTCTGTGAGGGTGTTATGGGCGCGTACAGCGTAACGAGCGATCCGGATGCAGACGATTATACCTGGGTACTCCCCTCGGGTCTTACCGGCAGCAGCACGACTAACAGCATTAATGTCGTAGCAGGCTCATCGGGCGGTACGATCAGCGTAACGGCCAACAATTCTTGCGGAAGCTCAATGGCGCAGACTTTTGTGGTAAGCGTTGGGGCAGCACTTGCTCAACCTTCGGTGATTAACGGGGCGACGACACTTTGCGAAGGCGCTACCGAAACTTACAGCGTAACGAACGACCCGTCTGCAAGCGACTATACCTGGACACTTCCTTCGGGTCTTACCGGCAGCAGCACTACCAACAGCATCAGCGTGATGGCGGGCTCATCGGGCGGTACGATCACCGTAACAGCGAACAATGCCTGCGGAAGTTCTACTTCGCAAACACTTACGGTAAGCATTGGGGCAGCGCTTGCTCAACCTTCGGCTATTAACGGGGCGACGACCCTTTGCGAGGGCGCTACCGAAACTTACAGCGTAACGAACGACCCGTCTGCAAGCGACTATACCT
>CAYWRZ010000007.1:94841-192567 GCA_964460845.1 uncultured Weeksellaceae bacterium
GTCTTACCGGCAGCAGCACTACCAACAGCATCAGCGTGATGGCGGGCTCATCGGGTGGTACGATCACAGTAATAGCGAACAATGCCTGCGGAAGCTCTACTGCGCAAACGCTTACCCTTAACGTAACCCCACTGCCCGACAACGCGGTGACACAGACCGGTGTTACCCTTACCGCACAAGCGAATGGCGCCACTTACCAGTGGATAGACTGTAACAACGGAAACACGGCTATACCGGGAGCTACGGCACAGTCTTATACCGCGACTGCGAATGGAAGCTACGCGGTGATTGTGACACAGAATGGCTGTGACGCAACCTCTTCGTGCTTTACCGTAAATTCGGTAGGTATTGCTGAAAATGAGCGTATAGGTACCTTGAGCGTATTCCCTAACCCCGGCGAGGGAATGGTTAATCTCACTTTTTCCGACAAGCTGAATCAGGGACACCTTACCGTGTATAATCTATCAGGGCAAGTGGTTTATACCCGCGAGAATCTTTCGGGAACCGCTATTCAGGTAGATTTAAGTGTGGCAGAGCCGGGGATTTATTTCCTTGAAGTACGTGAAAATAATCGCATTAGCAGAGCGAAGTGGGTAAAGCACTAACGCTTTGTAATTAGCTATATCGGGGGCTAAAGGCGGAGGTCTTTAGCCCCCGGATTTTTATAAGCCTTTTTTCTTTCGGGTTCTAAGTTTCACATGAGCGGCCTGTATTTTTTTTAGTACATTTCCGATGTTCCAAAATGGCTTTTCGGACAGTACGTTGCATACTCACGCCACGTATAGAAAGAATGAAAAGAAAAAAACAATGCTTCGAAAAAATGTACCGGATTCTCCTGGTGTGGTGTATCTGGATGTCGGCAACTATGGTGCAAGCAAACGATTTTAAATCCCGGCAACTGCAGATGGTACGGGTAAAAGAAGCGTACAAACTCAAAAAAGCGACGCTCGATCAGGAACTGAAAACGCGGGGATATAGCACAGGGGATCTGAACCTGCTTGTACGCGGACACAAGTTGGAGAAGAAGCTTCAGGTATTTGTCAAAAAACGCAGCGATGCGGCTTATACTTTTTTCAGGGAATATGATTTTTGTGTGTTATCGGGTACTTTAGGCCCCAAGCGCAGCGAAGGTGATCGGCAGGTGCCCGAAGGCTTTTATGTGATCAATCGTTTTAATCCGGTAAGTAATTTTCACCTTTCCCTACAGATTAATTATCCGAACGCCTCCGATAAGATACGAAGTGATAAGCAGCGTCCCGGTAGTGAAATATTCATTCACGGCGATTGCGTGTCGGTCGGATGCATTCCCATTACTGACGATAAAATAAGAGAGCTTTACATACTGGCAGTAGAAGCCACACACAACGGGCAAACGCAAATTCCGGTGTATATTTTTCCCTGTGAGCTCAGCGATACCCATTTGAAAATGCTCGAAATGCTGTATGGACATCTGCATCTTCCCTTTTGGAAAAACCTGGCAGAGGGTTACCAGCGGTTTGAGGCAAGCCGCCAGCCTCTTGTTTACACTGTTGATTCTCAGGGGAACTATCGCTATCAATAAGCCATTTTCTCCCTAAACGATCGGCTACAGATCGCCCACGGAACCGATTTATCCACAATAAAAAGCGCGCTTAGGGTAACCTGAATAGCTTTGAATGATATTTATCTTATTGATAAACAGTGTTTTGTGTGTTTATCCGTAATAAGTGACTCCTTCCCGTATTATTTTCTGTGAATAATGAGTGATCTGATTTTAAACAGTTTCGGATTATATTTAATACTATAAATCTACTTGCCTTATGCTTGCTGCTTACCGTTACTCAGAGAGAAATGCAAAATTCATTTCTTTCAGAGGTTTCTTTTTCATCTTCTGTGTGATGTGTTCCGTAATAGGGAGCAATAGCCCTGTAGCGGCGCAGACCGTAATTTGGGAAGAAGGATTTGAAGGACTGACTACCAGTTGTTCCACCTCAGGAATAGCTCTCACCAACACCACTTGCGTGCCGGCCGGCTGGTTAACGGGAGGTCCGGCTACGGCCAGCCGTCGTCCCTGGACAGCAGCCGGGCAATTGGTCAGAACCGGTAGCAGAGCAATACGTTTTGTCAAGCCTGAAGGAAGTCCTTATGTAGGTTGGCTGATGACGCAGGGCGCTCCTTTATACGGTGGTGAAACTTACTACCTGACCTTTTATTTTCGCATTAGTCCCAATCAGGCGGGCAGCGGAGGTTTTGCACTTCACGTGGGCGCTACTACCAGCCAAACTACCGTACCCACCGCGCTGACACAGCTTGTGAGCACTACGGTAAGGGGAGGGGCCTACGCGCAGGTTACTTATACTTTTGTACCTCCCGCCAACGGTACTTATTATTTTGGTATCCGCGCTACTACTTCTTCTACCACGGCACGCGAAAATATTACCATCGACGATATGTCTTTATGGACAGAAAGCACACTGCCTGTAGAACTGCTTTCCTTTTCGGGCGAGTGCAGCGGAGAAGAAACCGTCCTGAGCTGGTCCACCGCTTCGGAGCAGCACAACGCTTTTTTTGAAGTCGAAAGTAGCGAAGACGGTATAGAATGGAACTATGTAGATCGGGTAGAGGGAGCTAATAACAGCAATATTCTGCTCAATTATACGCTTACCGATTCCCGGATACCCACGCAGGAAACGGTCTATTACCGCCTTACCCAGCATGATTTTGACGGATCCAACAAGACCTACGGGCCTATTGCCGTGCATTGCGGAGCGCAAGCCCCGGGTGTTTTTCACTTATATCCTAACCCGGCGGGCGACAGGGTACAGGTCAAACTGGCGCAACAGACCGAACGGACAGAGAATATACAGTTGCGTATGTACGATATTACCGGGCGACAGGTGCTTACTCAGGCCCTGGGTGCCGATTATACCTTCGATGTATCTGCCCAACCTCAGGGCGTTTACTTTGTAGAGCTTTGGCAGGGGCAGGCCGTGCAGACGCAACGCGTAAAATTGGTCAAACAATAGACCTGATAGTAAGTAATGCGGTAAGTACAGGCAATGCGGCTTAAGCTGCTCGGGTTACTTCTTTTACTTTTTCGGTCCGAAGTTTCACAATAGTCGGTCGGTTCTGTACTTTTGGGAAGTACACGCAGGCTTGTGTGTAAGGATGAAGAACAGAACGATAAGATGCCCTGATGAAAACAGCGCTTGATATTATACCGCTGACCGAGTGGTTGCCCCATGAAAAACCTTTGCTGATAAGCGGTCCCTGTAGTGCCGAAACCGAAGCACAAGTAAAGCATACCGCCCGTGCTCTGGCGACACATACTCCGGTTAAAATTTTGCGGGCGGGAATCTGGAAACCCCGTACCCGCCCCGATTCTTTCGAAGGCATAGGCGCCGAAGCACTTCCCTGGCTGCGGGAGGCGGGTAAAGAAAACGGCTTGCTTACCGCGACCGAGGTGGCTACTGCCGAACATGTAGAATTGTGCCTCCATGCGGGGATCGATATACTTTGGATAGGAGCCCGTACTACTGCCAATCCTTTTTCTGTACAGGAAATAGCCGATGCCCTGAGGGGTAAAGACGTGCCGGTGTTTGTCAAAAATCCCGTTAATCCTGATTTTTCCTTATGGGTAGGAGCGCTCGAGCGGATTAACCGTGCCGGTATTCGCAGAATAGCGGCCGTGCACCGGGGTTTTTCTTCGTTCGACGTGTCGCAATACCGCAACAAGCCCATGTGGGAGATGGCGATTGAATTGAAGCGGCAGTTACCTCAGTTGGCGGTGATCTGTGATCCGAGTCACATGGCGGGCCGTCGCGAGCTGATTGCCGGACTGGCGCAAAAAGCGCTCGATTTGGACATGGACGGGTTGATGATAGAAACGCATCCCGATCCGGATACCGCCTGGAGCGATGCCGCACAGCAGCTCACTCCCGAAGCGTTGGCGCTCTTGCTCCAAACCCTCAAAGTACGTAGCTCCGACAGTAGCGACCGCTTGTTTTACGATAAGCTTGAGGCGCTTCGTGCACGTATCGACGACCTCGACGAGCAGGTGTTGCGCTTGCTGGCGGCTCGTATGGAAATAGCGCAGCAGATAGGGGAGTATAAGTACGAAAACGATGTGACCATTTTTCAGCTTCAACGCTGGCAGGAGATTGTAAAAACCCGCAGCGAATGGGGCGCCGATCTCGGGTTGGATTCCGATTTTCTGCAGCGTTACCTGCTGCTTATTCATAAAGAATCTATTCGTTTGCAGACGGCGGTAATGAGCGGAGCGCCGAAAGGCAAAGCATCAGAATAAAAAACCTGTTTTTTTACCAATCTGCGCAGTGTTTTTACGCGTGTTATTTCTCTTTTCGATAAAGGGAAACGCATTGATTGTGTGCGTCGGCAGCGAATAGTGCTCATTTTTGAACATCAGCCATACATTTCTCACACCTGAAGCTCCGCATTTATTTTTCGTAATTCCCCATCTTATATTGAAAGTCGATGAGGGAAATTTATAGACTGCAAGGTATTGTAATTTTAAAGGGAACGATAAAAATGCCCGGGATGAAAGGAAGAAGAATACGCTTGCAGGCGATGAAGCACAAAGGGGAAAGGCGTTTGTTTCTCCGATTCGATTTTGATAAGGAGTTAATAGCGATTGTAAAGCAGCTTCCGGGAGCGCGTTGGAGTGCAGCTTGTAGGTCCTGGCATACAGCGGATACGAAAGAGAATCGGGAGTTGATACTTACGTTGTTTGAGGGTAAGGCTGTAGTTGAGGATGGGGAGGTGGAAATCTCGACGCGAGACCTGGAAATAACGGAAGCCATACAGCATAAAAAGCAGCGGTATATTCAATGGTTAAAATCGAAGCGTTATAGTGAAAGTACCATTAAGACCTATTCGGAAGCATTAACGCTTTTTTTGAAGTTCTTTCATTCCAAGCCTTTAGTGGAGATTACCCACGAAGATGTAATTGCGTATAATAATTCTTATATTTTAGAAAAGGGCCTTTCTGCTTCGTATCAAAATCAGATGGTGAATGCCATAAAATTGTTTTTCAGTACGATTGAAAACAGACAATTGGATATTGAGAAAATTCATCGACCTAAAAAGCCGAAAACCTTACCTAATGTATTAAGCAAAGGAGAAATAAAAGCTATTTTGGAGGCGCATGGTAATATCAAGCATCGGTCGATGTTAAGTTTAATATATGCCTGCGGTTTGCGAAGAAGTGAATTATTGAATTTAAAGCCGGCCGACATTGACAGTAAGCGCGGAATATTGATTATAAGGCAGTCGAAGGGGAGGAAGGATCGTATAGTTCCGCTTCCGTTGAAAATTGTGGAGTTGTTAAGGCAATATTATAGGGCGTATAAGCCTAAACTTTGGTTGTTTGAAGGTCAGCACGAGGGTAGTCCGTACACCGCTGGAAGTCTGCAAACTGTGTTGAAGCAGGCGGTACAAAAAGCGAAAATTAATAAGCCTGTAAGCTTGCACTGGCTTCGGCACAGTTACGCTACACATTTGTTGGAGAATGGCACGGATTTGCGGTATATTCAGGAGCTGTTAGGGCACAGTAGTAGCCGGACTACGGAAATATATACACATGTCAGTACGAAGAGCCTGCAAAGTATCCGAAGTCCTTTTGAGGAATTGTAAGACAAAGCTATACCAAGCCCACAAACGCCTGAGATATTTGTGTAGTTTTACTGTATATATAAGCGAGTTAGCACTCACCCTAAAAACGACACGACCGAAAATAAACGAACAGAAAAATGAAAGACAAAATGCCAACGCTTCTGCAAAATCAAAAGAGCTGCATCACCACGCTCAAAGTCAACGCAATGCAGCACATTTGCTTTTGCCCCAACGCAACAGCATCACTAACAATTTTATATACTTTTGAAAACTAATACTTAGAGACTAATGACTGCAATAATCATCAGTGGAATAATAATTTTTATAATTTATGCTGCAACAAAAAAGAAGCAACCAGTTCAACAAAGAACTAAGGTTACAAATTCCAATGTTAGGCAGAAAACTGAACAAAAAATGAAAGATGAATTGGTCCAAAACATTCTCAAAAACATTAAGATAACTGTAACTACATCAAGCTCGACAAAAAGTAATTATGATGATTCAATAATTGATGTTACCGAACAATCTTACAGAATAAACTCAAACAACAATTTGAAAAAATACAGTGGTGTGCCCTACTGGGCACACCACTACGTTTATTCATATTCCGAGTTAAATAGTGCATCTGTTGAGCAAAAGAATTTTTATAACATATTTAAAATCAACTTTCTGAATGGTGAGTATTTTGACTTAGAAGGGAATACAAATTATGCTTTCATACTATTGTTCGACTTGCTAATTGAATATGACAGTCATAAAGACATATCAAAATTAGAAAGTCAACTGAAAATTTTAGGACAGTGTTATCCCAAAACCAAATCCTATGGGATTTCATTTTTAATTGAAAAAATGGAATTAGATGGGTATAATGATGATGTTTCAAGGCTTAGAGCAGAAGACAGGTATAATTATCAAAACTACAACTCAAATTACGACTACGATTATTGGCGATTAGGGAGTAAATACAAATCCAAATTAAATCTCAATGATGAAGAAGTAAATCTTTTAAACAAGCTTTGGTCTCCAAGCAATAATTTTTGCAGTATTGAATTTTGTTGCCTTGAGGTTCTCAAGCTATACCTTGCAGTTATTTCTGAATTAAAAGCTAAATACGAATCAGAAGGAACAACTATTGAAAAGGAATTTACTTTTGTTGCAGATGTAATTGCACGCAAGCATTTCAAATACAGAAACGGAAGTCAGAATTACAAATATTCCATCGAATCAACTACAAACACATTCTACTCGACTATTTTTAAGTATTGCGAGAATGCAGTTCGTGAATCCTATGGACATAAACGGAAGCTAAATACAGATAGTTATTACACAAATGAGGAAGCTAAATCCGAATTTGATTCAAAAATTATTACAAAGGTTACTGAGTTATTACCAACCCTGATTTCTAAAATTACTCCTCCTGATGAAGCGACTGAAATTGAACTTAATTCACAAACAACAAGTAGATGGAAAATTAAATTTGAGGAACTAACTACAAATTTTAAAAGCAATTCAAGTGCCTTCGTTGAAGATATTATCGAATTAGGGAAAGTCAATAAAAAGAATCCATCAATTGAAAACATATTTTTTGAAGCCTCAAAGTTTATTGCGAAATATGATAAGATAGCTTCTCTAACTCTCTATGTGCATTACTTATATCACGACTTAAAATCTGCAACCTTTGATAATAAGCAATTGACAAAGACTATACAGAAAAGTTTATTTAAAACTAACGAGCAACTTCACGATTTCGAGCAAATTGTTAGTGAACTTATAAAAGATAAAAATTTAGATAAGGCACTTAATGCTGTGCCAAAGATTTACGAAGTAAAGCGAAAAAAAATACAATTGGACAGAACAACTATCAAAGAGGTTCAACAACAACACTCTGGAACAGTTGAGCTTCTTAATGAATATTTGCGTGACGAATTTGAAGATGAAAACAATTCAATTCAATCACAAGAGATAAGCAGTGACGAAATTAAGATTGAAATAACTCGAAAAAAAGAGGAATCAAATCAGTCTGGATTTTTAAGTGAATTATCTCTCAATCCAACTCATATTTCAGTTTTAGAACTGTTCTCAAAAAATAATTTTTCAATGCCTCAAATTGAGGTTGAAGAATTTGCCAAATCTAAAGGAGTCTTCAAAAATCAATTAATTGAAAGCATCAATGAATCCTGTTATGAGGTATTAGATGATGTCTTAATCGAAGAAGAGGACGATTACTACACAATTATTCCAGAGTATTTTCAAAAAATTCAGCGAGATGATAGATAACATAAAACCAAAAGAAGCCACATCAATTATTAATTCCTTAATTGGTGGAGTAGTTCCAAAGATAGGCGTTCAACATATAACTGTTGGACGTTCAGAAGAAATTAATGCAGTAGTAACAGCATTAGAAGATGTCAAAAATGGACATAGTATGGTTAAATTCTGGATAGGTGACTTCGGTTCAGGAAAATCATTTATGCTTCATTTACTTAATACGGTTGCGTTGAAGCAGAAGTTTGTCGTAGCTAATGCGGACTTCACTCCTGACAATCGTTTGTATTCCAATGACGGCAAGGGAGTAGCTCTTTATTCTGCAATAATGGATAATGTTTCAATTCAAACAAAACCTGAAGGTGGTGCCTTACCTACTCTATTAGAAAAATGGATTGAACAGGTTATTACAAAGACTGCTGAAGAAAATAATGTCTCATTGACAGAAATCCGAAATGAGCAATACTTAAACCTCATTCAGAACAACATAATGAAAACCATTAATGAAATTACTGATGTTGGTGGTTTTGACTTTGGAACGGTTGTAATGAAATACTATGAAGGTTATATCACGGGAGATGAACAACTCATAAGAAATGCATTAAAATGGCTCAAAGGAGAATATAAAACAAAGACCGAAGCAAGACAGGATTTAGGTGTAAGAGAAGTAATTAACGACCTAAATTATTACGATATGCTTAAAAACTTCTGCAAACTCTTTGTGAATATGGGTTATAGTGGTTTTATGGTAAATCTTGACGAGGCAATCAACCTTTACAAGATTTCCACTACGGTAATGAGAGAAAAGAATTATGAAAAAATCCTGACTATTTACAATGATTGCTTTCAAGGTAAGGTCTCAAACCTATTCTTCAACTTCGCAGGAACGAAGGAATTTTTAGAAAATCAACGCAGAGGTCTTTTTAGCTATGATGCTTTAAAAACAAGACTTGCAACCAATAAATTTGAAACTTCTGAAATCAGAGACTTTGCCCAGCCAGTTCTGAAATTGTTACCTCTTGACCATAACGAAATATTTGTTTTACTTAAGAAATTAAAAGCAATATTCGATTACAATTACAAAATTACAATTCAAATTACTGATGATGAAATTCATCAGTTTATGGAGGAATTATTTAATAAGCCGGGAGCATCTGAATTTCTAACACCAAGAGAGGTAATTAGGGACTTTTTAAATGTCTTGAACATTATTAGACAGAATCCAAACATTGACAAAAACAAACTTTTTGGAGAGATTGAAATAGAAGATGAGCGACCAGATGAGCTTTCATTAATAGACAGCATAGAAGAATTATAATGTCATTCGACCTACTTTCAGAGCCAATACGAAAATTTATTCGTGATAAGGGTTGGGAGCAGTTGCGACCGATTCAAAATGCTGCTATTTCCAAAATTATAGGCTCTGATGAAAATTTCATTTTAGCATCGAGAACTGCATCGGGAAAAACCGAAGCTGCTTTTTTGCCAATACTTTCAAAAGTAAATTTTAATGATTCAGGTGTTCAAGTTTTGTATATTTCACCATTAATTGCTTTAATAAATGACCAATTCTATCGTGTCGAAGAACTTTGTAAAAACCTTGATGTAACTGTAACCAAATGGCACGGAGAAGCAAATAAAACTTTGAAAGATAGGCTAGTCAAACAACCAACAGGAATTGTCTTGATTACACCCGAATCATTAGAAGCAATGTTTGTAAACAAACCTTTTAATGTTAAACAACTATTTTCAAATCTAAAGTATGTTGTAATAGATGAAATTCATTCTTTCATTGGAACAGACAGAGGAATCCAATTAAAATCTATTTTAAGCAGACTTCAAAGAGTAAATTCCCAATCATTCAGTATTGTAGGACTTTCAGCAACAATTGGAGATTATAACGAAGCCAAAAAGTTTACTGGCAATGAAACAAACACCAAAGTGTTGCTTGATAAAACAGCTAAAGAAATCAATTCCGTTTTCCGCTTTTTCAAAAACGAAAATGAAGAATTACCGTTAGAACTTTTGAAAGACTTATATATTGAAACCAAAGACAATAAAGTTTTAATATTTCCAAACAGTCGTGGACGAGCAGAAGAAGTAGCGGTAAAACTTAAAAAGATATCCGATAGAGTAAAAGGACATCCAAATTACTTTTCTCATCACTCATCAGTTGACAAAGAAGTAAGGGAGTATGTTGAGTATTTTGCAAAGAACAACAAGCGACATAACTTTTGTATTTCTTGTACATCTACATTGGAACTTGGGATAGATATTGGCTCTGTTGACGAAGTTGTTCAAATAGATGCAACACATAGTATTTCTTCATTAATTCAAAGAGTTGGAAGAAGTGGTAGAAAGGATGGTGAAAGCAGTAATTTATTTCTTTATGCAACCACTCAATGGAGTTTACTACAATCTGTTGCTTGTTGGCTTTTATACAAAGAAAGTTTTATTGAGCCACCAGAAACAAATGAAAAACCTTATGATATTTTAGTTCATCAAGCATTGTCAATAACTAAAGGTCATTCGGGAATCCTATTGGTAGAACTTATAAAACAACTAAAAGAGAATACAGCTTTCAATTTAATTGAGCAATCAGAAATTGAAGAAATACTTCAACATTTAATTAAAATTGATTTTCTTGAAAGATTGCAACATGAGGTTATTATTGGTATTGAAGGCGAGAAAGTTGTTAATAGTAGAGAATTTTACAGCGTATTCAAAACCGAAGAAAATTTTAAAGTTGTAAATGCAGGCAATACAATTGGAGAAATACCTTTTTCTCCTCAAATTATTGAAGATGAAAATATATTGTTATCTGCAAAAATATGGAAGATAAAGTTCGTTGACCATAAAGCGAAAAAAATAGAAGTTATACCAACCAAAGACGGAAAGAAGCCAATGTTTTTTGGTGGTGGTGCAGTTGTTCATCAAAAAATTAGAGAGAAAATGTTTGAGGTATTGTATTCCAAAACTGAATATGATTTTCTTGACGAACCAAGTTTTGATGAAATAGAAATGATGCGAAAAGATTTCGCTGTTTTCGACATAAAGGATTTGCAATCTGAAAGACCATTGTTGACAGCTGAAAAACATTTGCAACTATTTACATTTACTGGAACACGAATCAACAGGACGATACAATTGCTTTTGAATATCGCTGGAATTAAAAATACTCTTGACGACAGCAGTAGTTCGTTTGACATTGAAGTTCCTAAACAAGAATTGATTTCTAAATGGAATTATTCGTCGTTTCCATTGACTGACATTGACACTCATATTTCAACGCTTTTAGAAACCAATCCGACACTTTTAGATTTTTCTAAATGGGGAATCTTTTTACCCAAAAGCTATCAAATTAAGCTTATAAGAAACAAATATTTTGACATTGAACAGACAAATGAATTACTAAGCAAATTAAAACTTATTCATAACGAACAGACTTAACAAATTACCTAAATGAATTGCCAACGCATTTGGTGGCACATTTGCAGTTTTTCCAACCGCACAAAGCCAAGCTAAAAACAGCAAAAGAGCCACCAAGCCAACGCACCAAGACAGACACGAAATTACAACGAACAAACACGACAGAAAAGAAGGGCGAAGTGCTAACAGCGGTTTTGCAAAAAAGCGGGTTCAGTGGTTAATTGAACATTCTACCTCGCATCAACTTTTGTGCTATGTTGTCAGTTTTGAGCTCCGAAATCCGCTTCTTCGCAAAGCCGCGAACCGTTAGCAACAAGCCTAAAAGACAACGACATAGAAAAGAACAATATGACAGAAACGAAAGAATATTTTTGCTGCAATATGAAAAAAGAAGAATGCCAACGCTCAATCGGGCACATTTGCTTGCCCCATCACACAAGCCAACGCTTCGCAAGCAAAAGAGCCCGATTTTTTGCCAACGCTGACGTAATATTAACTAATTTAGTCGCCTAGAAAATTATGGCAAAATTTATACAAAATCTTATAGATGAAATAATTGACCAATACGTTTATGCGGACGAAACAAATCGACCGTGGATAATTGGTTTTAGCGGTGGAAAAGACTCAACCGTAATGTTACAGCTTGTTTGGAAAGCAATTTCACAAATCAAAGAGTTGACAGGAATTGTAAAACGTGATATTTATGTTGTCTGTAATGATACAATGGTTGAAAATCCAGTTATTACTGAATATGTGTATCGTGTGCTTGACAAAATTGAACAAGCGGCAGTTGAACAGGACATCCCAATAAGAGTAATAAAAACAATTCCTAGACTTGAAGATTCCTTTTGGGTTAACTTAATTGGACGTGGCTATCCAGCCCCTAATAACGCTTTCAGATGGTGTACAGAAAGACTAAAAATACGACCAACATCAAGGTTTCTGATTGAACAAGTAAATGAGTTTGGAGAAGCAATTATTTTAATTGGAACACGTTCTGCCGAAAGTGCTCAACGTGCTAAATCAATGAAAAAACACGCAATCAAAGGAAAGCGTTTGACAAAGCACCCGACACAACCAAATACCTATATGTACGCTCCAATTCGTAGTTTAAGTTTAGAAGAAGTTTGGTACGTAATTAACACAATGGAATCACCTTGGGGATCTGACAATTCAGAACTTTTTCAAATTTATTCAGACGCAAGTGCAGATGACTATGAATGTCCAACAGTTGTGACCAACAAAGAACATAAATCGTGCGGACAAAGCCGTTTTGGATGTTGGGTTTGTACAGTTGTAAAAGAAGATAAATCAATGTCCGCATTGATTGAAAATGGTTTAACTTGGTTAACACCTTTGCTGAAATTCCGAAATGAATTAGCTGCTGAACGAAACATAATTGAACACCGAATGCCAGAACGTAGAAATGGAACAGCTGCCATAAACGGAATGGGGCCATATTATCCTTGGTATAGAGCAAAGGTGTTGGAAAGACTTTTTGAAACTCAAAAAGAAATTCAAAAAGAAAAACCACACGTTGAATTGATAACAAACCAAGAATTAGTTGCCATTCAAACCATATGGTACAGAGATTTTATTTTTAATCAAAAGGTATCAGACCTTTATCGCAAAGCTTACAAAATCAATTTGGATATGAAAGACCAAAACGAAAAACACGAAAAGGAATTAGAGTTGTTGAAAAAATCGTGTGAGGACAACCCCACCGATTTTGACTTAATTCAAGAATTATTAACGCTTCAAAAAAACAAATCACTTTTGAATAGAAAAAGAGGTTTGAAAGAGGATATTGAAAACCGTATTGAAGAGTACCTAAAGAAAGAAAAATAATATGTACATAAAGGAAATTGAGTTAAACAACTTTAGAATTTACAAAGGGGTTAACAAAATCAATTTATCACCTGAGAAAGACAAAAATGTAATTGTCGTAAGTGGTAAAAATGGTTTTGGAAAAACTACTTTTTTAATGTCGCTTGTTTGGTGTCTTTATGGTAAGAATATGCAAAATGTTGATGAGCTTTACCAAAAAGAAATCGGAGATAAAGGAGGATACGGCAAGTATATTGGCAACAGTTTAAATAGATTAGCAAAATCAGAGGGAGAAACAAAATTTTCTGTTTCTGTTACTTTTCGAGACGTAAAAATTCCTGAAATTACCTGCAACGAAATTAAAATCACACGAACTTATGACATTGTTACAAGTGCTAGTGATAAAGTTGAAGTTCTTGTTGATGGTTTTCAAAATGAATTAATTCAGGATTTAACAACTGATGGTAAACAAGATGGTGAAGAAATTTTTATTCGTGATTTTATTCTTCCTATCGAAATTGCTAAGTTTTTCTTTTTTGATGCTGAAAAAATCGTTTCACTTGCTGAAATTAATTCACCCGAACAAAGACGACTTTTAAGTAAAGCTTATACAGAAGTTTTGGGAATTAAGAAGTATGAAGACTTAAAAGACCAACTTGAATCTATTCAAGATGAATACAGAAAGAAATCTGCAAAACCACAAGAAAAGTCTGAATTAAGTCAAATTATTGCAGACATCGACAAAACTCAAATAGAAATTGAAGAAATTGAAAAATCAATTCAAAAAATCAATGACGAAAAATTAGAAAAGGTTAATGCTTCTAATGATATTCAGCGAAAATTGATTCAAGAAGGAAATCAAATGACTCTTGAACAATTAAATAAACTAAAAGAAGAAGAAAGTGGCTTAAACAATAAACTTTCGCTACTTCAAGACGACTTAAAGGAACTTTTTGATTTAATCCCTTTTGGTCTAGCTGGTGAGACTTTAATGGAAGTTTCAACTCAATTAACTAACGAGAAAAACTACAGAACAAACAAGTTTATTCAAGAAGATGTTGGAGAAAAAACCAACAAAATCCTTGATGACATAGAGCAAGAGAAAAAATCGTTTCCAACAGCAATTCCTACAGAAATAAGAAATTTTTACGAGAATCAAATTAAAAATTTGGTAAGAAAACACTTTTTTGCAGATGCTCCAGAGCTACCATCAAATTTTGAAGCATTACACGATTTTTCAGATGCTGAAACCAACGAGTTAAATGGTTTAGTAAACAACTTAAAGCATACTTTTAAAGAAGCGTTTACACGCTTAAATGATGAATATTCTCGCTCAAAAAATCAGTTAGATTCCATCCGTAGAAAAATTAGGGATGCAGAAAAAGATGCAGAAGATGAATACATTTCAAATTTGAGAAGCGAAAAAGAGCGTTTGGATTTACGTGTAATGTCTATCGAAAAAGACATTTACGATTACAAAGAGAAAATTGGAGGCTTAAAGAATGACATCAAAACCTTAAAACAACGTCAAGAAGAATTAAGAAAGAAAATTGATGATTCTAGAAAGTATAGTGCAAAAGAAGAAAAAGCACAAGAAGTAATTGACCGTTTAAAAGGTTTTATCAAATCATTTAAAGAGGAAAAGAAAAAGTCTCTTGAATCTAATATTTTGAATGAGTTGAACATATTGATGCACAAAAAAGGCTTTATCAAAAAAGTGGCGGTTGACATCAACCAATCGGGTGATGATGTGGACATTAATTTATTTAATTCACGAAATGAAAAGATTGATAAAGGTTCGCTTTCAATGGGTGAAAGACAAATGTATGCTTCTGCCCTTTTAAAAGCATTGGTAGATGAATCAGATATTGAATTCCCAGTTTTCATTGACTCACCAATGCAGAAATTTGACCGTGACCACGCTGAAAACGTGATAAAAGAATTTTATCCAAATGTTTCTAAACAAGTGGTGCTTTTCCCTTTGATTCATAAAGAATTGACTGAAAGTGAATTCAACTTATTGAAACCAAAAATCAGTAAGGCATATTTGATACATAATTTTAGTATGGACGCTTCAAAATTTGTTGAATCTGTTCCAGACCAATTAATTAAAACATACAACGAGCTTTATGCAGATTAATATAAGAACTTCAGAAGCCAATCAAGAAATTGTTAGAAAACTCACTAACAAACTACCTGTTGGCACTAAAGAAAACGTAATTGCAAGAATTGCTTTGGGTTACTCTTTGCAAAATGGCAGAAAATTTAGTAATTCAGAATTTAATTTGTACGATTCTAAAGGTAAAGAGTACAAAGAACATATTCTTTTTGATGCAAAATATAGAGATTTCTTTGTTGCTTTAATTTCTCAGCATTATGGCATATACAAAACGCACGAAAACATCCCGAAATATGTAAAACTTCATATCGACCACGGTTTGGAGTTAATGGACAACTTGTTTAATAACAATAACAACTATACGTTTTTCGATTTCTTGATTGAGCATTTAGACAAAGGGATTTCAATGCTTGACACAGTTACTGTCAGTTTAGATGCTGTAAAAAACAATAGCCAAAATATTGAGAAAACTTTCTTTAAAGAACCAATAAAAATAAATGTCGGTAAAAACACTACGACAAATGAAGACATTTTACTTGGCTTCAACGATACCAATGTTTACAACAATTGCCATATTGCAGTTGCCGGAAGTTCAGGAACAGGAAAAACGCAATTTGCTTTAGAGTTATTAAATCAAATAAGTAGTGAATCCAATCATCACGTAAGTTTTATTTATCTTGATTTTAAAGGTTTGAAAGATGATGATTTAAAGTACTTCCAACCTTTCTTTGATAAAACTAAAGCATCATTTATTGATGCTCCAAATACGCCATTTCCTGTAAATCCTCTATCGTTTATTGATAGCATTAATGAAGTAAACAAGCAAATGGGAGTTGACAAATTTGTGGACATCATTTGTAAATACTCAAATATTGGTATCAAACAAAGAGGAACATTACGTGATGCAACTTTGGAAGCCTTTTTGAGTAAAAAGCCAGGAGAATATCCAAGTTTTCCTGAAATCAATGAAAAACTATTAGAAATTGTTGGAGACAAACGAGATACATTAACTGAAATTATTGACGAATTAAGTCGTTACAATATTTTTAAAGACCCAAAAAAGGGAGCAACCTTTTTAAACCAAAACATCTATCTGTCTTTATCAGGTGATTTATCAAATTCAGTACGGTTCACATCCTTGTTTTTGATTATCAATTACATCTACAACACGTTTATGAATATGGATAGCACACCAACCGAAAACGGTTACAGAGGTATGCGATACGTATTGTTGATTGATGAAGCACACGTAATTTTCAAAGAAAAAAAATATCAAGATATTCTCGAAAAAATCCTACGTGAAATCCGTTCAAAAGGCGTTTCTGTAATAATGCTTTCACAAGGTATTGACGAGTTTAACCAATCCAATTTTGACTTTTCTAGTATGTGTGAAATGTCATTCTTGTTAGATATTAAAGATAAAACAAACACAAAAGCCATTAATAAATTCTTAGGACTTAGCGACAAAGACGGAATCAAAGCAGCAAGAAGCCTTGAAAAAATCCAAAAAGGTCAAGCCATTTCCAACATCAAAGAATTTACAAAAGGCGAGTTGTTTGAATTGAAACAATTTTATGCGAGTTAATATATTGTAGTATGGTGAAAAATGAATTTAATCTTGTCAAAGAGTTTTTGGGAGAGAGATTTAAGGCTCCCTTAAGTTCTGTATCTTTTATTCTTTATTTTATATTCGTTACACTTTTAGTTGGTTTAACGGGTTCGTTCTTGTCAAGTTTTGATACGATTAATTTTAATGGAACTATAAATTTTAAAACCGTTGCAATGTCTTTAGTCGGTTATGGTGTTGTCCTGCTAAGTTCATCTTCAATTGAGTTAATTTTTATAAGATTAAATCCAGATGAAAAGGAAAAGTTTAGACCAGTAAAAAAAGCTATATCTATGATTGGTGTGGCTCTAATAATTTTGAGTTTGTTTTTATCTCTGCTCGTATATACCTTTCCAAATGATATTGTCAAATTTTCAATTTCGTTAATCCTTTGCATAATTGCACTTTATTTTTGGTGGGTCACTAACTCAAAGTCATTGATAGTTTTAAATGACATACCACTAGCACCCACTACGAGTGAAACAACGGGTGGTGATGAAAACGTGGAATTAGCAGGTGTTATACCAACAGAATATAAATCGTAATGAGCTATCCGAAAAAATATAATGCATTAAAGGTAAGTCAACCATTTGGTGAGTTTTTTGTGATTTCAATAAAAGCAATTGATTTACTTGAAGTTACATTTAGTGATGTACTTAGGTACAATGAAGATGGCTCTTTGAGTGGTAGCCAAAGATTACTTGATGAGAAAAAAAGATTAAAAGAGATTTCTGACTATATTGATTCGCAGGATTTAGCTTTTCCAAACTCAATTATTATTGCTGCAAATTATAATGAAGAAGGGTTTATAGTTAATGATGATGAAGATAAAGACATAAGATGGTCATTTGATGAAAAAAGTAAAGGAATTTATGAAATAACCATTCCTAGTTCTGCTAAGATTGCTGCAATAATTGACGGTCAACATAGGTTAAAAGGTTTTAAGGATGCTACATTAAAGCGTCAAATGGAAACTGATTTAATTGTTGCTGTATATTTTGATCTTCCTTCTCCATATCAAGCTTATATTTTTGCTTCAATAAATTATAATCAGAAACCTGTTAGTAAAAGTTTAGCACTAGAGCAATTTGGGTATTTAACAACATTATCACCTCAAAACACTTGGTCTCCAGAGTTACTAAGTGTTTTTTTAGTTAGAAAATTAAATACAGACAAGGAGTCAAGTTTTTTTAACCATATCAAAGTAGCTCCTCAAAATGATGAGTATCTATTAGAAATTAATCCTAAGGAACAAGAATGGTTAGTATCTACAGCTACTGTTGTTGAGGGAATATTAAGATTAATATCTATTAATCCTAAAAGAGATAGTAATGCTTTAAACAAACTAAAAGAAAGTGAAAGGTTGAGAAGCTTATTACCTAAGGACAATAGTGTTTTAAGAAAATTCTACCTAGATAACAATGATGTTTTCATATACAAAGTAATAGTTAATTATTTTAATGCTGTAAATGAGGTACTTTTTGTTTCCTCAAAAGATAGTTCTTTCATAAAAAAAACAGTCGGTATTCAAGCCCTTTTCAATGTTTTGAGAATTATATTAACAGAAAAACTTGAGATAGATAAGAATATCAGTTTTGATTACTTTAAAAGTTTCTTGGAAAAAATTAAAGACATCGATTTTTCTGATAACTTTTTTACTGCTTCGGGTATTGGAAAATCTAGAATTCAGAATGTTATTTTAATAAAATTGGGATATAAAAAAATAGACGATATTAGAAAAGAAGAAGAAAAAGAAGACTATGAAAGGTTGACAAAATTCAGACCCTAGGGCTATTGAACACTGCCAAGGGATAGTTTTCAAAATAAAAATCAATAATAATGAACGAAATCATTTGCCCTCATTGTAAAAAAGCATTTAAAGTAGATGAAGCAGGATATGCCGATATTTTGAAACAAGTTCGTGACCACCAATTTGAAGAAGAGCTTAACAATCGTCTTGCTATTGCCGAAAGAGAAAAACAGAACGCTGTAACACTCGCAGAAGAAAAAACGAAAAATGCATTGCAAGAAAAATTGGCAGAAAAAGATAGGCAATTATCAGAGTTAAAAGCCCAAAAAGACTTGGAGCTTTCCAAGAAAATTGCTGAAAAGGAATCCGAGTTATTGCAAGTCAAATCCAAGCTTGAAAATGCTGAAACGGAGAAGAAATTAGCATTAAAAGAAGCTATTCAGGAAATTGAAAAAGAACGTGAGCAACTAAAAAACGACTTAAAAACGAAAGAACTCGAAAAACAAAATATAGAAAACTCACTCAAACAACAATTCACTACCGAGTTGCAAAATAAGGATGCCATCATAAAATATAAGGATGATGAAATTGCTCGTGTAAAGGATATGAAACAAAAACTTTCCACTAAAATGCTCGGGGAAACACTTGAACAACATTGTGAAATCGAGTTCAACAAACTTCGTCCGACAGCATTTCAAAATGCCTATTTTGAAAAGGATAATGATGCTAGTGGCGGTACAAAAGGAGACTACATTTACAGAGAAACAGACGGTCAAGGAAATGAAATTATTTCAATTATGTTTGAAATGAAAAACGAGAATGACGGCACAGCAACCAAAAAGAAAAATGAAGATTTTTTCACCAAACTCGATAAAGACAGAAAAGACAAAAATTGTGAATATGCTGTTCTAGTGTCATTATTAGAATCTGAAAATGAGTTTTACAACAATGGCATTGTGGATGTATCATACAAGTATGATAAAATGTACGTAATACGTCCTCAGTTTTTCATTCCCATAATCACACTCCTGAGAAATGCAGCAATGAACTCATTAAAGTACAAGCAAGAACTTAATCTGGTTAGAAATCAAAATATTGACATTACCAATTTTGAGGAAAAAATAGAAATATTTAAAAAAGGATTTGCTTATAACTATGACTTAGCGAGCAGAAAATTTAAAACTGCCATAGAAGAAATAGACAAGACAATTATTCATTTGCAAAAAACAAAAGACGCATTATTATCCTCTGACAACAATCTTCGACTTGCAAACCAAAAAGCAGAAGATTTAACTATTAAGAAATTAACACACGGCAACCCGACAATGAAAGCCAAATTTGATGAATTAAACAAAGAAGAATAAAGCCCAACGCTAAAGCCATACACATTGCCAAGCCACACCAGCCAACGCAATACCAAAGCTTGTCAATAAGTATGTCTTTTTCCAACGCTCGGACAAAAAATATTGCAGCAAAAATGAGACGACTTAACACGACAGAAAACAGAAGGCCAGTTGCTAACATCACCTATACGCAAGCAGGGGTTTCGTGCTTCGTAGGGCAGGAAAGTGGTATATTTGAAATTCAGTTCTTCGTAGGAAGTTCAGTGATAAAATGCCCTGCCTGCGTATAGCTGAAAAACGTTACCAGCTATGTTAGACGACAGACAAATAAACAATGAAGTTAACGTGAAATCAGTATTAATTCATTTCGGAATTGCACTAGCATTTGCTGTTATGATTGCTGCTTTGACTGTCTTGACAACAGTTTTGCCAATAGACATTGGCTGGCATTTTTTGACAGTTTTTTATGTTTTAATTGTATTAGGACTAATTGGATTTTACTTCTTGACGACCTACACTAATATTTGGTTGACAATTTTGAGCTTCATTTTGAACTTTATTTTTTGGGTTGCCGAACAAGTAAATCTTGAAAGTCTCTTCCGCGACACATTTTTGTATCAAGACAGATATTTCAGATATTATGCAGTAGTTATTTTGGGAGGACTTTTATGGGCAATCAATAAAATAGTCATTGACAGGCTATTCATTGTATTTAAGGTGAATTTATCATTGACAAACAGAGCTGAAAAACTTTGGTCACGGAAACAATCAACATAGAAAAAACACAGCTGCTAACACGGGTTTTGCATCAGGCGGGCGGACGTGCTTCGTATGAGCATTTGTACTAAATTTGAACTTTCGTCTTCGTATTAAAGGTAGTGCTAAAAAGCTCCGCCTGCGCCAAGCCCCGAAACGTTACCTGCAATTTTAGAATAACAAAATGAACCAATATCAATATAAAGACTTGACAATTGAAGTGCTTGACGAGCCGACCTATAAATTTGGTTCGGCAGACAACAATTTCAATTATTCAAAAACCTACTTTGGCGACAATGCAGCACAATATCCGACATCTAAACACGGAATAAAGATTTATCGTGACGGCCAAATTATTGACAGTTGCATTATTATTGGCTCAGGTGGTGCGACAGGTGTTCATCAAAATTCATCTCTTGTTGACAATGACCAATTAGTAATTTGTTGTTGTGACACAGTATTTAGCTTGACCCTTCCAGACCTTAAATTAAAATGGAAAACTCAAGCCGACCAGGCGACTTGTTTTCAAATTTTCAAACAGCAAGACGACTTTATTGTACATGGTGAATTCCAGGTCACAAAACTTGACAAAGACGGAAATAAAAAATGGGAATTTGGTGGCGCCGACATTTTTGTTTCAATAGACAATGAAGAAGAATTTAAAATTGAAACTGACGGGATTTTATTAACGGACTTTGCAAAAACAAGATATAAAATAGACTTTGACGGAAAGCTACTCTGGGACACGTATAAGCGGACAGAAAAAACTGAAGCTAACAATACCTTGCCAAAAGCGAGGCGGACGTGGTTACAGAAACTTTTCGGCAATTAATAAACATTAGTGGTAGCTTGACGGGTACTCCGAAATCCGGCACTTCGCCAAGCCCCGAAACGTTATATGCCATTTTAAAACCGAGCGTCACGAAATGAAGAAATTTTATTTTATATTTTCAGCAATTGTTGTTCTTACAACTTTAAACTCTTGTAAAGTAACTCGATTTGTAGTTTACAACTTTGCAGACATCAACGACCATAAAAAATTTCCTGCAAGAAATATCGAAAACGGAACAACCAAATTCATATTCCCAACTGCCGAAATAGGAAGAGTTCCGAAAGGAATTGACATAAAAGGCAAAAATGTGCCATTTGAAAAATATTTAGAAGACAACAAAACCGTTGCATTTTTGATTATACAAAATGATACTATTCAATATGAAAAATATTGGGGTAAGCATAACGAAACATCAATCGTTCCTTCATTTTCTATGGCAAAATCTATCACTTCGATTTTGATTGGTTGTGCGATTGACGATAAACTTATTCAGTCTGTAGAAGAACCAATAACGAATTATATTCCCGAACTCAAAGAAAACGGTTTTGACAAAGTTACCATTGAACATATCTTACAAATGACTTCGGGATTAGATTTTAATGAAAGTTATTTTAATCCTTTTGGAGATGCCGCAACTTTCTACTACGGTACGAATTTGCGCAAAGCAATCAATAAAATGAAACTGAAAACTGAACCCGGGAAACAATTTGAATATGTTAGCGGAAATTCTCAACTTTTAGGTTTAGTTTTAGAAAGAGCTCTGAAAAACAAAACAGTTACTGAATATCTTGAAGAAAAAATTTGGAAACCTTTAGAAATGGAATTTGACGCTTCTTGGAGTTTAGACAGAAAAAAAGAGGGCTTAGAAAAAACTTTTTGTTGTGTAAACGCACGAGCAAGAGATTACGCAAAAATTGGAAGACTATACCTAAACAAAGGAAAGTGGAATGGGAAGCAAATTGTTTCAGAAGATTGGGTAAAACAATCAACGAAAATTGAGACAACCAATGGAAGCGCTTGGTTTTATCAGTATCAATGGTGGTTGCCTACTAAAACAGGTGACTTTATGGCTCAAGGAATTTTAGGGCAATATATTTATGTTCATCCCGGAAAAAACCTAATCATTGTTCGTCTCGGAAAAAATCAAGGTAAAGCAGATTGGTGGAGAATTTTGTCGGATTTAGGACAATCGTACTAAAAAACAAAAACGCCATATAACAAGGGTTTTGCAAACCGAACGGCCGCCGAAGGCAGCTCCGAAGGAAACTGAGCTCATCGAAGCTAAATAGCGGGTTAAGTGCAAAATTCAACGCCAGTAATTCTATTACCGAATAAGCCATTTATATTTCTTTTTTTGTAATTTAGTAAATAGCATAATGAACTTATGCTGCTGTGGTGCAAAACTGAACTTTTGTCCTTCCATTTCCGCCACCGTAACCAAGCCCCATAATGTTAGTCACAAGTGTAACACAGATAGTAATTTGTTTAAGACTAAATTTGTTGACCATGAGAACAACTTTTATTTTAATTTTTTTGACTTTTTCGGTTGTAGAAACTTATGCTCAATTCTATGATTGGGCATGGGCAAAAAATGCAGGCGGAATAAGTAATGAATATGGAAATGCCATTTGCACAGATGCGAATGGCTATGTTTACTTTACGGGAACTTTTCAGGGTTCCTTGGTAACTTTTGGAAACAACATCTTGAGCAACACAGCAACTAGTAGCTTGGATATTTTCATAGTTAAATGTGACCCGAACGGAAATGTGATTTGGGCAAAAAGTGTAGGTGGGACAAGAAACGATTGGGCGTATGATATTTGCGCAGATGCGAATGGAAATGTTTACATAACGGGATATTTTCAAAGTCCGACCATTACTTTTGGAACAACTATTTTAAACCATGACGATACTACGGGGTTTACCCGAAATATTTTTGTAGCAAAATATGACGCTAACGGCAACCCACTTTGGGCGAAGAAGGCAAGTGGTCATGCAATGAGCTATGGCATTTGCGTGGACACTGACAACAGTGTGTACATTACGGGCGGTTTTGGCTATTCAACTAACATTTCGTTCGGCAGTACTACATTAGTCAATCGGGGAGGTTATGATGTTTTTATTGCAAAATATGATACAGATGGGAATCTACTTTGGGCAAAAAACGAAGGTGGAGCGGAAATTGAAGATGGAATTGCTATTTGTACAGACGCAACTAATAATATCTATATAACAGGCTATTTTCAAGATAGTGCAATCTTTGGTAACGATACTTTAACCGCAAATAGCAACACTGGTATTTACACAGCTAAATATGATTCCTATGGTAATTTTATTTGGGCTAAAAGTGCCATCGGTTTGCCAAGTGGCAGTTATAATTACAGTAACGGCATTACTGCCAGTGCAGGCGGGGTTTACATAACGGGGTCTTTTGAAAGTTCCATAATTATGGGTGATACTTTGGGCAATACAGGGACCAATTCAATCTTTATTGCCAAGTATGATAGCGATAATGGTAATCCTTTATGGGGAAGAAGCCCAGGAGGAACAGGTTACGATTATGCTAGAGGAATTACTTCCGATTTACAAGGTAATGTTTTTCTGACTGGTGATTTTAAAAGTTCCTTTCTGAATTTTGGGAATATTCCGGTTTTAAACGCCAATGTGGGCTACGAGGATGTATTTATAGCAAAGTATGATAGTAATGGAAATGCGCTTTGGGCGACAGGTATTGGAGGACAAGACCGCGATATTGGTATGGCAATTTCCGTTAACTCGACAGGTGATGTATTCACTACTGGTTACCTCAGTAGTCATTCCAATACCTTCGGTAATATAACAGTCACTAACAATGGTAGTTATGATGTTTTCTATGCTAAACTAAGTAGCGACACTACCTCCACAGGAGTTAGCTTAAACAGTTCATCTGTAGCCAAAATATTTCCAAATCCCTTTTCTACTCAACTTACATTTGTGATTGTGGAGAATGAGCCGATAACTGCGCTACTTTACAACTTTCTGGGACAGCAAGTATTACAACAGACATTTACAAACTCCACGACAATAAGCACGGAGCAACTTGCAAACGGGATTTACCTTTATGAATTAAGAAACACGAATGGGATACTTAAAACAGGCAAGGTGATTAAACAATAAGCGTGAAAAAACCAGCCGCTAACACGGCTTTTACGCCCTGTCTGTCGGCCAACAGGTTAGGCGGACTGATGCCGAAACAAGTTCGGAACCGGCAGTGCAATCCCGATAGCTATCGGGATTGTGCCCCAAACTGAAAATCAGCGTAGCTAAATCTGCACTATCGCCATGCCCCATAACGTTATAAGGCATTGTAGAACGACAAGCGACTAAAAAATGGAAATACAAATCAGGCAAGAAAATAAGGACGACTTCAACACGGTTTTTGAAGTGAATAGACTTGCTTTCGGACAAGACAACGAAGCGAACCTTGTTGACCTTTTGCGAAATAGTAACGCATTTATTCCTGAACTTTCATTAGTTGCGACATTTGATAACGAAATTGTGGGACACATTTTGTTTACAAAAATCGAAATCATAAATGACGACCAAAATCTAACCGAAAGTTTAGCATTGGCACCCATGGCGGTTATACCAGGATTTCAAAATAAAGGAGTGGGCAGACAACTAATCAAACGTGGGCTTGATAAAGCAAAAGAGTTGCAATATAAATCGGTTATTGTGTTAGGACACGAACAGTATTATCCAAAATTTGGCTTTGTGCCAGCCGAAAAGTGGAATATTAGATCACCTTATGATGTTCCGAAAAACGTATTTATGGCCCTTGAATTAGTAACAGACGGACTTAAAAATAGCAGCGGAATTGTAAAATATCCGAAAGAATTTGAAGCAGTATAACGGCAAAGAAAACAAGGAATCGCTGACAAGTATTTTTCGCTCTGCCTGTCGGCAGACAGGTCAGGCGGACTGATCCCGAAACAATCTCTCGACCAATTACGAAAGCTTTTGCGATGAAGCTGTATTGCTTTTAATAAACTTTAATGATAAATTGTATCGGTCCTTATCGGGATTGTGCGCCAAACTGAAAATCAGTGTGGCTAAACCCGCCCGAATGCAACGCTACATACAAGTGTAAGACAGACGTTCAATCGAAAATTAATTCACAATATCAAAACCGAAACCTTTCGAAATGCTAATTATAGTCTGTGGTTTGGTTTGAATACTAAAATTAGCTTTATGCTAATTTTAGTTAGCAAATGACTTTACCGCACGACATACTAAATATTTTTGGAGAAAACGTAAGGCGACGCAGACGTTTACTCAATATATCTCAAGAAGAATTGGCATACCGTGCCGACCTTCACAGGACTTACATTGGTATGATTGAACGAGCTGAAAAAAATATAACATTATTGAATATGCAAAAAATTGCTAACGCTTTAGAAGTCAAAATTGAAGACCTTTTAAAAGAATTAGCAAATGGAAATAACAGTTGAAGCATTTACAGAACTTTTAGACAACAAATACATTATTGTTGAAGGTTTTAGAGAACACTCAAAAGCTTCTGAAAAATACATAGACGTTACTATAGTTCAGACAGACGGCTTTTCTTGGAAAGGTTCAATTCCTTACTTCTACAGGCGAACAGGACTTTTTATTGAAACTCCTGAAGAATTGGTTGACTATCTTAACGACATTTATCCTCTCTTTGCAAAGCAGGCAATTGATGAATTCGTCCAAACGGAGACTAAAAGATGGTCGGAAGATTTAGGCGGTAAAGAAACGACTAAAGGCTTTTTTGATAAACTTCTTGACCTTAATTGGAAAAGTGTTCAATATGACTTGCCGGCAAATAGAAATTGGGCGAGAAGAATTCAAGATATTAAAGAGTTTGGTTATACCCTTGCAACGGATACAAGGAGACAGGTAAAAGGGAAATATGAAAAAGATACTCATGTTTTATTGGTGCCTATTCCTAAGGGTGGTGTAACAGGATATGAAGTAATGTCTGCTCTATTTAAAGCAAAAGCAATTTCCGTTATGGAAGCTGTTAATGCATATGAATTAAGCTCTGCAAACAAACATGGTTTAATCCCCGACCATAAATTCCCGGAAATTCGTTGGGACGAAGAAACACGTGCAGAGAATCCCGAAGAAATGTCTGATCTTGAAATAAAGGAAAAGTTTCAACTATTGGATAACCAACGAAACCAACAAAAAAGAGAAGTATGCAGAAAATGCTTTCAAACAGGTAAACGTGGTATAATATACGGACTTAAGTTTTTCTATTCAGGTGATGAAAATTGGCCCAACGAGATTCCTCGCATTGGTAAAGAAGCAGAAAGGGGCTGCGTTGGCTGTGGTTGGTACGATATTCAGAAATGGAGAGATAGTTTAAATGAGTTAATCGAAATAAGTCAAAAATAAACACGCATACTATGATTAGCATTCGTACCTTTGAGACAAAATTGAATTGATGAATGAAGAAATAACATTTGGGAGTGTGTGTTCAGGAATTGAAGCGGCACAATTAGCGTTCAATCCTTTTGGATTAAAGCAGGTATGGAGTTCTGAAATCGCTGAATTTCCGAGCAAGGTTTTAGATTTTCATTACCCACACATACCCAATGTTGGTAACATGACTAATCTGCCAAATTTAATTTTAGACAAAAAACACCCTGCCCCTGAAGTTTTTTGCGGTGGCACACCATGTCAGGCATTCTCATTGGCAGGTTGGAAAAACGGACTTTCTGATGAACGTGGGCAACTCACAATGACTTTCATAGAGATTGCTAACGCTATTGACAAAATTAGAGAAATCGAAAATAAGAAACCTGCTATTGTACTTTGGGAAAATGTTGAAGGAGTGCTTAATGACAAAACAAATGCATTTGGCAATTTCATTTCAGGATTAGCAGGTTATGACGAAGAATTAAAAATTCGAAAATGGACTAAATCGGGTTTCGTCTTTGGCAAGAATAGAAATGTTGCTTGGCGTGTGATAGATGCCAAATACTTCGGACTGCCACAGCAACGTAGAAGACTTTATGTATTAGCTGGTGGTAAAGAATTTAGACCTGATCAATTGTTATTCGAGTTTGACACCAAGAATATTGAGCTTCTTTTTAAAAGCAATTCATTGAAAAAGAGAAATGGCTCACCGTCTCTTTTTGATGATGAAATTGATTTATCAGATAACGAAGAACAGGTGATTTTTAAAAACGATTCGAAATTTGAGTTCTTTAGAAAATATACAGACTGTCTCTATTCCGCATATGGTACTAAATGGAATGGAAATGCAGCCGCCTATAATGGTTCATTGTATGTTGCACAAAATGATAGAATAAGAAGGTTCACGCCATTAGAATGTGAACGTCTTATGGGGTTTCCTGACAACTATACACTTGTAAATGGCAATAGCGACACTAAAAGGTATCAAGCCGTTGGTAATTCATGGGCAGTACCTGTTGTGAAATGGATTGGTCAGCAAATTGCCAACTATTTTACTGCCGGACAGAAAAAAAATATTGAATGGATGAAGAGTATTAGAGAGCATAAAAACAATTTAGACACTAAGCTATTTCTACTTGATAGAGTGTACGATTTAAGTGGTGGGAAATATTTGAATGCTTCGTCTATACCTAACAATCCGATTGAAGGGAATCTATCTGACATAGTTCAAACTGATGAAGTGCCTGAAAAATTTTACCTTAGTCCACAGGCATGTAGAGGTATACTTAGACGCAAATTTGAGCGAGACATTAAAATGAACATCGAACTTCAAAGATTAATGATAATAATCAGCGAAGAACTAAAATACCAAGACGCTTGACAAGAGAATGCCAGTATGTAACAGCGGCTTGGTACAAGCAGGTGTGAAGTGCTTTGGTTGACAGTTTTTCGTAAATATGAACTGTTCGGATTCGTATGAGAGGTAGTGGTGAAAGACCTCACCCGAACGCCCCCAACCCTTATGCCCCATGCTAAAAACGACACAATCGAATGAAAACGATGAAAATTATTGCCTGTCTTTTTCTTACAATGGGGCTGATTTCATGCCGATTAACTTTTGATAAAAGCGAAAAAGGTAAATCGGGAGCGATTGAAATACGTTGGTCAGAAAATTTGACGGGCGACTTCTCATTCACAAAAAACTGGAACTACCCGGAAGGGATATATAAAAATGACTTCGGACAGTTAAGTTGTGATGGACTATGTCCGCCGGAGGTTGACGCAATGAAAGATGGAAATGGTAAAATCTACGAAGACTCTTTACCCGCATTTTATAAGCGGGTGGATACCACGCATCAATTTTATTCGATTCAATCTGAAGCTTCGACCTATGAATTTGCGAGCGCAAATTTTGTAACTGTTTACCAAAAAAACACAGACACCACAATCTGCTTTACCCATACTAACATAGCGACACACAGCCGTTTGATTTTGACAATTATTCACGATAAGTGCATTCCTACTATTGAGCTGAATAGTGCTGCTTCAACAGGAACAAAAATATATTATTGCAAGGGCGGACAAATTGAAATAGACAAGAATTTATGGGAAAGAGGAATTTTAAAAGCTAATTTTGACTTCGTTTTTGACCCTACAGAAAATCCCGACAAACCGATGTATTGGAAAGGAAAAATCTATGCAACTATTGACCACAAATAAAGAAGCACCAAGGCATAATAGGTGTTTGTCAAAAAAGCGGAGTTACCGGTTAATTGAGCGTTCTGCCCCGTGTCAGCCTTTGTGCCGGGTTGACTATTTAATGCTTCTAAATCCGACACTTTTTTAATTATCAGTTTGTTATAGCTCAGCCTCTTGCCACGACTAACCAAGAAAGACATTGAAATATGGATACAAAAATTAACAGAGAAGACGTTATTGAAGCGGAAAACAAACTTTTTTCGGCTCAACTTGTAAGTAATGTGACCGTACTGGACCAATTATTGTATGATGATTTAGTCGCAGTTGCACCGACAGGACAAATCATAACCAAAGAAATGGACCTGGATGCGCATAAAGCGAAAACAATGAGTATTGAAGACGCTTCAACAGAAATTGACGACATTAAAATAACGGGCGACACCGCACTTTCAATCGTGACAATGACCGCGAAAGGAAAAATAAGCGGAGCGCCCTTAGAAGGGAAATTTCGATATTTTAGAGTTTGGAAACGTGTTGACGGCACATTGAAAATCATTGGCGCAAGTTTTATGCAGCTACCATAGAATTTTACCCGCTACTAACACTCGTTTTTCTTGGGTGCTGCTTCGGGGATTTTCCATTGTAAAACGGAATGAAAGAATACTTCACATCGACAAAAAAGGAAAAGAAATAAGATGAAAAAGCTATCCACGATAATCGCACTGATTTTTATTGTGCAATTTACTTTCGGGCAGGAATTATATTTCTACCACAAAAACGGTAAGCACGGGTTCATTGATACCACAGGAAAAGAAACCGGAAATTATATTCACGATGAAAAAGTGACCCTGACAGGCGTATATACAAAAAGTAGCCTCACAAAAAAAGGAGAAGGGAAGCATTATGGGCATTATAAAATAGTCGTAAATGACACTTTAGAGGTGAATTTGCTACCTCCCTATTATAAAGAAGCCATTCGTTCCACAGAGGAAGTGCAGAAATTTGAAGGAAAAAAAGTAGTGGTTACGGGAATTATTACCGAGAACACGACTTTATCAGAACCTTCTTTGGAAAATCAACCCCTTACTGTCAGTGTCCCTTGCTTTATTACGATAGAATCTATCCGTTTATCGGAAGAATGAAGCTGAACTTTTCATCTTCTCCAGGGGTAACAGGTGGGGTACCCTTGCAACTTGATAAGTTACATGTAATCAGAAATAACGCCTCTATCTGTTTTTATCATTTTTCAAAACAGTAACCAATTGATTTTAATTCGATTAGGCTTTCGGTTTACGCCTGTCCACACTACCCATTACCGGCTTATTCCATAGTGCTCAAATAGTCGCTCAGCGTGGTGAGGTATTCCGCGCGGTTGTTTAGCAGTACGAGGTGACGATTTAATGCGGCGCTTTCCGTTTCCCCGTTAAGCGGCAGAATGGCCTGTTTTTCATATTCCAACCAGGCGCTATGCGCCGATAAAAAGTGTGATTCAAAATACTCCAACACCTTGAATCGTTCCATCACATTGGTATAGCTTGTGTGATAGTCGGTTTTAGCATCAGCCAACTGGCCCTTGAGCGCGCCCATTTCTTTACTATCGTCTTGTGTCTCTACTTCGAGAATCCTGTTTCTGACAATTTGCGTTTTGTATTTTACTTTCAGCTTAGGATACATGGTGCCGTCCTGATCAAATATCCGTTCTATGAATTTGAATTCTTTTTCCTTGTAATCCAGCCATTTATCCTGAATATCCTTGTGGCTTTTTTTATTTTCGGTTTGAAGCTGCTGTGCTTGTTTGAATAGCAATCTACGCTCCAGCTCATCATATACCTGTACTAAACACTCGATTTGATCATAACTATCATCACTGCAAAGCTCCTCTAATTCGTCAATTGGAAGGTCTTCAATTTCGTCTTTAGCTATTCTTTCGGGTAGTGAAAAAGACTTTGTTTTATAGCGTTTTAATTGCTCTGCTGTTCCTCGGGTTTCTTTAAAACCACCGTCCTCGAACGTATAAACCTCTAAATAATCATTTTTTAATTCAGAGGGGTCAACGTCTTTGTACACAATATAATTATTCGTGACTAAATCCGGAATCGCATCCCCATTCAGGTCTGTAATGGTGCTTTCTATATACTCAAATCGGCCACCATCCGCTCGCACACCAGCAAGCATTTGAGGTTCAGAGATAAACTGCCTTTTTCTATTGTCCCACACGATGAGATAGAAATCAATTCCACCTTCGTAGAAATCACGACCAAAAACAACTGCCTGATGATTTTTTCCTAAATCATACTTGAAGCCATAATACTTTTCTCCTTCTCCCTCATAAATTGAACGAATGTCAATTTCGATGGGTTTGAGCTTTTTGAAGAATGCAGTCATGTGAGGATCTTCAATCTCAATTCTGCAATCTAAGCAGGTGACGGTGTTTAAATTTTCAGGTTTACTCGGTGTAGCGTTGAGCATTTCCTCACCCACTGAAAGTTCCTGTTTTGAAATGCCCGAAGGGTTGCTGCTACAGCTTGTTAAATGGCATATAATCAGGAATAATACTAGCAATTTTGATAAATTATCGAACATGAGATCCTCAGTAGGGTTTAAGAAAATGAATGAAGTTAGTTTCGTCGGGGTCGTATTTCTTCAAAATCAAGCCGGGAGGGCAATGCGCGCAACCTTTATTATCACCGATATATTTTAACGAATTCCCGCTCATCAAAAACCTGGCGGTATATCTTTTGCCATTCGCCAGCGCATCTTCGACGGTACTCATTCTTGCATCAAGCACAACGACCATTTCTAATTCAAGCGTGTCCTTTCTTTTTTCTCCACCTGTAATATAATATTGAGAAGGGATACCTTCCGTTAACCCCAATCTTCCGGCTTCCTGAACGGTATTGCCATCCAATTGGAAAGAAAGCTCAAATTCATTATACACTGTTTCGTGGTCGATGGTCATAAACGTTTCTGCCTTATACAAAAAGTAGCTGTCTGAAGGATCGGGCACAGAAAGCCTGAGCCCTTTCGAATAGTATATTTCTTCTTTAACGACCCATTCATTGTAATACTCGGGATAATCCGAATTTTCCACATACACATAGTCCCCATAAACGGTCGTTTTTCCATCCAAGAGCCCGTTTATAAAGCTAAGCTTCACTTCAGGAGAAGGTTCGAAGCCTTCATGATAACCATAGTATAACAGACTCCCCGAGAATAATTGACCGTTTACTTTTAGAGGTTTAGTGTGGGGAAACATTTCTTCGGGTTTCATATCCCAATCTATCATTTGCTGATGATTCATATCGGCCGAATAGAATAGGGATATTTTATCGTTCTGCAAATAAGACGGGTCGATTTTAAGCGCATTGCTTTCTTTATTGTAGGACCAGTTGATATTTCCAATATCCTTTTTACTGGATACTAATGAACCGTTTTTAAAATAGCGTTCTATAATCGTTTTCCCTTCAAAAGACCAGGCTTTCATTGCTCCGTTCATTTCACCATTCAGCAAATTCAATTCTAATGCCGGGTGCTTTTGGTCTTTATCGTAATAGGCTAACGTTTTGCCTGAAAACTTTTGTTCCGTTAACACCGCTATAATGTCATTATACAAGCTAAACATCTTGTATTTAAAACCTTCTTCATGAAAAGAAGTCGTATCCGGAATGAAGATGAAAAGGGAGTCTTTAGGTGCACAATCCTCAGGGAAAATAAAATCGTATGCTTCTTCATTTCCGAAAAAGCAATTACAAATGTGCTTCGCTTTTGGAAGGCTGTCTGTCACACCTTCTTTAATAAATTCATTTGAATTTGCTTCTTTCGAGGAATTTGCACAATTGCTGAGCGCGAATACAAGAAGGAATAAAATGATATTTCTCACAGTAAACAGGAATTATTCAACGCTCAAATGTATGTAATTATCCAGCAGCCATGCAAAAAGTATGCCGGCAAGAGTGAAGATATCAACGCCTTCTACAGGACCTTCAGGAAACCCGTTAAATCCGGTTTTGTTGCTGTTTTCCAGCGCTTTGCCCGGTTAGCGATTGGGAAATGGGCATAAGAAATACCGGAATACGCATATAGAAACAACTTCGGTTTCGAAATGCGGTCAAAAAAGGCTTCAACTTAAAGAAACAGAGGATAGTTTTTAAATTCTGTAACGAACTTAGCTGTAAATTTGGGTTTCTGTAATTATACATGTCTATAATAACAGAAAATTCGGATTAAAAGATGCAAATGGAAATAGAAGCGTTGATGTAAATTACGATTATGCCGATGAATTTTCAGAAGAATAATGGATGCCTTAGCGCTAAAAAAGGCCCGCCGAAAAGTGTCTAATCGTGAATTATTTAGCCAAAAACAACACATCAGATAGATAACCGAAAATAATGAAAATAGTAATTATAGGTGCCGGAATCGGCGGTTTGACCACCGCATTAGCGCTAAAACAAAGCGGACAGGAAGTGGTTATTTATGAAAGCGCGACCGAAATAAAGCCCCTTGGAGCAGGAATTTTAATCGCAAACAATGCCATGCAGATTTATGAAAAGCTTGGTGTTCGTCATAAAATTGAAAATGCAGGCCATAAAATTTCCAACATAAAAATTACAGATACTCAGCTCCACACAATTTCTGACACCAAACTTGAAAAGTTTGAAAAAAAATACGGCGTTTATAACGTTGCAATTCACCGTGCCCGCTTGCAAAAAATATTAGCCGACGAAATCGGTGTTGAACACATACAATTAGCAAAACGACTTTCGAAAATTGAAAAAGACGAGGGTTTTAAACTGACTTTTGAAGAGGGTACTACTGTAAATTGTGAAGTCCTAATTGGCGCCGACGGAATAAAATCAACCGTGAGAAATCAGTTGCTTGGCACAGGTAATATAAGAGACACACACCAAAAATGCTGGCGGGGCGTAAGCGAACTGGATTGGAATTCAAAATACAATCACGAAGCATTTGAGGTATGGGGAAAAGGAAAACGTGTTGGTTTTGTAAAAATAAGCGACACAGAAGTATATTGGTATGCGGTGATCAATGCCACATTGATGAAGGAGAATTCAGACATTGCCACCTTGTTTAGCGAATTTCATCCCGAAGTGTGTCAGCTTATTTCCGAAACACCCAAAGACAAAATTATTTTCAGCGACATTACAGACTTGCAGCCCATTCATCAATGGCACAATGGAAAAGCTTGTGTAATAGGTGATGCAGCTCACGCTACCACGCCTAATATGGGGCAAGGGGCCTGTCAGGCGATTGAAGATGCGTACGTCATCGGGCAATTATTTAAACAAGGCAAATCTGTCGAAGAAATAGTTGCCCAATATGAGAAACTCAGAATCAAAAAAGCACATTTTATCGTAAATACAAGCTGGAGAATTGGAAAGCTTGCACACCTTGAAAACAGCATGGCGGTTTGGCTGAGAAATACGCTGATGAAAACAATGCCTAAGGCTATCAATGACAAACAGTTAGATAAAGTGTTTAACATTGAATACGGAAAAATTGAAATATGACAACCGAAATTGAAGTTTTAAAAGAAAAAAAGCGAATCGGTCAACGGCCGATTCGACTTATTTTCCTATACGCCTCGATCCTTTTTCTGGCAGGTGTTGATTTGATGTGGATTATGATCAAAAAAATGCCCGTATCACTGTTTGTTGTTTTTTTGGGCTTAATTATATCAATTTCACTGCGTGCATTTGCCAAAAGAAAAAGTGTAATAGGGATTATTTTGGCCGACCTTATTTTGATTGCACCGAGTTATTGGACCTTTACGCACCGGACATTCTCCTGGACTATGGACCATATTTTGACGGAACCTACTGTGCTCCTTACCGCAATTGCCATTTTATTTATTCTGAGTGATTGGATAATTAGAATCAAAAAAATCGACCGAAATGCACAGCGAAAATGAACACAGGGAACACGGCGTATAACCCGGACTTGCTTGTGGTGCCGCTTCGTAGTTGTGCCTTCCGACAAACCGCCTAAAATATCCTAACCCTTACCTGAAACAGAAAACAAGATGCTTTATCCAATCGAAGAAAATAAGCTATACGGATTCATTAACGCTGACGGAGAGTGTATCGTAAAGCCGAAATATGCTTTTGCAGAGGAATTTTCGGAAGGGATGTGCTGTGTAGGTGTACAGGGAACAGTAATGCGAGGTAAAGAAAGCGTTACAGGTATTTCGCTGTCGGGCTACATAGACGCCAAAGGCAACGAAATAATTCCCCCGACTTTTGTGGGTGCAGGAAAGCGATTTAGTGAGGGTTTGGCAATGGTGCTGTTTCAACCCTCCTGGAAATGGGGCTTTATCGATAAGCGCGGAACGACGGTTATACCGCCTAACTACGATCAGAGTTATTCATCTGGTTTTAGCGAGGGCCTTGCCGATGTGGCGCTTGGAGAAAAATGGGGCTACATCGACAAAAAAGGTGAAGTCGTAATTCCATTTGAATACGACTCGACTTACCCCTTCAAAAATGGATTTGCCATTGTAAAGAAGAATAACAAAAAATATTTTATTGATAAAAACGGCAAGCGTTTGAAAACCATAAAATGCACTGTTGTGGATACCGTGAATGGTGGCTTTAAGGAAGGACTGGCAGTGGTGAAAATAGGCACCCAGTATGGATTTATTACTACCGAAGGACAATTAGCTATTCAGGAATTGTTCGACGACGCATGGGGCTTTCATGAAGGATTATGTGCCGTTAAAAAGGACGGTAAATACGGTTATATCAATTCAAAAGGGGAATACGTAATCCCTCCCAAATTTGATCAGGCGCGCGCGCATAACAAAGGAATTGCCACCTTTTCCGAAAAAAGGAAGTGGGGGCTCATCGACCTGACAGGTACTATAATTAAAGCGCCCGAATTTGATTATATCGACCATTTTGGCACCTATAACGGAGACTTATCCCAATTGGTTGAACGAGAATTAACAATGGCTGTTGCGGGTAAGGAAAAATACTATATAAACAGGGCCGGAGAAATTATTGCCGAGAAAAAAAGAAAAACGGGATCTTCCCTCACACAAGAGGATTATTTTAAAACCCTGTTTGAAAAAGAATATACAAAAAACGAAGTATGGGATAAAGCAAAATGGTATTACGATGGAATAACGGTAACTAAAAAATCAGCTACACGGCCTATTTATTTTGTGTTGAAATGGTTAAAAGAGAAAAACCTGTTAACCGAAGAAGGTTTGGAGTGGTATAAAGAAAAGAATAACATCGACATTGGGCTTTACAGAAGCATGGTCACCGCACAAGCAGCCGATTTTTTAGACAGATGCTATAAAGAATGGTATGAGCAGGAGGGTATCGTTAATTTCCAATTAGATCCCGATTTGCAATTTGTTGGAGATGAGCAATTAAACACATACTGGGAAGCCTACTTGAAAATAACGCCGCCCGACAGACCCTTGCCAAAAGCGGAGAAAAAGTGGTGGCAGAAACTTTTCGGTGCTAAATAATGATTAATTCTCGGGCATTTCGAAAGTCCTGCCTCCAGTTTCCTACCCCTATAGCAACCCTACTTAAAACAATAAAACAAATGAATGCAATTAATCGAAAGCTCAGTCTGCTTTTATTGGCTTTTACGTTAATTAGCTTTACAAGCTGTAGTGGCGACATCGCTAAAAAGAGAGAGATGTTAAGGGGTAACTGGGTACTTATGGGCGACCAGTGGCATCCGGGATTTTCTTTGACGCAAGATTCTATCTTCCCGCTGTTGGAACAAGGCGATTTCCTATCGCTAAGGCCACAGTTAGGCCAACCCTACCGGCTTACAAAGGATAGCTTAATCTTCGGACCACCCGATTATGTAGAAAATGAATGGGGGTTAAGTAAACGATTAAGAGGCTTCTGGAAAATAAATAAGCTGACCGACGACAGTCTAATAGTGGAAGATCATAGAGGTACCATGCACTTTTACAAGACCTCAAATTCGGAGCGAATTAAGCGTTATGAGGCAGAAACTGTTAAAAATGCCCAGTCCTCTGTCAACACAAACGTAGCTTACATAGAGTGTAGTACCTGGGATTGCCTCGAGAAAAATAAAAACCAGGAGGCGATTATAAGTGGTGTTTTTCAAAAATATACGCCGAATGAGGCTGGAAAAGGAGCCAATCACCTGTTCTGGGACTGGGAGATTAGGCTGGCAGATAGTTTGAAAGTGCCCGTAAAAAGCACAGACGAAGGGATTGATTACACGTTTTTTGAAGGCAGAACAGTGAGTATCAAAGGCACTGTTTTTTATGGAATTATTATCGGTAGTGCAGACGGGCAAAATGCCACCGGGTTCAGAATTGACCCAGTAGAAATTGAAGAAAAGAAAGAATAGCCATTGACGAAGTAAACGAAATTTAAAAAGTGTGCAGCTTTTGAAAGCGTTAAAAAGAATGAATAAAAAATGACTTTTTCCGGGGTAGATAATCCAACAGTTGAATTGAAAATAAGCTAAGCTAAACTAAACTAAACTAAACCCCTCACAAGCTCTAAACCTTTATCGGCAACCCTAACGCGACACCTTGCAGACATCTACTTGCGGGCCCTTGGCGGCATAACGCCGGCCATCAAATACCACAAATAACTATCTTTGACTTTGTGTAAAAAATAAAGGAACAATGCCCAAAAAGTCAAAACCTATTCCCGTAAATCCCATGACAGCCAATTTTGGCAACGGCATTTTTGTAGGAAAAATAACGAGTAAAGATTTTCATTTATACGAGCGTATTGAGGGATTTGACAACATAAAACAATCGCACAGAGACGAATATCATTTGTTCTTTTTGCAAGAAAAAGGTACAATAACTATTGAAATTGACTTTCAAAAATATACGCTAAAACCGTTCTCGGTTATTTTCATTCACCCAAATCAAGTGCATAGAACCCTGTCGTTCAAGAATGCAACTGCAAGCATTTGGGCAATAAAGAATGAAAATATAAATTCCGAATACCTGAAATTATTGGAAGACATAACACCTGCAAAACCTTTGGCATTAAAACGGGAAACCTTTTCGATTATTTCCGAAGCCGTATCGTTTTGCTTAAAATTATCTGAACGTAAAAACGAAAAACTATATTACGATTTACTAAACGGAAGTTGTAATACTTTAATCGGACTTGTTATTTCACAATATTTAATTCAATCAAAGCCCTTTGACAAATTTTCACGGTTTGAGATTGTAACCAACGCTTTTAAAGAGTTATTGGAACGGAATTTTGTTACTGTCAAACGACCGATGGGATACGCCCGTCAATTAAATATTTCCGCACCTTACTTAAACGAATGTGTGAAAAACGTCACAGGATATTCTGTTTCGTACCACATACAGCAACGCCTAATTTTAGAAGCCAAACGCTTGCTATATCATTCCGATATATCGGTAAAAGAAATTGCCACGGAATTGGGCTACGACGACTATCCTTATTTCTCACGACTGTTTACCAAAATTGCAGGAATGACCGCTTTGACATTTCGACACAAAACCGTAGCGCATTAATACCTGAAAATAAATACGTATTATTAATAAACCTCGAATAATCCAATACTTACTTTGTATTGGCATTGTTCGCCTTAACCTGTCATTGTTTCTTTGCAATGATTTTAAGGAGGTGAATAATGATTTCAAGCATACCGAAATGGGTTAGTAATTTGTTCGGAAGCACAATGCGGCCGAACGTAAAAGTGGTCGAAACACATTATATCTGTCCGCACATAAAGCGAATACGTTTTCAAGGCGATATCTCAAAATGGAGTTTTAAAATTGGTTACGCAAGCGTTGTGCGCGTGAGCGAAACGGCGTTTAGAAATTATACGATTGCTTATTACGATAAGGCTACTGGACTTTTTGATATCCTTTTTCATATTCATGGAAACGAAATTGGAAGCCAATTCATTGATAACTTAAAGACGCATGACGAATTATTTATCAGTCGGCCAAGAGGGAAAAAACTATATGACTCAAGTATAAAGCAACAATTCTTTTTTGGCGATGAAACTTCATTTGGTGTCGCCTACGCCTTATTGCCTTTGTTGAAAAAGAACAATCATCACTTTCAATTTTATTTTGAATTAGATGAAATGAATGCAATTATTCCTAAACTTTTGAAGTTGGAAAATTACACCGTATTCCCCAAGAACAGTTCATTCAGAGATGAAAAATGGATAAGCAATTTGCCTTTGTTCAACACTGACGAATGGAATACCGCAAATTTTGCATTGGTAGGAAATGCTAAATCTGTTCAGATATTCAGAAAAGTGTTGAAAGACAAAACCCAAGGAAGTATTTATTCGCAAGGTTATTGGCTCGAAGGTAAGAAAGGATTGTAACAATTAAAATTAAAAAAAGTGCTAAGGAATCGGTCAGGACAAAGAAATCCATTAAAGAACCGACTCCAACATTTGATAATTTCGTGCTAAATTCTAAATAAAATTCTGACATGCAAAACTGTGAAAAAACCTCATGAGTTGCTGTCCTGAATTTTCTTTTTTACAGATTTTCGGCATACAGCTTATAGAGAGATTTTTTGGCCGTATTTACGTACCTTACGCTAAAAATCAATTAAAATGGCAAGACAGGTTTTTATCAACTTAGCCGTAAAAGACTTACAGGCATCTCTCAATTTTTATACCGCATTGGGCTTTACCAACAATCCCCAATTTTCAGACGATCAAGGGAAATGTATGGTCTGGAGCGACACCATTTTTGTAATGCTTTTGACACACGAAAAGTTTTCAAGCTTTGCTACCAAGCCCCTTGCCGATACAAAAACGAAGCTGGCCGGGCTTTTTTCATTGTCGGTCGAGAGTTTAGACGAAGTGAATAAAATAGTGGAAAACGGCCTAAAAGCAGGTGGAACCGAACCTCACGAAATGAAGGATTATGGTTTTATGCAGCAGCGAAGCCTTGAAGATTTTGACGGACACACCTGGGAAATTTTTTATATGGACAGCTCAAAAATTCCTGCCGAATAAGCGGGCGGATAACAAAAGCGAACCGTTTACCGAGGGGGCTGCTTCGCGATGCGGGGAAACTTTTTACCCTTTTTCACACACAATCAGATAGAAAGGAAAATTTTCTTCCACTTCCTCGACGTGCACATGGTTGTAACCGGAGAACGCTTCCCGTAGCGAATCTTCGTCATAAAAGAATACTTTCGCGCCCCCAAACTGCTCAAAACGATCCTTTCCGAGCGGCTTTCCCTGTCCGTACGTAGGCGCTTTTTTACAAATGCTCGTAAAGACCATCATGCCTTTTTCGTGCAGTTGTTCGTAACAATCGGCAATGAATTTTTTTCTTTCTTTTTCGTCTAACAAATGCAGTAAACCGTGGCTGTAAATACCCTCGTAACGTGTGCTGTCAAAAGGCATATCGCTTACCGATCCGTGGTGAATTTTCAACGAATCACCATACTGTTTTCGCGCTAATTCAATTGCCGTAGCCGAAATTTCGATGCCCGTTACTTCCATGCCTTTGTCCAAAAACACTTGTGCATTTCGGCCGTAGCCGATGCCCGGAATCAATATTTTTTGAAACCCTTTTTCGGCAAACAATTGGGCCGTGCGCAGGCTCGAAATACCGGGCTGCCCGCCCCACATTTCCGCTTTCTGTCGAAAGGCTTCTTCCCAAAATTCAGCCATACCGTTTATTTCGCTTTAATAATATACTGGTAGGGCAATAGATTGACCTCTACCTCAAAATGCGTAAAGCCCGCTTTTTTTAGCTCGGCTATCACTTCATCGGCCGATATCCGCATCTCCAAAGGCGGGGCTTGTATTTTTTCAGGGAAACTAACCTTGAAAAAATCGACCACCACCAATTCACCGCCTTCTTTCAAGCCCTTTTTTACTTTCGAAAAATAATCTACCCTGTCGGCGATATGATGATAAGTATTGGCCATAAACACAATATCTACTTCAGCTTCTTTCAGTAAAGGATTATCGTAAGGGATTTTCCGGAGCGCTATATGTTTGAGGTCCTCACGGGCGATTCTGTCTTGCAGGTATTCCTGAAATTCCTCGCTTACGTCGGCGGCAATCACCGAGGCACCTGCACCGGCAAATTTTACCGAAAAATAGCCTGTTCCCGCGCCTATATCCATTATTTTTTTGCCGTGTAGAGGCCCCATATACCGCAGCACCTTTTCCGGTTGCTGCATACTGTCTCTTTCGGCCGATTCAAACTTTTGGGCCATTTTAGCGACCGCTTCCTTATCCGAAAAGGCCTGCTGCGAATGCGCATGGCTTGAGTATGTATGTGGTTTATCTTCACTGTGTTGCGCCTTGCTCCGGAAGGCGATCAGGCATAGTACGGCGCAGAGCACAGTACCGATTTTACGAAAGTGAGAAAAAGCGTTCATGGTAGCGTTCAGTGTTTAGTAAACCGTTTTGGGTGGAAAAAATCACGATTTATTCTCCCATTTTTGAATGGCAAGCTTGAGTTCTGCGTAGATAAAATCGAGAAATTCGGTTACTTTTTTTAAGTCCTGATTAAATGTAACCGTCTTGGTGTGGCGCTGTGTTAAAATCTCTTTCAGAAGAATATTCAGCTCGTCGAATTTTTCAAAATTGCCTTTTGTCAGCGTTATCCAGTTGTTCATCTTACACCGGAAATACCTTTTTCTGTCGCCTGATTTGGTAATGTATTCGATGTGATGCGTCATTTGAAGCTTCTGAAGCGCGTTGCTGGTTCCGCTTTTGCTTAATTGCAACGCTTCCCTTATCTCGTCAAAAGTCAGTTCTACCTTGTCGGCTACCAAAAACAGTCCCCACACCCGGCATTCGGCAGGTGGCAATCCGTATTTTTCATTCAGTACCCCGAATTGCTCTATCAGTTCCTTCTGTTTTTCGCTTAAAATCATACTTCGAATGGGGCGATTTAGGAGAGACTTGCCCTACGCAAAACTAAGTTAGTTTTTTTAGTTCTGCAAATTGTGAACTAATTTTTAAAACGAATCAAAAAGAAGTGAAGACTTATTTTCGCTGTCTTGTGCAAGCTGATGCAGGGGAAATGTGCCACGGCTGGTTGAACCCTTTGCCTTGTTCAGTAGCGAAAATAGCTTGTTAGTGGCTTATTGCCGTTTGCGAAAAGCATTTCGTTTTTTCCGAATTAAAAAAGTGTAAATTCTTACCGAAAAATTTGAACCGCAGCGAATGACATTGCAAGCGATACGATTCGACACGCTTTTATAGACTTTTGATACGAAAAGGATCAGACTTCCTTAGTCCCAAATTATTTTTTTCTTATATGCGGTAAGGCTTTTTATTTTTGCTCTTGTTAGCCGCAATTGACGTGTGTTACGATAATGTTAAATTGGATATTTTCATCTTTATTAATAAATTAGTTCCCGAATAATTATCGGGCAGAAGTTAAATCACCTAAGCCCGTATTTCGAATAACCGCTGCAAAGCCAAAAAACGTCATAAGTACGTGAAGCTCGTCCGAGAAATCTATCGGCAAGTGTGTTTCCGGATCTTTGTGCCTGCGGTTTAAGAATTAGGGTTGATCGAATGCAATTTTTATTTTCTACCATAAAACCAAAAATCCTTTCAACAGATGGTATGTAACCGGAAAGTTGAACGACTCACGAAAGTTAAAATCCCATTGCTCATGAGAAATTTTAAACCGGCGTTTACATTCATTGTATTCGTGTTAAGCCTTCAAAATTATGTCTTTGCGCAAAGCCCCTCTATCGTGTGGGAAAAAGCATTAGGCGGTACCAAAAACGACAATGCCAATGCCATTGTACCCACTTCCGACGGCGGGTTTATAGTGGTTGGATCGAGCCATTCTACCAACGGAGACGTAAGCAATCATCACGGTTCGGATTATTCCAGCGATTATTGGGTAGTAAAGCTGAGCGCTACAGGCGATATAGCTTGGGAAAAAAGCCTGGGTGGCACGGGGCCGGATGTGGCCAATGCCGTGCTTCAAACCTCCGACGGAGGCTATCTGATAGCAGGACAGACCAGCTCTGCCGACGGAGACGTGACCACCAGCAGCACTGCGCAGCGTGTCTGGCTGGTGAAGCTCGATCCTTCGGGGAACTTATCCTGGCAAAAAGAATATGCCAACGGATTTACCGCAAATTCCCTTATAGAAAGCGCCGACAGCCATTATATACTGGCTGGCTCGGCTTCTACCGGGGCCTTGCCCGATTTTCAGGGAATTACTGATTTTTGGATTGCGAAGATCGATAATACAGGCACGTTGGTTTGGGAAAAAAGCCTGGGCGGTAGCGACAGGGATGTGGCTTATGCCGTAACCCTTGCTTCGGATGGAGGTTATGTCCTGACAGGCCACACGTTTTCGAACGACGGTAACGTAAGCGGCAACCACGGGAATGTAGATGTATGGGTCGTAAAGCTCGACGACAGCGGCACGCTCGACTGGCAAAAATGCCTCGGTGGCACCAAAGACGAAACCGCCTATGCCATACGGCAAACGACCGACGGAGGCTATATCCTGACAGGTGAAACGGGTTCTGACGATGGCGATGTAAGCGGCAACCACGGAATAAACCTGGATTACTGGGTCGTGAAATTAGCGGCAAACGGAACCCTTCAGTGGCAAAAATGCCTCGGTGGCAACGGAACAGACAAAGGGTATGATATACAGCAAACCGCCGACGGAGGCTATATCGTAGCAGGACTCGCGGGCTCCACCAACGATGGCGACGTAAGCGGCAACCACGGCTACAATTCGGATGCATGGATAGTAAAGCTGAACAGTATGGGCAGCATCGAATGGCAAAGCTGTTACGGAGGTACAGGTTTTGAAAAAGCCAACGCAATCTATGAAACCGCTGCCGGAGAATATATTTTTGCCGGGATGACATTTAACTCGACAGACGGCGACGTAAGCGCTAACCGGGGCGCAGAAGATTTTTGGGTGGTGAAATTAGCTGAAACCCCCGTTTCCATTGCCGACCAAACACGTTCTCAACCGGTGAAAATGTATCCCAATCCGGTGCGTGATAGGTTGTATATCGAAACGGAAACAATGGTACAGGTGGTCGTAAGCGATATGACCGGTAAGCTACTTTTAACCCAAAAGCTTGAAAAAGGAGAGATGGACCTGAGTCACCTGTCGGCGGGCATTTATTTTGTGTCGGTGTACGATCAGGAACAACTGCTCCATCATTGTAAACTGGTAAAACAGTAAGCAAGCTCCTTCCGTTCCAATTTTATACACTTAGCTTATTAAGTTGCTCGAAAGATGAAGTTTCGCTTCATCCGATTTTTCTTAACTTTATAGTTAGGCTTTCCCACAGTTTTTTGCTTTGAAAATACCTGTTTTCGGAAAGTTGACACCTTCTATATCGCGAAAAGAAAAACGTACTCCGCACGAATCATTCAAAAAAATCGAAATGGGACTATTTGATTTCTTTAAGAAAAAAGATCACGAGCAGCAACATGATCAGCTAAGTGCCACACCAGATGAAGACTTAGATGACTTTACGAAAGACATGATAAAATCGGCCGACTTCTTCTTGCGCAGTAGCGAAAACCGCTTCAAAGGGCTTGATTATTCGGTAAAGAGCCTTGCCGTGGTGGACGAAGCCCTGGAAGAAGCATCCGGTTTTTACGAAGCGATGAACGAGGTACAGCGGCAGAATTTAATCAGCACAATCGGTTCTTACGTGTTTGAAGTGGCAAGACGGAATTTTGGCGGGAAATATTTTTGGTACGACGAGCTCAAACAACCGATATTGGTTACCGGACAGCCCGAATTTGAAGTTTCGATCCTGGCTTTTCAAAAGGTAAAAGCAAGGCTTGAAAATGGTAAAGAAGATCAGATCCCTTTTTATTTTGAAGGCTATGTGAGCCGTGTAAAGAATAAACAGTCGGGAATAGTGGTATAAAAATTACCTACACCTTAAAAACAAGATTTGCAAACCGATGACTTGAATATGGACAAGAATAAAGCACGTATCTATTCCATGCCCTTTGCAACGGTGTACCCCCTGTATATTCAAAAAGTAGAAAAAAAGGGACGTAGCAAAGCCGAAGTCGATACCGTAATTTGCTGGCTTACCGGTTATACTGCGCAAAGTTTGCAGCAACAGATTGACCGTAAAACCGATCTGCACACTTTTTTTGCAGAGGCACCGCAGCTTCATCCTCAAGCGGTGAAAATTACCGGTGTAATCTGCGGCTACCGCATCGAAGCGATCGAAGATCCGCTCCTGCAAAAAATTCGGTATATGGACAAGCTGGTGGATGAGCTGGCTAAAGGAAGAGCCATGGAAAAAATTTTAAGGAAATAAACGGCTATTTTCAAACTGAAAAATAGTGTTGTCGCGACCACTTTCCTTCGGTTTGAAAAGCTGGATAGAAAAACAGAAAAAGAGCAATTTATACACCACCGCCTAAACGCTTTCGATGTGCAAGCTATTTTACGATAAGGCTATCCGGATTTACAGAATAAAAGCAGCCTGCCTGTTCGTTTTTTCCTTTTTCACCCTTGACGCATTTTCCCAATCCTGCGATTGTAAGGCTTACTACGAATGGCTCAGGCAAACTTTTGAAGAAAATGACGCGGGTTTCGTCCACACGCTCGAACAAAAAGGGAAAGTGCCTTATGCGCTTCACAATACTTATATTTTGGGTAAAGTATCGGAAGCGGCTAATTGTACCGAATGTGTGGAGGCGCTTCGCGAATGGCTTTCTTTTTTCCGCAAATTTCATATTGGTATCGTAGCGCTTGAACCGGAGCAAAATGTGATTTCGACAGAAGCTGCGCCGCCCGTTTTTAAGTCCAAATCGGCCAAAGAGCTTCAACAATTAAGACAGGCGCTTACCGAAAAATCGGGCCAGGCCCTGGAGGGAATTTGGACTACAGGAGGCTATACCATCCTGATTACCCGCGAAAAGGACGCGTTTTCGGGCTATATCTTAGAGGCAGCCCACGAAAGCTGGAAACCCGGTCAGCTCAAGCTATCCGTGAGTCACGACTTGCGTACAGGTATTTACCTCATGGGCGATCATAGCGTTGAGAAGCTGTCTGCGATAGAATTGCTCGACAATAAATTTCTCCTGCTCGACGATATTGTACTCGAAAAAGCGCTTCCGAACGTTCAGTTGAGTCCCGAAAAAGATCTGTATTACAAGACCCGCTTTGCGACTTCGCCTTTTGTCGAAAAGGTCAACGAAGAAACTCTTTTTATCCGCTTGCCTTCATTTGGCTTGGATCAGAAGACAGAAATCGAAAACCTGATCCTGAAATGGAGCGCAGAATTGCAGCGCACAAAAAACCTGATTATTGACATTCGAAACAATGGGGGCGGTGCCGATAAAACTTACGCAGCGCTGCTTCCGTTTATTTATACCCATCCGATACACCGTAATCAGATAGAATTTTATGCTTCCGAGCGCAATACGCAAAAATGGGCCGATGTGCTCGAAATTCCGAATCTGCCCGAAGAAGAGAGGGCCTTATTTACCGATTTCGTAGATCGCTTGCGCAATAATCCCGGTGGATTTGAAAAGATATACCCGCACAATGTGACCGTTATCCAACAAGACACAGTATATTCCAATCCCCGTTACGTAGCGCTTATCATCAATGAAAATACGGCCAGTGCGGCCGAGCAGTTTATTCTCGACCTGAAGCAAAGCCGGAAAGTAAAGACCTTCGGCCGACAGACAGCCGGTGCGCTTGACGTCGCCAACATCAGCACCCTTAACTCTCCCGACAATAAGCTCATGCTGGTATATGCCACTTCCCGCTATGTCACTTTCGATAAGCTCAAAATAGACGATGTGGGCATACTTCCCGATTTTTACATCGACGAAGCGGTGAAAGAGGAGGAATGGCTTAATTTTATTTTACAACGCACAGGCGAATAAGCGGAAGTATATTATATGCGGAAAATAATTTTAGATTTGGCCGTCACGCTCGACGGCTTTATTGAAGGCCCTCAGGGGGAAATAGACTGGTGCATTTTTGACGAAGAAATGAACATGGATGCTTTTTTGGAAGGCATCGATACCATTTTCTACGGCCGGATAAGCTATGAACTTTGGGGCAATTTTCAGCCCGGTTCCGGGGCGACTGCTGCCGAAAAATCACTTTGGGAAAACGTACATGCCAAAAAGAAATACGTATTCTCGCGTCATGCTGCTTCCGACGAAAACGCCACGTTCATAAGCGCCGATCTGCCGACAAAAGTGGCCGAAATTAAGCAGCAGGATGGAAAAGATATTTGGCTTTATGGCGGGGCTACCCTGATTCGAACCTTTATCAGGCATAACCTGATCGACAGTTACCGTATTTCGGTGCATCCTACTGTGCTGGGTGCCGGTAAGCCTCTTTTTGAAGACCTGCAGGCGCGCATAAATCTTAAATTGGAAGCGGTTAACCGTTTTCAATCAGGCGTGGTGCAGTTGCTGTACAGTCAGGTAAAATGAATTTTCTTACCGCCTCGCGGTTTATTTCTCGAAAAATACGGGCCAAAAAGGAATATTTCTCTCTTCACCTTCCGGTAGGCAGCGCGATGCATAGTGGTACAGGTTTTTGGATTGACGTTGCGAACTCAATATAGTCCTCGTTCCGAGATAATTGCCCTGCGATGCGTAGTGTCATCCGAATAAAAAAGCCTGTATAAGACTGCCGGGCGAAATGTAATTTACGTTAATTTTAGTATCAAATTTCTCAGAATGCCTCAACTACTGCTCGCATTTGTCTTCCTTTTTACCTTTGCGCAAGCTGCTGCACAAACCACGGTGAACGGCTCTTTCGTACACGGCGGTATTACCCGTACCTATTCGCTTTACATTCCGGCTTCGTATATGGGGCAAGGCATGCCCTTGCTGATTAACCTGCACGGCTACACGTCGAGCGCCGCACAGCAGACCATTTATGGCGATTTCAGACCTATAGCCGATACCGCAGGCTTTATCATCGTGCACCCCGACGGAAGTCTCGACCCTGTTACCAGTCAGCCGTTCTGGAACTTCGGGATTTTTGGCGCTACGGTCAACGATATAAGTTTTTTGGAAGCGCTGATAGACACTGTTTCGGATCACTATGCCATCAACCAAAGGCGGGTGTATAGCGTGGGCATGTCTAACGGCGGATTCATGGCTTACGCCTTAGCCTGCCAAACCGACCGCTTTGCGGCCATCGGCTCGGTAACCGGTTCTATGTCTGTACCTATGTATAACTCCTGTAATCCTGTACGGCCTATACCCGTGATTCACATACACGGTACCGACGATACGACCAATCCTTATGCGGGCAACTCTTCTTCCAAAGGCATACAGGACGTGGTAGAGTTTTGGGCCGATAAAAACAATTGTGCAGCTACTCCGGTAGTGACACAGGTTCCCAACGTGAATACCTCCGACAATGCTACCGCCGAGCAACACCTGTATTCGGGTGGTACCAACGGGCATACCGTAGAACATTTTAAAGTAACCGGAGGTGGTCACACCTGGCCGGGAAGCGGAATTCCACGTCCTACCAGCGGCAATACCTGTATGGATTTCAGCGCCAGCAAAGAAATATGGCGTTTTTTCAGCCAGTATGAACGTTCGATACCTGTGTCGGTAGCGGATTACCCTGCCGTAGCGCTGGAAATTTATCCCAATCCTTCGCAGGGAACAGTGCATATCGAATCGGGCGATTATAGGGTCACTGCGGTGATAGTAACCGATATGCAGGGGCGTGTGGTAGCCAGCGAGCGTCGTGAGGGTATCCGCACACTGGAGCTCAGTCACCTGAAAGCAGGTAATTACCTGGTGCATCTTTCGGGAGCAGACTTTCAGGTAGTCAGGAAATGGATCCTCTTGCCTCACTGATTGGTCTGCAGAAGCTTAGTAGGCAGGTACGAAGTGACGAAGCAGGATGACGTGCCGCACAGTCGGAGCGCGCGTGGTAAAACCGTTTATTTTGTCGGGTTGGGTCGGATTTCACGCGCTGCGGAAGGCATTTTTTTCCTTTAATCTTAAAAAGATGAAACTGACATTCATAGTGATTTTCCTTTTTTCAGGCTCCTTGCTTTCTGCACAGCAGATAGCCCGGGTCGATCAGGTTGAAATTACTTCGGCTTATTTGCAGCAGCAGCGTCCGATTTTAATTTATACTCCACCGTTTTACGACGAAAATACCCTTGTTCATTACGATGTGATATACGTGTTTGATGCACAAAACCGGGCCCTTTTCGATCTGGCACATGCCCTGCTGTCGTTTATCGATCTGAGCCGGCGCTACATAGTAGTGGGTGTCACCTCTCCTTATTACGAAGACACGGATTATGCCCGTAACCACGACTACCTACCCGAACCCCTGCATACCGAAAGAGAAAATTTTTTTGGCGGTTATTGTTGCAATTCGGCCAACCTTAAAAAATTTGTGCAGGAGGAGCTCGAACCTTACATCCGCACCCACTACCGTGCTACCCGCGCTAAGATCGGCGTAGGACATTCACTAAGCGCGTCCTTTGTGCTTGATTTTATGCTGAGTCACGGTTTTTTTGATGCCTGCTTAGCCCTATCGCCCAACCTGGCTTACGATAAGGAACAGCTGGCGCAGGTATTGCTGAACTTTAATTTTAATACCTTACAGGGCAATCGTTTTTTCTACCTTTCGCATGCAGGCGAAACCTGGCCGGGTTGGGTCGAAGCACGCGAAAAGGTATATGCAAGGCTGCAGGACAGGAACGCGCTTCCGCCTCATATCACCGCAGAGACGGCCGCTTTTCCCGAAGAAGATCATTGGTACGGCTATCTGCCGGCGCTAAAACGGGGGCTGGAGCGGTATTTCGAGGTGGAGCAGACAGCACGCGAAACGCTTTCGGAAGAAACCTATTCGGTGAAAATACGGGTAATAGTTCCCGATCCGGAGCAGGAAGTGTACCTCACTGGCAACCAGCAGGCGCTTGGCAACTGGGATCCTGCCTATCTCAAAATGAAAAAGATCAAGGAGCACGAACGTGAAATTGAGCTAAAGCTCCAAACTCCCGCCCGTATCGTTTTCACCCGCGGCCGTGACGGAACAGAAGCCCTGGTAAAACGGACGTATGGCGGAGAGCCGATTACCCTCGATCCCTCGCTCACACGCTTTTTTGAAGTTGAAATTGAAGGGTGGATTGACGACGAAAATTAACGAAAAGAGAAAGCGCATGTGCTTGCAGCCCGGCGATATTCTTGAATACGTGGCCGACAGGGAGAAATAGCCCATATGTAAACATAGACTACACAGGTTATGATCACTACCTACGACATTGCACATCTGCTGACCGGGTTTTCTTTCGCACTTCCCGTCTTGTATTTTCTATGGCGGAAAAAAGCGTTAAGACCCTTTTCTTTTCGCCTTTTTGCCCAAAGCTTTAACCGGGCTTTTATTGTGCAGTTGCTGCTGGCGATTTTTTATCTCGCGCTGATGGTTTACCTCGAAAAAGAAATTTATGCCAAAAGACCCGGAACGGACCTAAGCGATATCCTCATGCACGCCGGTACGACCTATGCTACGGTAGGTGCATATCTGTATTTTCCCGGATTGGCGGTGCTCAATCTTGTCAATTATTTACTACAGCAATCGAAGAGAAAAGGCTGAAAACGAAGAAAAAACAGCCCGAAAATGTTAAATTGGGAGCATATTTCAGCTCATGAACAGGATAAAACGGTTCTTTAGTGGCTTCTTTTGCTCGTTGACCCTAACGGTTGCCGCTCAGGGTACAAATGCTTACGAAATTGTACAGGATACAAAAGGTAAATTCTCACTTTTCCGTGCCGGCACCCCAAAAGCAATCTACAAAAACTGCCTTTCTATCGACACGATTTCCAATCTGCAGTATCCTACACACGAGAGCTACAAAAATTATTTCTTAATCCATACCGGTAAAAAATTTATCATCTATAACTGCTCGGGCGACTCGGCAGTTTTTTCATACACCTGCAAAACGTACAGGCTCGAAGAGATGCAGCAGGAGCGCGGGTATCCGGAAAATAAAAATGCCCCGGTAAGTCCCGAACCGCAAAGACAGGCGCTCGTCTTTTATGCCGAAGGCGCCAAAGAAAAAATATCGCTTGCCTTTAACGTGGTCACTTCTACGGTCATTCACCGCTTGCATTTGAGGAGTTACCATAAGTGGGCGATCTACGAATTAGTAGGCGAAGGTCAGCGGATCAAGGTATTATCGACATTTGCTGGCGGGTACTACGAAATTATCGATTGGCACGGAAAACATATTGTGCCCGAGACCTACGCGGATAATTTTCGTCCTTTTCGCGGCGCTTATGCCTATTCCGATGTCCTGGGCCGATCCTACCTGTATGGATTGGTAAATTATCAGGGTGAAAAGCTGACCCCTTTTTGTTACAAAGAGATTCACGCTGTTCCTTCCGACCCTTACGTAATCGCCGTAGATACCAACGGCAGGGCAGGAGTGCTCAGTGCAAGGGGAGAAGTGTTGATACCCTTTATTTACAGGGCTACACATCCCAACTATTACAGGCACTTCATGTATTCCGACGACGGGGTTTTCTTGTTTTATAAGAACAGCTTTAAAGACGGTGATTTTGTGTTTGTCGATACCAATAACCGCGTGCTGACCGAACCCGGAACTTACAAAGATGCCTGGCAGTTCGGGTTTCAGGAACGCCGCTATTTTTACCTGAGCGATTCGGCCGGAAACCAGGGCGTATTCGACACCCGGCAGCGTAAAGAAATTATTCCCTGCCGTTATACCTTTTTTAAAGAGAAAAAAGAAGTGAAACAGGGTGTAATTGGCGCGTCTAATCGGGCCGGATTGTGGGGCCTGCTCAGTCTCGAAAACGGAGCTGCCGTACTGCCTTTTGAATACGCGCGAAACGCGGTCAACTATATAAGCTACAGCGATTCCCTGGGGGCTTTTATCCTGAGCAAAGACGGATTTTTCGGAGTGGCCGATACGCGTGGCACGGTGCGTTTACCTTTTGTGTACAATGCCATTCAGTCCGTTTCCTACGATAAAAATCTGCTGGTAGTACAGCAGGGGGGATTATACGGCGTGTTCGATCTGTCGAAAACCACCTTCGTGCTGCCGCTCGAATATACGCTCATTACCCGCGATCTGAAGGTCGAAAAACGCGAAGGCGACAAGCTGCTTCAGGGTACCTTTCGGGAAGGTGTCGTGAAATGGAAATAAATACCCGGTTTCGGATAATTTACTAACTTGTAACTGAATTTATTTTACTATATATAGCTAACATATAGCGTATTATCGCTTTGTAGAAAAAATCTTTCCTTTTCTCCGGTCTTAAGTAAGCCGACAAAAATAAATGCAGCCCACACATCGACTGCTAAAAAACTATACCATGAAAACCACAGGGATAAGCTGTATGCTGCTGCTCCTGCTCGCATATAGCGCTTGTAAAAAAGAAGATCCGATTGCGCCTCAGGCACGCGGAACCTTAATCGGCGTGGAGCAAAAGCGGCAGCTAAGCCTCAGCGAAGTGGTCGATAATGTGGATGAGCTTTCCATTTCACCCACTGCCCGTTACGGAGTTACCTTATACAACCTCACGTATCGCACCGAATGCAAGGGCAGGCAGATAGATACCAAAGGGCTGCTCATGCTTCCGGATCAGATCGATACGGTGTACCTGATAGCGTATTTCCACGGCACACAGCTTCCGCTCGATTTGGGAAATATCTACACGCCCGATAACGCCATTCCTTCCAATTACAACGGCGGTAAGACCAATTTTCAGGAAGTGCGCAACATGGGCCTCTCCTGGGCTTCTGCCGGCTACGTGGTCTTTATGCCCGACTACATCGGCTTTGGCAGCACCCGTAATCAGGAGCACCCTTACCTCAATTATCCCGAAATGTTCAAGGCCAATATCGACGGATTGCTCGCCACTAAAACATTTTTGTCCGACAAAGGGCTTCACTACGACAATCGTTTGTTCCTTACGGGTTGGAGCCAGGGTGGGGGAGCGGCGCTTTCGGCGCACCGGTATATTCAGCAGGAATATGCCGCGCAGTTTACCATAGTGGCCAGCTCTGGCTTGTCAGGACCTTATCATTTCAGCCGTTTTGTAGCCGAGATACTTTCCCGCAAAGACGAAGATCTGAACAGCATCAATATTTTTTCATGGGGTATTTATGCCTTAAACAAATTTTCACCTTCGCCACGACCCAGCGATCAGCTTTTTTCGTATCCCGTTTATGATCAGTATGCGGCCATTCTGCCACCTTCTAAAAAACCGTCCGAAATCCTGAACAGCTATTTTCTTTCGCGAATTATCAACGGTACCGATACGGGCTTCGCCGCTCTAATACGAAGCAACACGTTTTCGGAAGGATGGACACCGGTCGGGAAAGTCTTTCTTCACCATGGCGATGCCGACGATTTGGTGTATTATTTCAATTCGGTCGATGCGAAAAACAGCCTCAGTGCCGCAGGCGGCGACGTCACCCTCTATACTTACCCCGGCGGAAACCATGCCACCGATTTGGGGAATTACATTTCGCGTACGTTACAGGATTTTAACCCGCTCAAATAGGGATGAAAAAAATAATTACCGCGATAGTGTTGCTGCACACGCTTTCTGTACAGGCACAAAACACCTTGCGCCCTGCCCTTTATTTTCAGAATATGAACTACTATAATGCAGGTGCAGGCATCGGCGATACGGCTGCTACACGAGACCTCTCGCTATACGCCCGTTATAAATTGCTGAAAGCGCCTGATAGCGAGGTTTGGAACAAGCCCGTTTCCCTTTACCTCAATCACTTGCATAAGCTCGGCGAAAAATCTTTCCTTCACGCTTCTTACCTCTACGACGGGTATTCTTTTTACAAACGGCATATCTTCTACGCGGGTTATGGAAGAGAATTTACGCTGGGCAAAGCCGGTAAGTTGAGTGCAGGCGCAAGAGCGGTTCTTAATTTTAATACGGTCGATTGGGAAGCATTGGGGCATGTGCCCGACAAGTCTTCTAAGCAACTGCGTTTTAATCCCGGTTTGGATGTGGGGGCGCAGTACCGGTGGAAAGGGTTAACGCTTGGCCTGTCGGTAAAAAATCTGTGGGCTGCCACGGTAAAAGAAGAGGGCGAAGCCTTGATCAAAGATTGGCGCGAACTGTATATAAACGTCTCTTATACCTTCGGATTTTGGAATCAGAATTTACAGCTTTCGCCTTACTTGCTCTATTTCCGTGAGCGCGACAACGAGCTGGATGCCGGTTTGCAAGTGTCCTTATTTAAAAAAATAGCTGTTGCCTATGCTTTTCGTGTGCTCGAACTCAGGAGTATTTACAGCACCCGAATCAATATAGGCAAAGGAGTACAGATAGGTGCTGCGGTCGATCATTCCCGTATTTTTTCCGATATCAACGTAGATTTCAGACTAGGGTATAGCTTTTAATCCAACTTTCAGAAATGAAAAAAGTTCTTCATACAGAAGAACTTTTTCGGTACAAATGTCTTTTTCGACACTTGTGAATGTGCTCCAAAAAGCGGGAAAAATTAATTTTCGCTCAGGGTATAGCGGTAGCTTTCCATAATCGGGTTACAGAGCAGCTTGCGGCAGGCTTCGTCCACTTTGGTTTGCGCCTCTTCTTTCGAAGCGGCCTCAATCTGCAAGGTGATATGCTTGCCTATGCGCACGTTCGAAATTTCTTCCAGGTTCAGGTTTTTCATGCTCAGCGTAACGGCTTTTCCCTGTGGGTCGAGCAGGGCTTCGTGGGGCATGACGTCGATTTCGGCTTTAAATTTCATGTTCGGGAAATGAAGAGGTTCAACACGGATAAAACAAGGTACAAAAGTATGATAAAAGGAATAGCGGCATACTGCAACACGATTAAAAAAACCAGCGACAAGCCCAAAAACAGGTAACGTATTTCATTGCCTTTCCAGCCAAAACGTTTGAATTTGAGCGCAAACAGCGGCAATTCGGCCACCATCGCTATGCACATCAGCACAATCATTACCGCTACCGCCACCGGATTAAAAAGCAATTTCTCGGGCAGCCCCGTCATATTAACCGCTGTTCCCGGTGCGAAGGAAGCGGAAACAATTAGCGGAAAAGAACAGAAAAAAATACCATTGGCCGGGGTCGGAAGTCCGATAAACGAATCAGACTGCCGCGAATCGATGTTGAATTTGGCCAGCCGAAATACGGCAAACAGCGGGATAAGCAAAGCCACGTAAGGGAGAGCCGCCGAAAAAGAATCGTTTGCCGATTGGGTCGAAAAAATCAGCCATTGGTACATCAGCATACCGGGTACCACGCCAAAGGTGACCGCATCGGCCAGCGAATCGAGCTGTTTCCCCAATTCGCCGCTTACACCTAACAAACGTGCCACAAAGCCGTCGAAAAAATCGAGCAAGGCTGCCAGTCCTACGAGCAGAGCCGCAGTGCTGAGCTTCCATTCGAAGATAAAAAGCAGGGCAAGGCATCCGCATAGCAGGTTGCCTAAGGTGAGCAGATGAGGAATAAAAGCGATCAGGTTTCGCATAGGGCTCAAAATAACGCAAATTCGGGCAATTTTCTGCACCGAAAGGAGTTAAATACTCGTCGTTTTGTCGCGGAAAACACTAACTTTACCTTGATTATGAGGCTACTTGTTACAGGATGTGTGCTGCTGTCACTTCTCTTGCCCTTTCAGGTGTCTGCACAGGCACGGAAGTACAGTAACGAATTTCTTTCGATTGGTGTGGGTGCCAGGGCTTTGGGTATGTCTAACTCGGTGGTCGCTTCGGCCGACGATGTGACAGCCGGTTACTGGAATCCCGCCGGGCTGCTCGGTGTAAAAAGCGATCTGCAGGTAGGCTTGATGCACGCCGAATATTTTGCCGGCATAGCCAAATACGATTACGGTGCATTGGTCAAAACCATCGATACCTCCAGTGCCTTCGCGCTTTCAGTAGTGCGTTTTGGGGTCGATAACATTCCGAATACCACCGAGCTGATCGATGCTTCGGGCAATATCAACTACGATCGCATTACCGAGTTTTCTGCGGCCGACTATGCCTTTATCGCCTCTTATGCCCGCAAGCTGAAAATTCCGGGTCTCGAAGTAGGTGCCAATTTTAAGGTCATTCACCGCAAAGTGGGCGATTTTGCCCGTTCATGGGGCTTCGGGCTCGATGCCGGGCTGCGTTACCGCCGGGGCGACTGGCGTTTTGGTGCCGTAGCACGCGACATTACTACCACCTTCAATGCCTGGAGCTACTCGCTGAGCGACCAGATGAAAGATGTGTTTGCCCTTACGGGAAATGAGATTCCGGAAAACTCCATCGAGATTACCATGCCCAAGCTGCTGCTGGGTGCCGCAAGGCAGTTTCGTATAGGGGAGAAATTTACCCTGCTTACCGAGCTGAACCTCGACATGACCTTCGACGGAAAACGGAACGTGCTTATCAAATCAAGGCCTGTAAGCATCGACCCCCATTTCGGACTCGAGGCCGGTTACCGCAACATCGTGTTTCTGCGAGCCGGAATAGGAAATATCCAGGGCAGCAAAGACATCAACAACAAAAACATCACCACCTTTCAGCCCAACCTGGGCATAGGCTTAAGGATTAAACGTATAGCTATAGATTATGCCCTGACCGATATAGGCGATCAGTCGGTGGCGCTGTATTCCAATATTTTTTCACTCCGTTTTGATATTTACAAAAGCGGCGGGTCATGAAGAAATTTATATTCGGTATAGTATGTGCAATGCTCGGACTTACGGCCTGGGCGCAGCCTTACGGTAACGAGTGGATCAATTATTCTTCGACCTACTACTATTTTGGCATCGCCAAAGACGGGGTTTATCGCATCGACTATACTACGCTCGAAAACGCCGGCATACCGGTCACTTCCCTGCAACCCGCTAATATTCAGCTTTTCGGAAGGGGGCAGCAGGTGTATCTCCATATCGAAGGCGGGCAGGACAACTCTTTCGATCCCGGCGACTATATCGAATTTTACGCACAGCGCAACGATGCCTGGCTCGATACCCTGCTGTATCGCAACGGCCTGGCCGATATGCCCGATACCTATTACAGCCTGTACAACGATACCGCTTATTATTACCTGACCTGGAACAGCGGGCAGCCTTCGCGCCGAATGCAGCAGGTAACCGATACGAACTATTCGGCCCATACCGCCCTGCCGTATATTTGGACTACACGCTATGCGCGCATGAACACCCGTTACCTGCAGGGCGAGCTGCAGGCCGGTGCTTCTTCCAGCTTTTTCACCGCAGGCGAAGGCTGGTTCTCCGAACCGCTCAACGCGCTTTCCGGCGATTTGTACGATCACCTCGTGACCACTCCACAAGCATATACCGGTCCCGGTGCGCCCGATGCCCGGGCAATTGCTGTGGCGGCCAGCCTTTCCAATGCCTCCATCTATACCGGGCCGGGTAACCATCACCTGCGCATACAATACGGTAACAGCCTTGTCACCGCCATCGATACCATTTACACCGGGTACAAGCTGATCAAAACTTCTTTCCCGGTACCTGTTTCAGCTTTGGGCAGCAGCAATACAAGGATTCGTTATGCGTTGATAAACGATCTCGGTGCCAGCGCCGATTATCAGAGCATTGCTTCGAGCACCATTCGTTATCCGCATACGCTCAATGCAGAGGGAAGCAGCTATTTTACGTTTAGTGTGCCGTACAATTTTTCGCAATCACGCTCGTACCTGCCCCTGAGCAATCCGGGCTCTTCGGCGATGCGCCTGTACGAGGTAAGCGATACGGTAAAACGAATTACCCTCTCTCCTTCGGGAGGATTATACCGTGCCCTGGTTCCCAATAAGCTTCCCGGGCAAGAAGCGCAATGTGTATTGTTGGCCGAAAGCGAGATTAGCAGCATTCCGCTCTTACGTCCGGTGAACGGAACCGGGCAGTTTACCGACTACACCGCAGCCGTTCCCGATTCGGTGTACCTGATCCTCACCGAAACTTCGTTGTTTGCAGCAGCCCAGCAATATGCGGCTTACCGTTCTTCCTTCGCCGGCGGCGGATTTAATACCCTGGTAGTCGATGTGGAAGAGCTTTACCACCAGTACGGCAGCGGGGTACGCAAGCATATTCTCGGATTGCGGCGTTTTTGTGATCAGCTCATTGATGCGGCGACCGTCAAGCCCGCTTTTCTTTTTCTGTTGGGAAAATCGATCCGTGAGGCGACCGAATCCTCTAACGGTACTTTTTTCGGTACCCGTCATGATCCGGTGGCTTTTCGCAATAACCTGGTGCCCAGCTACGGTTATCCTTCGAGCGACAACCTGATTACCGCCGGACTTTCCTCTTCCCCTTTGGTACCCTCTATCCCAACCGGGCGCTTTAGCGCCATTACGCCTCAGCACGTGCTCGATTACCTGAGCAAGGTGCAACAGTACGAAGCGCATCAAAATCCTTCGTCGCCATACACCATCGAAGACAAAGACTGGATGAAGCACGTGATGCACTTCGGTGGCGGTTCGACCGTTCAGGAGCAAAACGATTTCGCCGGGTATCTTTCCACTTACGAGGCTATCCTGAGTGATACGCTTTTTGGCGCCGAAGTACATACTTACCTCAAACGTTCTTCCGATCCTATCGACCCTGTGCAGTTCGACGGTGTGCAGCAACGGTTAAATGAGGGTGTTTCACTGATGACTTTTTTCGGTCACTCCAGCGCAAGCGGTTTTGACCAAAACCTCGACGAGCCCGAAAACTGGACCAATTACGGGAAGTATCCCATTTTGCTGGGTAATGCCTGTTATACCGGCGATATTCACCAGCCCGATGCCATCAGCGCCAGCGAAAAATTCGTGAAAGTGCCGCAGCGTGGAGTAGTGGCTTTTATGTCTTCGACCAAGCTGGGGTTTGTAGGACCGCTTCATTTGTTTTCGACCACGTTTTACCGCCGTATCGGTACGTTCGATTATGGACATAGCAGCGGACAGGTGTTACGCAATACTATACAGGATATTTCGGTGGGCGCAATGGGCTATCTCCCGATGGAAAATGCCTGTACGCAAATGACACTGCACGGTGATCCGGCGCTGAAATTTAATACGCATCCGCGTCCTGAGCTGGTAGTGCGTAACCAGGATATTTATTTCGAACCCGCGGCAGTTACCTTAGGCGACGATTCACTTACGGTCAATGTGATCGTGAGCAATATCGGCCGGGCAGTAAATGACGCCATTTCGGTCGAGCTTCGCCGCAGCTTTCCCAACGGAGCCGATTCGGTATATACCAAGGTGCTTAACGGGCTTCATTATAAAGACACTGTGGCGTTTCGGATGCCGGTGTTGCACAACATTGCTACCGGAATAAACGTGTTCGATGCGCTGGTAGATATTCCCGACTTCGTACCCGAGGTATATGATGAGATCAACAACAATCAGGCTACGGCTACGCTTTTTGTCAATGCCAACGGTATTTCGCCGGTGTATCCGTACCAGTATGCGATTGTGCCTTCCGATACGCTTACCCTACAGGCTTCCACGTTCAACCCCATAGCTCCGCTCAAAAATTACCGTTTCGAAATTGATACTACCGATCTGTTTAACAGTCCGCAACGGCGTTATCAGCAGGTCGCTTCAGTCGGAGGAGTGGTCAAAGCGCCTTCGATGGGCTGGCGTTTTGCAAGCAGTTCGGCAGCGGCACCTTTGCAGTTTACCGACAGTACCGTGTATTTTTGGAGAGTGTCGCCCGATAGCAGCAGCTATACCTGGAACGAAAGTTCTTTCCAGTACATACGTGGAAAACAGGGCTGGGGCCAGTCTCATTTTTTTCAGTTTAAAAGCAATGCCCTGCAAAGTCTGAATTACGACAGACCGGGTCGCCGTTGGTATTGGGATCAGAATATACGGCGCATAGGCTGTGAAGTATATGGCAATGCTTCCAATACCTCGCAGTTTTACGGTACCTTATGGACCATCGACGGGAGTCAGCAGGATTACAGCGGATGTGGAATAGAACCCGCTATTCACGTAGCAGTGATTGATCCGGTTACGCTCGAGCCCTGGGGTACCCACGGTTGTGATCCCGATTTGGGAGGCGCTTGTCCTACTTCTTGTGTAATGCTCAACGCCGATCATCAGTTTGGTAGCTTTAACGACGGCTGTGCCTGTCGCGGTAGGGTAGAATATTATTTTATTTTCAGGCAGACCTCTACTGCCGAGATAGATTCGCTTATCAGCATGATCAATAATCACGTGCCCAACGGATATTACGTGCTGCTTTATACCTGGCGTTATGCCGAATATTCGCTTTGGACTCCGGAGCTGTATAACCTTGTCAACGATTTCGGCGCTACGACCATCCAGCCCGGGCAGCCGAATGCACCCTGGATAGCTTTCGGACGAAAAGGGGATCCTGCATCTACCCGTACGGTGGTCGGCGACTCGATAAGCGCATTCATTACGCTCAACGATACGCTTCGGGGTTTTGATTTTCAGGGTTCCATGACTTCGGTAAAGGCGGGTCCCGCCTTAAAATGGGAAACTCTCTACTGGCAGCAACGTTCGGTCGAAACTCCTTCGACCGATTCGGCACGTATCAGCCTGGTCGGAGTGCGGGCCAACGGTACCGAGCAGTTGCTTTACAACAACCTGTTTACGTTTCGTGATTCGCTCGTGAACCTGGCTGCCCTGGTCGATGCGGCTGAATATCCTTTTGTAAAGCTCAGGGGCTGGTACACCGATTCGGTATTTTTTACGCCTGCGCAAACCCAACGCTGGCAGCTCATTTACCAGCCTGTACCCGAAGCGGCTGTTGATGGTAACAGCGGACTCTATTTCACCGGCTTGTCGGATACCTTACAGGAAGGCCAGCATTTTTCACTATCGATTCCCGTGCGTAACGTGTCGGAATATGATATGGACAGTCTGCTGGTGCATTATTGGATAGAAGACCGCAACCGGGTAAAGCATTACCAGACCTATCCCCGTGCCGATTCACTAAGAGCCGGTGCTTTGCTTCGCGATACCGTATCTTTCTCGACAGCCGGCTATCCGGGGCTGAACAGTATTTGGATGGAAGTGAATCCCGTGCCTTTGGGTAGTCCGGTGCAGGTATATGATCAGCCTGAACAGTACCATTTTAATAATTACGCTCAGATCCCTTTTTATGTGAAGCAGGATATTACCAATCCTATTTTGGATGTGACCTTCGACGGGATACATATTCTGAATGGAGATGTGGTGAGTGCCGAAACGAATATTCTCATTTCGCTCAACGATGAGAATCCTTTTTTGGTGATGAACAGCGAAAGCGATACCGCCTTTTTCGCCGTGTACCTTACTGATCCGGGCGGTACGCAACGCAGGGTGTATTTCAGGCAAAACGGGCAGGAAATATTGCGTTGGACACCGTCTTCGGGACCCAACGGCAAATTCAGGATAGAATATGCGCCCGAATGCCCGATAGACGGGCGTTATCGACTTTTTGTGCAGGCCAGTGACAAATCGGGAAATGCCTCGGGAAAAGCCGATTACAAAATAGATTTTATGGTGGATAGGCGACCTTCGATTACCGAAGTCATGAATTATCCCAATCCTTTTACCACCAAAACCCGCTTTGTGTTTACGCTTACGGGCGTACAGCCTCCTGATTACCTGAAAATACAGATTATTACCATTACCGGTAAAATTGTGAAAGAAATTACCCTCGATGAGTTGGGACCGGTACATATAGGGCGCAATATCACCGATTATTATTGGGACGGGACGGATCAGTTTGGCGATCGTTTGGCCAACGGGGTATATCTGTATCGCGTGATAGCGCGTCTGAATGGAGAAAATATGGAAAAACGCGCCAGTGGGGCAGACTCCTATTTTCACAAAGGTTTCGGTAAGATGTACCTGATGCGATAATCCGGCGTGGAATTTGCTGTTGTACGCTCGAAATTAAAACTCATTTCTTATGAAGCATATACTTCGACTTTTTACGGTAGTCGGCCTGATTACGTTTTCTTCGGCTACTTATGCGCAATGCAAGATGGACAGCGACGGTCGCACCCTTCGGGGGTCAAACAACTCTTCGATTGCCCGAATAGACAGTGACGGTCGTACTATTCGTAATGCAAACAACAGTTTGGTAGCGAGAGTGGACAGCGACGGTAGAACCATTCGGAATGCCAACAATTCAGTTGTGTTGAGAATAGATAGCGACGGCAAAACCATTCGCAACGCCAACAACAGTTCTTTTGCAAAGATGGAAGACGTAACCCGTAGTATCAGGGGCGCTTCTCCCGATGCGGTGCATGTGGCGCTTTGGTATTACTTCTGTAAATAAGCCGGAATATTCCGGAAGAAATTATCTGGGAATACGCAGATCTGAACAGAGAAAAAAAGAAAAGAGTCCGCCGAAGGCGGACTCTTTTCGTAAGGATTAAGCCTGCGGCTTTTTATCTCTTTTTGTATTTCTTGTTGCTTTTCTTTTTCTTCCCGCCCAGGCCGATAGGACTGCCTACGCGATCCATGGCGCAACGGAATCCGATAGTAGCGGTAGCTCTTCTTTCGTCGAGGTAGCGGCGGGTACCGGGGTTCAGCCAGTAGGCGCGGTCTCTCCACGAACCACCTTTATATACACGTGTGCGGTCGCTTACTAACGTAGTAGGCGTACTGGAGTTATCGTGGCGGTTCACACCTTCGTACTTGTTTTGGTACATGATGTTGTCGCCCCAGCGTTTGTCGGCGTTAATTTCTTCGATGGTTTTTTGGTCGTTGAAATAGACTGACGACTGCACATCACCATCGAGGTAGCTGATATTATCGGCTTTGCGGTAATTGCGGCGATCGATGTTTTCTTCGTCGGTTACTTCACGCCATTTGACACGCCCCGGGGTATTGATCACAAAGTCGGTCATTTTTGCCCGGATCATAGGAATAATTTCTACCTGATAGTTGTCGTATTTGGGGTCGGAAGCCTGAAGATTTATTTCGAAATCTAAAAGCGTTTCTTCAAACATCAGTTGGATAATTTCAGAAGCGGCGATATGCTGTTGGTTTTCACGGATGGGGTTGTGCTTGAACGAGTACGATCTGCGGAAGCTGTTCTTTACGTTGATAGCGCTATCCACAATGGTAACCAGCAAGGTTAGCAGCGAATCTTCCTCAACGGTAAGGCGGTCGTTGTTGCGGCGCGCCACTTTGAAAGAGTCGAGGTAAATGCGCATGGCATCGATATCGTAGATGGTCTCGGTATGCTTATCGTCGATGGCACCTTCTGCGTTGAGTACCTTGGTTTTGAATACGTTTCCACGGAATGGGCGGAATTCGTCGTAATCTTCAGAAGAGAGTGGGCGGTACACGTCCATTACCCATTCGCTTACGTTACCGGCCATGTTGTAGAGTCCGAAATCGTTGGGCCAGTAGGCGTTTACAGGAGCGGTTACGTCGGCGGCGTCGTTGAGCTTACCGGCTACACCCATATAGTCGCCACGTCCGCGTACGAAGTTGGCAAGCATATCTCCCTGCCATTTGGCTTCCGGGTTACGTACCCAGTGGCCGTTCCAGGGGTAAAGTTTTCTTTCCACCACACGCTCGTCGTACGAGTTACCGATAAGCGCGTATGCGGCATATTCCCATTCGGCTTCTGTCGGGAGGCGGTAACGGGGCAGCAGGATACCGTCTTCCATGCGCGCATGGCGTTGACCCAGCCTTTTTTTGCCGTTTACTTCCGTAGCGGAATTAGGGTTGAGGTCGGGAAGCATATTTTCTACGCCGTTAACGTGTTGCAGGGCAAAATATTCGTCGGTAGTGAAAGGATCGTTATTTTGGGTAGCCTGCCAGTTGAGAATGCCTTCGCGCACGAGAATGTATTCGTTCACACGGTCGGTTCTCCAGGCGCAGAAATCGTTAGCCTGTAACCAGCTTACACCCACCACCGGATAATCGCGGTAAGCCGGGTGACGCAGGTAGTATTCCACATAAGGTTCGTTATAAGCCAGCTTCTCGCGCCATACCAAAGTGTCGGGCAGGGCGTTGGCGTAAATCTGGTTAAAATCGGTATAAACCCGGCGCAGCCAGTAAAGGTATTCGCACCAGTTGAAATTGGTCACTTCGGTTTCGTCTAAATAGAAAGAGGAAACGGTTACCCTACGGGCGGTGTTGTTCCAGTCGTAGGTCACGTCTTGCTCGACCATTCCCATGGTAAAAGTACCGCCTTCAATCAGCACAAGCCCCGGTCCGGTTTCCTGTTCTTCGTACGGAACCTTTTGATAACCACCATTTTCAGGGTTGTTGTAATCCCATCCGGTGACATTTGAAGTTTCGTACCTGCATGAAGAGATAAGCACGGCCATCATGACCGCACCTGCTGCTACCCCTTTGAAATTTCCCTTCTTCATGTGATTACTGGTTAAATTTTCCTTTATAACGTAAAGTGGCGAAATGGTTACATTTAATCGTGAAATTCTTTAAAACGACGGACAGCTAATGGTTCTGAACGCCCGTTTTTTCGGCTTACAGTTAAAGTTGAGCGTACAGGAGATTTCGTGCGAGCCGCCCGACTGGTTGGTGAGCCGCGACACGGTCACATCGTAGCTGTAGCCGAACCTGAAATTGTTGGTGGTGATACCGGCCAACACGATGAACGAGTCTTTGTTGCGGTACCATACTCCGCCCACGAGCGGACCTTTCGAGATGTAAAGCCCCATATTGAGCTGCTGAAAGGTGCCTTGCGAACGGTACATTATATTAGGAGAAATCTTGGCGTCGTTAGCGCTGTATTTGCTACCCGACATCGGAATAATGGCACCGGCATGTGCAGTAAACTTCATAGGTAGCGGGCTATTGCCTGTAATCAGCGATTCATTGGGCTGGGTCAGGTGATGCACCGCTACGCCTGCAAAGAAATTTTCGCTGAAGCCGAGCAGACCGGCCGAAAAGTCCACATTACCCATGCTGCCGCCGCGCGGTACATCGTTGGTCTGATAGACAAAACCGCGACGCGGGTCGATCATGTCGCCGAAGGTCAGCTTGTTCCAGTCGAGCGATTTATGAAAATAAGCTGCCTGTACGCCGGCGCGTATCGAAAAAGTACGAGATACTTTCAGTTCATAAGCGTACATGGCATTCACAGTAGTCGTATTGAGCGTGCCTTCACCGGCGCGGTCGTTGGTAACCAGTAGCCCCAAACCGCCGTAGATAGACTCTACATGCTGGTCATAAGAAACGCTGGTGGTCACGAAGGTTCCCGATAATGCAGGCCATTGGTTGCGGTAGTTCATCGCTACCCTCGGGCAACGCGCAGAACCGGCAAACGCAGGGTTGAGGTACAGCGGATTCGCATAGAACTGCGTGAACTCAGGATCCTGAGCCGCGACATGATTATCCGCAGAATTGGGCAAAAGCCCAAGTAAAATGAAACCAATAAGAAGTACTTTACCGGTGTAAACGTTCAACTTCATAGAAAGTTGTTTGCCAAATGAAGAGCCAATAATACAAATTTTTTTTAACATACACCGGTTATTTACGAATACTGCTTCGCAATAATGAATGCGCTTATACGTTAAAAACTTTGTCAAAGGTTATAGGTTTATCCCTTAATTTTGGACTTTGGGTTGATTTTTTGTTAAATCGTGGCAGCACATTGAAAACACGGACACTTTTATTCTTACTCCTTTTTTCAGGTAGTCTCTCCGCCTTTGCGCAGGACAAGGTCTTGGAACAGCAATTGCGCTGGTATCCGGCGATAAAGGAAATGACTGATGTCGAAGGGGTTAAAATGTTTTACCTGGGCTTTCAGGGCGCATATTACAACCCCGACAGGTACACCATGCCTTATTTCAATACCGATTTCAGCTTGCCTGCTCAGGTAACCGGTCTGCGTGCAGAGGTGGACAACCTGACGTACTCGGCTCTTACGGCCGAAGAAGCAAAGCTGGTAGATCCCGCTCTGATTGAATCCTCGCTTCGCGTACATACCGCCGTAAGCTGGGAAAGGCTGCGACCCGTAGGAGGCCTCTCCTTTCTCCCTTTTGTCAAAAACCCCGCTACAGGCGAAATCAGTAAGGTCAATTCATTCAGAATCAGGTTGTACTACGAGCGAAATGCCGCTTCTGCCAATACCCGCAGCGGATCCCGGAGTTTTGCTTCCTCTTCGGTGCTTTCTTCGGGCGACTGGTATAAAATAGGTGTAACCCAAACCGGCGTATTCCGCATAAACCATGCTTTTTTGCGACAGCTTGGTATTAATACCGACGATCTTCCTTCGGCCGCTATTAATATATATGGTAACAGCGTGGGAATGCTGCCCGAGCTCAACAGTGTTTACCGACCCGATGATTTGCTCAAAAACGCAATTTACGTGGCCGATGGAGGCGACGGTAAGTTCGACCCCGAAGATTACATCCTTTTTTATGCCCGCAATTCGCACAACTGGTCTTACAACACCCCCGGAGGCTATTACGAGCATCGGCGGAATATGTATAGCGATACTTCTTACTATTTTATAAATATAGAAACGACAGCGCCCGCTCCGAAACGGATCGCCTCTCAAACGCCCGTTACGGCAAGTCCTTCGCATACCGTAACCACGTTCGACGATTATGTCACGTTTGAAAACGACGACGTGAACCTGTTGAAATCGGGGCGCGAATGGTTCGGCGATTTATACGATTATATCGTGGAAAGAAGCTACACCCTTTCGTTTCCCAACATTGTACCTACCGAACCTATAAAGCTCAAAGCCGAGTTTGCAGCGAATATGCCCGGGTACGACAGCAGCGCTTTTCGGCTAACGATAGAAGGAACCGGTGTGTCTGCCCGCTGTGCGATAGTGGGAGTAGGGGTGGGTGTACATGTACCGGTGGCCAATGTGGCGGGAAGGGTTATTACGTTTACTTCTTCCAGCCCCGAGCTGAAAATAAATCTTACTTATGATAAGCCTACGGCTTCGGCCAGAGGCTGGCTTAACTATTTTCACGCAACCGCTCGCAGAAACCTGCAGTTAGTAGGAAACTTCATGCCGTTCCGCGATCATGCCTCGGTCGGGCCGGGCAATATTGCCGATTTTTACCTCAATGCATCAGTAGCTCCCTGGGTTTGGGAAGTGACAAGCCCCTCTGAGGTGCGATCCCTTACATTGAATAATCTTTCGCCCAACAGTTATAATTTTCGCGTGGCTACCGACAGCCTTCGAGAATTTGTGGCCTTTAATCCCGCTACGGTATTGCCTTCGCCTGTGGCATTCGGTCGGGTAGCCAATCAGGATCTTCATGCGCTCGGTTATGCCGATATGCTGATTGTAGCACATCCTACCTTTTTACAGGAAGCCAACGATTTGGCGCTTTTTCACCAGGAAGAAGGACTGAGCGTGCACGTAGTGACAGTCGATCAGGTATATAACGAGTTTTCTTCGGGTATGCGCGATGCGACGGCTATCAAGCAGTTTGCCCGTATGTTTTATAAAAGAGCGGGCTCCGATCCCAATTTGGTACCGCGTTACCTGCTGCTGTTTGGCGGCGGCTCTTACGACAATAAAAACCGAATCGGTGGAACCGGCGCCCTGATTCCGACCTACCAGTCGGTAAATTCTACTTCTACTACCGGCGGCTCGTTTGTGTCTGACGATTATTTTGTCATGCTCGACGATCATGAAAATATGAATAACACCGACAGGCTCGATATGGCTATAGGACGCTTGCCGGTACGCAGTAAAAAAGAAGCCCGCGATGTGGTGCAAAAGATAAAAGCCTATTCTGTCAACACCGGAAATGTGGATCCGAATGCGCAAAATTGCTGCGAAGGAGGCGAAGGTGCCGGTTCTATGGGCGATTGGCGCAACATCTATTTCTTCGTGGCCGATGATGAAGACGGTAGTGATTTTGTCAGGGCGGCCGAAGAATTTGCCGATTCGCTGCGCAATTGGAGTCCGGCGCTGAACATCGATAAAGCCTACCTCGACGCGTACTTGCAGCAATCTACGCCTGGCGGACAACGTTATCCACAGGCAACCGAAGACATTAAACGCCGTGTTTCGCAGGGTGCATTGGTGGTCAATTATATCGGTCATGGCGGAGGCCGTGGCTGGGCGCACGAACGCATTCTTGATGTAACGACCATCAACGGTTGGAACAACAGTCCCAACTTACCCCTGTTTATGACGGCTACCTGCGAGTTTGCGCGTTTTGATGATCCAACCGCAACTTCGGCCGGCGAATTCGTGCTGCTTAATCCCAACGGAGCGGGCATCGCTTTATTTACCACCACCCGTCTGGTGTACATGGGGCCTAATGAAGTGCTGAACCGTAACTTTAACCGGCTTGTGATGGAGCATATCAACGGTCGTCCGCGTACCCTGGGTGAAATATTTATGCTGACCAAAAATGTAACTATTTCGGGTAACCCTTCTATCACGGTCAATACGCGTAACTTTACCTTGCTGGGCGATCCGGCGGTACGTTTGAAATCGCCTGTACACAATGTGGTGACCGACTCCATTAACGGAGTGCATATCAGCATGGCGACCGACACCTTAAAAGCCTTGTCGCAGGTCACCATCAAAGGGCATATCGAAGATTATACCGGTCAGCGGCTTACTTCTTTCAACGGATTGGTATTCCCGACCGTGTACGACAAAGAGCAGTCGCTTTCGACGATGGGTAACGATCCGAGCTCACCGATTATGTCTTTTAAGCTGCGCAAAAATGTGATTTACAAAGGAAAGGCTACCGTAACCAACGGAGAATTTGCTTTTTCTTTTATTGTTCCCAAAGACATTGCCTATCAGTTTGGTTCGGGCAAGCTCAGCTATTATGCGCACAACGGCAGTGAGGATGCCAACGGCTATGAGTATAGGGCTACGGTAGGAGGCACCAATCCCAATGCGCCGGTTGATGAAACGGGACCGCAGATTTCCCTCTATCTCAACGACGATAAATTCGTGCCTGGAGGCATTACCGACGAATCGCCCCGGCTCTATGCCCGCGTGTCGGACGAAAGCGGGATCAATACCGTGGGAACAGGCATCGGGCACGACATTACTGCCGTGCTCAACGACAATACCAACAATACCCTTATCCTGAACGATTATTACGAGTCGGATGCCAACACATATAAGAGCGGACGGGTTTCTTATCCCTTCAACGATCTTCCCGAAGGGGCGCACAAGCTGCGCTTCAAAGTATGGGACGTTTACAATAATTCGGGCGAAGCGGAAACCGATTTTGTGGTGGCCAAATCGGCCGAGCTGGCCTTAGAGCACGTGCTGAACTACCCTAATCCTTTCAGTACGCGTACTCAGTTTTTCTTTGAGCACAATCAGGTCTGTCATTCGCTCAAAGTGCAGATACAGGTATTTACCGTGTCGGGTAAAATTGTAAAGAATATTCACCAGATAGTGCGCACTCAGGGATTCAGGGTAGAGCCTATAGAATGGGACGGGCGCGATGATTTCGGTGACCGTTTGGCTACGGGGGTATATGTGTACCGTGTGAAGGTGCAAACCGACGAAGGTAAAACGCTCGAAAAATTCGAAAAGCTGGTCATCCTGAACTAAGCGCAATATAAAAAGCCCTTTTACGTATATTTGTTGTCCTTTTATAAGATAGCTTTCTAAAATGAGATTCATAACCATAGGGTTAACAGGTCTGACCTTAGCATCCTCCCTCTCTGTTTCTGCTCAAAATCAGGCCGACAGGGCCAAGGAGGTACAGCTTAACACCCTGACTACTGCCGTTCCTTTTCTGCTGATTGGTCCCGACTCCCGTTCGGGGGCAATGGGCGATGCGGGAGTGGCGATTTCTCCCGATGCCAATTCCCTTCACTGGAACGCCTCCAAGCTGGCTTTTGCCGAGAATGATCTGGAATTTTCCATGAGCTATTCGCCCTGGCTGCGTAGTTTGGTTCCCGATATTAACCTGGCTTATCTGAGCGGCTACAAACGCCTCGATAAAGAACAGACCATCGGTTTCGGTCTCCGTTATTTTTCGTTGGGCAATATTACCTTTACCGATCAGGCCGGTAGTGTGATTCGAGAATTTACGCCTAACGAGTTTTCGGTCGATGGGGCTTATGCGCGTAAGCTGTCTGATCGTTTTTCTATGGCGATGTCGGCCCGTTTCATTTATTCCAACCTTACCGGTGGCGTGGCGGTAGGAAGTGCCGATACCAAGGCGGGTAAATCGGGTGCGGTCGATGTGTCGGCTTTTTACCAAAGCGAGGAATTTCGTATGGGAGAAACCGATGCCATATTCGCTGCGGGGATCAATATTTCCAATATCGGTGCGAAAATGTCGTACACCAACACTTCGCAACGCGACTTTTTGCCGACCAACCTGCGTTTGGGTAGCGCCCTTACCTTGAAGCCCGACGAGTACAATAAAGTAACTTTTGCGATCGATTTTAATAAGCTGCTGGTCCCCACACCGCCTATTTACATGGTAAACTCCAGTAATTCGGTGGTGTACGATTCGGAAGGCAATCCTGTTATTCTTAGCGGACGCGATCCCAACGTGGGTGTAGCTGCCGGAATTTTCGGGTCTTTTACCGATGCACCTGGATTTTTTCAGCTCGACGGCAACGGAAATCCAGCCTTGGATGCCGATGGCAATCAGATCATCAAAAAAGGCAGCCGTTTGGTCGAGGAGCTGCGTGAGATCAATATTTCTCCGGGTATAGAGTGGTGGTATTCCGACCAGTTTGCTGTGCGTGGCGGTTATTTCCATGAGCATGCCAGCAAAGGGAACCGTAAATTTTTTACCCTGGGTGCCGGACTCCGTTACAGCGTGTTCGCCCTCGATCTTTCTTATCTGATTTCCGTTTCACAACAAAATCCGCTGGCGCGTACCCTGCGTTTTACGCTGCGTTTCAGTTTCGAGGATTTGAAGAAAAAGCCCTCGGCCGACAAGTAATGCGTTATCCCCGTATAGGTATTGGTTTCGATGTGCATCAGTTGGCCGAAGGAGAAGACTTTTGGCTTGGTGGTGTGCTGGTTCCCAGCGAAAAAGGCGCCGTAGGTCATTCCGATGCCGACGTGCTGCTCCACGCCATTTGCGACGCCATGTTAGGAGCCCTGGCGCTCAAAGATATAGGCTATCATTTTCCGGATACTTCTGCCGATTATAAGGGTATAGACAGTAAAATTCTGCTTGCCCGTGTTCACGGTCTGATCCGCGAGAAAGGTTATAAAGTGGGAAATATAGACTCGACACTTTGTTTGGAACGTCCCAAAATCAAGCCCTATATTGATCAGATGCAGCAAAGCATTGCGCGTGTGCTGGAGATTGAGGAGAGTGCCGTTTCGGTGAAAGCCACCACTTCCGAAAAAATGGGATACGTGGGCCGTCAGGAAGGCGTAAACGCGTATGCGGTAGTGCTGTTAGTGCCGGTCGAGCAGGTCTGATTTTCAGTAAAAGATATAGTTAATCGTCAGGGTCGTCGTTGGCCGGATCGTCTTTTTTGGTATAATCGCTCAGTGGGGCGGAACCCGATTCGTAATAATAAATCTGCAACAGGGCGGTATCTTTCAGAAAATCGATTTTTCCGATAGTGACCCGGTTAATTTTCAAGCCGGTTCGTTGTTCCAAATCTTTGATCAGCAACGCCTTGTGCTGAGGTTTGATAAGCTCTATTTTTTCGTACAGCACTAATTTTGACGATTCGTGGCGCAGCAGCCAGATTTTTTCCAGCCCGTACACAAAAATTACCACCATCAAATTGGTAAATATCAGCTCGGCATAGCTCACCGAAGGTCCCGCCAGCGCGTTGATGACCGAAATTCCGATCACGATGAACAGGTAGGTCATTTCTTTGATGGGAATGGTATCGGTGCGATAACGGATAATGCCGAACACGGCAAACAGTCCGAGCGCCATACCTAATCCGAGGTTGTTTTTATGCAGGATAAAACAAATGAAAAAGGTGATCAGGGAAATGAGCATGTAGGTGAAAAGGTAGTCTTTACGCCGGGTAGTGGGGTAATAAATCAGTCTGACAATAAAAAATAAGGTCAGCAGGTTAAATGAAAATTTGAAGACGAGCTGCCAAAAATCGTTTTCTATCAGCGGAGTGTTCAGGAAAGCCAGCACTCCGTCGGTCGAAGTGCCTGAAGCAAGGGCAGCCGGTTCTTCGGAATGAAGCCCTGTAGCTTGCAGTTGGAAGAGGTTTTCGAAAAAAGAGAAAATTTTCATGGGCGATCAGGCGGCTTGTGTGATTTTGCGAATAAGCAATATTTTTTCTTTGAAATTATTGTATTTCAGATCGGGTTGGGTCAGCACCGAGCCGCAGCAGTACTTGCTGAGTCCCGATTCCCTTATCCCGTATTTTTTCATAAGTTGTATAAAGGTAGAATTACGGTTCGGTTTTTCCTGCTTTACTTCGGCAATCGTTAATTGCGGCAGCGGTACTTCCGTATTTTGATGGCTGAAGCGAATGTCCACGTCGAAGGTAACTCTTTCTTTTTCGGTACGGTGTACCAGCGTGATACGCCTGAAATGATTGTGCAGGGCAGGCCACAGCGGCGGTGCCGAAGGCAGCTTACGAAGCAGGAACTCGCGGGCGTTTTCGGGAATCGTTTCGCTGAATGCATCCAAGGCGATACGTGATTTGAAGGATTGTTCGTTTTTTTTTCGTTTTACTTCGAGAAAAAACAGCGACGATTCCTTGTAATTCCGCATCCGCACCTTAAAGCGTTCGGCTTTTTCGTGGTGGTGATCCAGAAAAAAACGCCTTTCGGGTGTATCGAAATACAGGGTATGGTACTGGCTAATGCGCACTCCTGAGGTGTCGAGTATCCGGTAATCGGCTTGGCATTGCGTCAGAATTTCGGGCAGAATTTTCTCGTGAAAAGCAAATTTAAGATCGTACCGTTTCATCAGCTTTACGTGGTCCATTTCGGCTAACGAGAGCGGGTCAAGCGTGTGCAATATGGAGTGAATTCCGTTCAATTTCAGTGTGTCGGAGTGTGAGGGAAAAGGGATATCGGTTTGGAATAATAGTCAAATTTTTAAATTTTTTCCCACATAACGTATATAAGCCGGCGGATATTTTAAAAAGGAAATTGTTCTGCGGTTCGGTAGTCGGCATTCACGGGTGTTTTTTGTATCTTTCGGCGTGGTAAATTCGTGCGTATTTTTCATTTGAGAACCTCTATGCCATCGACTTCTTCCTCACTGGTTTTTCACTATACCGAATACGATTCTGCGGCCGATTTGCCCGCCGATGAGCAGCAATTGCTGCAGCAGGCAAGGGAAGCCTCACGTAAGGCTTATGCCCCTTATTCGCGGTATCAGGTAGGCGCAGCGCTGTTGCTCGAAGACGGAACGCTTGTGATAGGCAGCAACCAGGAGAACGCGGCCTATCCTTCGGGGCTTTGTGCCGAACGGGTGGCTTTTTTTGCCGCAGGGGCTCAGCATCCCGGCAAAAGAATACAAAAAGTGGCGATAACCGCTCATGCCCTCGATTTTGAAGTGAATCATCCGGTAGCACCCTGCGGGGCTTGCAGACAGGCTATGGTCGAGTACGAAAACAGGCAGGAACAGGACATACGTGTGCTGCTTGCCGCCGATACCGGGAAAGTGTATGCCGTACACAGCCTGCACAGTCTTTTGCCCCTGGTCTTTCGCGAGGCGAAGCTACGCCGGGAGTAAAAGCGCGCAAAAGCGGGTGGCTTGCGGCTGCCCCGAAGAAATTATTATATTTGCCCGACTACATAAATCGCAATTCATGGCTTCGAAAAGCAACGCAAAAAAGACAACTGCCAAACCTTCGGCCGCTAAGGAAGAGAAGAAAGTGAAGTTTTCGAAAGAGACTTACCTGAAGTGGTACGAAGATATGCTGGTTATGCGCCGCATAGAAGAAAAAACAGGTCAGCTTTATATCCAGCAGAAATTCGGTGGTTTTTGTCACCTCTATATCGGTCAGGAAGCTGTGGTAGCCGGCACCGTATCGGCTACGCGTAAAAGCGACAAGCATATTACCGCTTACCGCGATCACGCGCATCCTATCGGGCTGGGGGTACATCCCAAATATATGATGGCCGAGCTTTACGGGCGCAGTACCGGTATGTCGAAAGGAAAAGGCGGATCCATGCACATGTTCCACAAAGAGACCAACCTGATGGGAGGGCATGGAATTGTGGGTGCACAGATTCCTATGGGAGCAGGTATAGCTTTTGCCGAAAAATACCTCGGTACCGAAAATGTATGCATCTGCTCTATGGGCGATGGCGCCGTGCGTCAGGGTGCGCTTCACGAAACTTTCAACATGGCGATGATGTGGAAGCTGCCCGTGATTTTTATCATTGAGAACAACAATTACGCGATGGGTACTTCGGTGGCACGCTCTACCAACGTTACCGATCTGTCGGAAATAGGCAAATCGTATCACATGCCTTCTTTTAGTGTGGATGGAATGAGTGTCGAGGCCGTACACCTGGCTATCGAAGAGGCCTGCGATCGCGCCCGTCGTGGCGATGGTCCTACGCTGCTCGATATCCGTACCTACCGTTACAAAGGGCATTCTATGTCTGATCCGCAGAAATACCGTCAGAAAGACGAAGTGGAACAGTACAAGAAAAACGATCCTATCGAGCAGGTGCTCGCCACGATCAAAGCCAATAAATACGCTACTGCGGCGCAGCTTGAAGCGATCGACAAAAAGGTGGACGCTATCGTGGAAGAATCGGTGCAGTTTGCCGAAGAGTCTCCATTGCCCGACGCCTCTGAGCTTTACAAAGATGTGTACGCCGAAGAAGGCTACCCCTACATTATAGAATACTAAATTTTCGCAGAATTACCAGCGAAAGAAAGCACACCATTCATTCTGAAAAAATTATGGCGGAAATTGTAAGAATGCCGAAGCTGAGCGATACCATGACCGAAGGTGTGGTGGCTCAATGGCACAAAAAAGTGGGCGACACGGTTAAATCGGGTGAACTGCTGGCCGAGATCGAAACCGATAAAGCCACGATGGAGTTTGAATCTTTCCAGAACGGTGTATTGTTGCATATCGGTGTGGAAAAGGGAAAATCGGCTGCGGTAGATTCCATATTGGCGATTTTAGGCGAAAAAGGAGAAGATATTTCAGCCCTGCTGGAAGAGGAGAAAAATAAAGGTGCAGCCTCCGGCCAAAAAGAAGACACGGAAAAGAAGGACGAGCCTAAAAAGGAAGAACCTAAAGCTACGGCACAGAAAGAGGAGAAAGAAAAGAGCGGGGATACCGAAAAGAAAAAAACGGATTCCGAAAGCAAGCCTGCGGCCTCGGGACAGAAAACTGTAGTGCGCACGGCTGCTTCGGGCGAGAACGGTCGTACCAAAGCTTCTCCGCTAGCGCGTAAGCTGGCCGAAGAAAAAGGACTAAAAATAGAGCGCTTGCAGGGCACGGGAGAAGGCGGACGTATCGTGAAACGCGATATTGAAAATTACGCCGGTCCGGGTATGCAGCCCCAGGCGGTAGAAAGCTATACGGAAGTATCGGTATCGCAAATGCGTAAAACCATTGCCCGCCGTTTGGCCGAGAGTAAATTTTCGGCACCGCATTTTTACCTGACAGTCGAAATCGACATGGATCGTGCCATTGATGCACGTAAATCCATTTTGGATATTACCGGCGTCAAGATTTCGTTCAATGATTTGGTCATCAAAGCGGTGGCTACGGCGCTGAAAAAGCACCCGGCGGTTAATTCCGCCTGGCTGGGCGACCGTATCCGTTACAACGACCACGTGCATATCGGTGTGGCTGTCGCTGTCGAAGACGGACTGCTGGTACCGGTAGTGCGTTTTGCCGATACCAAGCCCCTTTCGCAGATTGCGGCCGAAGTGAAGGATTATGCGCAGCGGGCGAAAGAGAAAAAGCTGCAACCGCAGGACTGGGAAGGCAATACCTTTACCATTTCCAACCTGGGTATGTTCGGTATCGATGAGTTTACCGCCATTATCAATCCGCCCGATGCCTGTATCTTAGCCGTAGGGGGCATTCGCCAAACACCTGTGGTTAAAAACGGACAAATTGTGCCGGGTAACCTTATGAAAGTGACGCTTTCCTGCGATCACCGTGTGGTAGATGGCGCTACGGGAGCCGCTTTCCTGCAAACCTTCCGCCAGTACCTCGAAAATCCGGCGGTACTCTTAGGACAGTACACGATTTAAGACCTTATACGCGCCTTTGGCGTGTACCTCTAAAAAAGAACCCCTGAACCTGTGTTGCACAGCTCAGGGGTTTTGTGTTTGATAAGGGAATTTCAGTTGGCCTCGAACTGGCTGAGCCATTTTACCGCTTCCTGCTCACAGGCAAAGATGCGGGTGGGATTGGCCGGTTTATGGAGGTAGATAAATATTTTGGCGACAAGGCGGTTGGCCAGGTGATCGGTAAGAAATGCCTGTGCGGCTCTTACTTCCTGCACCCCTTTATGCCTGGCGAGGTATTCGCGCGCTTCGTGCGAGATGGTGCTGTATATCTGGCGCCCGTCCACCACAAAAGGTCTTTTGCGTCCTTCGCAGATCTGCACGATGGCTTCGGCGTGTTTTACCGCATCTTCAAGTTCCACGCTTTGTCCGTCGCGGAACCGGGTCCACAAATAGCCCCTTTCGTCCAGCTCGATAACAGCGGTGGACAGTTCTATTCGCGGTATGGGAGGAGCCAGTAATATGATAATGAGGGTATAAGCTGTTTGCAAAGGTACGATGCTTTTTGCGGAATACCCGTAAACGCTTATACATTTTTAGCTTAATTTGTGAATTATTTGACTGGAAATGAGCGCTTTTTTACCGCTTCTGCATCCGAAGCCGCCAATCGACGGGATAATAGTTGTTGATACGTTGGGGCAGTCTTTTGAACCAGCCCAAGGCTACGTTTTGATAGCGGGCGAGGTTCCAGCCCGGTATGCTTTCGGGCAGCAATTCTTCTTTACGGAGGTAGCGCAGCGCCTCTTCAAGACTAAGAGGACTTGTGTGGAAATGAGCGGGATTAAGTTCGGTATAAAAAGCCAGTTCGGCGCGTGGCACCATTTCTTTTCCTTTGGGTTCGGCTACCGGTACGGGGCCATAGGCAAGTTTCAGATGTGCGTTTAGAAATTCGAAATCGGCCACTCTTTCTGCGGGCATTGCGTGGATTACTTTCCCGTTTTTTAGCAGCAATTGGTCCGTTTCTTCTTTCAGCCAACCCCGCAAAGCTTGTTTTTCTTCGCGCGTAGCGGGCAGCCAGGTGTTTCGGCGTATTTTCGGCAGCTTTACCGTTTGGGGCTCACCGGGTTTTTGGATTGCGGTGATAAAAAAACCTTCTCCCTGTAAGCGGTGTGGAAAAAATCGGTAGGCCGGTACGCCTGCGGTTTCGGTGGTGAGAATTCCCCACGAAACCGCTAAGGTGGGGATTTCCGATCGCGCTTTGGCATCGGTTTTTTCGATAAATCGACGCAGGTTGTGTTCGTTTTCGTCAGGGTTAAACGTGCAGGTACTGTAAAGCAGCCATCCGCCGGGTTTCAGCGCGGGCCATATCGTGTCGAAAATATGTTGCTGACGGTGTACGCATTGTTTTACCTGAGCGGGACTCCATTCGTCGAGCGCATCGGGGTCGCGGCGTATAAGTCCCTCGCCCGAGCATGGAGCATCGACCAAAATCAGGTCGAAATAGTTTTCCAATGGGGCGAAAGCACGGGGTTCATTGTGGCTTACCCATACTCCGGGTTTTCCCCATTTGATGATATTTTCGCTCAATATCGAAGCACGTGACCGCACCATTTCATTGGCGATCAACAGACTGCCAGCGGGCAGCTCGGTGGCCATCAGTGTGCTTTTGCCTCCCGGTGCAGCGCAGAGATCCAGGGCTCTTAGGGGTTGGTCGGGCAGCAGGTGGCGGAGCAGGAAAGACAGGAACATGCTACTGGCTTCCTGCACATAGTAGGCACCTCCATGCCACAAAGGGTCGAGTGCAAACAAAGGCCGTTCGGGCAGGTAATAGCCCTGTGGGCTCCAGGGCACCGGCGCAAGATTGGGCCTGCCGGGGTATTTATCGGGATTAATTCGGATGCTTACCGGACCGGGGCTATGTAGCGCATTGTAAAGCGCGTCCCTTTCGCCGGGGAGCAAATTGCTTACGGAATCAAGAATCAGGTTTGTTTTTTCCGTGCGTCCGGTCATTCTTTGAGAAGGTCTTTTCCTTTGACCTCTACGATACGGCCGTATTTTTCAAGTGTCTGGCGGCCGAAAGATTTGGTATTCCCTACTACGACCAGCGTAAAAGGATTATCGGCCACTTCACTTTTGTAGAAACGTACAATATCCTGAAAGCTCATTTGCGGATAAGCTGCGGCCAGCTCGGCATTTGGATCTTCGCGGTATCCGATGTATTTCCAGTTTTCTACGATTTCGGCTAACTCGCGAAAACCGGGTCTTTCAGATTGCGCGTTTTCGGTGAGCGAAGATTGTACGGCTGTCCACCGTTCGGGCTTTTCGGGCATTTGTCGGATAAGCGTCCACATCGCTTCGAGCGCTTCGGGGGTTTTATCGCTTTGGCAGCCGATGTATCCGAGGAATACATTTCTTTCGCCCGGGCGCGCCGCTTTCGAATAATTGGCGTACGTGGAGTAAGCAAGTGAGCGAAATTCGCGTATTTCCTGGAATACAAGACTTGACATATCGCCGCCGAAGTATTTGTTAAACGCATTGATAACAGGGATATCTTCCAGCTTCAGCGCTCCACCTTCGCTCACGAAGTAGAGCTGTGTCTGCACCGCTTTTTTGTCGTCTAACAGCAATACCAGCGGTTCGGAAGAGATTTCCTTTTTGCGCAGCACCCGTTCTTTTTTGGGAAGGGGAGCGCTGCTAAACGTGTAATTTCCAAATGCTTTACGCAGCGCATCTTCTTCGAGCGTACCGGCATATTGAATAAGTGTTTCGTGGTTACGTGCGTTTTCCAGTGCGGCTTTCAGATCGACCGCTTTCACTTTTTTAATTTCTTTTAGCGACAGGTCGGTGAGCCAGGGAGAGTTGCTGCCGAAAATGGCGTAATTCAGCAGTACCTGTGCCATAAAGCCGGGCATACTTTTAGAAAGTTTCAGCTCTCCTTTTTTATCCTGGTATATTTTTTTGATTTTGGAATCGTCGGCGCGCAGGTGAGTAAAATACTCATTGACAATACGCAGTGCCTCGCCCAGGTTGGCATCGAGTCCTTCGAGTGCTACGACCAGCTCGTGGTCACTGGTGTACATACTTATAGAGCATCCCACTTCGTAAAGGCTGCGTTTCAGCTCGGTGGCGCTGAGGGTTTCGCTGCCGCTGATATCGACGTAGGCGGGTAAGATTTTTAGCAGCGGGTTGTAAAATTTACCGGTGCCATAGCGAATTTTAACTGAAAAAATCTGGTTAAAAGGGTTTTCTATACGTTGGAGCGTAACACCCGTAGCAAGTGATATTTCGGTGATGTCTTTTTGGAAATTCACATAATGAGGTTTGGGCGCCGTAGAGGGGATGCTTTTCCAGGATTCGTAATAAGCCGAGTGTGTTTCGTTTTTCGGCAATACGGGTTCGAAGCCGGGTTTTTCCAGTTTTTCTTTTTTCGGGAAACCGGTACGCGAGTATAGTACCAGCGAATTTTCGCCCAGGTAAAGGGTGGCTACACGGATAATATCGTCGTGCGTAATTTTTTTCACTTGTTCTTCGTAACGCAGAAAATCGCTCCAGCTACGTCCTTCCGAAAAACAGGTGCCGATAGCCATTACGCGATCCTGGTTGCTTTCCCAGTTGCGTTGGAAATTTTTGGTCAGCGAAGCTTTGGCGGCTTCGAGCATCTTGTCTTCAAAATTTCCCGAACGGATTTTTTCCAGTTCGCGGCGCACGATGCGTTCTGCTTTTGGCAGCGATTGGCCGAGCAGCTTCGGAACAAAATAAATGATACCTGCACCGTAGTCGTTTTCGATGTGGGGAACGAGTCCTGCCGTCATTAATTTTCCTTCTGTGCCCAGTTGGTCGAGTAGTCCGGAGCCTTCTTCGTTAGAAAGGAGTGCGGCGATTACTTCCAGCGCGGGGATGTCGGGGTGTCCGGCGGCGGGTATGCGAAAACCGATTGCACCGGCTTTAATGGGAGTAGCTCTGAGCTTGATGATCTCACGGCCTTTGAATTCGGCTTCTTTGTATTCGGGAAATGCGGGTACCGGGGCCGAGCGCCAACTGCTGAATTTTTCACGGATAATTTCTCCCACCTTGTATGCGTCGAAATCGCCGGAGATGATCAGCGCCATATTGTTGGCCACGTAATGCGTATTGAAATACTCGTACATCTTGAGCAGCGAAGGGTTTTTCAGGTGTTCGGTTTCGCCGAGGATGGATTGTTGACCGTAGGGGTGCACTTTGTAAAAATGCTTCATGTAGCGTTCGAGCAGGTACGACAGCGGATTGTCCATACTGCGGTTTTTTTCTTCATACACCGTTTCGAGTTCCGACTGGAAGAGGCGGAATACCGGATTTTGAAAGCGATGACTATAGATATCCAGCCATTTTTCTATCTGATTGGCTGGGAATGAATTGTAGTAACAGGTAATATCGTTTGAAGTAAATGCGTTGACATTGTCGCCACCTATTTCCGAGATCATGCGATCCATCTCGTTGGGGATGGCGTATTCGGCTGCTTTTACGGAAGCTTCGTTAATTTTTTTCTGAATTTCCTTGCGGGCTGCGGCGTCAGTGGTTTTGCCCAGCTCGTCGTAGAGGCGGTTAATTTCGTCGAGCCATTCTTTTTCCTTTTCGTAGTCGGTGGTGCCGAGTGTGGTTGTGCCTTTGAAGAGCATGTGCTCCAGGTAATGCGCCATTCCGGTAGCATCGGAAGGGTCGTTTTTACCTCCTGTTTTGACCACTACCGCCCCGAACACCTGCGGTGTATCGTGGTTTTCGGTGAGGTACACCGTAAGCCCGTTAGGCAGAGTGAACTGTACAAGACCGATGGGATCGGCAGGATGTATGATGGGTTTGTCTTGTGCTCCGGCAAGCCGGGAAACGGCAGTTAGCAGCACCAAACAGAGCAGGCGTATCGACATGGATCGGGGGTTTAGAATAAATCGTTCGAAAGATGCGAAAATGTTACGAGTATAAAAAGAGAAGGGCGGGGTTGAAGGAGTACTTTTTTTGAGTGGCATCTTTATAAAAAGGAAGGGCGCCACTATGTGGCGCCCTGCTGAAAACCCTAAAAAAAACCAAAACCCTAATTATTTTGAGGCTTTCAGGCTTACTTTAAAGTCGATGTCGTCGCTGATGGCCTGGTCGGCTACTGCGCCGCTTACACCTGAACCGTAGCGGATATCCCAATCGATGCGGTTGATGGTAAACTCTGCATTGGCAGTTACCTCGTTACCGTTTTGGGCGATAGTTGCGGGGAAAGCGATATTTTTGGTAATGCCTTTGATGGTCAGGTTACCGTTTATAGTGTAAGTACCGTCTTCTTTCTTTTCGGCGCTGGTGATTTCAAATTTCGATACGGGGAATTTTTCGGCATCGAAAAAATCTTCGTTCATCAGGTGGCCGGCCAGTTGAGTGGCTTTTTCAGTATCGGGGTTACCGGTTTCGGTAACAGAGGTCATGTCTATTTCAAAGTTGCCTGACACGAGCTTATCGCCTTCGAGTGCAAGCTCACCTGATTTGAGCGTGATTACACCGCTGTGTCCATAAGCAAGTTTCTTACCGTGCCAGCTTACTTCGCTGGTAGCGGGATTTACAGTGTATTTTACGCTTTCTACGGTGGCTTCGGCCACTTTTTTCTGGTCAGATGATTCTACGGCGTTGCTGCTGCAAGCGGCAAAAGTAACGGCAGCCACTGCTGCTAATGAAAAGAGTTTAATAGTTTTCATTGTTTTTTAAAATTTTATACAACAAATGTATATACAATAATTTGTTTTTCAAAAAGCACAGTCTGTTTTTTTCTGCATTCCGGATAGAAAACCGGATAGCGCTGTAAGGACAAGGATTTTGAGGAGAAATTCAGAGTGACCAGCGTACCTGAATGCTTATTTCGGTCTTGGACGATCCTTCGATGCGGTTGAGTCCCGATCCGGTTTCGTGTACCTGTTCGTATATCCAGCGGCCGTAGCGTAGCCAAATATCGAAATGACGGTTGATGCGGTATTTTAGCAGGCTGTAAAAACGAGTGCCACGTCGGTAGTAGGCCGGGATGGAGAAGAGATAAAGCACGTCATTTTCATAGGCGTAGATTCGTGAGTTGTAAGAATCGGTTTCGAAGATGGCATACCGGAAAGTACAGGATAGCGGGCTCTTCAGGCTTTTAAAAATCAGGTCCTGGTAGAGCAGCCATCCTTTTTCGGGGGGCAGGCGACCTTGTCTGAATCGTGTAGTTTCTATCCGGCTGCGCAGGGTAAGGTAAGCGTTGACCTGGCAAGCTAATTCTCCCCGAATGGAGGTTTGCTGCTGATTTACAAGTGCCGGGATGGCCTGGTTGTTTTCCGGATCACTTATCTGTTTTTGCCGCTGGCGAATTCGCAGGTACATATTCGTTTTTTTATGAGGTTTCCAGTGAAGCTGAGCGAGCAGATCGTTGCCTTGTGAGGGGGCGGGTATGCGGTAACGAAGCCATCGGCTTTGAAAACCATCGGCATAAGCCGATAAGCTCCAATGTGGGCGTATCATCCATTCCATACCTATATAGAGACCTTCTTCGTTGGAAGCGTGATCGTATTCGCCGAAGGCACGGGTATAGAAAGAACGATAGGCCGGATCGTAGCGTCGGTGTAGGATACAGAGGGAAAATCCGGGATCGGGCGATACGATGACCCCGTTCAGAAAAGCTGTTTTTTGCTGTAAGCTGAGTGACGTTTCTCCGAAAAAATGGAAGTTACGGTACACATAGCTGTAGTCAATTCCCTGTACCAACTGGTGCGTGCCATTTAGGTCGAACCGATTATAGAGCGCGTCGCCCGAGGGGAGTACGCCTGCCCAATGGCTATATACCTGTGTGAGCGCGAGGCGGAATCTGCGGTTGTGAAAGGCGGTATGCACGCCGTAATGCGAAAGCGGTAGTGTTTTTCGGGTTTCCAGTTGGGAGGAGGTGGCATGGATTCCGGTTAGGGGCAGGGAGCTTATGAATGGCAGATCGGCAGCGGGTTTGTTGGCATCAAATTCGAGCCTGGCATCTTGTTTTTTGTGGGAGGCAAAGAAAGTGATTTCGGTTTTTCGATAGCCGAAGGTGGCGGCTATACCACGCAAAAAGCGGTTTTCTTCGGCCGAAGTGTGTGGTCTTATTAGCGGACCGGTTCGTTTTACGGCGAGGCTTTGTGCCGATTTGCTGCGGGGATCGAGCGAGGATGAAAACGTAAGTCCTTGTCCGGCTGCTATGTGGTAATCGCCGAGGATCAGGCAGCGCAGCTTACCCCGGTTGCGCAGCATCAGGTGCGCCGAATAAAAATCGAATCCTTGTTTTTGTGAACCTTTAAAAAACGCTTCGCCGGGATCTTTTTCGGCGGTGATTCCCCACGACAGGTGATTTTCGTAGCGAAAACGATAGCGTGTAAAAAGCCGATACGGACTGCCGGGATAAGGTGCTGAAGAGGAAGTAGCTGAAGGTTGGTAACCGGCTTGTGGTTCGAGCACCTGAGAATAACGGCTTATCCATTCGTGTCGTCCTTCGCGGATCATGCCCGGTATGCTGAGCTGCGGATCGTTGGGGATTGTCTGCAGGCGCACAAAGGGAAGAATCGTTCGGATGAAAGCGGGATTGAAGTGGGGGATGACTTGTAGCTCCAGCAGACTGATTAGTTTTCCATAGCGTTCGATATGCGCCAGCAGCGCTTCCGTCTGCAGGGCGTTAAACAAGGGAAATTCGTGTAGGGAACGGGCATCGGCACGGTTGAGGTCTATCGGATATCGGTAAAAATGGCTTAGCAATTCATAGATCGCTACCAAATCGGGCTCTTCCTCTTCCGAGGTTTCGGCGACTAATTCGAGACAGGCTTCAATAATTTGCTGCCTGTCGGGCGCGTAATTTTGCGCTTGCGTTTGAAGCGGTGGAGCGAGCCAAATACAGGAAAGAAGGAGATACAGCCGTTTCATAAAGTTGGGGTAGGATTGATCGTATGCGGGTGATTGTAGGTAAAGCCGATACCGGGAGAGAAACCCAGCACCGGGTGATACTGGACCGCGATATCGAGCAGCAGTCGATCCCTTTTTAACCCTATTCCGAAACTGTGAGAGAGTGGGGCTCCGCTGATGCCGAGTCTTAACCAGAGTTGCGGATGTGCCTGGTATTCGACCGCTGCTTTCAGCAGCAGGGGGCGTTCGGTATCTTTTTCGGCTTCGGTCAGTAGTAGCAGTCGTTCCGACTGGCGGCGGGAGAGTCCCATACGGATTGTGGCGGGTTGCCGCTCTCCTGTAGTTGCGTTAATCAGCGGCCGGTGAGGATTGTGCAGGCTTATTCCGGCAGCGAGATCGCGACTGAGCTTGAAGTAAACCCCGAGTGTGGTGTGCAGCGTGTGCCGATTGCCGTAGCGGTCGCCTTGCCGTAGCAGGTAGTGTCCGGTTTGGATACCGGCCGAAAACCGTTCGTTGAGCTTGAGCGCAAAGGCCAGCGAGGTATAGCTTTCGGAAAGCAGCTCATATCCTGTTTGGAAATAGCTGAGTCCGGCGCTGAACCTTTTTAAGGGCAGTACGGCGGCCAGTCCCTGTCTCCGTGTTTCTTTCAGCATAAAACGGTTTTCCACACAGGCTTCTGCTTCTACTTTTTTTACTTCTGTGAGAAGGGCGGGATTGTGATGGACGGCCCATGCCTGAGGGAGCGTAACCGAAGCGTGTGCCAGGGCGGCCGAGCGGGCGCCTGCGCGGGTAAAGATCTGTGCCGCGCAAGAGCGGGCAATGCTTAGCAAGAGGTATAGCAGGATTATTTTTTTCATCGCTTTTCGAGTGAAGTGCGGTGAAAAGTACAGCCTTTCGGAAGCGTTTTAGAAGGTGGAAAAAAATCTCCGGGACAGGTGGGGTTTGTCGGTAAATGTGGAGGCGTTGAGAATGAGAGCGGCGATCCTGAAAAATGCCGTTTTCCAACCTTCATATACAGCCGTAAAAAGGCAGGAGGGGTAGAAGCGTGGTGAAGCGCGAAGGAAAACAGAAAAAAAGTAAAAAAGTTTTGCAAGGAATACATTTACCATTATATTTGCGCTCCCGTTTGCTGCCATAGGGCATAGACGGGATAGAAGGGAGCTTAGCTCAGCTGGTTCAGAGCACCTGCCTTACAAGCAGGGGGTCACAGGTTCGAACCCTGTAGCTCCCACAAAGCCTCGAAGCGATTCGGGGCTTTTTCTTTTTGAGGTAATTCTTGCACTATACCCTATACATTTTCTATTCGCCTTCAAAAAATGGAAAAGCAAAACGTATTGAGCAACTTATTCAGAAGACATAGCTCAGTCGGTTCAGCGCATCCCGACTTGCAAGTCGGGAGGGTCATCCCGAATTTATTTCGGGATTCGAACCCTGTAGCTCCCACAAAGCCTCGAAGCAATTCGGGGCTTTTTCTTTTTTAGGTGAATCCTGCACGCTGTTTTATACCTATATCCTTTATTCTATTTCAAAAAATAAGTTCTATGTCGGGCATACGGGGGGCAGTTTGGAAGAGCGATTACGTAAGCACAATAAATCCTCGATGACGACTATTGTAGGATTTACAGGCCGTAACTCAGAATGGGTAATTAAGTATTTTGAATCATTTACAAGTAAAGAAGCAGCGTATAGCCGAGAATTAAAATGATCCTAAAAACAATGGAAATAACCGTTAATTTCGGTCTTTCCGGAAGTGTTGTCAATGACCTTACAAAATCCGGGAATGAGTATTTGTAATGCCGAAATCATTGATATTACCTCTCAAACCGTGTGGTATGAAAAATATGTTTTTTATAGTGTGGCTGATTCTGTGTATAGGCTGCGAGAATTCGCCGAAAAAACAATTATCCGAGTCTGTATGGAATGAAGAAATGGCAAAGAAATATTTAGCCAGTCGGCAGGACTCTGCACAATGGGATTGGCCAATGTTTATGCAGGATATGGAGAAAAGAGACGATTTGGACTTGCCGTTTTCTTCAGGATTATTTCCTGTTCCCAATTACGATGTGCTGGTGGAAAACAGCTTTGAAGGATTAGGTAATTTCGGATTTCCGGGGGGAGAAGAGCTGGAAATGTATGTCGGTCACAAAAGAATTCTGTTTAATTCTTTTTTTGTGAGATCTAATTTTTTTAACCGGCCTTATGTTCCCAAAGGAGCGGCAGACGAGGTTTATTTTCACCTTGTAGTGCTGACAGATTATGTGGATACGGTGAATTATTCCCATTTATCCAGTGAAGTAGTTCCCCGGAATCATCCGGATTATATTGGGCAGGGATTTTACAAAACACTCACTAATCGAATCGATTATGTGGCTTTTCTTACGGCAGATAGAAATGCGTATGCCATTATCAATATGCGTTTATTTGACCTGAAAAATGGAAAAACGATTTTAATTGCTCCTCAAAGCGATAGGTCTTTGCGTTCGTGGCAAATTAATTCGCCTGTTTTATCGAGTCGGGAAATTGAAAACTATACTAAAATGCTTTTAGAAAAAGAGGAAGTGAAGCATTTTTTTCTAGATAAAGGCGCTATATAAGAAAACTCCGTCACTGAATAGTTACGGGAAGTTATTTCTCTTCTGATTTTTCATCGGGTTCTTTTGCACGTGTTTCACGGACAAGCTCAATGCTGAAAAAGGACAGCAGGCTTGCGCCGAAGATGAAAATACCCTGAAATACAAACAGCAGGCCGAAGGAAAGCAGGAAGGGACCGGACTGGAAGTAGGGTTCTGGGAAATAGATGAAAAATGAAAAAATAGCGCAAATTATTGTCGCGCAAAGCAACACATTCTTGAGTCGCTGCCACCTGGATTTTCCCGGCATGAGGGCAATCAAGGGTGTTAACAGCAACGTGAGCGTCAGTATGATAAGTGTGAGCGTTTTCTCTTCCATAAATCCCAAAAAAAGATTGCTCCAAAAATATCCACCTATAATTGTGGTCATGCCTGTCAGGCAACCTAATATTCTGCTTATTTTCCACATATCAAAAAGTAGAACGCTTCAATAAGCAGGAAATTGTTTGACTATTTTTAGCAGTAAAAATTACCCGTTTTTTCTTTTTTTCTGAAACAGAAGCAGCAAAAAAAGGAGTGCAAATGCTCCGGAAAGGAGTATAAAAATGAGCGTATAGCCGGCGAGATTCCAGCCTACGGCCAGTTTTTCTTTGAGTGCGGTGGCATAGATAGCGGCCAGATAAAGGTAGAGCAGCGGCAATAACAGCAGGAACGCCCGGGTTATCCTGAACAGGCTGACCGCTTGCTTCCGGAGCAGTAAAAACAGTCCTATGCCGCAAATAATCAGGTGAATTAGGATGATTAGAAAGTCGTACATGAGTGAAAGTCGGGAATTACCGGGCGATCATTATTTTTTTTCCATTTGTATTGCTGTCTTTGGGGGCTATTCGCTCAATCGCAGGAAAAGGCAGCGTGTCGTATCCTGTTTTTTCAGCCCTATCAAGCGCATGTGTGGATTGACTTATTTTTTTATTTAACCGGTAAATGGCATTAGTCACCTCTTTATGTAGTTCAAGCGCTTCTTTTATTTCGCTTGTCGTAGGGTGCTTTAAATCCTGATTTTCTTCTGTGTTACAGGCTAAAAAAGCGGTAAGACTGAGCGTGAAAAAGCACTGAATAGTTTTCATTTTTTCATATACTATGCCAACAAGAACGTAGTTTTTCGCGGTGGTTCAAAATTTTAGCGCAAGTGATTTACGTGAAAATAGACGTCTAATCTAAGTGGTGATTTGAGATGCAGGATTTTTGCAAAAATCATATCAAAAGAAATGCGGTGGCGGCGCTGGATAAACTTCAAACTAGTATGTAAATTGACAAGATTCTTGCGTAGAAATACTCCTCTATCTGTTGGTGGACGAGGGGTGGATCTTGGTCGATAATGCTTATCCTTCGGTGATTGGATTATCGGTGTTAAATGAAACCGAATACTTAAATCGTTAAATAAGATTGCGCTTTTTTGTGGAATGTTATTTCGTATTTATTGCGTCGTCGATTACGGTATCGTTCGTTTTATTTTTTTTGATTTTTCTCCATTTTACGAATTCGACGATTCCGCAGCTAATCAATGCAGGAGCTGTCAACATCAGGTGGGTAGCGAGTAGTAAGATACCTATTTTTGGTTTTTCTTCTTCTGTATTGTAAATTATAATGAATAGCAGAACAGCCCATATTTCAGCCGCGATGAAAGTAACAAGCAGTCTTTCCAACATGGTTTTTCCGGCCTTAGCGGTCAGAAATATCATGATGGGCATGAATAAAATTATCAGAGATAGAGCGGCTACGGGAATATAGTAGTTTCCTAAATTAAAGTTGACGAATATTGCGCTAGAAATACCCGCCATTACCAGCATTGATAATGCTATGCCGAGGATGTATAGTGTCTTTTTTCCCATTTTTTGAGCGTGTGTTTGACCTCTTATTTACCGCGTTTGACAATTAGCATTTTTGCCCCGAAAGGCCTTTTTCTTCTTATCTGTGCGTAAAGATAGCAGTCTTATTTTAGTATTAAATATTCAGGGTTCTGATGAAAAGAAAATATCATCCTCTGGTACTGTGGGCCTATTATTCCGGTACGCTTAGCGCCGAGCAACTGCAACATATTCCTTATACCACCCGGAAATACTGGGATAGCGTTCCGCCACAAGCGCTTTTCGGGTTTGCCTGGGTAGAACAGCTTTGCCTTGAACAGCAACATTTTAGTAAGCTCACCCGACACCGTATAGTGTTCAGGGCAGCCAGAGCTTGTTGTACAGTGCTCGATTGTTTTTCTCAGCTTTTTTGTCAGAAAAGAGGGTATAAAAGCATTTTGCGCAGGAGTAAACCCCTGGTGCTTCGTGCTATCGATTCCCTTTCGCGGAATATACCATTAGTCAAAGCCTGCAAGATTTTTCAGCTTAGCACTCGCCAATATTATCGTTGGAAACAACAGAAAATTTGTGCGCAATCTCCGATCCGGAAATGTTTTCGTGCACATCCTGCTCAGCTTTCTCGCGCTGAACTCACGAGCATCGAGGCGGCTATTGACGATCCCGAAAACTTTCAGGCTCCCCTGGCTACGGTTTATTTCGGGTTGATGCATGCCAAAAAGTTGTGTTGCTCGCTGTCCACTTTTTACCGGTATGCGGCTTTTTTGCGCGCGTTGTCCCCAAAAAAATGTGTACCGCCGAAGCCGGAACCTTTCAGGGCTTCAAGAGTGTTTGAATACCTGCATATAGACACCACTTTTTGTGCGACAAAAGAGGGCGTTCGTGGCGTAGCTTTTGTGCGCGACAATAAATCGAAAGCTATTCTTCACAAACTGGTGCTTGGTGGCAAAAGTTCCCGTTTTATACGCGACCTGCTGGACGCTGCCTTTCAGAAATACGGCTTGTATGAGGCTGCGGAGCCTGTTTGTGTGGTTAGCGACGGGGGCACTGAGAATAAAGGAGAAGTGCTTGCCTGGATAGGGGGAATTAGGGGCGCGCGTGTGACGAAAGTAATTGCCCGAAAAGAGGTGCCTTTTTCCAATGCGATGTCAGAGAGTTTGCATCACTTGTTTAAAACGTTTTTTGCGCCCGATAAGGTGTTTGAGGATGAGGCTCATTTGCAGCAGCAGCTTGATGAATTTGAGCATTTTATCAATTATCGGTGGTTCCCGATTGAGTTTCATGGCTTGCATCCCGTTGACATTTTGCAGGGTGCGGAGGTGGATAAAAGTATGTTTCGTGAACAGCTTGAGAGGGGAAAAAGACAGCGTTTGGTACAAAACCGTTCCTTTTCCTGTTTGCCCTGTACTACTTGAGCTTGGAATAGGGGATTTGTGCTTGAAAGTTGCTTTTTGAAGCGGGGCTATTGCTTGTGCGTGCTACCTGAAAGAAATTATGTCTGTCGGTGAGTGCGTTATAGCTTGAATTACGAATATTCGTAGGTTTTTGTGTCGTTTTTAGTGGGGGAGTGTGGGGTAGTATAGCCTGGCGCGAAGCTTGCGCAGACCTGCGCAAAGAATACCTTATAACCGGTGACCTGGTAGGTGGTACGAATCTTCGTAACCTGCCCGCCGTCGGGCAGGTGAGTAGCTGCCATTCTGTGTAGCGGGTTAACGCTTGCTGTATCTTGTCTCCGGATCCCTTTTTTCATGCGTAACTGAATAAACAACGATTTTAGTTTCTTCAATTTCGTAAACAACTAGGTAAGGAAACTTTTTGATGATTCCACACCTGAACTGTTCTTGTTTTATTTGAAAAGCCTCTGGTTTTTTTTCGATGTATTGAAGGACATCTAAGAGGGCTTTTTCAAACTTTTGAGCTAACTCTTCTTTCTCGTTGTGATAATAGGCAATAATTTCCCTTACGTCGTTTTCAGCCTGTTCAACAACTGTCAATGAACGCTTCATTTCTGTAGCCGTTTGGAAAACTCTTTGAGGGAATACCCTTTTGTTTTTCCTTCTTTGTACAGCTTCTTTCTTTCGTTGAGTTCTTTTAACTCTTTTTCAGAAAAGAAAGGCAAATCAGTGCTATCTTCTTCACCTTCAAAAATGGCCTTAATCCTTTTAAGGACGGACTCATTTTGGGTGCCAAGAAGCTTACTGATAAGTGATAGTTTTTCAGCCTGAATATTCATAACTGGAAAGTATTACTTTCAAAGATACGAAAAATGTGTAAGTGTTAAAAATGGGCCATTCTGTAGTCCGGGAAAAAAAGCGGTTCAAAAACGGCGCTGTCAAAATAGCAGCCCCAAATCTTAAAACGTACTGCCAATGGGCAAAGGAAAATCTGACAAGTGGTTCACCCCTTAAAAAGTCCATTTTCTCAAAAAGCGCAAAATCAACGTTTTAACCTGAAAATAATTTTCTTCTCTTGTGCATCCTTTTTTTTTTGAACCACTTAAAAAAGGCGCGAGTTTATTGGTCTCAAGTGGTTCAGTGATGCAAAAAATGCGGTGAACCACTTGCGAACTACTTGTCAGGTATGAACTACTTATGTCATTTTCTTTGTATGATTTTTGTGTTTTTATGAAGCCAACCGCCCAGTATTACCGGGGCAATCGACCAAAGTACAAAACGTATTCATACAAAAGAGCGAACCTTCATAATGCGCGAAAGTTGGCAAAGTAAGTAAGCAGTCTAATCAGGATGTCAAAGAGCGGGTTTATTCAGATAGGAATTTACTACAGACTTTACATGATAGAGCCAGGTAAGAAGGCTCCGGAAGTGTCAGTATCGTAGATATTACCTATTTTATCAATTATGTTTTCTTTTTCTTGGTGTAACGAATCGGAATATACATCTGAGTAGTACATTCCTGTTAATCCTGAATTTATGCCTACGAAATATACAACATCCCATACATAGGATAAAGTATTTTTGTATTTAATAAATCTGAATTTATAAATATCTTCATCACTATTTTTTATTATTTTATCCAAAGTGACTGTATATTCTCTTGGAAAAGATTCATCGTGAAATTCCCTTTTTGCGTCATATTTGTATGTTACTGTGTCTCCCGGCTTTAAATTGAAATCCCAAAGAACGTAGGGATACTTTGCTCTTTCTTGAGAAAGATATTTTTCTCGAACATATATTCGGTTTTCATGTAGGAATAACTCACCGGATTGGTCATATTCGAATTTGCCTTCTACTTTTAATTCAATAGGTAAATCAGACATTTCATAATTGTAGAAGCATGAATCGCCTTTTTGTACAGGAGTCAATTTTAGCACAGGCAATTTTGAATGACCGTTTTCTGTGAGGTAATTTTGAAAATAGTCAGGGGTACAAGATTCATTTTTTTCTTTACAGGATGCAAGAATTAAAATGAATAACACAACCGATATAACTTTGTTTTTTCTCATAGCTATTCTTCTTTATTTTTTTGTCGGCAGCCGCTTTTAGCCTTTTCCCAACGCTTTTTGCGCTCTCTTCTACTTGCTTTTTAACTTCTCCAGCACGGGTATTATCTTTAACGTCTTTGTAGAGAGGAGATTTGTTTGGGTGATTATTCTTGTAGAAATCAGCCCCATTAAATTCGGCGTGTTCTTCTGCCTGAGTTTTTTTCTTGTCGAGTATATAATTTTTAGCGTGGGCATCTGCTTCGTGAAGTATAACAAAGGCAAGCCTTTTAACAGCATTTTCTGTTACTTCTTGATTTGAAAAGGCTTTTTCTGTAGCAAATTCACTAAATTCTTTATTTAGCTTTATTACAATTGCTTGTCTTCCTTCACTTAGTGTTTCGTCTATGCCATCTATTAGGAAAGCGTCGCTTTCAATACTTTCTTTTATTATAGTAGTTACGCCAAGTGCACGTGTCATATTTTCCTCTGTTCCTTCTGGAGTTAGTTCACGATCTATTCTTTTGTCCTCCATTTGGTATTTGGTAGTAGCTTCTACTATATATACATCATATTTGGTGTTAATATTTGGGTCAGTAACGATGCGTTCAAATTCTTTCCATACCTCAGTTTGTTTAACTACAGCCATGGCAAGTCTAAAGCCTAAATTCTGCTTACCTGTGATAATTAACTTTTCAGCTCCTTCAAGGTCAATAGCTCTGATTACGTCATTTTCCGCAAATGCGTAGGTGCTGTTCCACGGATAATCGTTTCTGAGCGGGTCTATGCTCAGGAACCTTCCTATCCTTGCATCGTGTATTCTGTATTTGAATGAATAGTAAGATTTACTCCCGTCCATTTCGTTATCCGATTCTTGTCCCTGCATCCCATACCTATACTCGTGCCCCGCTGCTGTTTCGAAGCGCCCCGGCATTTGCATTCCGAAGGGGTAGTAGTCGGAGTAGGATTTAATATCAGCTTGGTAAAAGCTGACATTCCCTGAGCTGGATATTTCTTGCGGTATAGCGCGGTCTGAGACGGTGCTGATTACATGTTGTAAGGGGTAAGTGTTATCCGCGTTTTTTTCGTGTATTTGTTGGGCTTTATATAGGGATTGCTTTTCCATGTAAACAAAAATCAACTAAAAACTTAGTTGATTAAAGGCATTTTTTATGTCTTAGTTTTTTTGTCAAACTGAGAAGACAGCCTACAAAGAAAAAAGGAGAAAAAAGAAAGCCTTAATTTTTTGCAGTGTAAATAAGAAAAGCAAGGGTGCGAAGCACTTGCCTTGCCCTTGCTTTTCTTATTTATGCTGTGTAGCGTTGCTTTCTTTTTTTTCCTTTTTGTAGGAAGTAGTGATCTTTTCTTTAGATCGCTTGTGATCCAAAGAATGTACCCTGAGCCTTATTTACAGCCCCTCAGGGCTGTGCAGCGCTACGGGGGATACCCAGAGACCCAGCTATGCCGCTGCTAAGCGGCCTACCCTTTAAATAGCGCCTGCGCGGCCTGAGCGCTCTCCGGCTCGCCGGGTTGTGAGTGGGTGGCAAGGTGGGGCAAGGGGTGCCACGTAAGTGGCCTTGCCGCTACTGCAGAGCAGCGAAGCGTTGCCACCCCACCGGCGAGCCTAAATTGAAGCTGTGGCTGCCCGCACCAATTGCAGGAGACACAACCTTAAAGAAAACCTTTGATTAGTGATTAGCGGGCAGAGGGAACAGCGAATGAATGGAGCAGGGCTGCTTGCAAGGGGCGTGACAGGGTAGTATAGCCTGGCGCGAAGCTTGCGCAGACCTGCGCAAAGAATACCTTATCACCGGTGAACTGGTAGGTGGTACGAAAGTTCGTAACCTGGCCGACGTCGGGCAGGTGAGTAGCTGCCCTTACGAAATTTCGTTGTTTTTCAGTATCTTTGTAGTCAGATAAGCCCTATTTATGAAAGCCTTAGTTATCCGTGACGTAAATGACAAAGAACTGAAGTTTTTACAACAGTTGTTAGAACGTTTAGGTCTGACCTCCTCTACTTTGTCGGAAGAAGAACTGGAAGACATGGGAATGTCTATTCTGCTGAAGAATGTAGATCGTAAAGACAAGGTATCCCGCAGCTCGGTTATGAAAAAGCTGCGTGGTGAATGAAAACAGAATTTCTTTCCCGTTTTTCTAAAGACGTAGAGAAAATCCGTTCTTCCCAAGTGAGAGCGGATGTTGAACAGGCGATTCTTTTGATAGAATCCTGCGAACATATCCGAGACCTTGCGAATATTAAGAAACTCACCGGTCATAGAAACGCCTATCGTATGAAGATAGGCGATTACCGTATAGGCTTTTTTCTTAACCGTGATACGGTAGAATTTGCTCGGGTATTAGATCGAAAAGAGATTTACAAATCCTTTCCTTAAATCTATCGATTAAGTAGTCCGGGAAAAAAAGCAGTTCAAAAACGGCGCTGTCAAAATAGCAGCCCCAAATCTTAAAACGCGCTGCCACCGGGTAAAAGAAAGTCTGACAAGTGGTTCACCCCTTAAAAAGTCCATTTTCTTAAAAACAACAAAATCAGTGTTTTAACCTGAAAGTAATTTTCTTCTCTTGTGCATCCCTTTTTTTTTGAACCACTTAAAAAAGGCGCGAGTTTATTGGTCTCAAGTGGTTCGGAGACCCAAAAAAAGGGGTGAACCACTTGCGAACTACTTGTCAGGTATGAACTACTTATGTCATTTTCTTTGTATGATTTTTGTGTTTTTGTAGGAACGAAGGCCCAGTGTTACCGGGGCAATCGACCAAATTACAAAACGCTTTCATACAAAAGAGCGAACCTTCATAATGCCGAAAAGTTGGCAAAGTTGTAAGCAGTCTAATCAGGATGTCAAAGAGCGGTTAAAGATAATTTATTCTGTATTTATTGGTTCATCAATTATTGTGTCGTTGGTTTTATTTTGCATCCTTCTTAACCATTTAATTAGTTCTACCAGTGAGCAACTAATCAATGCTGGGATGGCAATCCATATGTTACCATTTAATGACCAATATAGCATTAATCCTAAATCTCTATACTCTTCTTTCGGTACATAATAGATTATAGCACCTATAATAGAAATACATATCTCAGCAGCGATTAAAGTCCAAATTAGCCTTTGAAAAACTGTTTTTCCGGATTTATAAATTAACAATATTATTACTGGAATGAATAAAACGCTAAGGATAACAATGGTTACGGGTAGAAGGTAATAGTGTGCATTCGTGAGCTCGAAATGTGGATTTATGCTGTGATGTATGATTAAATAAATACATGTTAATATCAATATTAAAATCGAAGCAATTACGATATTTAAGAGCTTTTTAATCATCGAGAATTACCTTTGTTTTTTTGTATTGATAGCGAATTGCTTTAAAATCGAAAAACTAACTTTTTCTTATGATAAGGAATAAGCAACCTTTCTTGTTTTTCAGGAATCCATCTAGAGGATTCTATATAAATAATAAGGTTGTTCATGCCTTTGTTTAGTGGGAAAACTAATGAAAAAGGTTCTACTGGTATCCTTATATTTTGTATTGTATCCGTTTGATTTTCACCTGAAATAATAGACATTACATTTAATGTGTCACTTTTTTGAAAGTTTAAAAATGGTTCTATTTTAAATGTAATCTGTTCAAAAAACGAAACCAAAGTGTCTTTTTCAAAATTAGTGCTAATGAAGAAGCTACTATTGTGAATAATTTCTCCGTTTTCCCTATACATGATTCGCTCAATAGGTAACACTAACGTATCGAAACCATAAAGGATGTCGTAGTTTCTTTTTTCTTTTATCTTTCCTTGTTCATCATAATATCTAATATCGCCTCTTCTACTGCCGTTTTGAAATGTTCCTTTTTCTTTTACATTACCATTAGGATAGAAAATAGCATATTCGCCGTCTATAATTCCATTTTTCTCCCAATAGTAAGATTCTACGCCTTTTCGTATGCCTTCTTCTTCGTAGAAAGTCTCCATATAGGTGTAACCTTCACGAATTTTCTCGTTTTTAAGATCTTCCGGTGAGGAAGGCTTTTTATTGCAGGAGGCCATTAATATGACGAGAGATAATATTCTTACTAAATTTTTCATGGATTCTTATCCTCCATTTTTATCGAATTTTCAGGAGTTGGATAATTAGGGCTTGTCACTGTATCTCCTAGTACATTTACTTCTTTTGTCACCGAATCTCTATGAACTAAATAGCCTGTTTTTGAGCCATCAAAATGACCCCGATAAACAGGGTGAATGTAAGGGCTTTCACCTCCTATAGGTGTTCCGCTATCGCTCGAAGAAGCTCCTGCTCCTGCACCTGTGTCACCGGATAAACCTGCTCCCGTTGTTGCAGGCGGAGCTTTTTCAGTTGTGGTAGCAGGTAGCTGTTCTTTTTCAGCCTGATCGGCTAATTCAATAATAGTAGTAACTCTGCTTACGACTTGCTGTATTACTTCTGGCAAAGGAGTGCCGGAGGGGGCGTTAAGACTTTTTCCGACACCCAGCAGGGCGGTTAATAGAGCCTCAATATTTTTCCCTTGTGGGCTATATCTTGATACGTATTTTGTGGGATCAGCTCCTCCGTATTTTGTGGTGAGGTGATATCCTGATGCCTGATCATATTTAGATCTCTCGTATTTAGCAATTTGTTTTCCGAGTCCGAATACACCACCTAATATGAAAGAGAATTGGGCTTTTCCTTCTGTATCCCATGTCTGACTATAAGAAACGTTTCCATCTTTATGAAGCACATAAGTATGCGTGACATTATAGTCATAATAATACACCATTGTATTTTCATAAACATGGCTGGTAAATACATCATTACTGACTTCCATTCTTATGGATATTTTTTCGCCTGTTTGTCTATTGTCCAGTACAATGGTCATGTATTCTGTTCCTCCATCGGGGTCAGTCCAAACGAGAGGATTGTTGAGGAAAGCTTTGTAAGTAGATTGGTCGGGCTGTAGTGAACGGAGCGGATCTACGGTTAGCCATCTTCCGATCCTTGGGTCGTATATTCTTCTTCCAAAGTCGTAGCTATTTCCCGCACCTTTCATTTCGTCGTCTCTTTCCATTCCGGACATTCCATACCTGTAATTATGCCCTGCGGCTGTTTCGAAGCGCCCCGGCATTTGCATTCCGAAGGGGTAATAGTCGGAGTAGGATTTAATATCAGCCTGATAAAAGCTGACATTTCCGGAACTGGATATTTCCTGTGGGATAGCCCGGTCTGAGACGGTGCTGATTACATGTTGTAAGGGGTAAGTGTTATCCGCGTTTTTTTCGCGTATTTGTTGGGTTTGATATAGGGATTGCGTTATCATGTAATGAAAAAACAACTAAAAACTTAGTTGAATAAAGGCATTTTTTATGTTCTTGTTTTTTAAACAAACTGAGAAGACAGCCTACAAAGAAAAAAGGAGAAAAAAGAAAGCCTTAATTTTTTGCAGCGTAAATGAAAAAAGCAAGGGTGCGAAGCACTTGCCTTGCCCTTACTTTTTTTATTTATGCTGTGTATCGTTGCTTTCTTTTTTTTCCTTTTTGTAGGAAGTAGTAATCTGTTCTTTAGATCGCTTGTGATCCAAAGAATGTACCCTGAGCCTTATTTACAGCCCTTCAGGGCTGTGCAGCGATACGGGGAATACCCAGAGACCAAAGTTGCCGCTGTTAAGCGGCCTACCCTTGTTATAGCGCCTGCGCGGCCTGAGCGCTCTCCGGCTCGCCGGGTTGTGAGTGGGTGGCAAGGTGGGG
>CAYWRZ010000008.1:0-50436 GCA_964460845.1 uncultured Weeksellaceae bacterium
TCAAACCTGAAACCTTCTGATCCGTAGTCAGATGCTCTATTCAGTTGAGCTACGGAGCCTATTTGAGGCTGCAAATATAACTAAATTTTTTTTAGTCGATCCGTTTTTTTAAGGTTTTTGGAAAATTTACACATACCACTCTCTACCTCCTTAATTGGCGTATTTCTGAATGTTTTTCAGAAAATTCTGTATGTCGCGGATTCTTGTGTCGTCGGCAGGGTGCGTGCTCAGAAATTCGGGTCCCGAACCGCCATCGGCAGCCATTTTCTCCCAAAAATCGATAGCCCGTGCCGGATTGTAGCCCGAAAGGTACATAAACACCAGCCCCATCTTGTCCGATTCGGTCTCGTGCGTGCGTGAATATTTCAACACGCCCAGCGTAGAAGCGATTCCGTACGACTGTAGAAACACGTTTTTCCCTTTGGCATCGCCCAGCACCCCGCCCAGGGTCTGCCCCATTCCCTGCACGGCCAACTGCTGACTCATCCTTTCGTTACCGTGACGGGCTACGGCATGCGCTATTTCATGCCCCATGATAACGGCCAACAGCGTATCGTTAGAAGCCAGCGGGAGAATTCCGGTATAAACGACCACTTTTCCTCCGGGCATGCACCAGGCATTTACAGTAGGATCATCCACCACGTTAAACTCCCATTTAAAGCCTTTGATGCGATCGGAAGCATTCTTTTTAGCCAAAAAAGTTTCCACGCTACGGGCTATGTTGTGTCCCACCCGATTTACCTGCACTACGCGCGGGTCAGAGGCCGGTAACACCCGGTTAGCGGCCAAAAATTCGCGGTAAGCCGTGTCGGCCATCGCGATAAGCTCGTCTTCGGGCAAAAGCTTGAGTTGCTTGCGGTTGGTAATGGGAACGCGGGCACAGCCAATGACAAAAGCCACCAGGGCCAAAGCTGCCACAATTTTGTATTTCATAAGAGCTTACTGGATTTCTGCGGTCAACCCCAGCTCCAGCATAGAGGAGCATATAGGCTTCAATTGTTCATAGGTGCCCCGTTTTACCGAGCATTTACCGGTAAAATGCACCAACAGGGTACATTGCTCAGCCTGAATGGGATCATGCTCGCAATATTTGACCAGGGTTTCGATCACGAAATCGAAGGTGTTCACATTGTCGTTAAACAATACAATCTGACGGGTCGCCTCGGTTTCCACCTGATCCAGCAACAACACTTCCTCTTCCGTCTCTACCAGTGCGAATAATTTTTCTTTACTCATACATGAACTGTATTACATCCGACAAAGATACTGTTTTTCCGTCTTTTAAGGCAAGTATCCTTACGCCTTGCAATCCGGCTGCGGTATAATGCGCCTTTATCTCGCGGGCCTGCTCAAATTGTGTGATGTCTTTTATGCGGTAAACGGTTTGTGCGCCCGGCAAAATCTCTTTTACCGGTTTTATCGCCTGATCGCTCTCTAACACGCGTTTATCGGCCATAGGTACCGCCCCTGAATATTCGCCCAACACCACGGTATAGCTTATTTCCCGGCTGTAAAAGGCCTGCGCGGACGGAACCTCGATCCCCTGACGAAAAGCTGCTATCCGTACTTCCTCAATTCCTTCCATCCTGAAAAGCGCTGCCAGCCGTAAGGCTTCGGCATAAGAATTACCCGGCTCTGTATAATACAGGCTTGTGCCGCGAGAGGTGCTTTCGGTGCGTACGCTGCTTTCGAGGTGGCGCAGCAGTATTTCGGCCTCTCGTGCAGGCAAGCTGCCTTCGTATTCGCCGAGATAAACCCTGAACACAATAGTAGTATCGGTTTTCGGAACGGCCACCGCAAGCGTATCGCCCACCGGGGCACCGGGCAGGCTGCGACTCACATAAGCATAAGCAAACCCTTCGGAAATGAGCTGCCGGCGTATTTCCTCCGCTTCCTGCTCAGAGGGATAATCGCCTGTAAAATACACCACAGAAGTACCGCTCGTAAAGCGACAAATTCCGTATTGCAAAGAAGCTATTATTCTTTCGGCATCTGCTTCGGGCAGGTTTCGGCCGTACAGCCCTACTATCACTTTGTAAGCCGTTTCGGATGAAAAAAGCTGTGTGTGGGCCGGAGACTGGGAGGGTGCACCTGATGATGACGGAACCGGACTCACTGCCGGAACAGGTTCGCGTTGCGAAGAAAGCTCGCGCAGGGTCAGAATGGAGGTGCCGTATTTGCGCAAGGTGTCGGTCGCTGCGGCAAGACTGATTCTTTTCCCGTTGAAATAAGCCGTCACGAAGGCATCTTTCACCCCGATTTCGCGCACCTCATCTTTACGGCTTACCGCTGTCTGCACGTCGGGATAGCTCCCGGTAGTGTAGCGTATCAATCCGTTAGGCGTAAGCTCACTGTTGAGGGGCGAAAGGTTGAACAACTGCGCTGCACTTACCGGTTTGGAATAGACACCTACCTGTACGGTGTAAAACAATCCTGTGATCACTTCGACCTGACGGGCGGGGGCCGCACCGGGCACCGCTGCATAATAAGCGGCGGCACCGGGTTCGGGCACGAAGTTCGTAGCCTGATTACCCACAGCCACGTTTCCGGGATTTACGGCAGGTGCATCAGGCTGTGAAACGGCCACCGGTGAAACGGATGCAGGCTGCGTGGACACGGTCGCTGCGGGTGTAGATGTAACAGGAGGAGCAGCAGCCAGCAAAGCCTGCGCTTCGTAAACCTGAATGCGTTTACCGTCGTGGAAAGCCACCACAAATGCGTCGGAATACCCCTGCTGCCGGATCTCATTTTTAGCCGTATTGGCGGTAGCAAATGTGGTAAAATACCCCACAGTATAGCGGGTTAATCCCGAAGGGGTCTGCTCGCCGGTAACAGGTGCAAATTCTTTGAACAAATCTTGCGGAATGGGCTTACGGAAAGCCCCCACCTGCACTTTGAAGAAAATACCCGAAGGCATTTCAGGATTTACAGGAATGGGATTGTTATCGGAATACAGCGTTTTTTCGGTGCGGGTAAATATTTCCGTTTCGATTTTATCGGGTACTACGGCGTAGCGGGCTATTTCTTCGGCCGTATAATGTCTTCTTTCGGGGGCAGCCCATTGCTGATCGGGAGCCGTCACCGCGCGAATATCACCCGCACGCGCCGTTTCTACCGACCGCAGGTAAGCTTCGGCCTGTTGTTCCGCTTCGCGGCTGCGTTGCATTGCCGAAGCCGACAGTAATAGCAGCGAATCGGCTACCCGTTGCGCACGGAGGCTACGGGCTTCGCGATCGTCTGCTTCGGGATAACGCGCTGCCGCACGTTCGACGGCCGCTTCGCTGTGTAATGCCTCTGCCGTAGCGGTTTGCCGGGCGGCCTGTTCGGAAAGCGCACCTGCCTTTTCTCGTTGCGTAGTGGCCTCGGTTTTCAGATCGTAGTACCGGGCGTATTCGGCCCAATGTTTTACTTCGTCCGCCTTTTCACGCAGTACTGCCGCTTCTTCTTCACGACGGCGTTCGGCAACGATTTCAGCCTCTTCTCTTGCCCGTGCGGTTTCGGCCTGAGCCGCCAACCGGACAGAATGTGCCCGAAACTCTTTGGCCTGTGCACGCAATGCGGCAGCCTCATCGAGCAGAATGGCCCGGTATTTTTTCCGAACCACTGCGGCGCTGTCTTCACGCTGCCGGGCTTCCTGTTCGAGCTTGTCGGCACGCTTCGCAAGGCTTTCGGCTTCTTTCGCCTGACGGTAAGAAATCCTGTCCTGCATTCCCTCGTCGCTGATCTCTGCTGTCGGTTCAGTCGTTTTCGGTAGTTGCGCCGTAGATTCGGGGTCGGTAATATTCAGCTCAAACTCATCAAGCATAATACGGTACAACGCTTCTGCCTCTCGCAACTGTGTATTACCAAGCTGTGCCGCCCGGTTCGCCTGCGCAAGCAGCTTGTGGCGCTGATCCGTATTACGCGTACGGGCAGCCTCGTTGCGCAGCACTTGCGCACGAGCAAATTCGGCTTCGGCGGCTTGTTCCAGTTCACGGGCCTTTTCGAGCCTCGGATCGGAAAGGCGAGGTTCTTTCTCCAGCGCTGTTTTCAACGCAGCTATGTGCTGTGCCGTGGCTTGTCGTTCGGCTGTTTCGGCTTTCGATAGTGTAGTGGCTAAATTTTGCTCCAGTGTGTTGCGCTCTGCTTCGAGCGAACGAATCTGTTTGTCGATTTTCTTTTTCTCTTTTTGATTCGAGGTTTCGGCCGCTTGTAATTTCAACGCTACGATTTCGGCATGTACCGCATTCAATCGTTCGGCCTGAGGTTTTACACGGCGTATTTCCTGCTGCGCCTGTTCATGCTGATACGCCTCTGCTTCGGGGTAAGCGGCTTTTTCTTCGGAATGGGTATTTACGATTCCGGCCTGTTCGAGTATAGCACGCGATGGAGCCGTAGCGTTCAGCAATTCGTTGCGCCAGGTTTCGAGCGCTTGTATTTCGGGCGAAGAGGGATCCTCTTTTTTCAGCGCATCGAGTTTCTGGTCTATACGCAACAGCAGTTCCCGATTGCGTACCTCTTGCCGGTATTGCTTCCGCAGATCGCTCTCGTTCGAAGCGGCGATAGCCTCCGTATCTTCGAGGTAATCGGGGTCGATACGCGCAATAAGCAGCACGCTCCGATCCGATTCCTGATCCCTTTCCAACTCTTCGCGCATCTTGTCGAGCAATGCTATTCGAGAGGGTGAGGAATGGGAACCGGGTGCTGTTTTTTCAAGCTCGATTTTTTCGAGCAAACGACTGCGTAAGGCTTCGCGGGCGGTAGCTTTTTCGATCGGATTTTGGGAAGAGGATTCGATTCTTTGCCATTCTGTGGTATAGCCGGGCAGCAGATCATCCGGAACGACATCCGTGTTCTCCGGATTAGTTTCGACCTTCACCACAGGCGTTTCCGAAGCTGCTGCTTCATAAATTTCTGCTACAAGCGCTGTTTTCTGAAGGGCTTCATTCGCTGCTTCGAGCGATTCGTTAAGCCATTTACGACGATCGGCTATGGAAGCGCTTTCGGCCGCTTTTTCCCGATCAGAAATTGCTTTTTCCTGCAAACGGATCGCTTCTTCTTCGAGCGTGGCTGCTCTTACTTTATCGGCCTGCGAAAGTGTAGCGGCAGCATTATGCTTATGCGTTTGAATAACGGCTTCCTGTTTTTTCGTTTCCATCTGTATCGCTTCGGCAGCCTGTTCGGCTAAAGCCAATTCCGATTGCCGCAGCTTTTCCCGGTCCGATTCGAGCTGTGCCGCCATTTCGCGACGCGCTTCCGTATCGGTTTCTTGTGCATAAGCCGATTGCTGTGTTGCAATTTGTTGTTCGAGCTGCTGCACTTCTGCTAACTTTTGCTGCGCTGCCTGCTGTGTAACTTTCGCTTCTTCGCTTTGGTAAGTCGATGCAGAGGGCAATAGCAGTGGTGGAAGTAATTCGGGTGTAGATGGTGGGTTTGTTTTTTCAGGCGTTTGCGTGGCAATTTCCTGCGCTTTGCGTTGAATTTCTTCCTGTTTTTCTTCGCGCAACACCTGTAGTCCTTCTATTTTTTGTTGCAAATCACGTTTCACCGAAGGATCCGTTTCCCGCTCGGCCACAGTATGCAATGTGCTTATATCGCTATCGAGCTGGCGCAGCCATTCGTGCTCTATTTCCTGCTCACGCAGCAGCCTTTGTTGCGGATCGGTAATCGCTTGTGCCGCACGTTGCTGTGTTTCCAATTGACGGTACGTCTCCTTTTCCTTCAAATACGCACTTGCCTCTCCGCGCAAATCGCGTTGCTTTTCATGGCCTGCCACCAGCCGTTGTTCGTTCTGCTTCACCGACTGGGCCGACACCGAAAGCTGATCCGCGAGGGCATTTTTTTCTGACTGCGAGAGTGCAGGAGAAAGCTCGTAAGGATCCTGAAGAATCGTTTGCATCATTTCCGCTTTGGCAAGCAGGGCCTCGGCTTCGTGCTGCAACTGTTCCTGTCTGCGAAACGTTTCGCGAATATCGGCCCGAAGATTGGTCAACTCTTCGGTATAACGCGCAAGGTCTTTTTCAAGCTCGCGGCGGCGTTCCTGCTTATTTGTGCGGTTCAGTTCCCTGGTAAGATTATCGATACGCTGGTTCAGCGTCGATTCATCTTTGCGAAGCTCCTGGGCATAAATAAGCTGCGCATCGGCAGCTTTCTGTTTTTGCGAAGCCTGACTGCGTATTTCCTGCACCGCATTGCTCCTATCCTTTTCGGCAGCCATGGTGCCTGCGATAAACTCCTGCTGAGATTTTAATTTCGCTATCACCTGCTGATGGTCGCTACTGCGCAGCGCTTCTCCTATTCCATTGGCATATTCGCGCGATACCCGTGCTTCTTCTTTTTTCTTTTCGTGCTGCTGTTCGAGGTAACGTGCTACCTCATAAGCGGCGGTCGCTTCTCTGAGCAGGGTCTCCGACTCTTCATGCAGCGCGCGCGCTGCCGCCATTACTTGCTGTTGCTCGGTGGGATCGACAATTTTATCGAGCGAACGCAACAGGACTTCGGCGTCGGCTGTTTTTTCGCGGGCTTCGTCCGTTTTTCGGCGCGATAAGGTGAATGCGGCTTCGGTTCGTCCGCTGAGGATTTCGGCTTCTTTTTCGAGTGTGTGCGCATCCTCCTGAACCATACGTAACAGCTCGTCGTTGCTCAGATTAACAGGCAATACAGGTTCATCCGGTTCGGGCGATATCGGGTCGTGATCGAGCGTGTCCAACTCAAAGCGATCGGCATTGGGGGTAAGCTTTCCTCTTTCTTGCATAAGCGAGGCTATCAGCTCATCGGCATCTTCTACTTCTTCGTCGAACAGGTTACGTATTTCGAGACGGTCCTGTCCGTTGCGGTTCACCAATCTGATTTCCTGCTTGAGGGGACGGAGCTCACGCCGATAAGGAATGTCCACTATGGCCGACAAAGGTTGCCCGGTCTGATCGGGGGTAACGGTAAATCGGTATTTTCCGCTTTTGGGAAGCGTGATGACGTAGCTGCCGGTACCTGCCGAGGTAGGAAAAATTCCAATTGTCGCATTGGTCGCCAATTCTTCGACCGTAATGGTAGCCGACACATTGCCGGGCGGGATTTCAGCGATAAATCGCCCTTTAAGTACGGCAATCATCACCGGTACGCGTTCTACACGGACGTGATATACGTGAATATTTCCGTCGCGGCTTTCGCGAGCCGAGGCAAACCAGGCATTTCGACCTAAGGAATCGACGATATACAGCAGATCGTCGTCGGGGCTGCTAATGGCAAAATCGACATTTTCGGGTGTGCCGAATTGATCGGTAAGCGGATCGTAAGTGCTTTTGAAGAGATCGTACCCGCCCATGCTGTTGTGCCCTTTAGAACAGAAGTACAGCGTGGTACCGTCGGGGTGCATAAAAGGGTAATCTTCGTCGTAGGGTGTATTGACGGCACCTTTCAGCAACTGAGGTTTGCCCCAGCCTCCGTTGGGCTGCCGGATTACACGATACAAATCCTTGCCGCTACGTGCATCGGTTCCGTAGCTCGAATAATACACCACATCGGGATTTTTGGCAGTATGTACCAAAATACGGTGCTTGTTCTTTTTATCTAAAGAAGTTTGCAGCTCCTGCATGACATAGATCTGTCCGCCGATACCTTCGAGATTATAAAGCCTGAAAAACTGGTCCTGCCCGATTTCGCGCTTATCGATCACGACAATATCGGTAATGTTACGCAGCAGCTTTTGCCCGTTGCGGCACATCTCTATTTGACGTTCGACCTGAAATTTCTCTTTTTCTTTGCTGGTAGCCAGCGTTGCAAACTGCTGATAAGCCTGAATGGCCTCTGCAAAACGATAGTTGATGTGATAAGCGTATCCGAGGTAAAAAAAGCATTGCTTAGGCACGCCGGGATGCTGCGCGGCATAACGCAGGTATTTGAGTCCGTTGGATTTATCGCCGTCGCTGTACAGCAGGCAGGTGCCGTATTTGTAGTTGTACTCGGGACTGGACTGGTTGAGGCTTAATAGTTGGAGATACAGAGGTGTAGCTTCCACAAAGCTACTTTCTTCGAAGAGCTTGTCGGCCCGCTTGATGAGATCGGCCTCTGAGGTTTGCGCAAGCAGGCTCCAGGGCAAAAGAAGAAGAATGACAAAGCAAAAGCCGGTATGTAAGCTGTTCTGTTTCAATCGGGGTGGTGCCTGTATCGGGTCAGTACACCGATCAATAAAATTAGTTGAAATTTGCTTACTGTCTCTTACGCAGTCGGATATTCATCCTGTTTTCTTCCTTACGCACAAGCCTTTCTATGTTTTTCTGGTGTGTAATGAGCACCAGCACAGCAATGATCATGGCGAAATAGATGAGCGAGAGGGGTACAGGCCGGAATACCAGAAAAAGCAGGAAGGGAAAACAGATGGCCGTAATCATAGAACCCAATGATACGTAACGGGTTAAAAGAAATATACAGATAAATATCCCTATGCAGATGAGCGCAGCCTGCCAGTGCAGGGCGATGATAATACCCAGCAGGGTAGCTACCCCTTTACCGCCCCGGAAGCCGGCAAAAAGCGGAAAAATGTGCCCCAGTACGGCGGCCACACCGGTAGCCAGCTTAAAATTAACCTGTCCTATCGATTCGGCTTCGTAGGGCGAAAGCCAGGCCATGAGTGCCACGGCGCCTAATCCTTTGCCTACATCGAGCAGCAGCACCATCACTCCGGCGGGCTTGCCCAGTACCCTAAAGGTATTGGTCGCTCCGGCATTGCCGCTACCATGATCCCTCACGTCGATACCGTAAAACAATTTACCGACCCATACCGCAGAAGGAACCGAGCCGATGAGATACGCTCCCATAACGGCCAAAAGGTTAAATACTGTAAATACATCTTCCATAGCACGTGCTTATTCACCCAGCATCAGGTTGCGAGCCTCGTTGCGCTTGTTGCCAAAACGGTACTCAAAATCCTGTTCACCTTTGCTGCCTTTAAACTTCCGCTTGTCGTCTTTGGTTTCCTGCAACTGTTTGTTAAAATTATCATCCGATGCGCAGGCATCCATAACTTCATTCTTGTAGGTGAAATAATACCAGGTGTTGTCGTCTAACTGCAAAACTATGCTAAAAATATCACCTGTCCGACGTTTTTGTATTTTGATTCGCCCATCGACGTACTTAAATAGCTGTTTTTTATACACATTGGCAATACCGATTTTGCTTGTAGAGATGAAAATATCTTCTCCGGGTACCCATTTCAGGGATACATCGGCAATTACCAGCGGTTTGTCGAGCTCGGATGGGAAACGCTTCACTTCGCCGTATAATCCGAGGTCGGCGATCATTTTATCCGACTTTTCGAGTCCTACCAGTTCCCTAAGCGCTTTTTCGTAGTTCGATTTGGTATAGTCGAAAGGCATCAGATCGGGGTAATTGATAAGCTTGTCGGCCATTTTCTCCATCGCATTTTCAGAAAAGGGAAAATCGAGCACGATAGCTACTTTCATGCTCATTTCGCCGGTAGCGGTATTTTGGGTCACGGTACCGATAGGAATTACCTTGAACTGACCGAAATTCGTACCGAAAGCGAGCTGTCCTTCACCCCGGATCTCACATTTCTCTTTGGCAAAAGCGACAAAATTACCGGGCAGGGTATGCTCTTTGAGCTTGTCTTCGCGAGCTATCTGATATTCCTGCGTGCGTTTGTCAAACACAAGGAATCCATCCGATTTCAGCACATCGGGATGCTCTTTTTTGCCTTTCAGACTGAGGAAAGAGGGATACACTGCCACCGAATCGGGATTGAGCGAGATACCCGAACCCAGGAAACCGCCTTCGTAATTGACCAAATCGGGTCCTACAGGAATACGGATATCGGCCGGATCGATCACCGCTTTAAAGCCGAACCAGCGCCGGTCTATGTCGGCACATTTATGCACAATGCGCGTAGCCCCGTCGAAATTAAGCCCTTTGTCGATGGCCTTGAGCTCTACTGCTCCCTTGTATTCAAAATTGGGACTGAGCATGAAGCGCTCTTCTTCGCTAATCTCGCCCCGCGCGTAGGTCTGGAAAGTGCTGTCGAGCGTAATGTTAGCAAAATGCACTTTCTGCTCCATTTTGTTTTCGTCGAGGTAAGAATAATCACCGGCGGCAGTATAACGGCGGCGCGCGGCAATATCGACCGTAGCGTTGTAGATGGAGTGGTATTTGGTGATATAGTTAGCCACGATGCGCGCGTTTTTCAGCGTTTCGATACGGGCTTTGCGCTGAATGATGACGCGTTGGCTATCGGGATAAATACGGGCATCGGCCACGTTGATAAAATCGACTTCGTTGCAGGTGATTATTTTTTTACGAATATCGTAACGGGCTTTGGGTGCCATAAAGCGCAGCGAATCTTGCTCGGGATGCACCGAATAAAAATTAGAGCGGGCCAAATCGACATCGGTATCGATGGTAATATTGCCCGAAGCGGTTTTCCGCCCCGATTCAAGCTCAATCTCTTCCTGATCCATAAACCATTTGAAGCGATCCATGTAACAGATATACTGGTTTTCGGGAAATTCCACGAAGGTTTCGTCGCCGTTCGATTTGAAGTCGCCCAAGCGTTTCACAAAGTCAATGTTCGCGTTGACATTGTCGGTTTTAAAAGCCAAATCGCTGCCTCCATCTGTATTTTTGAGTCTGAACGCCGAGGTATCGGCATTGATGTTTTTGGACTTGTATTTAAATACGCGCGAGCTAAGCTCGGCCGTACCGAAGTACATTCGTCCGCGGCCGGTCATCCCATCGGGGCGCAGCGCTGTGGTACCACGCATACGGGCATTGTCGTCGAAAAAATGAAGCAGCGAATCGCGCGACTGGGCGTACATCACTTTTTGTTTGGGCATATAGCGCACCAGCACGTTGCTTCCTTTTACCGAAGGGGTTTCGAGTGAAGCTTTCTGCTCGATATTGACGTACTGCTGTGCAATTCCGGTCAGCGAATCGGGGAAAAGGGTAAACTCGTCCGACTGCGCCGTAGCGGTCAAAAAATTGACCGAACCGTCGGCCTGTAAGCCTTTGTTGGAGAGGCGAATCTCATTTTTAAATACGGCCTTATCGCCATAAAGTGGCATTCCTCCCTCGGGTGCTTTACGTACAAATCCGAACGAATAATCCATCTGCACACCGAGCTCTTCGCGGAACGTAGGGAATATTCCTGCCGAAGTCAGCTCGCCGGGAAAACGCTGGGCCAAAGGCTTAAAATTATCGAGGCTGTCCATTACAAACGGATCGACCTTAAAATAAAAAGCAGTGCTGTCGTACACACCTCTGTAAATCGACTTGTCGTTGTAATAGACGTAAGTATGTTTGGACGAAGTAAGCACGGGGTATTCGGAATAGCCTTTTTTGAGTCCCGATTTGTTGTCGTTCCCGTCGATCGCAATATGGCCTTCCACTCCTCGAATCACAGAACGTACGCGCTGCTGACCTCCTTCTTTTCTATCAAAAGGCGGCACGCGCAGGCGCATGGAGTCGCACTGCTTGAGATCGATGCGATAATCGGCGTAGCTGAAGAAAAAATCTTTCCCGAAAAATTCGGTATTCCCGGCGTTGATGATTCCTGAAAACTTCATATCACGGTTTTTCCGCACTATCAGTTCCTGCCGGTCGGGGTAAATGCGCACAAACTGAGAATCGCTCAGCACCACCCGTTTGACACCGCGTATCAGCAGCTCGTTGGTTTCGAGATTAAGCAGGGCGTTGCTCTGTCCTTCCACTTCCGAATCGATTTCGATGGGGTCGTAATCTATTTTTTTGTTATAGGCTTTGATGTAATCCGAAAGTTTTTTCTTCACGCTGATGGTGCGCAAGTCGGGGTCGTAAGAGAGGAAACCTCCGCTATTGAGTATGCCTATCACGCCCATTATCTGTTCGGTGGTTCGGCCCATAAAACTGGCCACCTCGGAAAGTTCCAGCTCGCTGGTATCTTTGCGTATCGAAAACTGCTCGATAGGGATCATCGGATGCACGCGATCCATTCCCTGAATTTCGTTGTACTTTTTGCCGCTAAAATAATTCGACGATTCGAAACGTGCGGTTTTATCGGTACTGCCGAACATAGGCCCCAGTTCGATAGCCGGGTCACCCACTTTCCATTGCAGCGACTCGAAATACATTTCGAGGTTGTGGTAGGTGTTGAAAAAAGGGCTTTGTGAAAACCCTTCGCGGCTACGGGTAAAAATGACTTTATGCTCTTTCTTCTGGTATTTAAAACGCAGATAGGGATGAGAAATAGAATCTTTTTCGAGGTAAATCACCATTTGTGCACGTTCGGCATCGATGGCTTCGGGTTTGATAGCGAAAAGCACAGAACTGGCCTGCATGAATTTTTTCCCGTTGCGGTAAAAGAAAATATGTGCCATTTCCTGCGGCAAGCCGTATCCCATCAGACTGGCACCTTGCATAGAAAAGCCTCCGTCGTAATCGATACCGGGGAAAATATCTTTGATGAACAGCCGTTTGGAATAAGACTGAAACTGGGGGAAAATGGCGGCTTTGGTTTCGGCACGCGCCATGCTTCTTTCCTGCAAACGCCCCAAAAGCGGGGTATCAAAATAGGGTGTATAAAATCTGACCGAATCGGCATTAAACGCAGAAGTACGCAGGGTAATCGCATAATTCTTCAACTCTGCGTAGGTCTCTTCGGGTCGAAGTCCGGCCCTTTCCCAGGTTACGGTACCCCCTCTACCTTCCCAGCTTCCCCTAAGGGGTAAGAGTACTCCCGAGGTTTTGTGTATCACCGAGCTATCGTTTTTGGCATTGCATATCAGATCGACACCTTCGAAAGTCACAAGGGGTGTTTTGTCGTAGCTAAACGCAAAAAAGCTGTTTCCGGAATATTTCCAGACTAATGAATTGGAATGATAAATCGCTTTTTCGGTGAAGAAATAGTAAGAAAAGGTGAGAAATTCAGGCAGGTGTTTTTTGTCGCGCGCATCGAAAGTATGCCTCAATGTTTCGTTCCAACCGGGGTACACGTGTTGAAACAGATTGTTGGCACCCATGTATTTTACAGATGCGATATAGCCTAAAAATTCGGGAAAGACCTTGACTTTTTTCGCAGCCAGCATATTGGAAGTGCGGTACACGTCATTTTTTACGTTATCGGGAAGCGTATTCCACACGGGTAAAAATTCCTGCACGATAATTTTAGCTTCTTTTTTATCAAACTGCTGCCCCAGGTAATCCTGAAGCTGCACAGGGAATTTCACCGGATCGGCGGTAAACAGATCCTGCGCACGAAGTGTGGTGATACCACTACACAGTATTACTAAAAAAGAAAAAAGCTTAGCCAAACGCATCCCTTTACTTTTTAAATCCGAGCAATGCCCAATTGTTTTTTTCGTGTTGTCCTGCCAGAGACAAACCCAGCGATTGGGCTTTTTCGGTGATCAGCGGAATATCGGTGGTGAAAATTCCGCTTAGCAGCAAAATCCCCTCGGTTTCGAGCGCTTCTGCGTACACCGGCAAGTCGGCCAGTAACACATTGCGATTGATATTGGCTAAGATAACCTGAAATGAACGGCCAGGCAACAATTGTGCGTCTCCTTTTTCCACAAGGATGCCTGAAGTATCGTTCAATTCTATGTTTTCCAATGTATTGCGATAAGACCATTCGTCGATATCAATAGCGGTAGTCGCCGCAGCGCCCAGCTTACGTGCCAGTATGGCCAAAATACCGGTTCCGCAGCCCATATCCAGCACGGTTTTTCCGCTCAGCGGAATATCCAGCATTTTACGTGCCATAAGCCAGGTGGTCTCATGATGCCCGGTGCCAAACGACATTTGAGGTTGTATAAGCAGCCTGAGCCGATAGGGTTTATCGAGCGTATGAAAAGGTGCGCAGATGATGCATTCGGAGCTGACTTCTATCGGTTGAAAATGCGCTTCCCATTCGGCGTTCCAGTTGCGTTCGGCAATGGCTTCGGTGGTATAGGAAAAGGTAAACGCCTCTTTATACTGTTCTGCCAGCGCTTCTATCTGCTTTGTATCGGGTGCAGGTTCCGGAATGTAGGCATGGAGTCCTTCGGGTGTTTCTTCAAAGCTGTCGAAACCGAGCTCTCCAAGTTCGTATATCAGAATGTCGCGGCCGGGCAGCAGGGGTTGCACGGTAAACGAATAGCGTAGGTAGTTCATGCCTAACGGGTAGCTTGAATGATGGCCAAAAATTCGGCAGCCTGTAAGGAGGCACCTCCTACGAGTCCGCCGTCCACATTTTCTCCGGCAAAAAGATCGGCGGCATTGGAGGCGTTACAGCTTCCGCCGTAAAGAATACTGAGTTGCGCCGCCGTTTCTTCACCGGCAATGGCATGGATACGCTGCCGTATAAAAGCGTGCATTTCTTCGGCTTGTGCGGGGGTGGCGGTCAGGCCGGTGCCGATAGCCCAAACCGGTTCGTACGCGACAATTACACGCGTTATCGAAGGGGCATCGAGGGGCAGCAAAGCGGCATCGATCTGCCGTTCTACCCAGCGAAAATGAGCTTGTTGGTTGCGTACATCGAGGGGTTCGCCCACGCAGAGCACAGCGGTTAATCCGGCATCGAGCACGGCCTTCAGCTTACGGGCCACGATTTCGTCGGTTTCACCAAAAAGCGAACGGCGTTCCGAATGGCCTACGAGGCAATATTCGGCTCCGGCGGCTTTCAGCATGGCGGGCGAAATTTCACCGGTATAGGCTCCTTTTTCTTCGAAATGACAGTGTTGTGCACCCACCCCTATTCTTCCTTCGGCGGCAGCCCGCGAGGCCAGCTCGGGCACCGACAAAAAGGGTGGAAAAAGCAGTACGCGGGTTTCGGAAGGAAATTGATCGCGTGTGGTATGCAATTCTTCAAAAAGCGAACGGGCCGTAAGAAGTGTGGTGTTCATCTTCCAGTTGCCCGCCACGGTTTTGTGTCTTCTACTCATCAGGTTTAGGGTCAAAATTCGGCAGGGTTACGCAAATAGTTAAGGGGTAGCCTTACTGATGCGTGCCTGCGCGTTTTCAAAAGAAGGAATGGCCGTCGATGGCCAGTTGGCTATCACGGTACCGCGATCGAGGTAAATCAGTCCGGCATTACTGCGAATCATGGTTTTGAGCACTTTTTCGTCGCTGCTGTAAAAAGGCAGGGTAAGCGAATGTGCGGCTCTTTTTTCGGCCAGCAGCTTAGCGCCCGAAGCGGTCAGTCCTATTACGGGTATTCCGGCCGTTTCGGCTTTTTGAGCCAGCGCATTAATTTTGGGCCAGGCAGCCGTATTTGCCGAGGCAAGGTCGTAGCTCACTACGAGAAACACTTTATCGAGCGCCAGTATGGATTCGGTCAGATCTTCACCCTCGGGCGAGGTCACACTGAAATCGCGGGCAGCGGCCTCTTTTCCTTTTTCGATAATATCGGTGCGAAAGTCGAGGTAATCCCATTCTACGTCGTAGTTGGGTGGAAATTCGGTAAACTCTTTTTCTTCGCCGGTCGTTTTATGCTTGAGGCGGTAATAGAACACCTGCTTATCGGGAATGTCGATGCGTTCTTCCGGAATATTTTTACCGATGGCATAAGGCCTGAAATCTTTTACCGGAAGGTAATACATACAATACAGCGTAAATCCGAAAGCGAGTATAGAAACACCTATGGCGATGGTCCATTCGGCACCTAAGGCACGCGGATAAAAACGCTTGAGCAGCAAGTACAGCAATACTGCGGCTAAGAGGAACCAAAGGGGGAAGAGCCAGCCGAAGAGTCCGCCCGAGAACAGCCCCACAGCCAGCAGTGCCAGCGGAAGCAGTATCTGATCGTCGCGACGGTTATTAAGCCTTATATGTGCCTGCTGCACGAGCAATACCAGCACATACCAGCCTACGAAGAGATCTTTGTAAAACGATTCCCAGGGGGTAAGCGAACGCCCTACCGAACCTTTGAGGGCATCGCCGAAGCAACCGCAATCGTTGACACATTCGCGGCCGAATTGAGTAGCGCCCAGCGAGTCGAGGCGGGCCTTACAATCGGCGATGGCACGTTGCTCTTCGGGCGTGTAAGTATCGTCTATCTCGTCGTAAATATAATGCTGGTAATCGCCGCAGGCAGTACGTATCTCGGCGTCTTTGGCCACGCGATCGGCCGAAAAAGCGTCGCGGCTCTCGTTGCAGGAAGCGGTATAAAAGGTAAGCCAGGCAAAAAATAGCGTCATCGCAAACAGCACCCATGAGGTAAGTCTTGCTTTTCCGCCAAAGAGCACCGCCAGTCCCAGCACCACTTCGATCGAAGCGATGATCACCGCCAGCGGCAGGGCATAATCGTGAAAAGAAGCCCAAAAGGAACCCAGCGAATCTTCGCGGAAATATTCTTCGAGCTTATAGCCGAAGCCACGCGGGTCGTTGGCCTTGATAAGCCCCGACACTACAAACAGCGCACCGACCACAATGCGGGAAAGGATCGTAGCCCCCTGCATCCCTTTTGAACCCGAGAGGAACAAGATTCCCAACAGGGCGGCACTGGCAGCCGACATCCAGTAGATATGAAACTCGTCGGCTATTTTTTCGCGGGTAAAGCCGAGATAAATCATTACAAGACCTATCAGCAGCAGGGCTATGCCAGACAAGCCACGGAGGGAAAGCAATTGTTTCATGTTGTGATCCGGTTAAGATGTCCGCTAAAATAACTTTCCTTCGAAACGGCGGAACAGGTTTAACAAGTTTTTAACGCCGTGCTTCTTCCAGTCGGATTAAAGCAAAAATAGCATAATTCACCATATCGAGGTAATTGGCATCTATCCCTTCAGATACCAGCGTTTTACCCTGATTGTCTTCAATCTGCCGTATGCGCAAAATTTTCATCAGGATAAGATCGGTGAGGGACGAAATGCGCATTTGCCGCCAGGCTTCGCCGTAATCGTGATTTTTGCTTTCCATAAGCGTTTTGGCACGGAGCGTCATCCGGTTAAACAGCTCGAGCGCTTGTTCGGCCGGCAGCGCAATTTCTTCTTCGCTCCCCAGCTCAAGCTGTACCAGGGCCATAACAGAATAGTTCACTATCCCGATAAATTCGGACTCGATCCCCTCTTCTACTTTCGAAATGCCTTTTTCTTCGATGGTACGAATGCGACGGGCTTTGATATAAATCTGATCGGTCAGCGACGAGGTGCGCAAAATACGCCAGGCACTTCCGTAATCGTGTGTTTTTTTGACAAAAATATCGCGGCATTTTTCGAGGGCCGCATCGTATTGTGTGGACGTCTGCTGCATGGGCTTTCGACAATTGGCTTATCTTTCGGAAAATTCCGAAGAACTTGGCGAAAGATACAGTTTTTTACGGTTCCCCTTTTTTCCGTGCGGGCAAGAAACTTATTCGTGCGGAACGACCGTTGGTGATGGGTATTCTTAACCTGACGCCCGACAGCTTTTATGCCGGAAGTCGCTTAAAAAACATAGAAGCTGCGCTGGAAAAGGCCCGGCAGATGATTGCCGAAGGTGCCGATCTGCTGGATGTAGGCGGGTATTCGAGCCGACCGGGGGCAGCGCACATTGCTGAAGCGGAAGAGCTCGACAGGGTGATACCTGTGATAGAGGCGCTATGTGCTGCGTTGCCCGACATTCCGGTTTCGATCGACACGTTCCGGAGCCGGGTGGCTCAGGCAGCAGTAAATGCGGGAGCGACACTTATCAACGATATTGGCGGTGGGCGACTCGACCCCGATATGTTTGCCACGGTAGCAGCCCTGCAAGTGCCTTATATCCTGATGCACAGTAAAGGCACCCCGCAAACCATGCAAGACAATCCGCAGTACGACGATCTGATCGGGGAAATGATCCGCTATTTTTCGGAGAAAATCGGTCAACTGCACCGCTTAGGTGTAAACGATATCTGGATTGATCCGGGCATCGGTTTCGGGAAAACGACAGCCGGTAATTTCCAGCTAATCCGCGAGCTGGATCGCCTGAAAATACTCGAAAAACCACTCTTAATAGGCGTATCGAGAAAATCGTTTATCCGGCAGGCCCTCGGTGTAGAAACAAGCGACAGTCTCAACGGCAGTACCGTGATGCACACAGCTGCACTGCTCAACGGTGCTTCGGTATTGCGCGTACACGATGTAAAAGAAGCAAAGGAAGCTGTAAAGCTTATCAGCGCTTACCACTCCTGTGCTGAAGAAAACTGATTAAATATTTACGACAAAGCGCTGCGCCAGCTTTCGGGTACGGGAATCGTTTGCTCCGAAAAATAATCGAAACAGACCAGCACCGATTTGCCCCGGGCTTTTACCTTACGTGACCCATCGATTTCCTGCGCAAAAATTTCATACGTAAAGGTCAGGCTTTTGGTGCCTATGTGCGTACAGACCGTTTCAATATGGATCTCGTCTTGCAGCAGTACCGGCACAAGGTAATCTATTTCGTTGCGTGCCAGCACGAGTCCCTGACTTTTCCAATCCCATTCGCTGCCCACAGCTTCGCGGAAAAAACGGATACGCGCCTGTTCAAAGTAGCTGAAATAAACCGCGTTGTTTACATGCCCCATTACGTCGATGTCGGCAAAACGGATTTCGATACGGGAGATATGGGTTGTCATACGATCAAAGCTGTTCAGACTCCTTCGAGCCTTCGGGTTACGTATTTATCGACGCGTTTGTAGAGCTGTAAAGGGTGTAGCGTACGCCAATCTATCTCGTTGATTTTCCCACCCATTACGAGGTAGCTGTCGATATTGGCCTGCTTGAGCTCTTCGATCACAAAATCGCGGAAATTAACCAGCGCTATCCAGCCGTCCTGATCAGTGACTTCCTCGAACCATTCTTCGTAATAACAATCGTCGGAAGCGTGAAAATTCAGGACATTTTCGCCCAGCAGAATAAAACGGCTTATTCCGTTGGCCTGCAGCACTTCGACCACCTCTCTTTTGAACTGCATGATGTCGTTGTACAGGCAATCGTTCCATTCGCCAATCATTTCGATAATGGCCACTCCTTCCTGGTAATCGGCATATAAAATTTTGAGGTAGAGCGTTTGTGAGCCAAACTCGTCCCACTGCGGATGGATGTAGTGATTATATACGCGGTTGGAAAACTCGAACTCGCTGTATTCGCGGTTATAAAAGGGCGAGTCGGAATCTTCCTCGGCGGTATAGATACCTCTCCATCGGTAATATGGCTCTATATCGTGCATACTGCAAAGATCGGAATTTATTTGACGGGAACGACAAAAAAAGGGATGCTGAAAAGCTAACTAAATTATAATTTAGGGCCGAAAATATCTTTTCTAACTTCCCGTTTAAAAGAGAAATCCCGCGCAATGTCTTCTCGTCTTGCACTTTCATTCGCCTGCCACCAACAATGGGACGAGCTACCTGCCGGAGCGGAACCTGATTCACGTTTTTGCGAAAGCTGCCGGCATCCGGTGATAGACTTTACCGCGCAAAGTCGTGAAGAGATTCTGCGTTACCTGCGTGAAAGAGACGGAGAGCGGGTATGCGGAAAGTTCAGTCGCGATCAGCTTTATCAGCCTATTGCAGCAAATCCTTTGCGCATTAAGGTTGCTCCCTCCCCGGCTTCGGGTTCCCGGCTTCCTTTTTACCTCCTGGCAGGCTCGCTTCTACTCACGGCCTGTCAGCAAGAACCGCGTCATAAGCCCGAAAAAGAAATGTCGGCCAGGCCTGAAGACACATTAACTCCGACGCCAAGCACACTTTCAGACACGCTTGTGGAAGAAGCCGTTCAGGAGACAGAACCGTCGTCCGAACAACCTCACGAATACCTCACAGGCGCAGAAGACGCTATGGAAATTCCCAACTTTGTGCTTTTGGAGCCGCCGCCCGCATTACACACGCCCCCCACGCTGGGCATTATTTATGAATATATTCCAGGTCCGGTCTGTGAACTGGGCGGTAGTTACACTTTTTGTCATAGCTACCCCCAATTTCCCGGAGGCGCACAGGCGCTGAGCGATTACCTGCAGGAACGCGTGTCGAAAGCGATGAAGCGGGCTTCTTTTACAGAAGCCAAAGTAGTGGTACAGTTTGAAGTGGATAAAACGGGCCGGCTCAAAAAACCGAGGATTGTGAGTGCTCCCGAGGGAAGCAAAAAATTGCAGAAAGCGGTGCTGAAAAGTTTTCACCGTATGCCGAAATGGAATCCCGGTAAGGTTTACGACGACAGCGTAAACGTGGTGTGTACCATTCCTTTTTATTTTACGAATTGAGCCGCATCTTCTCCTTTGCCCAAGTGCATTTTGGCTTTTCACCCCTATAGAATCTTTATCAAAACAGTGATTGATGGCGTATTAATTTGCTGAAAATAAGCTAATTTTGGCGCCTCAGTACAGTACTATGCGCCGTTTCCCCTCTTTTCTTGTTTGCTTCGTTTTCGGACTATCGCTTTTTCTATTTTCAGCGGCCTGTGGCCAAAAAAGTAAATCCGCCTCCGAAGAAGCGGCGCGCAAACTTACTTCGCATACCGCTCCTGAAATGCTTTTTTCCGTCTCGATAGCACAGCTATTAGACAAAAGCGGTGTAAAAGACGGCTCCTCGCTTCCTCCTTTTTCTTCTTTACTTTTTGGCGAAAAGCTGGCTTACCTGCAAGACGAAAACAAATCGGGTATCCGCTTTTCGGATCGGCTGTATGTACTTACCTGGTTCGATGAAAACAGGCAGTGGCATACAAACAGCTTCATTTTCGGTATCTGCCACGCTTCGCGTTTTGCAACCTTGTTGGAAAAAGAAGGAAAGGGCGGGAAAGCCACAAAGAAAAACGGATTTCGCTATCTTACTTTTTCAGCAGAAAACGTGAGCATAGCATGGAACGAAGATTACGCAATCGCGGTAAGGGTAAACGGAGAAAGTGAAAAAAATACCGAGATCCTGCTTTGGGAGCAGATAGCCTTCATCCAAAAAACACCCGAAAAAACCGACTCTGCTTACCTTGATTTTTTTGCCGGTACAGCCGATATCTGTTGGTTCCGAAAAATAAAACATCCCTCGTCGGCCGGCGCTGAAAAAATGGAAAGCAGAACCACAGGGAGTCTCCATTTCGAAACAGATCGCATTGTACTTCGTTCACAACTTACACAGGAAGGTGCCGGTAAAACGCCTATATTCTCTGATCACAGCGTACCCGAAGAATATCTCGGCTTACTCTCCGATAAGGGTTTGCCCTGGGGATTCGCCACCGCGTCGGTTCCCTTAGTTTCGTCTTTCGGGCACCTGAAAGGCTACCAGCCGGAGATAGCCGATAGCCTCGCCGCTCAAGTTAGGGTAAACACCGGCTTAGCGCTTCAGGATCTGATGCAGTGGTTTTCGGGCGATTTTGCACTTTCTTTTGCCGGCATGGACTTCACTACCACGCCTAATTTTACCGGTTTTTCAAGAAAAGCCGAAGCGAAGCGTGTCAATTTCGTGTTTCACCTTACCGCCGGACTGCTCGACGAAGCAGCGGTAAAACAGGTATTGGATACTTTCCCGAATGTGACCGCTTACGACTCGTATTACCGCTATGATACCACGCATTACCTGGTCGTAAAAGCGGGAAAGCTGTTTATCAGCAACAGCGAAAGTCAGGTCCGGCTTGTGGCCGAAAACGGAATGCTGGCTCCCTATCTCGGTTCCGAAAAAGCCAATGTACTGCGTTCTCCTTTTTACGCATATTTTGATTTCAACCTGCTCCAAGCCCATCAAGTTAAACATTTCGACAAGGGGTTCTTCTACTTGCTTGAGCATTTCGACTACCTGCGCATTACCGGAAACAACAAAGAAGCTCTAGTTGAATTTCAATTAAATCCCGACGAAAAAAATGCCCTTTCGACGCTTGTTTCGTCCGTATTGGAAAGCTTTTTTGAACACAGTCCGATTTAAGCGGATACTTTTTTAATTTTATACAAAAATCAAACCCTGTATCATGAATAGTTTTCGTTTCCGCACCGTATTATTTCTGCTTCCGGCGTTCCTGTTACTGGCTTCCTGCAGCAAAAAGAAATCGGCCGCCGAAGAGGCCGCCCGTAACCTGAGCTCGCACATTGCCCCCGATATGATTTATTCGATATCGGCCAAAACGTTCTTAGACAAAAGTGGAATCAGCGACGGCAGCGCTGTACCCAAAGCGTTCAATCTTATGATGGGTGAGCAGCTCAGCTACCTGACCGACGAATCCAAAACCGGCATCCGTTTCGACGGCAAATCATTTGTCTTTTTCAATTTCGACAAATCCACACGCAACAGCGGTTCCGGAATTATCGTGTTCGGTATAAAAAATGCCGACACCTTCAGCAAGCTTGTCAGCGAGGGTACCGATTTAAAACCGACCGAAAAAAACGGCTATAAGTATATCAGCTCTCCGGGCGGAGAAATGGCGGTAAGCTGGCGCAAAACGTACGGCCTCTTGTTTTTCGCCGAAGACAGTGACCTGACGAAATCAGAGCTGGAAGACCATATCGGCAAGCTGATGGAATACACCGAGTCCAAAGGCGATAAGGAAAACGAAGCCTACACCGCTTTTTTTGAATCCGATACCGACATCAGCGCTATCTTCAATTTCGAAGCGCTCGGAAAAACGCAAGAGCCGGGCTTTGAGGCCGCCCAATGGGTGAGCGATGCCTACAAAGGCGCCTACTTCCTGCACACCGTCCATTTCGATACCGATAAGATCACTTCCCATAACCGGATTTTCAGTAGCGATAAATCGAAAAATACACCGGAGCTGCTTGCCAAAAACGGCATATCGGCCGATTACCTTACTTTCCTTTCGAAATACGAAGCGCCGATCGGTTTTATCACCGCTGCTGTTTCGGTAAAAGAAATGCAGCAATTGCTGGAAAAAACAGGCGGCAGGGAATGGGAAAGAGAAACCCGTAGAGTCAGTGAAAACTACGGCCTCAGCATGGATGAGCTTATCGGCGGGCTCTCGGGCGAGGTAGCCGTATCTTTTACCGGCATAGAACAACTGGAATACCCCTATACCTGGATAAACGATGACGGTGAAGAGGAAGAAGAAACCTGGTACAATAATGAGCCCGTTTTTGCACTCACCTTGGGATTAAGCAACGATTACCTTCCTTCGGTTTTTGATTCGGTACCCGATGTAAAAAAGAAAGAGAATTATTATCAGATGTACGATCTGTTTGTGGCCTTTACCGAAAAGAAAATGTTTATCAGTACCGACAAATTGCTGGTAAGCACCGTTGCCACAAAAGGAAGCTTAGCTGCTTTCAAAGAAGGTCGCAAGGGCATAGAGGAACAAGCGCTGAAACACCCCGTTTTCGGGTATTTCGATTTCACCTGGCTGTACAGGTTCCTTCAAACAGAATCGCCCGATGTGGCAGCGTTCTTTGCCGATTTCGACTACGCCTCGGGTTCGGGCAATGGCGAGGAAACCACAGTAGAATTACATTTTAAAAACACCGGAAAAAACAGCCTGTTTATTATTACCTCAGCCATCTTTAAGATGTGGACCACAGAGACTGTTCATCATTCCGTCGAAAAAATCGAAATGTAAGCCGCCGGCTGCTCTTCAAGCTTCTATTTTTGAAAAAGGGCGTATCCTACGATACGCCCTTTTTTTAGGCTTTTTTTTCAGAAAAAAGAAAATGTCGAACGCCTAAGTCAACTAAATCCCTTGCGCCGTAATTGTTTGATCTCGGCCCTGCGCTTCTTATCCTCAACTCGCTTTTGCCGCGAGGCCAGCGTAGGACGGGTAGGCTTCCGTTTACGCGCGGGCTTGAGTGCCGCTTCGAGAAGCTGATAAAACTTTTCGAGCGCTATGCGCCGGTTTTCGTGCTGACTGCGTGATTCTTCCGCTACTATACGCAGCTCTCCCGCTTCGGTAAGACGACTTGCCAGCTTTTGCTCCAACAGTAGTTTTTGCTCCTCGCTGAGTAAAGCGCTTTCACGAAGAGTAAACCAAAGCTCCACGCGCGACTCCGTTTTATTGACGTGCTGTCCGCCCTTACCACTGCTGCGGCTGGTACGAAATTGCAGTTCCTGTTCAAAAGGGAGATTCCGGATCGTCATTCTTTTACAAAGGAACGAAAATAAAAAGCGGGAAGAAAAAGTTAGGGCTTAGCCCCTACGAAAACGTTGCAGCCATCCGCGCAGCAGATCATGAATATCTTCCGAGGCGCGAGTTACCCAAAGCAGCACAAAGAATACGCTGCCCAGTACAGCTCCTCTGAATACAATTTCGGCCAATGCGCCGCTAAACACCTGCGGCAGCAGATAATCGATGGCAAAAGGCACGAGCAAGCACAGCAGCACACGCCAGGTATTGCGGTGCACCGGATGAAGGCCATAACGCGCATAAAGGAACCATCCTTTTAACAGGTTTAGCAGAAAAATACAAATAGCCGTAGCAATCGCCGCACCCACCGTACCCCAAATAGGGAGCATCAGCAGATTAGTCACATATACCAGCACTACTAACAGCAGGTTGAAATAAAAATTATACCGGTAATACGGCGATACCGATAAAATGGAACCGTTGATCGAGGTGAACGCATCAAAAAGCTTGGAAATGCCGAGGTAAAGAAAAAGCTCTTTCACCATGGCGTATTCGGCGGGCAGTAAAGTAAGTACAGGATCAATAATGCTCCATATCAGCACAAAAATAATTCCACCGGCTAAGAACTGGTTGAGCGAATTTTTCTGATAAAGCACCTGCACCTTTTGCATTTCTCCCTTATGCCAGCTATGCGCCACTACCGAGGTAGATACGTTGGCCAATGCCCTGCCCGGCAGCATAATAACCGTAGCCATATACAGCGCCATCTGATACACCTGCACATCGCCTAAAGCGACTATGGCTCCAATCATGATCACGTCCATACGGTTTACCAGCACATTAGCGCCGTTGTCGAGCGAAGAATAAATCCCAAAGCGGGTAATATCACGCCGTTCGGTACGCAAAGGGAAGCTTATGCGAAACAAATTCAAATCGCGCAGCACGATAAAAAAGAGCAGAAACTGCAAGCCGTAAGCCAGGGGATGAAACCAATACACCTGATCCATGGACCAGTATCCGAAAAAGTAAAACGCGGTAGCGGTAAGCAGCACCACACGAATAAATACCTCGTTAAAAAACACCGTAACGGGTGTGCGCAGGTAAGCCACCGACAAGCCGTTAAAGGCGCGGAAAAGGGTCATCACCAAGGCGGTTACGAACAGGCCGACAAGCAAGGGCATCGGTTGAATCAGCGTGGAGCCACCGGCTATAATTTCTACAAACCAATCTCCGAAAACCAGCAAAAACAGGGAAAGAAGCAGCATTCCTGCCAGCGGAAAAAACCAAAGGTAAAACAACACCTGCGATTCGCGTCCTTCGGCTTTCAATGCGGGCATATAGCGCACGGCGATAGAAGAGGCTCCGAGGTTAAGGCATTGGGAAAAAATAATGGCCCAGGACATTACAACCTGTATCAGTCCCCAGTACTCGCGGGCTTCGCCGCGAAACACATAGGGAATGATCACCATGTTATTGAGCGCACCTATGGCAAAGCCGATAAAGAGGTACACGGCGCTGCTTACTCCCTGCTTCGCCACTACCCCCATAACCTTGCTGCTAAAATAGGTGCCTGCATACTTGTGGTGTTAACGCTCCACCATTTCCCAGGTGAGCGGAGTGCCTTTTGCGATAGACTTTAGTGCTGTTTTGTACAGCACTTCGTGCCAGTGGCGGGGCGCTAATCCCAGCGCCGGGCGAATAATTTTGAGGTTCTCGGCCGTCAGTTCTTCGCCTTCGGCAATGTCGCGCACGGCGTAAATAGACCGCTTAAAAAACAAGCTTTTCTGCTCGTTCACATCGGGCGTGTAATTTATTTTACCTAATCCCAACCAGGCCCTTTCGGTTTCGGTCACTAAGGCTTTCAGCTCGTCGGGTTCGAGCGAAAAGGCAGAGTCCACGCCCCCATCGGCGCGACGCAGGGTAAAATGCTTTTCGATAAGCACAGCGCCCAATGCCACGGCAGCCACCGATACGCCGATGCCCATGGTGTGATCCGACAATCCGACGGCAGTCCCAAAACGCGCACGCATATCGGGGATGGTCAGTATATTGGTGTTTTCAGGGCTCGCAGGATAGGTGCTGGTGCATTTGAGCAAAATCAGGTCCTCACATCCGGCTTCTCTCAGCACCTGTACCGATTCGGCTATTTCTTCGGCGGTAGCTACTCCGGTTGACATGATCACGGGTTTGCCCGTAGCCGCTACCTTGCGTAGCAAAGGATGATGCGTGTTTTCGAAAGAAGCGATCTTATACGCGGGTACATTCAGGCTTTCTAAAAAATCGACCGAAGTTTCATCAAAAGGCGAGCTGAACGAAAGCATTCCTCTTTTGCGGGCATGGGCAAAAATAGCCTCGTGCCATTCCCAGGGCGTATAGGCTTCCTGATACAGTTGGTAAAGCTCTTTGCCTTTCCACAGCGAAGTTTCGTCCTGAATGGTAAATACCCCCGGCATGGTGATCGTATCGGCGGTATAGGTCTGCAGCTTGATGGCGTGGGCTCCGGCATCGGCAGCCGCATCTACAATAGCCAGGGCACGTTCGAGCGACTGGTTGTGGTTGCCCGACATCTCAGCAATGATAAAAGGCTTATGCCCCTCACCTATGCTTGTCTCTCCTATTTTGATCTTCGTATTCATCTGCTTTTCTTTTCGGGTTGCTGAAAATTATTTCTCCGAATATTCGCCCGCAGCCGGAATTTTAGTAACCCGATTAAGGGTATCGATTAGCGTCTGATCGGTTTTGTACCGCAGACCGATATGTGCGTTGATACCCGCTATTTCGGGATGCGCATCGAGGTAGCGAAACAGTTCGGCAGCGGAAAAATCGAGCTTCTTTTCTTTAAAATGTGCTTCTATTTTCTCGAACAGCTCCAAATCTTCGGGATGGTCGAGCGTAAGCCGGAAGGGTCGTACCAGCTCATCGGGCAGCGTTACAAAATTGAGCTTAAAGTGCTCGGGATTATTCACGAAATACCAGCTCATGTATTCGGAATAATTGGCATTCGGGAAAAACGATTTGACGTAACGCAGCGCCGAAGCGTTAATAATCTCTACATTCATCCCCACAGCCGCATCGGTAGCTCTTGTAAAATCGGCTCCCGTTTCGAAATGCGAACGAAGCAGGATGTCGGTAATTTCGGCAGACACATATTGCATATCGGCAGTTACCCTGATTATCACATCTATCTTGAGCCGATCGATTACATCGAGGTAACGGCGAATCACATCGTCGGGGTCGCCACGGTGAAAAATCACAGCGGGATCGTAAGTATAATCTTTCAGCTCCGCATCTTCTTCTTCGGTACTGGTCGCCAAAATGGTATAATCCACGTGCCGAAAGCGGAGGCAGTTTTTGATGCAGAGTTCTACAGAACTCAGATCACCTATTTTCAAAATAGCTTTCCGGGGCAGGCGGGTCGATTTGAGCCTGCAGGCAATAATGGTCGCGATTGTAGCGGGTCTGAAATCGCCGGCTTGTAAGGTGGTATTGGCTTGCTTAGCGGTAGCCAGCAGCCTAAACGCTTTCGTCTGCGCTTCTATCTCGTGCGCCCGCATTCCTTCCTGGTTGGAACGCTTAAACTCAAAATCGGTATCGAGGCTCAGTATTTTCCCTTCGGGCGTGTCTTTTTTAAGCAAGGGTATCTGTATAGAGCCCGAGAGGTATTTCGCTTCATTTTCATTCACAAAAGGCTGTGTAAGGGCTAAGGCATAGCGACGCAGGGTGTCGAGAAAATACCGGTAGCGTTCGCTGTCCATGCTCGAATAATGGTCGTACTTAGGCGCAGGCCCTTGCAGGCAGATATGCTTCTCGATATACACCGCTCCTTTCATAAACGCCGCTACGGGCAGCCATACGGCATCTTCTTCGGCAGGTGCTACGTGGTCGGCAAAGCTGAGCGCATAGGGAAAGCTCGCACGAAGCTGATCGATTTTTACGAGTCCGCTGTCGATAAACTGCGTGGGATACGACTGAAAACCGATTTGCAGAATAATTTCTTTGGGACGCAATTGCGTGCTGAACTGCTCCACTACTTCCGCTATCTGTGCGTGTTCGAGGCCGGAAATATTCAGCATTATCTTTTTATCCGACATATCGAGTCCAGAAAACAAGCGCAGCAAATTGCGGTTATACAGTGTCGATGCCTGAAATTTAAAGCCATGTACCCGCTCGAAATTATTGCGGGCTATTTCGAACGAATAGCTGTCAAAGGTATCGATCCAAATATGCCAATGTGCCGAGGCGGCGGTTAAAATGGTTTTCCACTGCCCGGGGGTAAAATACAACTCCTTATATACTTCGTACCAACTGAAGTCTTCGAGCGCTATCTGATCGAATTTAAAAGGTTGAAACTTAATCCCGCCGATGCCTTCCAACGCGCTGAATTCTTCTATCAGCTTAAGCATATACGCTTCGCTCCCGGCATGCACGTTAGCCACTTCAATAATATGATAAGGCGGGTTGTACAAGGGATCTGTCATCGGTTTTTCAGATAGGTGAAGTGGTACGAAAATTATTTTTTCAGCGAAAAAAGCACATTCGCTTTGATCAGCTTTGTAAAAATTCAAGGATATGCTGTATGACGTAATCCTGCTCCTCATTGGTAAGCGCAGGGTACATCGGCAAGCTCAGGCATTGTGCATAATAGGCTTCCGCCTCCGGAAAATCGCCTTCTTTCCAGCCCAGGTTACGGTAATACGGTTGCAGGTGCACCGGTATATAATGTACCTGACAAAAAATCTGATGTTGACGAAGAAAATCGTACAGGGCTTTACGGCGCGGCGTACGGATTACATACAGGTGAAAGGCGTGTCGAATAGCTGCCGCACGAATGGGAAGCTGTACATACCCCGCAAGCGCTTTGTCGTACCGGGCGGCTATTTCCTGCCTGCGTGCAAACCCTTTTTCGGCTGCAGCGAGCTGTGTTACGCCCAAAGCGGCCTGTATATCGTTGAGACGGTAATTGTAGCCCAGCTCCTGCATTTCGTAGTACCAGGCCCCGTGATTTTCTTCCAACTGATCGGGCTCGCGGGTAATGCCGTGCGTACGGAGCTGCCGTAATTTTTGATAGAATGCTTCGTGACGGGTCGTGATCATGCCTCCTTCGCCGGTGGCAATGTGCTTGACCGGATGAAAAGAGAACACAGAAAGATCGGCCAGTTGTCCGTCGCCCGAACGGTAGGTCTGTCCATTTTTACCCGTAAAAGCAGCACCGGGAGAATGGCAGGCATCTTCCAATATCCAAAGCTTATGCGTATCGGCTAAGGTTCTGAAAGCTTCGAGGTCAGCGGGGTATCCGGCAAAGCTTACGGGAATGATGCCGCTGAAAAAGCCCGGAGGCTTACTTTCGATAAGGGCGCGTACCTTCTCTACATCGAGCAGAAAAGTGTCGGGATCGATATCGGCAAACCACACTTCTCCGCCGCAATAGCGCACACAATTGGCCGAAGCGACAAAGGTATTGGGCGTGGTGATCACACGCGAGCCCGCTTGTACACCCAGTGTTAAGGCGGCCAGGTGCAAAGCGGTGGTTCCGTTAGAAACAGCCACCGCATAAGGTGCGTCTATGTAGGTCGCAAATTTTTTCTCGAATAGTGCTACGGCCGGACCCTGTGTAAGAAAATCGGAACGCAGCACTTCGGCCACTGCCTCCATATCGGCTGCGGTAATCTGTTGCCTTCCGTAGGGTATGGGTTTCATCACTCAGTCAAATTCCGGATCGACGTATTGTTTGATCAGGGCGCGAAGCTGATCGCTATTCAGCCATTGTGTATTGGTGCCCGAGTTATAGCCAAAATCGGAGGTCACGCGTTTGGCTTTTCCGGAACCGACCAGCTCTTCGCTACGCGTTTTCCACTTTTCGTTGGTCGGATAAATGATAAAGTAAGATTCAAATTCGAGGGTATTGAGCGCATCGCTCGGGGTGATCATGTCTTCGTGGATTTTTTCACCGGGGCGCACACCTACTATTTCGACGCGGGCATGCGGCGCTACGGCTTTGGCCAGCTCCAGAATGTTGTACGAAGGCAGACGCGGCACAAAAATTTCTCCGCCCACTCCTTCACGAATGGCTTCCATGACCAGCTCTACGCCTTCTTCGAGCGAGATGTTAAAACGGCTCATTTCGGGATGCGTCACCGGAAGCACACCTTCTTTGCGCTTACCGAGGAAAAAAGGAATTACCGAACCCCGCGAGCCCATCACATTGCCGTAGCGTACTACCGAAAAACGGATGTCGCGCGAACCTTTGATATTGTTAGCGGCTACAAACAGCTTATCGGAGCATAGCTTGGTGGCACCGTACAGGTTGATAGGAGCCGCAGCCTTATCGGTCGAAAGCGCCACTACCGTGTTGACCTGCGAATACAGGGCCGCATCAATGACATTTTCGGCACCATTCACATTGGTACGAATACATTCGGTAGGATTATATTCGGCGGCAGGTACCTGCTTCATGGCAGCCGCATGAATCACGATGTCGATTCCTTCAAACGCTCTTTTGAGTCGTTCCTTATCTCTTACATCGCCTATAAAATAACGAATACAGGGGTATTTCGACTGTGGAAACTGCAGCGACATTTCATACTGCTTCAGCTCATCGCGCGAAAAAATAACCAAACGGCGTACACCGGGATGCTCGCGCAGCACGGTTTCTACGAATTTCTTCCCAAAAGAGCCTGTACCGCCGGTAACCAGAATAGATTTATCGTTTAAAAAGGACATAGATCTGAGTTGTGATGAAAACAACCGCACCCTTCATCCGCACCCGAAGGGACTTAGGAGAGACACGGCAAAACGTGAAGATGCAAATCTAATGATTCATTTGCAAAATTATGGGTAAAAGGCAAGGCTATACAGTAGCGGAAGGCTGTAAAAGGATGAAAACCTTCTGTTTGGGGCAACTTTTACTTTTCTCCGCCGCTAAGATTCGGTTCAGCCTTCTTTCTTAAAAAACAGCCCGGCACTGACCCAGGCCCTGAAGCGCAACAGAAAAAATCCGCGTGCAGGAGCGCCTTTGAGCGTATAAGCCACAAAGAGCAGCAGGCTGGCCACCCATTTAAAAAGTTCCAGCATATACCGTTTTACTACGGCAAAAAACCCTACTCTGCTTACCCTAATCCGCTCGCTGTAGCCGACCCCGTATGCCTGACGACGGATAAACCCGGGTGTGGTGCGCGATGCAGGTATAATATGATGTACGGTGGCTCCGGGCACATACCAGGGCTGATACCCCAATGCACGCAGCCTGTTAAAAATATCTTTTTCTTCGCCGCCTTGCAGGTTTTTACCCTTCCGCCCGAGGTTCACATCAAAGGCTCCCACCTCGGCCAGCGCCGCCGCCCGGAAAGACATATTGGCACCTATAGGGAAAATACGACGCGGCAAGGGTTTATCTTCGGCACCCAAATCAATGGCCGCTACAAGCGGAAGCAGAAAACGCGACATCCAGTGCGGAGTACCCTCTTCGAAGAGCGGAATGGTGCGCCCACCGGCTGCCATTACGGAAGGATGTTCGCGGTAAAAGCGGATAAGCCGGCTTACATAGTCTTTTTCGGCAAAGGCGTCGTCGTCGAGAAAAACCAGTATCTCGCCTTTCGCTTCGCGGATACCACGATTTCGGGCATGCGAAAGTCCCTGATTATATTCGACGATGTGCCTGTAACGCAATCCGGGATATTTTTCGCCAAACGCTTCACAGATCGCCGTGGTATTGTCGGTCGAATTATTGTTGATTACAAGCAGCTCGAAATCGGCGGCAGCGGCATCCTGAAATGCGATGCTTTGCATAGCCCTGTACAGGTAAGGGTCACGATTATACGTGCAGATAATTACCGATATCCAGGGCGAGCTGTGGCTCATGCGGCCGGAGCATTGGATTTGGACTGCCTCCAGGCCAGGAAAAACATACCCGCCACCAACAGCAGGAACACACCGTTCATAATAAGCCCTACTTTGCGTGCCAAAAAGAAATCTTCGGGTTCAAAGCGAAACTCGATCGCATGTGTGCCGGCAGGCACGTCAAGTCCACGCAACACGTAATTGGCGCGCACATGCGGCACAAGCTGTCCGTCGATATAAGCATTCCACCCTTCTGCGTAATAAATTTCGGAAAAGACCACAAAACCGGGCTGCGCAGATCGGCTCTCATACACCAACTGGTTGGGCAGGTACGAACGCTGGACAATAGAAGCGGTACTGTCTGCGAAACTTCCTTTAAACTTGACATCGGCTTCAAAACGCTTATCTACCAATGCCGTATGCGCCGGATCAAGTTCTGCCAGGCCGCTTATTTCCTCGTTGGCATTCTCCACCATGTTCACCTCTTTCACAAACCAGGCCGAGCCCAGCGCAAGGGGATTCACGACAGGCGGTAATTCGCCATTGAGTATGATATAACGGGTATTCAGCATATTGAGCACAGGTGTATGTGCAAATACGCCCGACGCGGCAAAGGCTTCGCTCAGTTGTTCGGGACGAAGCTCGGGAATGCTCAGCACCCGATTTATCATGCCCAGCAAAAGGTTATGTTCGTGCATCAGGTTAAATTCGATCAGCTCCTGATACCGCTTGAGCTTGGCGCCGTGGTAGCCTCCTACAGATTTATGGAAATAAGAAGTACCCGCATTGTTAAACGGATCGCCCACAGCGAGCACACGGTAATCGGTGGCCAGGTTCAGTGTCGGGAACATGGCTTCGTCCACATCCTGCTGTGCAAGCTGGCGTTTGCCTCTAATTTCTTGTTGAATAACGGCAAGCCTTTGCTCGGCCTTCTGCGCAATCTCAGGATTTAATGCCGCTTCGGCCTCAAAAATAGCCCGATCGGCCGCAGAAGATAAATAAGGAGGAGTGCCTTTTTTCTGCCATTGCGCATACTCGCCTTTTTCTTTTTCTACTTTAAGATAACGGCGGTTTACACCCCAAAGATCAAACAACATCAGCAAACCTAAGGTAGCCACCAAAACGCCCTTTTGGAACGTACCGCGCATAAAGAGCGCCAGGGCTGCAATGCCTGCTAATACAAAGACAAAGCTTCTGAATGCATCTGCGCGAAACACCCCTATACGATACGCAATCAGATCGGCTTCTACCTTACCGATTCCCGCATAAGCCGGATCTATCGCTTTTTCGGCGAAAAACCGGTTTTCTCTCTCGCTCAAGAAAGAAAGGAACTGTTCCGGTACAGCGATCAGCAACAGTACAGCGGCCGAAAAAATACCCGATACGATAAAAAACAACTTTTGCTTCGACCGGGTTTCTTCCGGCTTATCGTCCCAAAGCTGCTTGATGTAAAGTATTCCGAGGAAAGGCAGGGTAAGCTGTGCTACCGTCAGAATCATGGCTACTACCCTGAATTTATTATATCCGGGCACATAGTTGATAAAGAAGCTGGTCAGATCCATAAAAGGCAGCAACGCCAAAATAGGCACGGCGAGTACAGCCCAAATCACGCCGCTGCGACGGCTTCGGATAAACAAAAGCGCCAGGATCCAGCATGCGGAAAACCAAACAAAGTAGCGGGCCAGGTTGGGTAAATAAGTACTTAGCAGCACTATCAATGCAAGCGCAGGTATGCCTATTCCCGCCCAAGTCAGCGCTTCGCGGCGGTTGCGCACAAACACCAGGGTCAATATCCAAAACGGGAGTCCGATCCCGATTGTCGCCCCCGGACTGCTCAGCCCCCAGGCAAGGAACACCACCAGCACGGTAGCGGCCAAAAGCGCCCATTTGAGCGGATCGCGCACAAATACCAACCCGAGTACAAACAGGAAAATAATGAGCATCCCTGTATAAGTAGGTCCTCCGGTAAAAGGCTGATCGCCCCAATACGGACTTACCAGCATTCCTTCGCGCCCCCTGCTGTTACTGTATTTTTCGTATTCCGAATACACAAATCCTTTGAGTTCCATCGAGATACTGCGATCGTCCATAAACTCATTATCGGCAATCAATGCGCCTGAGGCGCCTCCGTTGGCATTGGGTACCGCAAGGGTAAAGGTTTCTCCACGACCATAGCTCCAGGCGGTAATATAACCCGATTCGAGTCCTTTTTCGGCTTGTTTCGTCTCTCCGGTGGGCGTAATGGTCAATTCCGAAGGACCGCGAGTCGTTTCCTTACTGTAGTTATATGTACCCCATAAATTGGCCAAATTGACAGAGACTGCAAGCACTACGCCTAATGCGAGATAAGGAATACGCTTAAAAAACCCGGTCACATCACCTTTATTCGCTATACGCAACAGAAGCTCTCCAAGCCCGGCTACTAAAAGCAAAATGGCCATGTAATAAGTAATCTGGAAATGATTACTCATAATTTCCATCCCTAAAAACAGGGTGAAAAGTGCTGTGGCAAGCCAGGTTCGTTTATCGCGCAAAAGCAGCATAAACGAGCCTAACACCGCCGGCATATAAGCCAGCGCATGCACCTTGGTATTATGCCCCGCCGCAATAATCAGAATAAAATAGGTAGAGAAAGCATACGCCGCTGCACCGGCAATAGCCAGCCAAGGATTGACCTTAAAGCAAAGCAGCAAAATGTAAAAACCGACAAACAGCAGGAAGGCATACCCTATCACGCCCGGAATACCGAGCATTGCCAGTCGGTCGAGCTTTACCAGCAGGTTCGCATTGTGATTAATATCTACCTGATAAGCAGGCATCCCGCCAAAAAGCGCATTGGTCCAAAGGGTTTCGTCCTTAAACTCTTTGCGGTAATCCCTTATTTCTTTCGACATTCCGCGGTAGGTATCCACATCGTGCTGTTTCAGCTCATAGCCCTGAAGCACAGGCGAAAAGAAACTCAATGTAAGCGCTGCAAAAACAGCTATGGCTACCGCATGCGGAAGGTATTTCCTGTAATTGAATGTTTTCATTTAAAAGGGATTCGGCTTGTAAAAATAGCATTTATTTACAAACCCGAAAGTGCCTGCCATAGCGGCTAAATCGCGCTAAAACAAAGACAAATACGACTAATTCAGATCTTCGTAATCGACGTATTCGCTCTGATCATCGCCGTAACGTTTACGAGGAGGCTTGTGCAAAGAGGGCCTCGGCTTAGGTACCCGCGAACGGGGTGGCGGTGGAGAAGCAGATTTACGCGTTGACCCATCGGACACGGAAAGCTTACGGAAAAAACCAAGCAGCCAAAGCAATCCCAGCACTAAGATCAATCCCTCTGTAAAGCTGATTTTTCCCACTTTACACGCCGTTTTTATTTGCTGAGATAAAGGTTTCGTTCACTATACACCTGCCTGAAAAACGGATCTTTCAGGTCGTTGATAAAACGTATGGCTTCGCCCGTCGATTTCATTTCGGGTCCCAGCTCTTTGTTGACATTGGGGAATTTATCGAACGAAAATACCGGTATCTTAATGGCATAGCCTTTACGGCGCGGCGAAAATTTGAAATCGGTCACCTTGTTTTCGCCCAGCATCACACGGGTGGCGTATTTCACATAAGGCTCGTCGTAAGCTTTGGCAATAAAGGGCACGGTACGCGAAGCGCGGGGATTGGCCTCAATGATATATACCACCTCATCCTTAATGGCAAACTGGATGTTGATCAGCCCAACCGTGCTAAGCGCACGCGCTATTTTGACGGTATGCTCCTCAATTTGGTGCATTACCAAATCACCCAGGTTGTAAGGAGGCAGCACGGCATAAGAATCGCCCGAATGTACGCCCGCAGGCTCAATATGCTGCATCACGCCTATGATATACACGTTCTCTCCGTCGCATATAGCATCGGCTTCGGCTTCGATGGCCCCCGAAAGGAAATGGTCGAGCAGAATTTTGTTCTCGGGCATATCGCGGAGAATATCCACCACGTGCGTTTCGAGTTCCTGCTCGTTGATCACGATTTTCATTTTCTGTCCGCCCAACACGTAGCTCGGACGCACCAACAGGGGGAATCCCAAATCACGGGAAAGTTCTATGGCCTGTTCGGCACTTTCGACCACCCCGAATTTGGGGTAAGGAATATTGTTCTCTTTTAACAAGGTAGAAAAGCTGCCCCGGTCTTCGGCCAAATCGAGCGCCTCGAAGCTGGTGCCGATAATTTTAATCCCGTAGCGATGCAGCTTTTCGGCTAATTTGAGCGCCGTTTGTCCGCCCAACTGCACAATTACGCCTTCGGGTTTTTCGTGCAGAATAATTTCATAAATATGTTCCCAAAACACAGGCTCGAAATAGAGCTTGTCGGCCGTATCAAAATCGGTCGAAACGGTTTCGGGATTACAATTGATCATGAGGGTTTCGTAACCACATTCCTTGGCGGCCAGCACCCCGTGCACGCAACTGTAGTCGAATTCTATTCCCTGACCGATGCGGTTAGGCCCCGAGCCGAGCACGATTATCTTTTTACGGTCGGAAGCCACCGACTCGTTTTCTTCTTCAAACGTAGAATAATAGTAAGGCGTACGCGCTTCAAACTCGGCCGCGCAGGTATCTACCAGCTTGTACACCCGACGTATATCAAGCTCCTGCCTGCGCTGAAAAACCTCACTTTCGAGGCAACGCAGCAGGTGCGCTATCTGCCGGTCGGCATACCCTTTTTGCTTGGCGTCGAAAAGCAGCTCGCGCGGAATGGTATCGAGCCGGTATTTTTCAATTTCACGCTCCAGCTCGATCAATTCTTCTATCTGACGGAGAAACCAATCGTCGATACGGGTTTTCTCTTTGATCGTTTTAAACGGAATGCCAAGGCGAATGGCATCGTAAATATGGAACAGCCGGTTCCAGCTCGGATGCTCCAGGCTGTGCAGTATCTGCTCCTGATTGGTTAGCTCTTTGCCGTCGGCACCCAGACCGTTGCGGCGTATTTCGAGCGACTGACACGCTTTTTGCAGGGCTTCCTGAAACGAGCGACCTATGCCCATCACCTCACCTACCGATTTCATCTGCAGCCCTAACTGCCGGTCGGCACCGTGAAATTTGTCGAAATTCCAGCGGGGTATTTTAACAATTACATAGTCGAGCGTAGGCTCAAAAAAGGCAGAAGTATTGCCGGTAATCTGGTTGGAAAGCTCATCGAGGGTATAGCCGATGGCCAGCTTGGTCGCTATCTTGGCAATAGGATAGCCTGTAGCTTTGGAAGCCAGTGCCGATGAACGCGATACACGCGGATTGATTTCAATGGCGATAATATCTTCGGCCTCGTCGGGACTCACGGCAAACTGCACGTTACAGCCCCCGGCGAAATTACCGATGGAACGCATCATTTTGATGGCCATGGTACGCATCTTCTGGAAAGTAGTATCCGAAAGGGTCATTGCCGGAGCTACCGTAATGGAGTCGCCGGTATGAATTCCCATCGGGTCGAAATTCTCTATCGAGCAGATAATCACCACATTGTCATTGGCATCGCGCAGCAGCTCAAGCTCATATTCTTTCCAGCCCAGCACAGCCTTGTCGATCAGCACTTCGTGAATGGGCGAAGCGTGCAGACCACGGGTAAGCAGCTTGTCAAAATCTTCGGGCTTGTGCACAAAAGAGGCTCCTGTACCACCTAATGTAAACGAAGGGCGAATCACCAGCGGGAAACCGAGCTTTTGGGCGATTTCTTTTCCTTCAAGAAACGAGCGGGCAATGTCGGAGGGCGCAGAACCTACCCCTATCTCGTCCATCAGCTTCCGGAATTTTTCCCGGTTCTCCGTAATTTCAATGGCATTGATATCCACTCCGATCAGCCTCACCCCGTATTTCTCCCAAATGCCCATTTCGGCGCAGGTCATGCACAGGTTAAGCGCGGTTTGCCCACCCATAGTAGGCAACACGGCATCTATCTTATGCTGCTTGAGAATCTGTTCGATTGACTCTACTTCGAGCGGAAGCAGGTACACATTATCGGCCACTACCTTATCGGTCATAATGGTAGCCGGATTGCTGTTGATAAGTGTAACTTCTATTCCTTCTTCGCGAAGCGAACGGGCTGATTGTGAGCCCGAATAATCAAATTCGCAGGCCTGACCGATTACAATGGGGCCGCTGCCGATAAGAAGAACGTGTTGAATGCGGGTGTCTTTGGGCATGCTTTACAAAGCGTCTGGTGAAACAAAATCGGGCAAAGTTAACAGAAATCGGGGGTTAAACCCGGTAAAGATGCGACGGAATTTTCAACAAAAAAGAAAGCCTTGTCGCCACACCGGAAAACGCAGCAGAAGAAGTACTTTTACACGAAGCTTTACCCCATGCCTGTTCATTCGCACGGCCCTTTTTCGATGGAATATGCTGTTTACGGACAGGGTAAGCAGGTATTGCTGGCTTTCCACGGTTTCGGGCAAAAACCCTCGGTGTTCGACTATTTCACGCCGGCCCTGGGCATGACTTACACTATCTATGCTTTCCGTTTTTTTCACCACGGCCACTCGGTCTATCCCACAGATCGCATCCACTCCAACACCCTGACTCCTGAAGAATTACAAGATTTTTTCAACTCTTTTTTGGAAGAAAAGCAGCTACACCGCATTTCACTTATGGGCTTCAGCATGGGTGGAAAAATAGCACTCTGCCTGCTCGAACGTTTTGCCCCGGTGACCGACCGTATTTTTCTGCTAGCTCCCGACGGGCTGGCGGCCAATTGGTGGTATCATTTTACCAGCCGTCATAAGCTGGGTAACTATCTGTACCGCAAAATCATAGAAAAACCAGAACCCTTTTTCAAGCTCCTGAAGCTACTGCGTACACTGCGTTTGATGGGGGCCAAACGCTACCGTTTTGTGCTACAGCACCTCGAAAACCGTACGAAAAGAGAACAGGTCTATCGGGTATGGATGACCCTCCGGCATATACGCCCCGAGGTGCGCAAAAGTGCCGCTCTTATTCGCCGAAATCAGATCGACTGTCACCTGCTGATGGGACGTTACGACCGGATTATTCCGCTCCGTGCCGGACGAAGATTCTGCCGACTGACCGGCCAGGCGCAGCACCTTCATATTCTGGAATGCGGACACAACCTGATAGGAGAAACCGCTTTACGCGAGCTGAAAAAAATAAGCTGAGCTTTATTCGAGTAAATCGCCGCCGGTACGCAACGTTTGCCGATACGCTTCCAGCACACGCGAACGCGAAATAAGCCCTATAAATTTTTCGTTGCGGAACACGGGCAAATATTCGGTGTCGTACTGATCAAACTTATGCAGCACCAAATCGACCTGCTCGCGCAGATCGATCTCAGCTACGGGCAGCACCATCACGTCGCGCACCCGTAATTCTTCGTCGGCTTCTCCGGCAAGAAAGGGTCGCAATTCGTTAAAAGAGACCCATCCTTCAAACTGTCCGGCCGAACCTATCGCCACTATAATATCCTGTTTCGAAGAAGCGAAAAAGGTCAACAGATCTTTCAACGAAGCATCTACCTGAATCGTAGCCACTTCGCGTTGAACAAGAGAGGCGGTGCGCAGGTTATTGAGCGAAATAAATTCGTGCTTGTTCGTCGCGAGGTCATTCCCCGAAGGTGTGCCCTGAAAATGCACGGGTACCCGATCGAAATAAAATTTGGTAAAAAACGACATGGCTGTGACCAGCATCAGTCCTACGAACATATCGTAGCTCTGCGTCACTTCGGCCACCAGAAAGATAGCGGTTAGCGGTGCGTGCATCACCCCGCCCAGCACAGCGGCCATACCCAGCAGCACGTAGTTTACCGGATTAAGCGCTTCGGCATTCGGCAGCAAAGTAGAAGCTATCAGGTAAAAAAAGTACCCGGCAAAACCACCGGTCACGAACGAAGGCGCGAACTGTCCGCCGTCGCCCCCCGAGTTGACCGTCAGACTGGCCGCTATCGGCTTAACGACCAGCAGCACAGCAAACAGCAGCATAAGCTGCCAGGCATTTCCGGAGCCAATGACACGGGCAAATACCGACTGATCCCACACCGCACCGGCCTGTCCCTGTATGATTTGACTTATGCCTATATAGCCTTCTCCGAAAAGTACCGGGAAAAGATAGATAAGCGTACCGAGCAGCAATCCGCCAATCAGCACCCGTTTCCATACATGAGTCACCGCCTGCAAAGCCAGCTTGGAAAGCCGAAAAAGGCGGGTAAAATACAGCGACACCAGTCCGGCGAAAAAACCCAACACCAGCAGCAGCGGTATTTCCTGAAGGGTAATGGCCGATACGCCTGTGGCCCTGAACAGCGCTTCGCCTCCGAGAAACACGCCCGAAAAAAAGGTACCGGTAGCTGCGGCAATAAGAATAGGGATAAAAATAGTGGCCGAAAACTGCGGAAGGATCACTTCGGTAGCGAAAATCACTCCGGCAATAGGAGCGTTAAATATCGCGGCGATTGTGGCTGCCGTACCGCAACCGATAAACAGCGTGCGGTATTTGTAGTCGAGCCGAAAAAAGCGGGAGGCGTTAGAACCGATAGCCGAGCCTGTCACTACCGAAGGGGCTTCGAGTCCGGCGCTACCGCCAAAAGCAATCGTAATCGCCCCCGTCACCAATTGGGCGTACATCAGCGAATAATGGATAAACGAAGAGCGGCGGCGGATGGCATCGAGCACCCCGGGAATGCCGTAAAAAGCGGCCGAAGTTTTGAACACGTTTCGCTTCAGCCACACCGTCAGACTTATACCCAATAGCGGAAAAAGGAAAAACAAATACCCCGGCAGTGCGGTAATGGCCTCCGACTCAATCAGGTGCATCAGCTTTTTGAGAAACACAGCCGCCAGGGCAGCCAACAGCCCTACGATAATGCTCAGCAGCACCAAAAAGGCACGGTTGCCGATCAGCTCTCTTCGCCAGCGCAGAAAATGAAAGTAAAAACGCCTCGCATTCCTTTTCACGGAATAAAGGTAAGAACTATTCGCGGGAAGCGGGATAAAATGAGATCGGTCTTCTGTTTTTCCACAATTCCGGTCAAACAGGAATAATAATGTATTTTTGGCGTTCTTTCTAAAAAAGAGTTTCAGACCCGTTCGTCATCTTCACACCTATGCACGCTACACGCTCTGCTTTGCCTTCCTCACGGCTACGCGCTTTTACCCTCACTGAATTGTTGGTCGTACTGGTTATCATCGGCATACTGGTACTTATTGCATTGCCCGATCAAACCTCGGTCATTTCCAAGGCTAAAGCCACCGAAGCCAAGCTGCAGCTTGAGCACGTGCATTCGCTGCAAAAGCAGTATTTCTATATGTATTCGAAATACGCACCCAGCCTCGAAGAAATTGATTACGAACACGCTAAGCTAACTACCGAAGGCGGAAACGCCAATTACCGCATCGAGATCACCGAAGCCTCGGCCTCTACCTTCAAAGCCCGCGCCACCGCTATCGTAGATTTTGATCAGGATGGCAATTTTAACGTCTGGGAAATTGATCAGGATAAAAACCTGAAAGAAGTGACCAAAGACTGATGTGGCCGTTTTATCTGCTGCTTACCGCCTGCCTGCTCATTCTGCTGGTGCAGGATTTCCGATCGCGAACCATACATTGGATTCCGTTATTGTTGGTTTTTGTCTTCCTTCTGATTTTAGGTTTTTACGAGCAAGATCTACCCGACTTAGCGGCAAGCATCGGTTTTAACCTGGGCTTTGTGCTGCTTCAGATCGTGGTATTGAAGCTATGGCTGCGCGTGAGCAGGGGCGCGGGCACAAGGCTTATCGACGGGATGCTCGGATTAGGTGATATTCTTTTCCTGTGCGCAATAACTCCAGCCTTCGAAGCGTTCTATTTTCTGACGTTCTTTGTTCTATCACTGGGTCTTATTCTCCTTTTTTATCTACTTTTGAAATTGCTTCGGATCGCACACAATCCCCATATTCCATTAGCCGGATTTTTATCCGGCTTTCTGGTCTTTGCACTGTGGGCGAAATGGACGGGGAAAACAGCCCTCTTCTTCGACACTTATCTGCTACCTGCGCTTGCTTACTGAAGATCACATACCCCTCACGGCAGATGTCATGCAGCTCGTTACACCCGAGCAAGCCTGGCACTACAAAATTATTCCCAAAGCAGGGAATACCGGTTCGCTCGTGCTATTTGCAGAAGAACAAAACAACGGCGAATCACTGCGGGAAGAGCTGGAGCTACTTTTCGGAAAACAGATACAACTTGAAATCGTAGCTGCCGATCGCATTCAGAAAACGCTCAACAAATATTACCGGCTCACCCGCCATGAGTCGAAAAGCATCGCCCTCAATTCGCACAAAGCGGACGACTTCCTCTCGCGCCTCATTATCGAAGCCCGGCAATTGGGATCGAGCGATATTCATATTGAAATTTACGACGAAAAAGCCCGCGTGCGTATCCGGATAGACGGTATGCTTATCGAGCGGTACGTGCTCCAAAAACAGGATTACCCTGCGCTGGTGAACAAAACCAAGATCAAAGCCAACCTCGATATTTCCGAAAAACGCCTGCCGCAAGACGGCAGGATCCAATTTCACGAAGCCGGGCAAAAAATCGATATACGGGTATCGGTACTACCCACTCTGCACGGCGAAAAAATCGTGCTGCGCCTGCTGAGCAACGACGCTACACAGGTGCATATCGAAAAGCTGGGTTTCTCGGATCAGGAGCTGCGCAACTACCTCGAAGGAATCAAAAAACCGCACGGCATACTGCTTATCTCGGGGCCAACCGGATCGGGAAAAACCACCACGCTTTACGCTACGCTCAAAATTCTCAACGAAGAGAAACGCAACATCGTCACCATCGAAGATCCGATCGAATACACGCTCGAAGGGATCAATCAGGTACAGCTCAAAGAAAGTATCGGGCTCACCTTTGCCAGTGCCTTGCGCACCTTTCTTCGTCAGGATCCGGATGTGATCATGCTCGGTGAAATACGCGACGGCGAAACGGCACAAATGGCCATACGGGCTGCGCTAACGGGTCACCTCGTACTCTCGACCATTCACACCAATTCGGCCTGGGGCACCGTATCGCGCCTCATCGACATGGGAGTACCGCCTTTTCTGCTGGCCGGTACGCTCAATACTTCTGTGGCACAACGCCTGCTGCGAATGCTTTGCTCCGAATGCAAACGCGAAGAAAAATTCGATCCGGCCTTTTTCCCGGCTCATTTCAAAGCACCCGAAACCCTTTCCCGGCATTGGGTACCTCAGGGATGCGCCCATTGTCATTACACCGGCTACAAAGGACGTAGAGCCATCTATGAGATTATTCCGGTCGATTATGAAATTTCGGAACACATCCGCAACAGCCGATTCACTATCGACGAAGCGCTCAAACAACGCAACCTGCGCAGCCTTGCCGAAAATGCCTTCGAGCTGTTTAAAAACGGACTGACCTCGATAGAAGAAGCTTACCCTTTGCTGGTGAACAGCCATTAAAATACTGCTATGAAACCCAACCTGCTGCTTTTAACCTTACTGCTGATCGGCCTGTGCGCACTCCGGCCTGCACATGCGCAAGATCGGTTCAGTCAGCTCGAAAACCGCTTCGAGGCCATGACCATCGACTATCCCGGACTCGAGGGGCGTGTACAGCTCAGCGTAACCGGCGTATCGATTCAGGAGTTCCTGACCGGCTTAGCCGAAACGCACAACCTGAACATCAGCGTCGATCCGTCGATCACCGAAAAAGTGTTCAACAACTTCGTCAATGCAAAAGTATCTGACGTGCTGCTCTTCCTGTGCCGCGAATATAATCTTGACGTGCAGTTTACCGGCACCATCATGGCTTTCAAAAAACACAAAGATCTTCCGGTAGCCAGCAAGCCGTACGAGCCTAAAAAGCCGAAGGTAGAATACAGCAACCAAACCAATTTTCTTTCGCTCGATCTGAAAAAAGATTCGCTTGAATATGTGGTGCAGGAAATTACAAGTCAGTCGTTCCGCAACGTAATTATCGCACCCAATGCCCGGGGTACGCTGGTCAGCGTATTTATTCAAAACCGGCCTTTCGACAATGCGCTCGAAATGATGTGCTTAGCCAACGGCTTAAAAGTGGTAAACAACGGGAATAATTTTTTTGTGATCGAAAAAGACGAAACACCTCAGGCTCCGGCAGGCGGCAACGCAACGCGTAACACACGCGGCGGGGCTACCAACGCCACTGCCAAACAGGGCTCGTCGGGCAGCTTCGAGATGAAAATCAATGAGCTGGGACTGATCAGCGTACAGGCCGAAAATGTGCCGATCAAAGAGCTTATCGGTACGGTATCGCGCGACCTGCTGGTGAACTATTACCTCTACAACGAACCGCAGGGCAATGCTTCGCTGTATGTCGAAAACTCGAACTACGAAGATTTTCTTAATTACCTGCTCAACGGCACCAATTACACCTTCAAAAAACAGGATAACATTTACCTTGTCGGCGAGCGCAACCTCGAAGGCTTACGCAAAACCGAGCTTATCCAACTGCAAAACCGTCCGGTCGAAAAAATCATCGAATCGATCCCGAACGAGCTGAAAAAAGACGTGGAGCTGAAAGAATTTCTTGAGCTCAACGGACTTATCGTTTCGGGCTCGGCACTTCGCATTTATGAGATAAAAGAATTTATCCGTCAAATCGATCAGATAGTACCGATGGTGATGATCGAAGTGCTGATTATCGACATCAACAAAAGCAGCACCGTCAATACAGGCGTATCGGCCGGTTTAGGAAAAAACCCCAATACCACCCCTACCAACGGTTCGGTATCGCCGGGTATCAATATGGAGTTTTCGCCCGAATCGGTCAACAACATCATCAACGGATTTAACGGACTGGGCCTAATAAACCTGGGCAATGTGGTGCCGCAGTTTTACATTTCACTCAAAGCGCTCGAAGACAACGGCAATATCAAGATGCGCTCGACGCCCCGTATTTCGACCCTCAACGGGCATCAGGCCAATCTGAAAATAGGCAATACCGAATATTACCTCGAACAATCGAGCAACGTGTATGCCTCGACCACCACACAAACCATTGTGACCAATAATTACAAATCGGTGAACGCCGACCTTTCGATCACGATCAAGCCTTTTGTCTCATCCGACGAGCAGGTAACGCTCGAAATTACCGTAGAGCAGTCCGATTTCACGGCACGCGTAGCACCGACAGCTCCCCCGGGTTCGGTAAGCCGCACCTTCAAATCGATTATCAGAGTACGCGACGGAGAAATGATTATTCTCGGCGGATTAGAAGAAAAATCGCTCGAAAATTCTTCGAGTGGCATACCCGGAATCGCCAAAATACCTATACTGCGTTCGCTGTTTGGCAACAACAAGCGCAGTCGTAAAAACACCAAGCTGAGCGTGATGATCAAACCGATTATCATTTACTAAGTATGTGGAAAAAACTGCTGAATAACGAAAGTAGTACGCTTGAAGAGCGACTCGTTGCGATCGAAGCCGAAATGACCGGCGAAGGTTCGCTTCGTTTTCAGGTAGTTCGTTTTACGCGTAAAAAAAACACGATCGATTTTCGTACCGATACGGCTGCATATACCGATACCGAGAGTCTGCTTGCCGCGCTGAAAAAAGACAAGGTGCTGCTGCTCATATTTACCGGTCGTGGTGTGGTCACCAAAACATTTGCCCCTGAACCCGAAAACGGGAAAATAGCGTTGACACGTGTCATTCCCAATGCCTCGGAAGAAGAGTTTTTTGTACAACAGGTGCATTCGGCCACACAGGCATTTGTGACGGTTACCCGTCGTAAAACCTGGGAGGAGCTGCTGCATGAGCTGACCGGAAAAGGATTTATCCTTGCCGATGTATGGCTGGGACCGGTCTGCGCCGCAGGGATAAAAGCCTTGCTTCCGGGTACAGCGTTGAACCTACCCAGGCATCTATTACAATTCGACGCACAGGGACTTTGTGCGCTTCAGGCCCGCGAAGAATCGCCCGTAGCCGATTTGCTCATCGACGGAAAAAAAGTACAGGCTGCTTCCCTGACCGCGCTCGGCGGCGGATTCGGATATTACGCCCCCACGCTCGAACATACGCCGATAGACAGCGAGCTGCTTACCCTTTCACAAAAAGAATTACGGCAGAAACAGCTTTTTCGTAAAGCCGGTGCCGGCTTGCTGGCTGTATTTATGCTTATCCTACTGGGAAATTATTTTGCCTTTTCGCATTACAGCGAACGGTACAAATTGTTGGAAGAACAGCTTTCGGTGCACACCAGCGAGCTGGAAATGCTGAATCAACTGAAAAAAGAATTAGCTGAAAAACGCAGCATGGTAGAACGTTCGGGCATCTTTAACCACATGAAGCTGTCGTTTTTTGCCGATCGCCTGGCGATGCAGGTGCCAAGCAGCATACGGCTTACCGATATGCAAATCAATCCGCTACAGGGACGCAAACTCAAAGCAAACGAAAAAGCGACTTTCGGATTGGGCACCATCCTGCTTGCGGGTAAAGTGAGTCGAAGCACCGACCTCAACGAATGGATACACACCATCAAAGCGCAGGAATGGACCAAAGAAGTAACCGTGCTGAACTACTCACAGGCCATAGGTGAGCACACCGCCTCTTTTGAGCTGGATGTAAAAGTAAATTAAGAATGTTCGACAAGCTGAGCTATCGCCATAAAAACTACCTGCTACTCGCCCTCGCGCTTGTAGTGGGGTATTTGGCATACAGCCGTGCGATAAGGGCTACGCTCAACCTCAAAGCAGAATGTGCACTGATGGAAGAGCAGTCGGCGCTGGCCGAAAATTCGGATGCCGAACTTTTGAGCACGCAGCAGGAATTGGACAAAATACGGGCGCTGGTAGGCAGCAACTCTGAAAATATTTACGCTGTAAATCGTGATTTGCTCAGCTTCGTGAGCCTTTACTGCCAAAAGAACCGGGTGGTGCTGAAAGATTTCCCTGAAATGCACCAGGCTCCCGAATCGGGTTATCGCATCATTACCCATACGGTCGAAACGGAAGGTGGATTTATTGCGCTGCTGCAATTGCTTTACCAGTTGGAAACCGATTTTAAGCAGGTTAAAGTAATCGCCGCACGTTTTTACACGAAAGAAAATATGCGCACCAAAACAAACCATTTATACGGACTGTTTTATGTTCAGAATATTCTCAAAAACTAAGCTCGCGCTGGCCTTGGGCGGGCTGCTCATGGGCGTGGCCTGTAACGACTTTTTCGAACGCGATCTCTCGGGCGAAGACGTGACCCTGATCAGTCCGGCCAACGGCTATACCACGACGGTATTTACCCAACAGTTTTCGTGGAATGAAGTAAAAGGAGCCAGCCGTTATCGCTTGCAGATTGCTCGTCCTTCGTTTGCCGCCTTGCAGGCTTATGCCGCCGACACCTTATTAGGCGGAACCTCCTTTGCCTATACCCTTGCTCCGGGCTACTACGAGTGGCGGGTAAAAGCGCTGAACAATTCGAGCGAAAGCAATTATTCGGCCGTACATTCCCTGCATATCGATACCACCTCCGACCTAAGCGCGCAGCAGGTATTGCTGGTGGCACCGGCGCAGAACTTTGACAGCCGTTCGGGCACTCCGCTTTTCACCTGGCAGCCTATCAGCATTGCAAGCGGTTATCACATCATTATAAAGTCGGGTACTTCCTGGAGTACGGGCAGTACTATAATCAGCGATACCGTAAGCACCACATTCTATAACGTAAGCGCGGCTCAGGCCTTAGGTGAAGGACAATACACCTGGGGAGTAAGAGCTATCAACGCCATTTCTTACACACAAAATTTTGCGACCCGCAGCATCAATATCGATCTTACTGCGCCTCCCACTCCCACTGCATTGAGTCCGTTAAACAATACCATTCATTCGCCCGGCACCTTCACATTTACCTGGAATCGCCCGGTCGATCAGGGCATTTACCGTGCTGCGCGTTTCGACAGCCTGTACATTTACACCGATTCGCTTTACCAGAATTTATACGGCAAATACGAAGAAACGGGACTCAGCCGTTCAGAATCGATTAACAACCAGGGCACGTATTACTGGTTCCTTGTGGGTTTCGACCGTGCAGGTAACCAAAGCGCCAAAAGCACCCGATTCTATTTTACCGTACAATAATTACCGGCAAGCGTGCGCAAAAAAGGATTAAATATCATTTTGATTACTACCGTACTGGGTATTTGGGGAATTATTCTTTTCAGGATGCTTTCCAAACCGGGTACTGATCCTGAAAGCAGCACCTCTATTTCGGCTGGTATGCCGGTTAAGCAACACTATACCGAACGCGATACCGTCCGACTGGTAGCCCGTTACCGCGATCCTTTTTTGGGAACCGTAAGCCGCACTGAAAATCCTGTTTCCGCCCCTACGGCAACGGCTACGAGTTCAGCCCGAACGCCCGGTGTTCCAACTGTTTCCCCTCCTGTAAAGGAATGGCCCGCCCTTTCTTTTCACGGTACGATCCGCAATACCCAATCGGGTAAAACCGTGGCTATTTTGAATATATCGGGCTACGAAACCCGTATGAATGCTGGCGATACGCTCAGCGGGATAAAGCTCGAGAAGATATTCCGCGACTCTGTGCTCCTCTCTATGGGCAAAGCTAAACGTGTGATAAAGAGGTAGTCAAGTCAGTAATTTCACGTAAATCTTAAAATCCCCGTAAAAGATTGATTTCCAGCAAATGGGACTGGGGTAATTTTATAATAATTCTTTTAAACACTGATTATCAGATTTATTAGAACAAGGCCTATTTCGTTCTCTGTTTTCCTATGAGTTGATTAACAAGACCTACTAACGTGCTTTATTACAGCCAATTATTAATTCTATTATTTAATCTCTTATTCGTCTTCGTTATGCGACACTTATTTACAGCTTTAGCCCTTTCTACGCTCTTAGTGACGAGTACATCTACCGTTAGTTATGCGCAGGTTTATGCAAATTCACAAAGCAACGGTTCTAACGGGCTCTGCATAGGCTGCGGAACATTAAACGCCGGAAGAGCAGTAGATGGCGATTTGAGCAACTACGCCACCATGCAGCTTACCGTATCGGTACTGGGAGCGCATACCTGGAAACATTTCTCTTTTCCTGTACAGGGTAATTCAGGTTCCTACCTCGGTGTGATTCTCGAAAGTAATTCGGGCGGACTACTCGACCTCGTATTAGTGGGCGGAGTATCTATTACCTCTTATATGAGTGGGGTAAGCAACGACGATACACGAAGTGCGGGCGGTATTTCATTGCGTTTATTACCCGGCTCCAGCACACGGTTTCTGTTTGAGTACCGCACCGCACATGACTTTAATCAGGTGCGTATGATTTTTAATGCCGGAATACTCGGGGCAGCCAATCAATTACGGATTTATGCCGCTTACCACCACTCGGTTGCACTGCCTGTAGAGCTGATCGATTTTCAGGCTACAGCAATGCATAATACCGTTCGACTCGACTGGGAAACGGCCACCGAAACCAACAACGCCTATTTCAGCCTGCAACGCAGCACCGACGGCATTACATTCGAAACCATAGGACAGGTCGAAGGACAGGGTACCACTTCGCAGGGACAGGCTTACTCCTGGCACGACGATGCGCCCTTAGCCGGACTGAGTTACTACCGTTTGTTACAAACTGATATGGACGGCAGCACAGAAACTTATCCCGCCCGTGCCGTACAACTCAATCCTGACGAAAAAGGCATTGGCATGTATCCCAATCCTGTTTCGGGCCGTTCAGGTCAACCGCTTACAATTAGTTCCACAAAAGAATTTAACCGCGCCGAAATTTTCAACATGAGCGGACAGTTGGTACACAGTGAAAACTTCTATCCCTTAACTCAGGCTAAGCTTTCGGTACCTGCCGACTTGTGTCCCGGACTCTATACGGTGCGTGTTTGGCAAAACAATACACCCGAAATCGTAAAGCTGGTAGTAGAATAAGCGTATCGTTTTCTTTCCTGGGGCTTTCCCGCTTCCTTATAAGTTCTCCTTCACGAAAAAGGGGAGTCCGAATGGACTCCCCTTTTGTTATTCAGGATAAAGCGATTATTGCTTAATGAATTTACCGTGCCAGCGTCCTTTGGTAGTTTCTACGTTCAGGAAATAAGCGCCGGGTGCAAGTGAAGACACATCTACCGGTCCGGTTTTCTGCCCCTGGGTAAATACCTGCTGCCCCATAGTATTGAATATGGTCAGGGTAAGCACTGTTTCGTCAGTTTGCAGATTAAGCTGCTCTTGTACGGGGTTGGGGAATACCTTGATCAGGTTTTGCAATTCGCGCTCGGCCACACTCACATTAGTAACAGTTACACAAGCCGAAGTATCTGAGCAGGCACCAATCGTTACGATTACGGCATAGTTACCGTTTTGCGTAGCGACAAACGAAGCGCTGTCTGCACCGGCAATAGGCGCATCATTATCATCACAATCTATCCACTGGTACGTGATACCTGCACCGCTTGCCACCGTAAGTTCAGGACTGGCCGAGGCATCTACCGTTACATCGGGCTCTATCACCGTAAGGCGCGTAATGATTACGCTGTCGCAGCCAAGAGTCGTTTGGAGCGTGTCGTAATAATCGCCCTGTACGGTATAGACACTGCCGTTAAAGGTGTAGCTACCACCGAAACAGATCGACTGATTGTTATCGGTCGAATCGGGAGGGGTCACTGTAAGGCGTGTTACAAT
>CAYWRZ010000008.1:50536-63635 GCA_964460845.1 uncultured Weeksellaceae bacterium
CACACTGTCGCAGCCAAGAGCCGTTTGAAGCGTGTCGTAATAATTGCCCTGTACACTATAGACACTGCCGTTAAAGGTATATGTATGACCCGAACAAATAGTCTGGAAATTATCGGTCGAGTCGGGAGGCGTTACCGTAAGGCGTGTCACAATCACACTGTCGCAGCCAAGAGCCGTTTGAAGCGTGTCGTAATAATTGCCCTGTACAGTATAGACACTACCGTTAAAGGTGTATGCCTGACCCGAACAGATAGTCTGCAGGTTGTCGGTCGAATCGGGAGGAGTCACTGTAAGATGCGTAATAATTACGCTGTCGCAACTGTATCCGTTTTGCAGCACATCATAATAGATACCCTCCTGAGTGTAGGAATTTCCATTGAGTGTATAAGTCTGTCCCTGACAGATCGTTTGGTAATTATCCACGGTATCTACCGGATTAACGGTAAGAACCGTAATAATTTCCATGTCGCAGCCTGTGCCGTTAAAGTTGCGGAGTGTATCGGTATAGGTTCCTGGCTCGGTATATACCGAAGCCCCTCCGTTGGGAGAATACGATTCGCCTTCGCAGATTGTGCGCGGGTTGTTGGTCGATGAAGGAACGATGCTAAGTTGCGTAACCACCACGCTGTCGCAGCCGTTGGAAGACACAAGCGTATCGTTGTAGTTACCGGCAAGGGTATAGATGTTACCGTTAATTTCGTAGCTCCCGCCTTCACAAATAGCCTGAGGATTATTCACCGAATAAAGGGGCAAAAGCATAATTTCGGTCAATACGATACTGTCGCAACCACCGGCGGTAGTCAGGGTATCTGAGAACTGTCCTTGCGTGGTATAAACGCTGGTGCCTATCGAATAACTCGAGCCGTTACAGATCGACTGAGGATTATATGCGAACAGATAACCGCATTTTTCATCGGTGATACGCGCCACACGACTACGGTTTTGTCCGTCGTAAAACGTAAAGCTTCCGGCGATCAGAATTTTATCATCGGGCTGTAGTACACTTGCATACACGGCATTATTAGCGCCCTGACCGGGATTAAAGGATACATCGAGGCTTCCGTCCTGATTCAGCAATGCTACCCGGTTACGAGATTCTCCGTTAAATGTCCGGAAAGCACCGGCGATAAACACCTTGCCGTCGGGACGGAGAAACAGGCTGTGCACTGCGGTATCGGTTCCCAAACCGGGATTGAAGCTGGCATCAAATGTACCGTCTGCTTCAATTCTCGCCACGCGGCTTACGGGAGTTCCGTTGTACTCGGTAAAATAGCCGGCTGCTAGAATTTTACCGTCGGCTTGTAAGCCTATGGCATGAATATATTCATCAAAACCTGTTCCCGGATCAAAAGAAAGATCGAGACTTCCGTCGGCTTCCAGACGTGCTATACGATTTCTGGCCGTACCGTCGAATTGCAGGAATTCACCTCCGATCAATATCTTCCCGTCGGGCTGTAAGAATACTTTATGCACAAGGTCGTCGGCACCGGTTCCCGGATCAAAGGAAAGGTCGAGGGTTCCGTCGGCTTCCAAACGGGCAATGTGACTTCTACCTGTACCGTCATAATTCTGAAACAGACCGGAAATCACGATTTTACCGTCGGGCTGTATAAGCATTCCCTGAATTAAGGCATCTGCACCTGCGCCGGGTGTGAAAGACGCATCTACGCTACCATCGGCCTCAAGGCGGATAATACGGGAAGCCGGTGAGCCGCTAAATGTGGTGAAGTTTCCCGCAACCAGTATTTTATCGTCGGGCTGAATGACGATCGCATGCACGCCCAATCCTCCCGCACCGGGTGCAAAAGATCCGTCGGGTGTACCATTTGCATTCAGACGGGTTAAACCGCTGGTTCCGCTTCCGGCGTAATTGGAAAAGTATCCGCCAATCAGCACTTTACCGTCAGCCTGAAGCGCTGTGGACAGCACCAGACTATTGGCCCCGGGAGCCGGATTGAACGAAGGGTCATTGCCCCCCGACTGTGCACCGGCATAAAGAGTGACCAGACACAGTGAAAGCAGCGTGAAGAGTTTTTTCATAGATGCTTTATTTGTATTAGTGAAGTTATAGTGTTTTAAAAAGAAAAAGATGCTTTGGTGTGCACACCCTTTCTTTATTAAAACAGGCAAATTTGGAAAAATTTAGTCGGTAAAACACTCACCCGTATTGACAAATAAATCATATCGATGTTTATTCACTGATTTACAATGTCATATATTAAAAAATCATACTTGACCGAAAAAGAAAAAAAACTAAATTCTGTCCTTCGATTTTTCAACACCCACTCATTAAATTGCAAGGACATTTTTTCCGGAACGAAATACCGCATCGCGGTTAATTTACAAGGGTTCTTTCCTACCCACTCTTAAGATAAAGCAGGAAAATTTACCTGTATTACAATCAAAATCAGTTGCCTGAAAAGTGTTTTCTTTCCCTTAATCTGCCTTCTTATTTCCTTTCCAAAAACTCAAAAGCAAACGTATTTCCACACCGGGAAAATGCGCTGAAATTAAACCGGTAAAGAATGTAACCGAAAAAGAGGAAAGTCGCAAAGTGAAGGAGAATTCCGGGAGACAACGCTGTAACAACCACAGGGTTAGTGGCGTAGATGCAGTAGCCTGTGCAAGTAAAACGTCGTTACAGCGGTCTGCCGGTTAGGGTTTGGATTTTTCGCGCGATTCTGTGTTCACGTACACAAAGATATTTACTCTTGCACAGGCCATTTAACAGATGAATAATTGCCGGGGACAAACGAATAAACGCTGTACGACGGTTAAAATCTGTTAAAACACATCTTAAAAACCGTTTAAGCCTGTCTCAAAAAACCCCTCAATACGTACTGAAGAATACCGCCATTCCGGTAATATTCCACTTCTATAGGTGAGTCCAGCCGACAGCGTACTTCAAAACGGATTTCCGTACCCTCTTTTTTACAAGCACTTACAAGTATAATCTTACCCGGAGCCAAGCCCTCTTCAATACCCCTCAGGTTATATTCTTCCGTACCGTCGAGTCCGAGCTGAGCTGCAGTTTGCCCTTCGGTATATACTAAAGGTAATACCCCCATTCCCACCAGGTTACTGCGGTGAATACGCTCAAAACTTTCGGCGATAACTGCTCTGATACCCAGCAAGCTTGCGCCTTTTGCCGCCCAATCACGCGAAGATCCGCTACCGTATTCCTTACCGGCCAGCACAATAAGCGGTGTCCGTTCGGCGGTGTATTTCATGGCCGCTTCATATACAGGCATCACCACTCCCGAAGGAAGATGGGTGGTATAACCGCCTTCTTTGGGAGAAAGGGCGTTTTTAATTCGCACATTGGCAAAGGTACCGCGTATCATTACCTCGTGGTTGCCCCGCCGCGAACCATAAGAATTAAACATGGCCGGCTCCACGGCATGCTCGCGCAGGTACTGTCCGGCGGGCGAATCTTCCCGAAACGAGCCGGCAGGCGAAATGTGATCGGTGGTGACGGAATCGCCCAGGTACAGCAAGACCCTTGCTTTCACAATATCGGCCACCGCTTCGGGTGTTTCGGATATCTGTTCAAAAAAAGGCGCCTGACGAATGTAGGTAGAAACCGGATTCCATTGATAATCTTTTCCGACCGGAGCTTCCAATGCCTGCCATTGCGCTTCTCCATCGCCTATGGTGCTGTATGTCTCTTCAAAATCGGAAAGCTTTACGGCCTGGCTCATCGCTTGTTGTATCTCCTCGCCCGAAGGCCAAATGTCTTTCAGGTACACCGGCTCTCCGTTGGGATCATACCCCAGCACATCGTGCAGCAGGTTTACATCTACTCGTCCTACCAGCGCATAAGCAACGACCAGCATGGGCGATGCCAAAAAATTCATCTTCACCTGCGGGTGGATGCGGGCTTCGAAATTGCGGTTACCCGAAAGCACCGAAGCGACTACCAAATCGCTGCGTTCTATGGCATCGGCGATATGCGGCGGAAGAGGGCCGCTGTTCCCAATGCAGGTAGTACAACCGTACCCAACGGTATGAAAACGCAAAGCTTCGAGCGATTCTAACAATCCCGCGCGACGCAGGTATTCTGTAACCACTCGCGAACCGGGGGCAAGACTGGTTTTTACCCAGGGTTTCACATCCAATCCGCGTTCGACAGCTTTTTTAGCCAGCAGTCCGGCGCCGAGCATCACGCTTGGGTTAGAGGTATTCGTACAACTGGTAATGGCGGCTATGACAATCGAGCCGTCGCTCAGCACATATTCCTGGTTGCGAAACCTTATCCGAACCGAATGCAGGTTATCGATTTCTACCGCCGCTTTTACCGGGGCTTGTTTTTCTTCGCGCACAAAGGCCGTTCCCGATCCGCCTTCGGTAAGCCAAACCGAGTGAATGCGATCGTTATAGGGTACGTATTCGCGTTTGTATTCTCTTTCCATCAGCTCGCTGAACCTGTCCGAAAGCTCTCTGACCAAAATTTTATCCTGCGGTCGTTTGGGTCCCGATACAGCCGGCTCGATCTGCGAAAGGTCGAGCGACACGACATCGGTATAGGTGATGTTTTCTTTTCCGGTTCTCCAAAGCATATTTTCACGACAGTAGCGCTCCACAAGCTGCACCTGCGATTCGGCACGCCCCGTGCGCCGCATATAATCGAGCGTTTGCCCGTCGATAGGAAAGTAGGTCACGGTACACCCGAATTCGGGCGACATATTGGAAATGGTAGCCCTGTCGGGCACGCTAAGGTGATCGAGTCCTTCGCCGAACACTTCCACGAACTTACCCACTACGCCATAATCGCGCAGCAATCGGGTAATGGCCAATACCATATCGGTAGCGGTAATTCCTTCCTGCAGCTTACCGCTAAGCTGTAATCCGATTACCTGCGGACAGGTAAAATAGATCGGCTGTCCTAACAATGCCGCTTCGGCCTCAATACCACCCACGCCCCAGCCGAGCACTCCTATACCATTCACCATCGGTGTATGCGAGTCGGTACCTACCAAAGTATCGGGAAAGATCCAGCCATCGCGTTCGATCACCCCGCTGGCGAGGTACTCAAGATTTACCTGATGACAGATTCCCATGCCGGGTGGCACCACCGAAAAATTATCCAGGTTTTGCTGCGCCCATTTCAATAGCTGGTAGCGTTCGTAATTCCTTTCGTATTCCTGCGCCACATTGCGTTCGTACGCATAGTCTGTACCGAAAAAATCGACCTGTACCGAATGATCCACCACCAAATCGACCGGAATAGCAGGGTTTATCCGGCTGCCGTCTTTTCCTTTGCGGATCACTTCGGCACGTATAGAAGCGATATCCACTACCGCAGGTACACCGGTAAAATCCTGCATCAGCACACGCCCCGGCTTAAACGGAACTTCCTTCTCGGTACCGGCCGGATTCCAGTATAACAAGGTGTCTAAATGCGTATCGGTCACGGCAAAGCCATCGTGATTTCGCAGTACATTTTCTAATAAAATACGGATGGAAAAGGGCAAATTAGCCACCGGCTTTCCTTCCTGCTGTAATTGAACGAGTGAAGCAATTTGTGAAGACATACACTATCCTTTCTTCTTCTTAATGATGATACTACCGCAACTACGGGAAACTCGTCTCTCTGCTGAGGTCCGTAATAAAGCCTTTCTCTCAAAAATACGCATTTAAAAAGGGAAAAGGAACTGCCCACCACAGATCGTCATACCTCGCAATAAATCGCGATAAAGGCATGCAACTTTTTACTGCGGTTTACAGTCTTAGAAAGTAAGGGTTGATTTTGCCTGTTTTGCCACGTAATTATCACAATAGCTCAGTGAAGTTGTGAAATTTTGATAGCCGTTAATAGGGAGCAAAAATAGCGCAGGCATTTTCTCAATCCGAATCTAATTAATCGTGATTCGTATGCGGAAATTCTACCTTGCTACACTCACTTTATGCACCTCTCTCCTTTCATTTTCTTCTTATGCACATCTACCCGAAGAAAAGCCGTCTCTTTCTTTTGTGCAAAACAAAGGGCAATGGGAGAATGAAGTGCGCTACCGCGCCGCTATAGGCGGCGGTTATGTTTGGCTGGAAGAGGGGCGTTTTACTTTCCTTTTCCACAACCAGCAAGATATGGATGCCTTGCATCGTGCGCATCATGGTGAAAAAATTCCCGCTGCCGAACAGCTTATCCGAAAGCAGGCTTACAGGCTCCTTTTTACAGGCGCAAACCCTTCGGTAAAGGTAAGCGCCGACAACTCGCAGCAGGTGTATCACAATTTCTACCTCGGTGCCGATCCTTCACGCTGGGTTTCAAAAGCAGCCACATACGCCCGTGTGCAGTATTCCCATCTTTATCCCGGAATACATTTGCAAGTACACAGTGAAGAGGGCTATTTTAAATATGATTTTATCGTGACACCGGGAACCGATCCGGCGCTGATCGGGTGGCGGTACGAAGGTATCAGTCCACTGTTGAAAGACGGTGATCTGATACTGCACAGTCAGGCCGGTACCATTCTCGAAAAAGCGCCCGTAGCCTGGCAGGAAATAAACGGCGAAAAAATACAGGTTCCCTGTCGTTATGTGCTGCGCGAGGGACAGGTTTCGTTCCAATTCCCTTCGGGCTATGATGCGCGTTATACGCTGGTGATAGACCCCACGCTTATTTTTTCTTCTTATTCGGGTTCGGGAGCCGACAACTGGGGCTTTACCGCCACTTACGATAACCAGGGCAACCTGTACTCGGGAAGTGTCGCTTTTGCCGCGGGCTATCCGACTACCACCGGTGCTTCGCAGACTACTTTCAGTGGCGGCACTACCGATGTGGTGATCAGCAAATTTTCTTCTGCAGGAAATACGCTGCTATACTCCACCTATCTCGGCGGCAACAACAGCGAAGTGCCACATAGCCTTATTGTGGACGAGGCCGATAACCTGTATGTAATGGGTACGACCGGATCGAATAATTTTCCCATTACCGGCGGTAGCTTCCAAACTTCCTTTCAGGGCGGAAGCGCGGTTTCTGTAAACAATATCAATTACAGCAACGGATCCGATATTTTTATTTCGCGGTTTAACGCTACCGGCACCAGTCTGCTGAGCAGCACTTACGTGGGCGGAAACGGCAACGACGGACTAAACCTGGCAGCCGGACTACGCTTTAACTACGCCGATCAGATGCGGGGTGAAATCGTGCTTGATGCGGCCGGCAATGTATATGTAGCCTCTTCTACCCTTTCGGGGAATTTTCCGGTCACCGGCGGTTCGTTGTCGAATACGCTTCGCGGCACACAAGACGGCTGCGCGTTCAAGATGGATGCCAACCTTTCGGGGCTGGCATGGTCCACGTATATCGGTGGCAGCTCGGGCAGCGGTAACGATGCTTCCTACTCCATCAAAATAGCCGCAAACAACGATGTATATATTTGCGGCGGAACCACTACCAACGATTTTCCGGTCACAGGCGGCACACTCCTCACCACTGCTCCAGGGGGCGCAACCGACGCTTATATAGTGGCCTTATCGGGCAGCGACGGCAGCCAGCTTTACGGCACCTATCTCGGCACGAATGCCTATGATCAAACCTACCTGCTCGAAATTGATATCGACGAAAATATTTACGTGGTAGGACAAACACAGGGCAGCTACCCGATAAGCGGCGGCGTCTATTCGGTACCCAACAGCACACAGTTTATTCATAAGCTCAATCCTACACTTTCCGCTACGCTGTTCTCGACCACTTTCGGAAGCGGAAACCTCGGCACTATCAATATCGCGCCTACGGCATTTTTGGTGGATAACTGTAAAAATATATACGTTTCGGGATGGGGCGGCGGAACGAATGCCGCGACCAATGGCGGACCCGGAGGCAATACCAACAATATGCCCATTACTGCTGATGCTTACCGCCCTACGACCGATGGCAGCGATTTTTATTTTATCGTGTTAGACCGCGATGCGACGAGCCTGCTTTACGGCAGTTATTTCGGTTCGGGAAGCCTTCAGGAGCACGTAGATGGCGGCACCAGCCGCTTCGATAAAAACGGAGTCATCTACCAGGCCGTATGCGCCGGATGCGGAGGCTCGAACAACTTCCCCACTACGCCCGGTGTATGGTCCACTACTAATGGCAGCAGCAACTGTAACCTCGGCGTGATCAAGATGGAATTTAATTACACCGGCGTTGTCGCTTCGGCCGATGCCGCACCTAATGTAATTGCCTGCGATCCGCCTTTTGAAGTGAACTTTACCGGCACGGCAGGCGTACCTCAGCACCGCTGGGATTTTGGCGACGGAACCGGTACTTCCACACAGCCCAATCCTTCGTACGTATATACCGACACCGGTTCCTATACCGTGATGTACATCGCTATTGATTCGACTTCCTGCAACATTGCCGACACCGCTTACCTGAGCGTGCTCATTCTTGAAGCAGAAGAGTTTTCGGCGCAATTTAACGTCGATCCTTACGACCCCTGTTTGAGCGATACGCTCAATGTGCATTTCGAATTTACGGGTACAGGCGCCGATTCGCTGGTATGGGATATGGGCGACGGTACGATTTACAACTCTACTACCGTAAACCATACCTATTACACGCAAAACACCTACATCGTCTCAATGACAGCTTATGATTTCGATTGCGGAAAAACGGAAACGTTTACCGATACCATCGTGTACCTTGCACAACCGATATACGCAAACGCCGATGCCGCACCTAATGTAATTGCCTGTGATCCGCCCTTTGAGGTCCACTTTACGGGCACAGCAAGCGTACCTCAGCACCGCTGGGATTTTGGCGACGGAACCGGCACTTCCACACAGCCCAATCCTTCGTACGTATATACCGACACCGGTTCCTATACCGTGATGTACATCGCTATTGATTCGACTTCCTGCAACATTGCCGACACCGCTTACCTGAGCGTGCTCATTCTTGAAGCAGAAGAGTTTTCGGCGCAATTTAACGTCGATCCTTACGACCCCTGTTTGAGCGATACGCTCAATGTGCATTTCGAATTTACGGGTACAGGCGCCGATTCGCTGGTATGGGATATGGGCGACGGTACGATTTACAACTCTACTACCGTAAACCATACCTATTACACGCAAAACACCTACATCGTCTCAATGACAGCTTATGATTTCACCTGCGGAAAAACGGAAACATTTACCGACACGATACGCTTTTTTGGAAATCCGGTGCATGCCAGTGCCGATGCTTCGCCCAATGTGATAGCCTGCGATCCGCCTTTTGTGGTCAACTTCTCTAATGGGGGAGGCACTTCGCCGCATCATTACTGGAATTTCGGCGATGGCACGGGTTCTTCCACACAGCCTAATCCCAGCTATACCTATACGCAAACCGGGAATTACACGGTAATGTACGTGGCTATCGACTCCAGTTCCTGTAACATTGCCGATACCGCTTATGCCTCGGTGCAAATTTTACAGTCAGAAAACTTCGCCGCGCAATTCTCTTCCGTTCCACCGCAACCCTGCCGCGATACGGTAGTGGTAAACCTGCTATTTACCGGTTCGGGAGCCGACTCGCTGATCTGGAATATGGGCGACGGCACTATCTATACCAATCTTACGCAGGTGGACTATCTCTATACCGAACCTGGAGTGTATGTGATTACCCTTACCGCCTGGGATTTTACCTGCGGAAAAACGGAATCCATTTCACAGACCATTACGGTTGATGCCGGTGTAAATGCAGGAAATATTGAAGCGCCGAATGTCTTTAGTCCGAACGGCGATGCCTTTAATCCCGACTTCCGCCTATTTTACACCGACCTACCCGGAGTTGAACCGCTCGATGATATGGACAGCTATAAGCTACTTATCTACAACCGTTGGGGCCGGCTCGTGTTTGAATCGAACGAAATAATAAAAACCTGGGATGGAAAAATTGACGGCAAGTCTGTCGAAGAAGGCACCTATTTTTACATTGCGCGTTTCCAGCGAAAATGTTGGGATACCGAAATACAAGCCAAAACAGGCCATGTAACCGTAATAAGGTAACTCCTATTTTTGAAACGGATCTAAGGTTTTACTTTTCACATCCCTATCGTTTTAGGAAGGATAAAATAAACGGTTCAAAAATCTTTTTCGGCAACTCATATCGCTTCTTTTAGCAGATAGCAATATTTGCATGCTTATCGTAACTTTACAGGAAAGAGAAAAGTCGTCCCGGCATTTCACCTGAAAGGGAGAAACAAATAAGTGCCGCAGGCGACCCGAGTTTGGAGCAGGTATGGTAAATCGCATTTTGTTTGTCATTGCTATATGGGTAATTATTGACCTCTATGTATTTCAGGCGCTGAAAACCATTGCGGCGGGCTGGAGTCCCGCGTGGCGAAACGGAATATACCTCTGTTACTGGCTGATTGATGCGCTTATTATTACTTCTTTCCTTTTCGTCATTTTTTCGGGTAAAATGGCTCACGGGCCACCGAAAGGAGGCTCCTGGCTTATGGGGCTGATGATCCTTTCGCTCGTTCCCAAACTTTGTGTAGTGCCTTTTTTACTGCTGGAAGACGTAGTGCGAATTGTAAGCGGAACCGTCACCAAAATAAGCAGCTTATTTAGCCATGCGCCCGACGAAGCCTCAGCCTTTTTCAGCAGCCGTAGAAAATTTGTCAGTCAGGCTGCCCTGATAGTCAGCGCCATTCCTTTTACCGGAATACTTTACGGCGTATTCAGAGGGAAATACAATTATCGTGTACATCGCGTAACCCTTTACCTCAAAGGGCTTCCTGAGGCTTTCCGCGGGTTCACCATCACCCAGCTTTCCGACATCCACGCAGGCAGCCTCGATAACCGGGAGGAAGTAGAACGTGGGATAGCGCTGGCCAATGCGCAACAGAGCGATCTGATGGTGTTTACCGGCGATTTGGTGAACAATCGTGCCGAAGAAATGGAAGAATGGATCGAAGTATTTGCCGCGCTAAAGGCTCCCTTTGGGAAATATTCCATCCTCGGCAATCACGATTACGGCGATTATTCCAAATGGACCGATGAAGCGGCCAAAGCCAATAACCTGAATGAAGTCAAGCATATACACGAACGCATCGGTTTTCGTCTGCTGCAAAACGAAAGCCTCACAATCGAAAAAGAGGGGCAAAAGCTAAGGCTCGCCGGCGTCGAAAACTGGGGTACACGAGGCTTTGCACAATACGGCGATCTGCATAAAGCCATGGCGCAGGTAGAACCCGATAGCTTTACCATTTTGCTGTCGCACGACCCCTCGCACTGGGAAGCACAAATACTCGATTATCCCCAACCGATAGGGCTTACCCTTTCGGGTCATACACACGGGATGCAGTTTGGCATTGAAGTACCGGGATTCAAATGGAGTCCTTCGAAATACATCTACCCCCAATGGGCGGGGCTTTATTCGCGCGGCGAGAAACACATTTATGTAAACCGTGGATTCGGCTATCTTGGGTTTCCGGGGCGCGTGGGCATTCTACCTGAAATCACGGTACTTACCCTACAACCGGCACCCTGATCCCCGACCTTTCCCTCCGCAAAAAGACTTAGGCGATTATCTACCCGTAGTAGCCGAATACGCAAAAAACATCTGCACCTGTACATTCGCCCTTTTTTTAGCTTCGGAAAATCTTTTTTTTGTAGTATCGACAACACACAGCGCCTGTCGGAGAACAGTATTAAATCTGGACCCAGTTCCGGGCTTCCCGGAAATATGGATTAAATGCTCAAGTGAAAATGGAACGGTTGGCCACTACTTACCTCGAATTGTCCGAACAGTCGGAAGTAAAAAGAGGAATTCGAAAATTCTGTAAAAAGATAAGCACTTTTTCGCACGTCCCGCTTAACCGCAAACAGGTAGAGCGCATGAAGCCTTTTGCCAGCGATGCAATGGCCGATTTTATGGTCGATGTGCTGAAAAAATATAACATCCCCGACGAAAGACTGCATCATTTTTCGGCGGTGACCTACTGGTATAGTTTAGCGCTGATCACCCTCAACAGTTCTCCCAAATCAATTGCTTATCTGGAGCAGCTTACCGAATCGCTTACCGCAGTAAAGCACGAAACCGTAAGTCTCTTGCGTAAACTCTTCGAAAGCGCACAGGAAAAGCCCGCAATTGCGCCCCTGCAAGAAGCGATAGAAAGGTATTATCAGGCATTAAAACCCGAAATCGAAGCCTATTCCTGGGCCACGGAAACAGGTTTGGTGGTACCCGAAAACAACTATAAGTGGAATGTGGATCTAATACTCACAACCGACGGAGAAACCTGGCGCGATGTCAATAAGCTCTCTGAGAAAGAAAAGCTCGAATGTGTCAGCATGACCGTAAAGGTGTTCGGTGAGGCCCTGGGCGACGGGAAGAGCTGGGAGATTATCGTCCGCAACCCCGATAAAATGCTGGCCCGATGGCCAGGCAGTGCACCGCAAAAAATCAAAACCGCCAAAGGGGGCTACGCCGATTTGGGCACTAACCCCAGTCTGCTCAACCTGAAAGATCTGATCAAAGAAACGGAATCCATCCTCGGCGTGAAATTCCAACGAAAATTAGCTCATTCTGAATTTTCGAAAGGAATACGGAATAAAAATGCCGTGCAGGAATGGCTTGATGAGGAGGGATAAACAGCGGCCTCGACTTCGCTCGGCCGCCAGTGTGTTTTTTGGCTTCGCTCAGCCACCTATGTGTTTTTCCAATGCGGTGTTTTCAACTTCGCTCGACCGTCAGGATTTCCCCGATACTTTGTGTTTAATTCTACGCAGCAGCCCAACTAAGACAGTGCCGTAGGTGGCGGGGTAAAGGCGGCCTCGACTTCGCTCGGCCGCCAGTGTGTTTTTTGGCTTCGCTCAGCCACCTATGTGTTTTTCCAATGCGGTGTTTTCAACTTCGCTCGACCGTCAGGATTTCCCCGATACTTTGTGTTTAATTCTACGCAGCAGCCCAACTAAGACAGTGCCGTAGGTGGCGGGGTAAAGGCGGCCTCGACTTCGCTCGGCCGCCAGTGTGTTTTTTGGCTTCGCTCAGCCGCCGGTATTTTTTTCCAATGTGATGTTTTCAACTCCGCTCGACCGTCAGGATTTTCCCGATACTTTGTGTTTAATTCTACGCAGCCACCCAACAAAACAGTACCATAAGTGACTGAGCGAA
>CAYWRZ010000008.1:63735-138080 GCA_964460845.1 uncultured Weeksellaceae bacterium
GATGGCTGAGCAAAGGTAGCAGGGTAAAGGTGGCTGAGCGAAGCCGAAGCCACCGGTATTTTTTCCAATGTGATGTTTTCAACTTCGCTCAACTGTCAGAGTTTTCCCGATACTTTGTGTTTAATTCTACGCAGCCACACAACTAAGACAGTGCCATAAGTGACTGAGCGAAGATGGCTGAGCAAAGGTAGCAGGGTAAAGGTGGCTGAGCGAAGCCGAAGCCACCGATCAATTCGCCATCTCACTCATAAATTTAATCCGCATCAATCGAAGTTCTTCTTCGGTATAAGCGCCTTCAAATTCGCGGTACGCTTCATCGAGGGCATCGGTTTCGGCTTCGCGGAAGTAATCGTAAATTTCTTCCTGATTATCTTCATCAAGGATATCGTCGATGTAATAATCAATATTGATACGGGTTCCCGACGATACGATAGATTCGAGCTCAGCAATAATTTCGCTTTGCGATTTACCCTGAGCTTTCCCAATCGATTCGAGCGACAGCTTACGATCTATGTTTTGAATAATCTGCACCTTACTGCCCGATTTATTCACCACCGACCGAACCACAAAATCTTGCGGGCGTTCAATGTCATTTTCTTTGACGTAGCGTTCGATAAACTCAACAAACGGACGCCCGAAACGTTCGGCTTTGCCCATTCCCACACCGGCAACAGAAGTAAGTTCCTGCAAGGTAACCGGATATTGAATGGCCATATCTTCGAGTGAAGGGTCCTGAAACACCACGAAAGGCGGTACGTTACGTTGCCTTGCGATATGACGGCGCAAATCCTTCAGTTGTGCGAATAATCCTTCATCGACTGCACCGGAACCCGATTTGGCAGAAGTGATCTCCTCATCCTCTTCGTGACCGTCGCCTTCATAATCATGCTCTTTCAAGATGCTGAAAGAAACCGGATTTTCGAGAAATTCGCGTCCACTTTCAGTGAGCTGCAACGTGCCATACGTATCCACATCTTTTACGATAAAGCCGGCCACCATGGTCTGACGTATAACGGCATTCCAAAAACGATCCGTTTTTTCGGCGCCTTTGCCGAAAAGCTCAAGGCGGTCATGCTTATAAGTCCTGACATCATTGGTCAAATCGCCCATCAGGATATTCACGATATGGCGGGCATGATGCCGTTCTTTGGTTTCGGCTACGGTATCCAGCATCAGCGCCACCTCGTCTTTTCCTTCTACTTTTTCGCGCGGACTACGGCAGTTGTCACACATTTTCCCGCAATCGGCCTCGTCAAAAGTTTCGCCGAAATAATACAGCAGATACTTGCGGCGACACATAGACGTTTCGGCAAAAGAAACGATTTCGTGTAGCAGTTGCTTACCGATTTCTATTTCAGAAACGAGCTTACCGTTGAGAAATTTTTCCAGCTTTTCCACGTCTTTGTAGCTGTAAAAGGCCAGGCAATGACCTTCGTTCCCGTCGCGACCAGCACGCCCCGTCTCCTGGTAGTATGATTCGAGACTTTTAGGAATATCGTGGTGAATAACGTAGCGCACATCGGGCTTGTCGATTCCCATTCCGAAAGCGATAGTCGCCACAATGACCTGGGCTTCTTCCATCAGAAACATATCCTGATGACGCGCGCGCGCAGAAGCATCCATTCCGGCATGATAGGCCAAAGCCTGTATACCGTTCACCTTCAGCATCTCGGTAATTTCTTCCACTTTCTTGCGGCTAAGGCAATAGACGATACCCGATTTCCCCGGCCGGGCTTTGATAAAGCGGATAATCTCCTTAATGACATCGCGTTTGGGACGCACCTCGTAATAGAGGTTGGTACGATTAAATGAAGCTTCAAAGAAAGCTGCATCCATCATACCCAGGTTTTTCTGAATGTCGGTCTGTACTTTTTTCGTAGCGGTAGCAGTCAGGGCAATAATGGGTACATCTCCCCCTAATTGTTCCATCATGGGACGCAGACGGCGGTATTCCGGACGGAAATCGTGTCCCCATTCGGAAATACAGTGGGCCTCGTCTATGGCGAAGAACGAAATTTTGATAGTAGTCAGGAAATCAATGTTTTCCTGCTTGGTCAACGATTCAGGAGCTACGTACAGCAGCTTGGTTTTCCCTTCAAGAATATTGCGTTTAACCCGGCTCGTTTCGGTTTTGCTTAACGATGAATTAAGAAAATGCGCGATGCTGTCGTCGGTGCCGAAAGTGCGGATCGAATCAACCTGATTCTTCATCAGCGCAATGAGCGGCGAAACCACAATGGCCGTACCTTCCATCATCAGCGCAGGAAGCTGGTAACAAAGTGATTTTCCTCCTCCCGTAGGCATAATCACAAAAGTATGTTTGCCGGCCAGCACGTTACGTACTATACGCTCCTGATGGCCTTTAAACTGGTTGAATCCGAAAAACTTATAAAGCGCTTCTTTGGGAGAAATGGCGAGCGTTTCCATTATTTTTTTTGGTTTTTTAACTTATTTGGTGTGCAGGTGTAAAATTTACTCTAAGATAGTACAAAAATTTCGGGACTTTTTAACAAAACGAATACTATTTTTTCATCATTCTATTATGCGGCACTTTTGACCGATAAACGGTAAAGGTCGGGGAGGAATGGGAATCGAAAACGATTGCATTCGCGGCTAATACGTGCATGAAGGGCTGCCCCTCTTTTCTTGTAAAAAAGCGGGGTTAAACAGAAAATGGAATACGCAACAGAGAAAAATTTTAATGTAAGGTCAGCGCTTTTTCTTCAAAAAACTTCCATAGCTTATCTTCCGGAACAGGCGCTTCTATACACAAAGGCGTTTGGGTAACGGGGTGTAAAAACTCGGCCTTGCGGGCATGAAGATGAATAGACGCATCGCGGTTACTGCGTTCAGCGCCGTATTTGAGATCGCCTTTGATCGAGCTTCCCATAGCAGCAAGCTGTACACGTATCTGATGATGCCGACCGGTAAGAGGCTTAATTTCGAGCAGATGGTAATTATCGCCCGAAACCAGCAGGCGGTATTCCAGTTCCGAACGTTTGGCTCCCGGTCGCTCTGCGGCATAAGCCCGCGAACGGTTGTTTTTTTCGTCTTTGATCAGGAAATGTACCAGTCGGCCGGAATCGGCTGCCGGTCGTTGTTTGACTACCGCCCAGTACGTTTTCTGTACGTCTCTATTACGAAAGCTTTCGGCCAGGCGGCTCAGAGACTTGCTCGTGCGGGCAAAAATAACCACCCCGCTTACCGGTCTGTCGATGCGGTGTACCACGCCGAGAAACACGTTGCCGGGCTTATTGTATTTTCGTTTCAGGTAATGCTTCAGCAATTCACTCAGAGGCTCGTCTCCGGTTTTATCTCCCTGCACAATATCCGACGGGCGTTTGTTCACCACCAGCAGGTGATTGTCTTCGTACAGCACCTCAGGTTCCATCCGACTTAATATTGTTCTTTTTCATTAGGGAAGCTGCCCGAACGCACATCGGCGATGTATTGCTTTACACCCTGATTAATAATATCATACAAATCGGCATAACGGCGCAGAAAACGCGGCTGGAACTCGGTATTGATGCCCAGCATATCGTGCATCACCAGCACCTGTCCGTCCACTCCTCCACCCGCTCCGATGCCTATCACGGGGATACTCACTTCTTTTGCTACCCGAGTGGCCAGCGCAGCCGGTATTTTCTCCAGCACGATGGCAAAGCACCCTACCAGCTCCAGTTGCCGGGCATCTTCGATAAGACGCTGGGCTTCTTCTTCCTCACGGGCACGCACTACGTAGGTACCGAATTTGTAGATAGACTGCGGGGTAAGTCCCAGGTGCCCCATTACAGGGATACCTGCCGTGAGAATACGTTCGACCGAATCTTTCACTTCGCGTCCGCCCTCCAGCTTTACGCCATGCGCACCCGATTCTTTCATAATACGAATGGCCGAATTGAGCGCTTCCTTCGAATTGCCCTGGTAGCTTCCAAAGGGCAGATCGACAATCACTAACGAACGTCTGATGGCTCTAACGACAGACGAAGCGTGGTAAATCATCTGATCGAGGGTAATCGGCAGCGTAGTCTCATGGCCGGCCATTACATTCGAAGCCGAATCTCCGACCAAAATCACATCAATTCCCGATTCGTCAATGATACGGGCCATAGAATAGTCGTAGGCCGTAAGCATGCTTATCTTCTCCCCCCGGGCCTTCATCTCCTGCAGCACACGGGTCGTTATCCGCTTTATTTCCTTTTTGGAAACTGACATAGCTCAAAATTTAGCTCAAAGCTACACAAATACGCTTAGATAATGGGTGCGGGAATGCATACAGACTGGCATTTTAACCGTTTTGCGTGCGGTTTGACCTAGGTATCGGTCTATACAGGGTCGGAAATTATTTAATACATTTGTTTGCTATAACTACACGAAAACTACTCCTGATATGCGTCGTTTGATAACTTATTGCGCGCTGGCAGTCGCTACTGTCTTCGGATCCTGCTCTACCGAGTTTGATGTGAACGCCCCCTGGCAGGATTATACGATAGTGTACGGGTTGCTTGACCCCAACGACAGTCTGCATTATGTAAAAATCAACAAGGCTTTTTTAGGGTCGGGTAGCGCTTACGACTATGCCGCCATCCGCGACTCTTCCGAATACGCACAGGTAGATGCACAAATCGAAGAATGGTCGGGCAATACACGGATAGCCGTGTATCCCCTGCGCGATACCGTATTGCAAAACCGCGAACCGGGGGTTTTTCATTCTCCCGATCACAAAGTGTATTATTTCATCCGTCCAAACCTCAACATCAGCGCCGAGTATCGGCTGCATGTCAGCCTGTTGGAAGGTGAAAAGATCGTGACCGGACGTACTACTATGGTAAAGGATTTTAACTTTTTAAATCCGCCGGTGCAGTTCTCCTTTATATCGGGTGTAGGCAACTACATGACTTTTTACCTCCGCTACAATACAGGACCCGAGGGACGTCGGTACGACACCTGGCTGTATTTCAATTACGACGAAGAAACCACCTCCGGTACCGTCCGCAAGACACTTCCCTGGAAACTGGACAGCTACATTACCCTGAGTTTGGCCGGTAGCGAACGCCGCGAAATTATCGGCAACGGCGAAGCATTCTATGCCTTTCTCAAAAGCCGCATTCCCGCACCCGATGCCAGCGTTATCCGACGTGTGGTACGCCCTATCGACCTTGTCGTAGTCGGTGTGTCAGACGATGTGTACACGTATATGAAAGTGAATGAGCCTTCTACCGGTCTGATTCAGGAAAAACCGGCTTTCACCAATATCGACAATGGAATCGGTGTGTTTTCGAGCCGTTTCACCAAAAAGCTGAGTCGCCCGATGAACCTGAATTCGACACGGGAGCTTTGTCAGGGGGCTTATACCGGCCACCTCGGCTTTTGTACGGATAACACTGACTGGGCCAGCGAAAGTTTCTTCTGCAACTAAGCCTTTTCACGACTTTCTGACGGATTGTCACCACCCGCTGACAGTATTTGTCTGTCAAATTTTCCCGGTGGGAGACTGTTTCTCCATTGGCACAAGGATTGACTATAGAAATTCGGATTCTAAGTTTCTAACCCTATTATTTAAGAAAAACAGCAATCAAAATGAGTAAAATAATCGGAATCGACCTTGGTACCACCAACTCGTGCGTAGCGGTGATGGAGGGAAACCAGCCGGTAGTGATACCTAACAGCGAAGGTAAAAACACCACTCCTTCGGTAGTGGGTTTCGTAGAAGGCGGTGAACGTAAAGTCGGTGATCCGGCCAAACGACAGGCGATTACCAACCCGAGAAATACCATTTTCTCTATCAAACGTTTCATGGGCAACACCTTTGACGAAGTGTCAAAAGAAATCGGACGTGTGCCTTATGAAATAACACGCGGCGAAAACAATACGCCCCGGGTTAAAATCAACGACCGTCTATACACTCCGCAGGAAATATCGGCCATGGTACTTCAGAAAATGAAGAAAACTGCCGAAGATTACCTGGGACACGAAGTTCACGAAGCCGTAATTACCGTTCCTGCCTATTTTAACGACGCGCAGCGTCAGGCCACCAAAGAGGCCGGTGAAATCGCAGGACTTAAAGTACGCCGTATCATTAACGAGCCTACTGCCGCCTCGTTGGCGTATGGTCTCGACAAAAAAAACAGAGACATTAAAGTAGTCGTATTCGACTGCGGTGGCGGTACGCACGACGTATCGGTGCTCGAACTGGGCGACGGTGTATTTGAAGTAAAAGCTACCGACGGAGATACGCGCCTTGGAGGAGACGATTTTGACCAAACGGTTATCGATTGGCTGGCCGAAGAATTTCTGAAAGACGAAGGCATTGATCTGCGTCAGGATCCGATGGCGTTACAACGCTTGAAAGAGGCCGCAGAAAAAGCTAAAATCGAGCTTTCCAGCACCACCAGCTCCGAAATCAACTTACCTTATATCATGCCGGTAAACGGCATACCCAAGCACCTTGTGCGCAGCCTGACCCGTGCCAAATTCGAGCAACTGGTGGACAGCCTGGTAAAACGCACCATCGAGCCCTGCCGCTCGGCATTGAAAAATTCGGGATTGTCGGTAAACGACATTGACGAAATCATACTCGTAGGCGGCACGACCCGTATTCCTGCCATTCAGCAAGCCGTAAAAGAATTCTTTGGCAAAGAGCCTTCCAAAGGGGTGAATCCCGACGAAGTGGTAGCGCTCGGCGCGGCCATACAGGGCGCCGTACTTACCGGAGAAGTAAAAGACGTGCTGCTGCTCGACGTAACTCCTCTCTCGCTCGGTATCGAAACCATGGGCGGTGTAATGACCAAGCTTATCGAAGCCAATACCACCATTCCCAGCAAAAAAACCGAAACGTTCTCGACCGCCAGCGACAACCAGCCTTCCGTAACCATTCACGTGTTGCAAGGCGAACGCTCTATGGCACGCGACAACCGCACCATCGGGCAGTTTAACCTCGACGGCATACCTCCCGCACAACGCGGTGTACCCCAGATTGAGGTAACGTTCGACATCGACGCGAACGGTATCCTTCAGGTATCGGCACGCGACAAAGCCACCGGAAAAGCACAGAACATCCGTATTGAAGCAAGCTCCGGTCTGAGCAAGGATGAAATCGAAAAAATGAAGAAAGAGGCCGAAGCCAATGCCGAAACCGATCGCAAAAACCGCGAAATTGCCGACAAGCTGAACCAGGCCGACAGCCTGATTTTCCAAACCGAAAAACAGTTGAAAGAATTCGGTGACAAGCTACCGGCCGACAAAAAGCAGCCTATTGAAAACGCACTGGCCGAGCTCAAAAAAGCACACGAAAGCAAAGAACCCGAAGCCATCGATAAGGCAATGGGCGAGCTGAACAATGTGTTTCAGGCAGCCGCACAGGAAATGTACGCACAAAGCGGAGGAGCACCCGGCGGCGAAAATCCGCAGGGCGACAACGAAAGTCAATCGCCAAACGATCAGGAAGTCACTGATGTGGACTTCGAAGAAGTGAAAGACAAAAAATAAAAAGTCCTCCCGCTTTTTAATTCAACGAGAGAGCTGCCAAAGGCAGCTCTCTCGCCGTTTATAAGCAACCCGAAACGAACCTTCATCGGGCGTTAAAATTGGTTCCGACGCAAAGTGATTTTCACGCAACTTTAAGCACACCAAATCACGAAAGCCCTGAACCCCTTTGCACCTTATCCCTTTGTACGCCTGCTACCCGCGCTTATCGGTGGTATGCTGCTGTCGATCACGCTCAGGCAAGTTTGGCCGTATTACTTCTTTATTCCGGCGGCTACAGCATTGATAGCGCTGCTGTCTTTCGCCTATGGCCATGCTCCCTCGCGCCGCAGTACCGACGGTGCAATCCTATTGATATTGGTCACGGTACTGGGCATGAGTCTGGTAAACCTGCACGATCCCTACCTCCGCGCTTCCCATTTTATACACCATGAAGCCTTACCCGAAGAATGGATAGGCGAGCTGCTGGACTCCCCCGCAGAAAAAGAAAAATCGGTTCGGGCTGAAGTAAATATCCTTGCTTTCAGGCAAGATTCCGGCTGGCAAAATTGTACAGGCAACGTAGTACTGTACCTGCACAAAAACGAAGCCGCCCGGCAGTTACGCTATGGCGACCGGGTACTGGTGAAAGCCCGGCTGTCGGCTGTAGCAGGCCCGCTCAATCCCGGCGAATTCGATTACCGGCAATACCTCGCAAACCGGGGCATAAGTCACCGCGCCTACGCCACAGCCAAAGACTGGGTACATCTGGACAGAGGAGGAAATCCGCTGATACGCATGGCCCACGATCTGCGCGATCAATTGCTGGGCTTATTTAGGCACTATGGTCTCGAAGGACAAGAGTTCGCAGTAGCTTCGGCACTGGTATTAGGCTACCGGGCCGACATAGACGCGGAACTTATACAAGCCTACGCCGGTAGCGGCGCGCTTCATGTATTATCCGTTTCCGGATTGCATGTAGGACTCATCTTTGTCATTATGGACACGCTGCTGGCAGGATTGGGGCAGTCCAGGCGAAGCATGCTTATTCGCACCCTTCTCCTGCTCGGGTGGCTTTGGCTGTATGCCTTGCTCACCGGACTTCCGCCTTCGGTAATGCGCGCTACCCTTATGCTGAGCTTTATCATTGCCGGGCGACTGTTAAATCGTCCGCCTCCCGCTACACAAACGCTCACGGCATCCGCTTTCCTGTTGCTTTGTTTCGACCCCATGCTACTTACCGATGCCGGTTTTTTGCTTTCGTACCTTGCCGTAGCGGGGCTCGTATTTCTCTACCCGAAAATACGCAGCCTGTGGGAACCCCGATTTCGTTGGCTATCGTGGACATGGAACCTTTGTGCGGTATCGCTCGCGGCACAGGCGGCTACTTTTCCGCTCAGCCTTTATTTGTTCAAGCAGTTTCCGGTTTATTTCCTTCCCTGCAACCTGCTTATCGTGCCACTGGCCACCCTCATACTGTACGTAGGGATAGCGGTGTGGCTACTGGCACCTTTTGCGCTGGCGGGAAACCTGGCCGGGAAAACGCTGTCGTGGCTGGTCCACTTTCTTAACGATACCGTGATTGCAATAGAACAGCTACCGGGTGCCGTTTGGGAATGGACATTAAAGGGCTGGGAATGCCTCTGCCTTTACGGCGTATTAATGCTTCTGATTGCTTTTCTTTACCGGCCAAAAGCGAGCCTGCTCTGTGCCACATTGAGCTTGTCAAGTCTGTTTCTGCTGCTCAGGCTACATACCTCCGCCATACAGCTCAGTCAACATGAAACCGTCATTTACACCTTGAGAAAAGAAACGGTGATAAGCTACACTTATGGGCAACGGCAAATTCTGCTTACTACACTACATCCTGATACGGCTCGCAGGCAATTGGATTTCCACTTTAAAAGCGGACAAATAGAAAGAGGAGTACAGCACATTACCTGGCTTCCTTTTCAGCAGGAAGAACTAAAACGGGATGCTATTTTCCGAAAAGGAAATTTCATACAAGCCGGAAATATCCGCATTGCGCTGATAAACGACAGCGAATACAAGGTAAAATCAAAAAGCCGTATCCACACCGATATGGTGCTGCTGGTGAACAACCCGCGTGTAAGCCTGGAAGAAATTACGAGCTACTACGATACTCCGTGTATTGTAGCCGACGGTTCCAATTCCGCTTTCAGGCTGTCGCAATGGGAAAAAGCATCGGTCGGAAAACCCTGGCTGTTCTACAATTGCAGCACGAGAGGAGCCTGGGAGAGTGGGAAACAGCTTTATTCTTTCCCCTCTTCTTTCCGGAAATACTGTTCAAAAGGGGGATCCACCAATGCCATTCCTGCGATGACAAAATAGGGGTCAAACTCTACGTACACACACTGAATCGTGTCTTTACCGGTTTCGGTACGAAAATCGTAAGAGTGGAAGAAGCTGTAACCCACCAGCGAGTCGGCGGCTACGGTAGTATCGGTCGAAGTTTTCTCAAGCAATGCGTTAAGCGGACTAAATTCGAGTGGCTTGTAGCCCTGAAAATCCAGGCGGTTGGCCATCATCTGCTCACTCAGCACCAGACGTGCCACACGATCGGGATCGTATTCGCCGAACCTTCTGGTGGTACGCACTACCGTAAGAATACTTTTCATGAGCGCGTTTTTATCGACATCTTCCTGCCCCAGCCTTGCATTGAAATAGTCGTAGATCGCTGTGCTGCGGCGCGTATTTTCACGCTCAGTTCCACTCGAAAACAAGGGATAACGCATGAAATAAAAATAAAACCAGTCGTACGTTTCGGTATCGGCTTCGAGATCCATTTTAATTTCCAAATCCCGCACATTAAAATGCGAGCTCAGGAAAAACTCACATTCATAAATCGTATAAGTACTTGTTCCTGAATGCGCAATACTGAACACATGACTGATACTGTAATTATTGGCGATGTGCTTTTCGGCGATAAGCTTTTGCTGACGGGCAATCAGGCTATCCTGTACAGCCAGCAAACTGTCGAGCGAAGCGCCATACTGCGGCTCACCCTGACGAACCATAATCTGCTTCCGTTCCTGAAGCTCCGAAAGTTTCGCCAGTTCTTTAGGCACCCTGATTTGCACTTCGCCGAAGCCGAAAGGCTTGTAAAAGCCCTGACCGCTCATAGAAGTACGTACATAGCGTTCTACCGCTTGCTCAGTATGCCGCTGAACATCGGCATCGTCTGTCGCCAGCGCAGTGTTTGGCGCCATCACCGAAGAAGGAGGAGCCTGCAAAGCCATCAGGTACCCGGCCGAGACAAGGCTCAATACGGCTACACCTAAAAAAAGTCTTATTTGAATACGCATACCGACCGTTTATACAAGAATCGTACAAAAAAAAGAAATAATCTTTATTTTCCCCTAAAAATCGACCGTATTCCTTTTATGAGCCGCTCTTTTTCGCCCCATTTTACACTGCTTTTGCTACTCGGATTGTTTTTTTGCTTTCCGGCAAAAGCCGATTCGACCTATCGCGTCATTACCGATCTTACCCGGGTGGTCAACGACCGGGTGAAAGTAGTGCTTTATCCTCCTGATATTCGGGAAAAACAAATAGACTATGTAATGCCTGCGGTTATTCCGGGTTCCTATTCGCGCAAAGATTTCGGCAGGTTTGTGAATGAGTTCACCGCCTACACTTCGGCCGGGAAAAAGCTGAAGGTAAAACGAAAAGGCTCCAACGTCTTCACCATTTCCAAAGCCGATCGCCTCGAACGCATCGAGTACTGGGTGGACGATACATGGGATGCACCCGATGACAATTTCGTCTTTCAGCCGGGGGGAACGAACATTCAGGATAAATCGAATTTTGTCATTAACCATCAGGGATTTTACGGGTATTTCGAAGGTTATAAGATGCGAACCTATCACCTCGAATACCTCAAGCCCGAATCCTTATACGCCCATACAGCCCTGCCGATGGAAAGGGGAAAAACCTACGATCGCACCCAGGTTTCCTCGTACGTAAAGCTCGTCGATAACCCTATCATGTTCTCGTATGCCGATACCCTCAGCTTTCAGGTCGCCAATATGCGGGTACATATCGGGGTATATTCCGACAATAGGGTGGTTTCTTCGACCTTAGTCAGGCAGGCGGTAGAACCTTTGGCCCATGCGCTTGAACGTTTTTTCGGTACTTTTCCCGTCGATCGCTATCATTTCATCCTGTATTTCCCGAAATACGCCAAAGAAGGCGTAACCCGCTACGGTGGCTTCGGGGCGCTTGAACATTCGTACAGCTCCTTCTATTTCATTCCTGAACTGCCCGATTCGGCTTACCTGATTGACTTGCTGCAGAGCATTGCGGGCCATGAATTTCTTCACATTCTTACCCCGCTGAATATCCATAGCGAAGAAATCGGCAATTTCGACTTCCGCAACCCGAAAATGTCGCGTCATTTGTGGATGTACGAAGGTGTCACCGAATATTTTGCACATCTGATACGGCTTCGCGAAAAGCTGATTGAAGAAGAAGTCTTTTTGGAAGAAATGAGCGATAAAATCGTTCGGGCCGAAAAATTCGGGAATGTCTCTTTTACCGATATGAGCCGTAATATTCTCGACGACCGTTACAAATCGATGTATAACAATGTGTATCAGAAAGGTGCGCTTATCGGATTGCTGCTCGACATTGAGCTGCTACGGCTAAGCGATGGAAAAACGGGGCTGCGTGAGCTGATGCTGCAGTTGGCCGAAAAATACGGTCCCGACCGCCCTTTCCGCGACGAGATGCTGATTGCGGAAATCACACAAATGACCTACCCCGAAATCGGCACGTTTTTCCGGAACTACGTAGAAGGCAGCGAAGCCCTTCCGCTTCAGGAGGCATTCGAGCGGCTCGGCTGGCGCTATTTACCCGAAAAGCAGGAAACCTTACTCAGTTTTGGAGAACTTACTTTCTACGGCAATACCAATACGGGACAGGTGAAAATTTTGGCTAAGAATTCGGCTTTGAACAATTTCGGCTTACAAGACGGCGATATTCTGCTTGAAATAAACGGAGAATCGGTCACTGCCGAAGACATGAGCGGTGTAAAAGGGCTGGAAAAGCCGCTGTCGGATCAGGAAGTAACCCTTACGATACAGCGCAAGAAAGAAAAATTGCAGGTAAAGGCTGCTCCTCATTCCAAAACCGTTCAGCGACAGCACGTCGTCGAAAAAATGCCCCTGCTTACTCCCGCACAGACCGAATTGCGAAAACATCTGCTCGGACGGTAAGCGGGCATCATAATTTCTGCTAATTTTGCTGCCTCAGATGAGCGCCAAATCTCCCCGCGACAGCAAAAACATGTCATTTTTCGGGCACCTCGAAGAGCTGCGTAAAAGGCTTTTTTGGTGCGCGGCAGCGGTTATTATCGGCGGTAGCTTGTTCTTTTATTACACTACCGAGATTGTAGATACCGTTTACATCGCCATGTCGAAAACGGATTTTGTGACCTACCGCTGGCTCTGTCAATTTTCACAAACCTTTCATTTGGGCGATAGCCTTTGCGCCGCTGAAATTCCTATTCGCCTGCAAAGCGTAAAAGTAACGGGGCAGTTTTCGACCAACATTTACTTTGCAGCCGTAGGAGGCATTGTCGCAGCCTTTCCCTTTCTGTTGTTTCAGGTATGGAGCTTTATCAAGCCCGGGCTTAAAAAAAACGAGCTGAGGGCTACGCGCGGGGTGGTGTTTTATGCATCCCTCCTTTTTGCGCTCGGCATTTTCTTCGGCTATTTTCTGATAGCTCCGCTCTGCATACAGTTTTTCGGCACCTATACCATGTCGTCGGCGGTTGACAATGATTTTACCATTTCCGACTATATCAGCACTATCACCACCACCACCTTTTGGACCGGAGTGCTGTTCGAGCTGCCCATCCTGATTTATATCCTGAGCAAGCTCGACGTGGTTAACCCCGCTTTTCTGCGTACTTACCGCAAACATGCCATTGTAGTAGTACTGATTTTAGCCGCTATCATCACGCCACCTGATTTTTACACGCAGGTACTTGTCGCTATTCCCATACTGATACTGTATGAAATCAGTATATTCGTCTCGGCACGGGTACACCGCCAGCGGAAACCCTCCTAAACACCGGAATTTATGAGTACTTCCATTGAGGAATTCGACACCTACCGGGCGCAACTGAACGAACGGCTGCTGTCTAACGATAACCTCGTCATCAAACGTTTTTTTAATCTTGATACACAAACCTATCAGGATGGTGCGCTACCTGTTCGCACCAAAGAAATGTTAGGGCTGGTCGCATCGATGGTGCTGCGCTGCGACGATTGTATCAAATACCACCTCGGGCAATGTCACCGCGAAGGCATTACAAGGGCCGAAATACTGGAAATTTTCCAGGTCGCGCTTATTGTGGGCGGTTCCATTACCATTCCACATACCCGCCGGGGATACGAATACTGGGAAGAACTCGAAAAACAGCAGGCGTAACGATTTTCATTTTTTTCGTTACTTTTAAAACAAAGCGCAATTACCGGAATTACTTTTGGCCACATTTAACTTTTGCAGAAGCGGGTTCTATTCCCTGGCTGTGTTACTGGTAATGGTGGCACAGGCATTACCGCTATACGCACAAACAACCAAAGTAACAGGGCGCGTAATCGATGCCGAAAACCAGGAGCCGCTCGGATTTGCCAACGTATTTTTCAAAGGCACAAAAATCGGAGTACAAGCCGATGCCGAAGGGTATTTTTCTATCGAATCGTATTACGCTTCGGATACGCTATCGGCCACCTTTATCGGTTACAAAACACTGAGCAAACGCATTGTTCGCGACAAGGCCCAGCAACTTAATTTTGAGCTTTCGGCCGATGCCGAAGGACTGCCCGAATACGAATATATCATTCCTGAAAACCCGGCTATCTCGCTTTTCAAAAAAATAATCCGCTACAAGGCGGTCAACAACCGCGAAAAGCTGACGGCTTACCAGTATGATGTGTACAACAAAGTAGAATTTGACCTGAATAATTTCAGCGAAAAATTCATGAACCGGAAAGTGCTGAAACCTATCCGCTTTATTTTTGAAAATATCGACTCGACCGGAGAAAAACCTTACCTGCCGATCTTTATGACGGAGTCCTTATCCGAATTTTATTTCCGCAAAAATCCCAAAACCCATAAAGAATACATACGCGCCACAAAAGTATCGGGCATTGAAAACGAAAGCGTATCGCAGTTTTTAGGCGATATGTACCAAAACATCAATATTTACGACAATTTCGTGAGCGTTTTCGGCAAAAATTTCGTGAGTCCGGTCTCGGATCGCGGGCTGATGTACTACGATTATTACATTGTGGACAGCGCTTTTATCGGGAAAAACTGGTGCTATCAGATGCAGTTCATTCCGCGGCGTAAGCAGGAGCCTACATTTACCGGTAATTTTTGGGTAAACGACACTACGTATGCCATACGGCGGGTAGAAGCAGGTATTTCGGAAGATGCGAACATCAACTTTGTAACCTACTTCGAATTCATGCAGGAATTTGAGCAGGTAGAAAATGAAGTATGGATGCTCAGCAAAGATTATCTGCTGGTCGATTTTAAGCTGGCCAAAAAACAGATGGGCTTTTACGGTCGAAAAACTACTTCCTATCGAAACCATGTAATCAATCAGGCAAAAGACGATGCCTTTTATGCCGGTCCGCAAAACATCATCGTAGCCGACGATGCCGACGACAAGGACGAAACCTTTTGGGAGCTCAACCGGCACGATACGCTTAGCGAAAAAGAGCGCGCCGTGTACGATATGATGGACACCATTCGCGATATTCCGCAGGTAAAATCGTTTGTGGAAGTGGTCGGGATGCTTATCAGCGGCTACAAAGTATTCGGCAAATTCGAGTGGGGGCCTTATTTCAGCACGTATAGCTTTAACGCGGTAGAGGGATCGCGTTTTCGTTTCGGCGGCCGCACGAGCAACGCATTCAGCAAACGCATCGAGCTTAACGGCTACGGCGCTTACGGGTTGAAAGATGAAAAATTCAAATACGGCGGCGGATTCAGAGCTATTCTAAGTAAAAAGCCCAGACAAATGCTGTATTTCAACTATAAATACGACATTGAGCAATTAGGGCTCAGCTCCAATGCCTTTCGGCAGGACAACCTGCTGGCTACCGTATTCAGGCGCAATGTGGCCGACAAGCTTTCGTTCGTGGAAGAGTACAAAGGCTATTACGATTACGAATATTTTCAGGGACTCAACAACCGTATTCAATACCGCTACCGGCGTATTGCACCGCTTGGCAACACCATTTATCAGAAACCCTCGGCCGAACCCGGTCAGGTAAGCCTTATACCCGACGTAACCACGAGCGAATTCACCTATTACCTGCGTTATGCGAAAAATGAAAAATTTGTGGCAGGTGAGTTTGACCGTGTGAGCATGGGTACGCGCAAACCGGTAGTCGATCTTCATTATTCGCTGGGCATAAAAGATTTTCTCGGTGGCGAATACGCTTATCATAAAGCCGTAACCAGTCTTACGCAATGGGTGCCGGTAGGTACGCTGGGCTGGTTCAGGTATCGGCTCGAAGCAGGCAAATTTTGGGGTACCCTTCCCTATCCGGCGCTTGAATTGCACCGTGGAAACGAAACGTATTATTACGACGAAATGTCGTTTAACACGATGAATTATCTCGAATTCGTAAGCGACGAGTACGTATCGGTGTGGTTTACGCACCATTTCGACGGTTTTTTCCTTAACCATATTCCGCTGCTCCGCCGTCTCAAATGGCGTGAAGTAGCCGGGGTAAAAGCCGTATGGGGCCGCCTGTCTGACGCCAACCGTCAGGAGCTGCTGTTTCCCCCCTACCTGCACACCCTCACGGTGCCCTTTGCCGAAGGTTCGGTGGGCGTGGAAAATATCCTCAAAGTGCTGCGGGTCGATTTTATCTGGCGAATGAGTTACCTCGATCACCCAAATATTAGTAAGTTTGGCATACGTGCTAAACTTGAAATCGCATTCTAAGGCGCATGAAACTGTGGACTGAGCAAATCGTGAAGCAATACCGCAAGCGTACCGTGGTGAACGGCGTTTCGGTCGAGGTAAATCGTGGAGAAATCGTAGGATTGCTGGGGCCCAACGGCGCCGGGAAAACCACTTCCTTTTACATGATCGTAGGGCTTATCAAGCCCGACGAAGGAAAAGTGTATCTCGACAAGCTCGAAATCACCAAAGAACCTATGTACCGCCGGGCACAGATGGGTATAGGCTACCTTCCGCAGGAAGTATCGGTATTCCGCAAGCTAAGTGTCGAAGACAACATCCGTGCGGTGCTCGAAATGCGGAAGATGAGCAAAAAACAGCGCGACGAACGCGTAGAAGAGCTGCTGACCGAATTTTCGCTGAACCATGTACGCAAAAACCTGGGCATTAAACTATCGGGTGGAGAAAAACGCCGTACCGAAATTGCCCGCGCATTGGCCTCCGAACCCAACTTTATCTTGTTAGACGAGCCTTTTGCCGGTGTGGATCCGATTGCTGTAGAAGATATTCAGCAAATCGTATCGCAATTAAAAACCAAAAATATCGGGGTGCTGATCACCGATCACAACGTACAGGAAACCCTCTCTATCACCGACCGCGCTTACCTGCTGTTTGAAGGTAAAATACTCAAGCAGGGTACCGCCGAAGAGCTGGCTGCCGACCCGCAGGTCAGGAAAGTATATCTCGGGCAAAATTTCGAGCTGAAAAGAAAATAAGCTTCAGAAGGCTCAGTCCGCTTCGGGGTATTGTATCCGGAATCCCACCCCGTGCACATTCACAATAGACACCTCCGGATCCTCGCTCAGGTATTTGCGGAGCTTGGTAATAAACACATCGAGACTTCGTCCGTTAAAATAGCTGTCGTCGCCCCACACAAGGTTGAGCAGCAGCTCGCGGGGCAGCACTTCGCCCCTGCGGCTACAGAGCAGCTTTAAAATTTCGGCTTCTTTTTTGGTCAGCTTGCGTGCCTGCGTACCCCGCGAAAGCTTATAATTGGGATAATCGAAATAATAATTCCCCAGGGTAAAACACGCTTTATTTTCCTGTATAACTCCGGGTTTGCTGCGTTTAAGCACCGCTTCTATCCGCAGCAGCAGCTCTTCCATGCTAAAGGGTTTGGTGATGTAATCGTCGCCACCGGATTTAAAGCCTCGGATCTTATCTTCGGTCATTGATTTGGCCGTCAGGAAAATAATCGGGACGGTTTTATCGGCCACGCGTATGTCTTCGGCCAGGCTAAATCCGTCTTTTTGCGGCAGCATCACATCGAGCAAACAAAGGTCGTAACGGCTTTCGTTAAACTGTTTCAACCCCTGCTTACCATCGGTAGCCAGGTGCACTTTATAGCCGTTTGTACGCAGATTATCCTGTATGGCAAAACCGAGATTCCGATCGTCTTCGACCAGCAGCAAAGTACCTTTGTGTTCACTCATACCCTAAGTGTTGACTTTAAATGGAAAATACACTGTAAAACGGCTGCCGAGCCCCGGACGACTTTGCACATTCACCGTTCCACCATGCTGTTCGGTAATAATCCTGACGTAGTACAAGCCCAATCCGAATCCTTTTACATTGTGCAGATTTCCGGTAGGCACGCGGTAAAATTTTTCAAATACCTGTCGCAGATCTTCAGGTTTTATTCCTATTCCTTTATCTTTTACACTGACGCTTACGCCCTGTTTTTCGTTGCGTACCGTCACCTCTATTTGCGGAATTTGGTCTGAATATTTCCGCGCATTCTCGAGCAGGTTAAAAAGAATATTGCTCAGGTGCAGCCGATCGGCTTCAATAACAGGCTGTGTGGCTTCGAGGTACAAGCTAAGTGTACCCCCCTTTTCCTCAATAAGGGGCCGGGCTTGTTGCACACATTCTTCTACCAGCTTATGTACATTAATTTCAGAAAGCTTAAGTGAAATATTTTCATGATCGAGCGTAGCCAATTGCAGCACACGTTCTACTAAGTTTTCGAGCCTTTTATTTTCGTCGTAAATGATGTGCGCGTAGCGATTCAGACGTTCGGGCTCTTTTTCAATACCCGGTTTGAGCAGTACCTCGCTCGACAGAGAAATGGTCGATATAGGTGTTTTCAGCTCGTGCGTCATATTATTAATAAAATCATTTTTGATGTCAGACAATCTTTTTTGCCGTAAAATGACAGACACCGCGTATCCGAAAAATCCGAGTACGATCAATACGATTAACGTGAAATAGAACCAGGTATTGTAATCGTTACGTGTATGGGGTAAGGCAAAATCGGCCCGGTTGGGGAAATATACACTGAAATAATGCCCGTCTTTGTTCCAACGAAAAGGCGCAGATTTGTTCAGATCATTGTGCAACTTGCTGTCGAACGACACGAACTTGCCGTACACCAGCGAATCGGTAAAACAATCATAAATAGCGTACTCAAAATCTTCGCGGATATTACTGCGTTGAAATTCGCGACGCAACAGGCTTTCGAGCAGATAAGGATGCAGCGTATCGTTGATGCGCACCCTGAAAAAATTGGATTGCACCTGTTCTACGGCGTTGTAGATTTCGGAAGGGTCGTTGTAAATATCCTGTATTTCGGCTACTATGTTGGTCAGCACAATAGTTACCCGGTCGCTGAACTGCTTTTCGGACTGCGTAAATTGCTGCTGCTGTAGCTGCCTTTCATTTTCCTGAATGCGGAACGATTTATTGATCCAATACACCTGTATGACCACAATACCGACAAGCGATAAAGTAGCCAGCAAAAACAGGGATTGAAAGGTGCGCGGTTTCATACACTCAGGTTGCCCCTTAAAAATACACAAAGCCGTTGATTAAGCCATGCTCAGACCACCAAAAGCGTGCCCGGTTTTTAGTCCAGCGTCTGCTGAATATTTTCCCACTCGGCGTACAACTGGTCGATCTGCTGTTTGACATCCTGGTATTCGCGGGTAAGCAGTTCGGTGCGGGCGGCATCCGAATAATCGTTCTCGGCCATTCTCTGTTCTGTTCCGGCTATTTTTTCTTCCAGCTCCGCAATTTCTTTTTCGATCCGTTCTACCCGGCTGCGCAGGCGTTTTTTCTCTTTTTCGGGCTGCCGCTGCGTTTCGGAAGAAGGGATTTCTGCAGGAGAGACATTCGCTGCAGGCGCATCCAGTTGTTTTGCACGTTCGAACTCGGCAATAGAAGCTTTCTTTTTGACCTGCAGAAACTCATCGACACTCATGTAGTGAATGCTCACCGAACCGTCTTTCAGCTCGAATACGCGATCCGTAAGTCCCGAAAGGAAATCACGGTCGTGCGACACGACCAGCAGCGTGCCGTCGTAGTTTTTCAGCGCGGTTTTCAGCACTTCTTTCGAGGGCAGATCGAGGTGGTTAGTCGGTTCATCAAGGATAATAAAATTAGCCGGAGAAAGCAGGAGCTTACACAGGGCCAGCCTTGTTTTTTCTCCACCCGAAAGCACGCTTACTTTTTTATCGATGTCGTCGCCTCCGAAAAGGAAGGCGCCCAGCAGCGCTCTTACGCTTTTCCGGATTTCGCCCTGAGCCTCGTCGTCAATAGTTTCGAACACGGTTCTATTACGGTCGAGCTTTTCGGCTTCGTCTTGCGCAAAATACGCAATGCTAACCTGATGCCCGGCCTGAATGCTGCCTTCAAAGTTTTCGCGCCCCGTGATAAGGCGTGTAAGTGTCGATTTACCGGCGCCGTTTTTTCCGACCAGCGCAATTTTTTCGCCGCGACCTATCAGCAAATCCAATCCACGAAGCACCGGTTTAGGGCCGTAGCTCTTGCGTACATCGGCCGCTTCCAGCACCACTTTTCCTGAATGCGGAGCCGGCGGAAAACGAATATGGATACGCGCCGATTCAAAATCGTCTATTTCTACCCTTTCGAGCTTATCGAGCTTTTTGATGAGCGACTGCGCAAAAGAAGCTTTACTGGCTTTTGCCCTGTATTTATCAATAAGCTGCTCTGTTTTTTCGATAAACTTCTGCTGGTTTTTCTGCGCCGATTTCTGGATTTCAATTTCCTGACGACGCAGCTCCACGTATTTCGAATAAGATGCTTTGTAATCGTAAATTTTCCCGTTGGCAATTTCGAGCGTACGGCGGGTTACGCTATCGAGGAAACGTTTGTCGTGCGAAATAAGCAGAATAGCTCCCCGGTGCTGGATCAGAAATTCTTCCAGCCATTGAATAGATTCGATGTCGAGGTGGTTGGTCGGTTCGTCAAGCAAAAGCAGGTCGGGACTGCGCAGCAGCAGCTTGGCCAGTTCGACACGCATTTTCCAGCCGCCGCTAAACTCGTGCATATTACGTTGAAAATCGCGGCGTTCGAAACCTAATCCGTAAAGAATTTTTTCTGCGTTTTCTTCGGCCGAGCCTGCGTCGAGCAGGTTAAGACGTTCGTTGAGCAGACTCAGTTCATTAAGCAGCTCTCCGTAGGCTTCCGACTCGTAATCGGTACGGGTTACCAGTTCATTGTTGAGAAAATCAAGGCGACTGTTCAGTTCGTTGACCTCTTTAAGTGCCGACTTGGTTTCGGCGAGCACAGTGCTGTCTTCGTTGTGCTTCATTTCCTGAGGCAGGTAACCGATAGTCAGATCGCGTGGCAAGGCCACCGCCCCCGAATCGGGCCGTTGCAGCCCGGCTAAAATTTTAAGCAAGGTGGATTTACCGGCTCCGTTACGCCCCACCAGCCCTATTCGATCTTCTTTCTGAATCAGAAAGGAGATATTGTCGTAAAGCACCCGGTCGCCGAAGTGCACGGAAATACCGTTAAACGAAATCATGCCGCGAAAATAGTGACAAAAAAACCCTGTAGCATTACACTACAGGGTTCTTTTTTAGAAAAGTATCGGTTTTTTTAGAGATCCCACACGTCGTGTTCGATCTTCTGCATTTCATTTTTGATACGATCGGATTCAAGCAATGCGTCCACACCTGAAGTGTAATCTACAATACGACGGTCGTAGATGTTCGACTCTTTTTTGATGTAGCTGGTAAACATCCGTTTCCAGAAAAGGTCATCGAACGACATACGTTGCGCATCGTTGAGTCGGTTGTACACAAAGTAGTTCTGAATCACGTAACGCAGCTCGGGGAAGTGCAGCCAAAGCAGACGGCGCGTACCGGTAATTTGTCCGGTTGCTTCGTCCCTGTTATACACTATCGGGGCAATACCCATGATCCTTACATCCATTACCGAACGTTGGTTTTCGAAAAACCATACTTCTTTGAGTTCCCAGGCAACGATGTCTTTCGACTCGATTCTGACAGTATCGCGGGGCGGATATACGAGAATGGGATAGCCATTGCCGTCGTACCCGCTGATAGAGTCCATCGTGCCGCCAAAACCGTTGTCCACCTGAATAGGATCTGTAGGTTCGGGACCGAGAATGTTGATCAGGTTATTTACTTTTTCGAGGTATTCAGGATCTGTCGTTTCGATAGGATACATGAACATATCTCCGCCGAATTCGCTCAGCGTAGCTTCGTTAAAATCCTTGTAAGGTGTCAGCTTACCTACGTCTTTGGTAAGGTGAAAACGGATAATATCCCAAAGTGACCAGCGATCGCTCAGCGGCTCAAGCGGGTAATAGAGGGGAAAGTTGAGCTTCTCGCGATTGTCGATAATCCGCCAGATGCGTTTTTCCCACATTACATCCGCTTCACGCAGTGAGGCGTACTGTATTACTTTTTTAGTAGGGATATGCTCCTTCACATAAGGCGAATCCTTCACGTAGGAACCCTCCGTTACGTTCTGGGCCTGGAGATTGAATGCCAATCCCACCAAAAACAAGCCACCGACAACCTTTTTCATATCCAAACGATTTAATTTAATCCTGTATGGGTTACCTCACTGTAAACGACAGGGGGCTTACCCTTACTTCACCCACAGGCCCCATTGCGCGGATACCCTGAATAGAGAAGTTCATACCTGGTCTTACAGCATTAAGTACCTGTTGCATTTTAGGTGTAATCTTACCCTGAGGTGCCGATTCCCTCACCACGTTACCGCCTACGGTGACCACCAGTTCGAAGCTGGTCACGGTAAATCTCACTTTAGAAGGGTCGAGCGGCATGGAAGGATCGTAGCCTGCTTTTACACCGGCATTGATGTTGGCCGCAATCTGCGCTTTGGTAATTGAGCTTTCCGAGTTGGGAATGCTACCAAAGAAAGAGGTCGGCCTGGGAAGCGTTTTCACAAAGAACTCAGGACCGGGCAGCGGACGTCCGCCTTCTCCTTTGATGGAGATGCTCGATTTGATTTTTTGTCCTACCGAATTTGCGGGTGCTTTTACCGAGAATTTACCGTTGCCTTTAGCTCCTACCGTTACACCGGGCATAGAAAGTGACACACGATCTTGCGGATAACCGGAAGCGGAGGCCGAGAAGGTATGCTCGTATCCGGCGTAGATAACGGTAAGGTCTTCGTTAGACACTACTCCCATCGGCTGCCCGACTTCGTAGCGGTAAGATTTCCAGGGTTTCCACACATCTACACCGTCTTCCTGCACCTTCAGTTCTCCTTTTACGTAATAGACACCAGGTTTGCTGGTAGGAAGCGTAATTTTATTGTCGGTCGGATTCTTTTCATAAGTACCTGTTTCAGCACTATCAGACACGACTACAAAACGGGTTTCGTACTGTCCTTTAGAGTCGTAAGCAGCCACCATTATTTTAAGCTCAAGCGAATCACCTGCATTCAGGTAATTAGCCGGTGCCACCGGAATAGGTTCGATTACGTCGAAATTAAACTTGGGCGAACCGCTCTTGGAATGGATAAAGCTGATAGCGTCACCTTCCGCTTTGCGCACCTCGTTACGGAACGAAGCGAAAATTGCCGCAGCAGCCACTACCGGCGCGTGATCAAAAAGTACGAGCTGATAAGGTACATTTTTCTTATCGTCGGTGTTTTTGGTTTCAGGCAGCGTAATGGAACGGAAAAGCTGAGCAATGCGGCTGGTATCTTTGGGGTTAGCCTGTGCCAGCGAGTTTGCCAAATCCGAAGGATTGAGAGGTCCGTTTGCATTCAGGGGGAAAGTCCAGTTGTCGTAAGTAGCCATATACCAGCAGAGCGAATCCCTGAATACATGCAACTTCGATAAGATGGTTTTTCCTCTTTCGTTAGGGTTCGCCTGATCCTTTACGAAAAGCTGAGTAGCCACGTCATAGTTATCTTTCGCGTTAATCCCGGCCAAATCCTTAATCACCAGCTTATCCGGGTTATTCGGATCGGGTTCCATCCAGTCCACTCCTTCTACCTCTTTAATCATGTCGTTCTCTTCTGTCACATAAAAATTGTACAGTCTGAGCGCCATTCCTTTTATCTGAATAGAAGTGTTTCTCCAAATATCTGCTTTTCCTCCGTTCTTGCCGGTTTTGGTTACCTCCATATCAGCCATATTTTTAATGTCTGTATAGATCACCTCATTATTCCGTTCAAGCGCACGAGTACTGTCTTCAATTTTATCGTTCAGCGTTACAAATGCAAGCACGATTTCTTTCGAGACGTTAAGGGCGAGAAGTGCGGTAAGTACAAGGTACATCATACCGATCATCTTCTGCCTGGGGGTTTCTTTACCACCTGCCATAGTGAAATTACTTTTTCTGGTTAGTAATTAAATTCACAGAACTTTATACTGGCAAAAGGAATTAACCTCTTGCAGCATTAATGTTCATGGCAGCCAGCATATTACCATAGATGGTATTCAGTGCAGACAGGTTGCGTGCCAAATCGCCCATGTTCTCTTTGTACTTGCGGGTATCTTCCATCGAGTCGTGCAGGTTCTGCATAAGTTCGTTGATACCGCTATACAATTTGGAAGTGGCCTCCAAATGAGTAGAAGAACCTTTGAGCTGCATTTCATAAATGTTATTCAGCGACGCAAGGTTAGTAGAAAGTTTCTGCATTTGCTCACCGAAAGAACGACCTTCTTCCTGAGTAGAAGTAAGTCCCATCAGTGACTCTGATGCTTTCACATAAGATTCAGAGAGTTTCTCCACTTTTTGAGAAGCACCTTTAAGGCTATCGATATACTCGTTGGTAGCTACCGAAGCGTTAGATACATCACCGATTTTAGTAGTGGCATCGGTCAGTGAACGCAGACCGGTACCCAAACTCTTGATCAGCTCAGGCTCAATTTTAGCCTCTTCCAGCATTTTGTCAAGCTCTTCGGTAACAGAACCACCTTTGTGGCTCACACGAGCTCTTCCGGCAATGTCATGATCACCTTCGTCGCCGAGCGCCAGCTCAGGGTACACGAGCGACCAATCAAATTCACGGTGTAAAGGTTCGAATGCAGAGAAAATAAAGATAATGGCTTCTGTAGAAAGACCTACGGTCAACATCACTCCCGCACCTGGCCAGTGCATGATTTTAAACAGCGCACCGATAATTACGATCGCCGCACCAAATCCATACAGTTTGGCCATGAATTTTTTCCACGCTTTGCTTCCTGGTTTCATAGTTGTTCTTGCTTTTATTTGGGGTTTTACTTGGTTTGATTGCCTATCCGAGAATCATTATCTCGCTTCTTCCGCCTGGTCGGGACCTCCACGACCAAGGTAAGACATAACGCAACGGAACGAGATGTAGGACTTAGCCGAGTCCTGATATTCAAAAGTACGGGTTCCGGTTTGCAAATAATACGCGATATCTTTCCATGAGCCACCGCGGATAACCTTGCGTTTTTGCGCGGGCGCATCATTGTCGAGCGCATTGTAGCGGTACTCAGGACTCAGGTCATGGGTAAATTCATACGCCGACTCGTCATAAGCGGTTTCAGTCCATTCGGCTGCATTACCCGCCATACAGTACAGGCCGTAATCATTAGGGTGATAAGAAGTTACTTTCACCGTATAGAAGCCACCGTCTTCCATGTAACGGCCACGCATAGGCTTGAAGTTACCAAGGAAACAGCCGTGCGCGTTACGAATGTAAGGACCGCCCCAGGGATAGGGGTTCAAGTCAAGACCGCCGCGGGCGGCATATTCCCATTCCGCTTCTGTCGGCAAACGAAAATCCTGTACAAAGAACTCTCCGTTGGCTTCCAGCCAGGAATTCAGTAATTGTGTTCTCCATACGCTGAAAGCTTTAGCCTGCGTCCAGGTCACACCTACTACGGGATAGTCGTCGTAAGCGGGATGCCAAAAGTACATGTTCGTCATCGGATCGTTGAACGAATAGGTAAAGTCGCGTATCCAGCAAAGTGTATCGGGATATACGTTGATAGTTTCTTTGATAATGAAACGTGAACGATCGCTATGCCCACGAATAGCGTTATCTTGTCCCAAGCGGTTACGATGTCCGAGGTTCAGATCCTGACCAATCGGGTCATTGGTCACCGGGTCATTGGGATTACTGAGTGTACGGTGCAGGGGATCTTCAGGATTATCTTTGATATGAAGGTTACCGCGCTTAGCAGCCGCCACCATATCGATCCAGTAGTATTCGAAAATAAGCTTGCGGGTATCAAATACTTTTCTGCGGTAATAACGCTCGTGATCCGGCATATACATATCCGAAAGGATAGGCATATAATTGGGATCATAATAGCGCAGCTTGGTCATCCAGTTCAGATCCCACTCGCTTTCGTCCAGTTCGTTCCCTTCGTCATCATAACGGGGCACGAGGAACTCGTCCGCGTAATCTTCACTCAGCTTACGCCGTGCAAGAGAGTCGCGTACGTAGTACACAAACTGCCGGTATTCGTTATTGGAGATCTCGGTCTGATCCATATAGAATGCAGGTACCGAAACGGTTTTGGCTCTGCTGGTATGAGCCCAGGGGACATCCTGATCGCCAGGGCCCATGTTGTATGAACCTGCGGGAATATAAAGCATCCCGTAGGGTGTATTTTGGTACCACGTAGGTCTGCCTTGCACACCTACAAGCTCACCCCTGCCACCTTGGTTGCAGGAATATAGCGTTAGCACCGCTGCTACGTAAAACAGCAACAACTTTTTCATGCTACCTCCTTAATTGTTCTACCTCCACATTTATTCGCCTCCTGAAGCAAATAAGCATGGACTGACTTTAACGCTTCCAATGGAAGATTAGTTTCAGTTTTTACAAAAATCTTACAGTCTTGGCCTTCTGCCTTACGGGAGGCTTGATAATGTTGAAACAGTAATTCAGCATTATCTCGTGACTTCCGTTGCTGTAGTTCTTAATCTCTGAGGTGGTTACGTCGTAAGAGTAACCAATGCGTATCATTCCGGGATTCGATGCTCCACCAACGGTTGTTTGAAAACCGGCCATGGGAACTATCGCATCATTCATACGGTAAGAGACACCGGCCCATACCGTCTGACGCCACAATACATTCACGTTGGCATCTACCTGTGTGGTAGTGGCATCCGATTCTACCCGCACTGAGGGGCGAAGGGTCCAGTCGCTGTTGCTGGCACCAAGGCGCTTGTCCCAACCTGCGATCAGGTAATAGTGCCTCGCATTCTGTACGTTCAACTGCGTAAACTCCGACTCGGAAAGGTGAGTAGCCGACAAGCCCACATAGAACTCGGGAGTGCGGTAGTACAAGCCTAAACCGAGATCGTAAGTAGCCTGACTCTCATTTCCATTGGGAATTGCCGCATCCTGCGAAACCGGTGTAATGGCCACCCATGAAGGCTTAAGGCTGGAGCTCATAAAGCCCACAGAAGCACCTACACCCATTTTACCCGGACCGAGGGGAAACTGAAAAGAGTACGAAAGCTTGGCAGATGTTGTATTGAAAAAGCCGATTTTATCGTTGTAAACCGAAAGCCCCACTCCTCCACGCAAAGCCTTTACCGGACCATGCGCATTAAAAAGAACGGTACGCGGCGCACCGTCAAAACTAGCCCATTGCTGTCTGAATATGCCTGTAGCACATATTTTATCATCAATCCCTGCAAAAGCGGGGTTGAGGGACAACCTGTCGAACATGTACTGCGAAAACTGATAGTCCTGCTGTGCAAAAGCAGAAGTGCCCAGAATCAATGCAGAAAGAGAAAGTAGAAGTCTCTTCATAAAGTAGCTTGTTACTTTATTTTTTGCTGTTTATGCCGGGATGGACCACTCCATTCAAAGCCGGGTAAAGTTAACCAAAAAATATTCTGAAAAAAATTTTGACCAATATTTTCACAAAATTTTGAACAAAGCCCCGAATTAACTGAGTTTCCGATAGGTTTTCCACCAAAGATCAGGCAGTTCGCCCGAAGAAGCCAACTGATAATCTTTATAAGTACAGGGTACCATGTGGTGTCTTTCGAAACGAATACGCTTATCGGCCGGATAAGGCACATCCATCCACCACCTGTCGGAACGATCGCTTTTATAGAACACGATTTCCTGTTCAAAATGCTCGCCTGTAACCCGGTACCGGGTAAACGAACTCCGGTCTCCTACCGGGTAATCGTTTTTGCGGTGGTAATAGCCGTCCAGCAGGTACCAAATCATCTGCGCGGTAAGATGTGCGGTTTGTCCGCTGCGATCTGCCGCCGGATTTATTTCGTAAAAGCCCGCCGAAGAAAGCTTATCGCTCATTCCCGCATACCGGCAAAGCTGGCAGGCTTCTTCTCCAAACAAGCCGTTGGGTGTAGCCTGTTTGTTACCCGGTGCATCAGAAAAACGCAGGGCCGATATATCGACGCTCAGGATATCGGCATTGCGAAGCAGGGGCTCGCTGTCCTGAATATCTTTACGCAGCTCGCCCAGTCTGAAATTGTCAAAGTGAAGTTTATCCATCAGCTCCAGCGTATGACTATCCGCAAAATGCGCCTGCAAAGCCAGGTTGCTGTAATTAAACAGGTAATTAGGCTGATGAAGAATAATTTTTCCAAGATAGGACCGCGAGGTGAGCTCGGCATCCAGATCTCCCAAATCGATACGCGAGTCGATAGTGGCTATGTTTACGGTCTGCTCAAGCTTCTCGTAAGCCAGGTAGTTGGCATAGGTAAGATCCTGCCCGCCTCCTATAATGACCGGTAAGATTTGATTTTTTATCAAGTATGCAACGGTAGCGCTCAGGGCAAAGTAAGTGTCTTCGAGGGTCGCACCCGCCTTGATGTTCCCCAAATCGGCTATCTGCGGGAGATAAGCGCCTTTGGCCAGCTCGTACAGGTAACGCCGTACCTGATCGGGTGCTTCGGCACAACCTTTATTACCCGTAGCCCTTCTATCTTCGCATACCCCGATAAGTGCAATGTGCTTGCCTTTCAGTTCGGGAAAGCCCGAAGCCGAATGAAATTCGACATAATCGGACAGGCGGGCATTAAAAAGCGGATTCGCTTCTTCCCTTTTTTCGGGGATATAGCCCGGCTCAAAGTAAATGGATATATCCATTGTCAGCTTTTCTTCTTACGCGTAGAGGTCGCAGGCTTGGCCGTAGTCTTACGGGCGGCAGCCTTTTTCGGAGCCGCTGCTTTTTTGGTCGAAGAGCTGGCCTTTTTACGGGTGGTTCCGGCTGCTTTTTTGGCGGGCGCGATCGATTTCACGACAGCTCCTCCGGCCAGTTCGAGGCATTTTTCGAGCGTCAGCTCGGCCGGATCAAGGTCTTTCGGAATTCTTATGTTCTTTTTTCCCGCCTTTATAAAGGGACCCCAGCGTCCTTTGAGTACCTGTATATCGGGATTTTCGGGAAATACTTTGAGAATACGTTCACTATCCGCTTTTTTCTTCAACTCCAGCAGCTCAATCGCGCGGGGAAGCTCAATGGTCATGGGGTCGTCTCCTTCGGCTTTTTTCAGGGAAGCAAATACCCCGTTGGATCCCACATAAGGCCCAAATCGCCCCACATTGGCGGTTACTTTATACCCGTTCCATTCGCCTAAGGTGCGCGGAAGCTTAAACAGGTCGAGCGCTTCTTCGAGTGTCAGGGTCGCAATGCTCTGATCTTTACGAAGCGAAGCAAAACGAGGCTTTTCCTCGTCGTCCGCATTTCCGATCATCACCATCGGGCCGTAGCGGCCTATTTTCGCCACGATTCTTTTTCCGCTGGCGGGGTCTGTACCCAACTCGCGTTCTCCGGTCGCTTTTTCGCTGGTTTCGAGCGTTTGTTCCACTCCTTTATGAAAAGGCCCGTAAAAGCGTTGCAGCATATCGTTCCAGCGCAACAGCCCCTGGGCAATATCATCAAATTCTTTCTCGACCGAAGCGGTAAATCCGTAATCAAGTATATCCTGAAAGTGCATGACCAAAAAGTCATTCACCACCACACCTATATCGGTAGGAAATAGCTTAGCCTTTTCCGCGCCGGTAGTTTCGGTTTTGAGTTCCTCTTTGATTTTTCCCGCTTTAAGGGTAAACAGATCGTATTCCCTTTTCACTCCTTCGCGATCTTCACGCACTACATACCCTCTCTTTTGTATGGTCGAAATGGTAGGCGCATAGGTAGAAGGACGTCCTATTCCGAGCTCTTCGAGCTTTTTCACCAAACTGGCCTCGGTGTAACGCGGCGGGTGATGTGTAAAACGCTGGGTGCCGGTAATGACCGACATATCGAGCATCTGCCCGATTTTCAGCGGCGGAAGAATTCCCTCCTGCTCTTCTTCGGTGGTATCGTCGTCGGTCGATTCGAGGTACACTTTCAGAAAACCGTCAAATTTGAGCACTTCTCCCTGCGCTACGAAATGCTCCTGCGCATTAGAGATGGAAATGGTAACGGTGGTTTTCTCGAGTTGTGCATCGGCCATTTGCGAAGCTACGGTGCGTTTCCAAATAAGTTCGTAAAGTTTTTGTGCGGCTGTATCTCCACCTACCGATTGCTTGTCCATGTAGGTTGGTCTGATCGCTTCGTGCGCTTCCTGTGCCCCTTTGGTTTTGGTCGCATACCTGCGGGGATTGGAATACTGCGGGCCGTAAAAGCCGGTAATGGTTTCTTTAGCTGCATTGATGGCGGTTTCCGACAGGTTCACAGAGTCGGTACGCATATATGTAATGTGTCCTTCTTCGTAAAGCTTTTGGGCTACGGTCATGGTACGCGCTACGGAAAAGCCCAGTTTTCGCGAGGCTTCCTGCTGCAATGTAGAGGTGGTAAAGGGTGCTGCCGGCGATTTTTTAGCGGGCTTGGTCACCAAATCTTTTACCTGATACTCAGCGTTTTTACATTTCTCAAGAAAAGCCAGGGCTTCTTCGCGGGTAGAAAAACGTTTGTTGAGCTCGGCGCGAATAAGATGTTTGCCATCTACCAAAAATTCGCCGGTAAAACGGTAAAATGCTTCGCTGGTAAATTGCTGAATATCACGCTCACGCTCCACAATGATCCGTACGGCCACCGATTGTACACGCCCGGCCGAAAGAGAAGGTTTTACTTTTTTCCACAAGAGCGGAGAAAGCTCAAATCCCACAAGCCTGTCGAGGACACGGCGTGCCTGCTGGGCATCGACCAGGTGCTGATCAATCGCTCTCGGATTATCAATGGCCTTGACAATCGCAGTTTTGGTAATCTCATTAAAGGTGATCCGACGGGTACGTTGCACGGGAAGATCAAGGGCTTCTTTCAGGTGCCACGAAATGGCTTCCCCCTCCCGATCCTCATCCGTAGCGAGCCAGATGACTTCCGCATCTTTGGAGAGCTTTTTCAGCTCGGATACCACTTTTCTCTTGTCTTCAGAAATTTCGTAGTCCGGCAAAAATCCGTTCTCAATATCTACTGAGAGCCCTCCTTTCGACAGATCCCTTACGTGTCCGTAACTCGACTTCACCAGAAAATCCTTTCCCAGGAATCCCTCAATGGTTTTCGCCTTGGCGGGCGACTCCACAATAACCAGGTTTTTTGCCATGCGCAGTACTTTAATTTACCTCCGGCAGGGTGTCTCCGGAAGGTTTTGTCGGTTGCAAATAAAAGGATTTCGTCTTTTCATAAAAAATTTTGACCGATTTCATTTTTTTTAACAATTCTCTCCCGCCTCAAAACCGCCTGCCATTTTGACACCTTCGGGGCTTTGCTTATCTTTGCAATTCCCTTGAAAAACCGGGTCATAAAAATGGAAGCAACAGCACAAAAGGTAATTGACGAATCGCGGCAGGGAGAAGCTTTGATGCGGGAAGATACGGATCCGAAATTAAAAAACGGTAAAAAATTATACTTGGAGAGCTACGGCTGTCAGATGAACTTTTCGGACAGCGAGATTGTAGCCTCTATTCTTATCAAAGACGGATTCAGCACCACGCGTAATGCGGACGAAGCCGACGTGGTATTGCTAAACACCTGTGCTATAAGAGATAACGCCGAACAAAGAGTGCGTAACCGCCTGAATGAATTCCATTCCCGGAAAAAACAAAAACCCGGATTAGTGGTAGGCGTGCTCGGTTGTATGGCCGAACGCCTGAAAGCCAAGCTGCTCGAAGAAGAAAAGCTGGTCGATTTGGTCGTAGGACCCGATGCATACCGCGATTTACCCGGTCTGATAGCCCAGGTCGAAGGCGGACAAAAAGCCGTCAACGTGTTGCTTTCGCGCGAAGAAACATACGCCGATATCAACCCCATACGACTCGATACCAATGGAGTAAGTGCGTTCATATCCATTATGCGGGGCTGCGACAATATGTGTTCTTTCTGCGTGGTACCTTTTACAAGAGGGCGCGAGCGCAGCCGGGATCCCGAATCGATCGTACACGAAGCCCATTATCTTTTTGAAAACGGCTATCGCGAGGTCACCTTGCTTGGGCAAAATGTGGACTCTTATAAATGGAACATCAACTCCAAAGGAGAAATTACCGACGCAACCAAGCCGGTGGTCAATTTTGCGCAATTGCTCGAAAAAGTGGCGCTGGTCTCTCCCCTGCTCCGTGTGCGCTTTTCCACTTCGCATCCGAAAGACATGACCGACGAAGTGCTGCAAATCATGGCGCAGTACGAAAATATTTGCAAGTACATTCACCTTCCGGTGCAATCGGGCAATTCGGAAATCCTGCATAAAATGAACCGGGGCTATACCCGCGAGTGGTACCTCGACCGCATAGCGGCTATACGTAAGTATATGCCCGACTGTGCAATTTCGACCGACGTGATCGCAGGGTTCTGTTCCGAAACGGAAGACCAGCACCGGGAAACGATAAGTCTGATGGAAGCGGTAAAATACGATTTCGCGTATATGTTCAAATATTCGGAACGCCCAAAAACATTAGCCGAACGGAAATACGAAGACGATGTACCCGAAGCCGAAAAAACACGCCGTCTTACCGAAATTATCCAGCTACAGCAACAGCATTCGCTGGAAAGCAACCAACGAGCCATCGGAAAAATACACAGGGTGCTGATTGAAGGCGTTTCCAAACGTTCTGAAGCGCATCTTTACGGCCGCAACTCTCAAAACACTGTGGTCGTATTTCCCCGCCATCACTACGAAAAAGGACAATACGCCGATATTTATGTAGAAGAATGCACGGCAGCCACGCTGCTGGGCAAGCCCGTAGAACTTAGTGTGGAAGCATGAACAATCAGGTACAGCAAATCAAGCAACGTTTCGGCATCATCGGAAATGCCCCTGCGCTCAACCGGGCCATCGAAGTAGCCATGCAGGTAGCTCCGACCGACCTCAGCGTACTGGTAACCGGCGAAAGTGGTACAGGTAAAGAAATTATGCCGCAGATCATTCATCACCTGAGTTCCCGCAAGCACGGTCCCTACATCGCGGTAAACTGCGGCGCCATTCCCGAAGGCACCATCGATTCGGAATTATTCGGTCACGAAAAAGGTTCGTTTACCGGTGCGCACGAATCGCGAAAAGGCTATTTTGAAGTAGCCAGCGGAGGTACCATCTTTCTCGACGAAGTGGCCGAGCTACCGCTGCAAACGCAGGTACGCCTGCTGCGTGTGCTCGAAACCGGCGAATACATAAGAGTAGGTTCTTCCAAAGTGCTAAAAACCGAAGTGCGTATTATCGCCGCTACTAACGTGAACATTCCCGAAGCCGTACGCAAAGGGCGTTTTCGCGAAGACCTTTATTATCGACTGAATACAGTGCCCATTCATATCCCGCCGCTGCGCGAACGCCGCGAAGATGTGGGACTGCTGTTTCGCAAATTTGCCGCCGATTTTGCCGACAAGTACCGTATGCCGCCGGTACGGCTCGAAGACGACGCGTTACGGGCAATGATCGGTTATTCCTGGCCGGGAAATATCCGGCAGCTCAAAAACATGACCGAACAAATTTCGGTACTGGAGAACGAAAGAGAAATTACAGCCGTACAGCTTCAGCATTACCTGCCCAAAGAGACGGCTAATCTGCCCGCGCTGACCGGTGCGAAAGAAAATCAGGGTTCCGACCTTTCGGAACGCGAAATTCTATACAAGCTGCTCTTCGATATGCGCAACGACCTGACCGACCTGAAAACCCTGGTCAGGGATCTGATGCAGGGACGTCAGGATCTGTCGGCGTTGAGTCCTGAAAAAACCGCATTGCTCAAAAGGCTTTACAGCGCTAAAGAAGGCGACACCATTATTTCGCCGGTAGAAGCGCATACGCCGGCACCTGTACACAACCAGCCGATTCATACCCCTTCGTATCCGGAAGATATTATAGAGGAGCATGAAGAAGTGGAAGAATCGCTTTCGCTGGAAGAACGAGAGAAAGATCTGATTCGAAAAGCGCTGATCAAACACCGCAATAAACGTAAATATGCGGCACGTGAGCTGGGCATTTCGGAACGCACCTTATACCGGAAAATCAAAGAATACGATCTCAAATGAGAAATCCGATCCGATTGCTGCTGTTTGCTTCGCTGCTGCTGGGAGTATCGTCCTGCAAAGTGCAGTACACCTTTACCGGAGCCGATATTCCGGCAAATGCGAACACCGTATCGGTCGCTTTTTTCCAAAATAACGCCCCACTGGCCAATCCCAATACCGGACAACAATTTACCGAGGCGCTGAAAGATCTGTTTATCGCGCAAACAAGGCTCGAATTAGCCGCTAATAACGGGGACCTGCGCTACGAAGGATCCATTACCGGTTACGATGTACGACCGGTCGCCATACAAGGCAACGAAACCGCTTCGCTGAACCGGCTTACCATTACCGTCAATGTGAAATACACCAATACGCTCGACGAGAAGAAAAATTTTGAGCAGAGCTTTTCCCGCTTCGCCGATTTCCCAAGCAGTTCGGACATTTCGAGTGTCGAAGAAGGACTGATTACCGAAATTCACAAACAATTAGTGCAGGACGTGTTTGACCGTTCGCTCGGAAGCTGGTAAGCCATGAATACAACCGCACTACTGCAACTGATGGAAGCGCCGGAACTTATCGGCGAAAGCGAAACCCGCCAACTGGAAACGCTATCCGAACGTTTTCCCTATTGCCAGGCCATACAGATGCTTTACACCAAAGGGCTGCACAATCAGAAAAGCATCGATTACCTCGATCGCCTCAAGCTGACTGCTGCCCTCACTACCGATCGGCAGGTATTATACCGCTTCATCATGCAGGAAGCGCTGTTACAAAAAATTGCGGAAGTAGTGGAAGAGGCCGAAAAAGAAGCTACACACGATACGCAAGCCGAGGTAACAAGTGTAGTGCGATTGCCCGAAACGACAACCGAAGCGAAAGAACCGGAGCCCGCGTTGACAGCGCAAGAAAATGCACAAACGGAATCGTTACACCAAACAGAAACCGTTGCCACACCCGATCCCGAAGCATTAGGTGAGCTGCTAAGCCAAAAGCTGGAAGCCACACTTGAAAAACTAGTAAAAACGCTTAGCGAGAAAGACAAGGAAACGAGCGCAGCGGCAGTTGAAATCACCGCCGAAACGGAGCCTAATCACGAACAGAAAAAAACAGAAGACAGCGCACCTCTTCCCGAAGCCGTTCCTTCAATAGCCGAACCGGAGAAAAAAGAAAGCACCTCGAAACCCATTTCCGAATTTGAGAAGCAGATACTTTGGGAAGCGGTAAACGCCTCTATCCATGTGGACGTGATCAAAGAACTGGAGGAGCGCCCAACGCACGAGTCGGCGCATAAAGAACCGGAGCCGGCTCCCAAAAGCGATGCACAGAAATCTTTCCTGCACTGGCTGAAACCGCTTCAGGCAGAAAAGGACGAAACCGCAGGAATTGAGACTGCGCAACCCGATTCTACCGCAGGAAAAAAACAGGCGCACAAACCGGAAGATCTCACTGAACTTGTAGAACGTTTCATCCGTTCCGAGCCCAAAATCACGCCGCAAAAGGCCGAATTTTATTCACCGGGCAACATGGCAAAGCTGAGTATTACAGACAATGAAGAGTTTGTATCTGAAACATTAGCAAGTATTTACGAGAAGCAAGGGTACCTCCAAAAAGCCATCAGGGTGTACGAAAAATTAAGTTTGAAATTTCCCGAAAAATCCGCTTACTTTGCATCCCGCATAAAAAACCTGGAAACCATCCAAAAAAACGCCAAAAACAAATCGTGATATGAGCTGGATAATTCTTAGCCTGATTGTTATCATCTCCATTCTGCTGGTGCTTGTTGTACTTATCCAAAACCCCAAGGGCGGAGGTATCTCTTCGGGCTTTCAGGCCGCTAATCAGCTTATGGGCGTGAAGCAATCTACCGACATGGTAGAAAAAATCACCTGGTACCTGGCCATTGGCCTGCTGGTGCTTTGCCTCTTCGGCGGCCCTATGCTTACCCGCAGTACCGGCTCACCGGAAGATTCCGAAATTGAAACCATCGCACCGATAGGAAGCACGCCTACCAGCACTCCAGCTCCTTCGCTGACACCTCCTCCGGGCGAATAAAATGATAATGCGCTTTGAAAATGTCAGTGTGTCATAGCACTGACATTTTTGTTTAAAGAAATACGCAAAGCCTGCCTGTTCTTCCGGGTTTACGGCGAAAGCAACGCGTGGCATATATTCTGTTAAGCTGAAATGAACGTTTTTTTGAAATCAAATACTTGAATTAAATAGTATGTCTGTTACCTTACAACCCCTCGCAGATAGGGTCCTGGTGGAACCGGATCCTGCCGAAACCAAAACCGCCTCAGGCCTTATCATTCCCGACACGGCGAAAGAAAAACCACAGCGCGGTACTGTCGTAGCTATCGGAAAAGGTAAAAAAGATGAGCCGCTGACCGTCAAAACCGGCGATAAAGTGCTTTACGGAAAATATTCCGGCACCGAAATCCAGCTCGATGGCAAAGATTTTCTCATCATGAAAGAATCCGATATTTACGCAATCCTCTGAATTTAACCGTTAATCTAAACCTATTCCCAATATGGCTTCTAAAGAAATTGCTTTTGGCGGAACCGCCCGTGAAAAACTGAAAAAAGGGGTGGACGCCCTGGCCGACGCGGTAAAAGTGACGCTCGGTCCGAAAGGAAGAAACGTGGTAATCGATAAAAAATTCGGCGCTCCTCAGGTAACTAAAGACGGGGTAACCGTAGCCAAAGAAATAGAGCTGTCGGACAAGATCGAAAACATGGGCGCGCAACTGCTCAAAGAAGTAGCGTCTAAAACCGCCGACATTGCAGGCGACGGTACCACTACCGCTACCGTGCTGGCACAAGCTATCGTAACCGGCGGACTCAAAAACGTAGCAGCAGGCGCCAATCCTATGGATCTGAAACGAGGTATCGACAAAGCGGTTGCTGCCATCGTGGAAGAGCTTAAAAAACTGTCGCGCGAGGTAGGCGACGATAACCGTAAAGTAGAACAGGTAGCTACCATTTCGGCTAACAGCGACCACACCATTGGTAAGCTGATTGCCGAAGCCATGGCCCGCGTATCGAAAGAAGGCGTTATCACCGTAGAAGAGGCCAAAGGCACCGAAACTACTGTAGAAGTAGTAGAAGGTATGCAGTTTGACCGGGGTTACCTTTCCCCCTATTTCATCACCGATACCGACAAAATGGAAGTGGTGCTCGAAGATGCGCTCATCCTGATTTCGGACAAGAAAATTTCTTCGATGAAAGAGCTGCTGCCCATTCTGGAGCAATCGGTACAAACCGGCAAGCCGCTGCTGATCATTGCAGAAGATGTGGACGGCGAAGCCATTCAGACTCTCGTCGTAAACAAGCTGCGTGGTGCGCTGCGCGTAGCCGCTGTAAAAGCACCCGGCTTCGGCGACCGTCGTAAAGCCATGCTCGAAGACATCGCCGTGCTGACCGGAGGCACCCTCATTTCGGAAGAACAGGGTTACAAGCTGGATCAAGCCGATCTTTCCCTGCTCGGAAAAGTAGAAAAAGTGGTGATCGACAAAGACAACTCTACGCTCATTAACGGTGCAGGCGACAAAGAAGCTATCAAAGCCCGCATTTCGCAAATCAAAGTGCAGATTGAACAAACTACTTCCGACTACGATCGCGATAAGCTGAAAGAGCGTCTTGCCAAGTTAGCAGGCGGTGTAGCCGTGCTGTACGTAGGTGCCGCTACCGAAGTAGAGATGAAAGAGAAAAAAGACCGTGTGGACGATGCCCTGGCAGCTACCCGTGCCGCCGTAGAAGAAGGTATCGTACCGGGCGGTGGTGTAGCTTACATCCGTAGCATACCTGCGCTCGAAAATATCAAAGGTCAAAACGAAGACGAGCAAACCGGTATCGCCATCATCAAACGTGCGCTCGAAGAGCCCCTGCGTACTATCGTGGCTAATGCCGGAGGCGAAGGCTCGGTAATCGTACAGAAAGTAAAAGAAGGACAAGCTGATTTCGGCTATAACGCACGCAGCGAAGCCTTCGAAAACCTGTTCGAAGCCGGTGTAATCGACCCCACCAAAGTAAGCCGTGTAGCACTCGAAAATGCGGCTTCTATTGCCAGCATGCTGCTCACTACCGATTGTGTGGTTTCCGAAAACGAAGAAGAAGCACCTGCAATGCCCCCAATGCCCGGAGGAATGGGCGGAATGGGTGGCATGATGTAATTCTTGCCCGAATAAAAAATGAAAAAGGGAGGACTTTAAAAAGTCCTCCCTTTTTTGGTTTTAGGGCACATTCAGGGCAGGTACAAGAAAAATCTTTATTTGCTTTCGATAGTAAATTCTACCCGGCGGTTTAGCGCACGCCCCTCTTCGGTCGCGTTGTCGGCCACAGGCTTCGTTTTCCCGAAACCGTCTGACGAAAGACGCGAAGCATCCACACCCTGCGAAACAAGGTATTCATACACCGCAGCCGCCCTGTCTTTCGAAAGCTTGAGGTTAAAATCGTCGCCCCCCACATTATCGGTATGCCCGGCTAGCGCAATTTTCATGGTGGTCGTTTGCAGCAATTTTACCACATTGTTCAGCTCAGGATACGATTCGGGCTGCAAAGTCGCTTTTCCGAAATCGAAGAAAATGTTGTTCAGACGTACTACCTGCCCCACTTCGATAGGCACCAGCAGCAAGTCGCGTTCAATTTCCTTATACGCATCGAGGCTTCGTGCATCGAAACTTTCGCTGACCGGATAATAGCCCGAAGAGCTGGCATTAAAGGCGTAGTTATTTCCTTTGGTTAAAATAAACTGGTACTCGCCGGTACGCGGATTGGTTTCAAAAGACTTGAACAAGGTTCCTTCGGGGAGCAGGTTGCACAAAATGCTGGCCGCAATCGGCTTACGGGTTTTTGCATCGAGCGCACGGCCTTTTACCAATACTACAGGTTCGGGCTTTACTTCTTCCTTGAGCTTGAGTCGAACAATATCCGTGCTTCCGAGCGAATTTTTAGACGAAACCATATACGCATATTCGCCCGAAGCGGGAATCGTAAAATACGCGTCCCAATCACTGCTGTTCACATCGGGACCCATGTTTTCGGGCGTGGACCAATTCTGCCAGGTATCGTCAAGACGACGACTTACGTAAATATCGCAGCTTCCGTGTCCACCGGGGCGATCAGAACTGAAATAAAGCGTTTTGTTATCGGGCGCCAGAAAAGGAGAAATCTCCTCGTGCTGTTTAGTGTTGATGCCTTTCAGCGGAATAGGTTTAGTCCAGGAGCGATCCGTTTCCCGAAAAGTGACATACAGATCGTTGACGGTTCCATTTTTCACTTCCGAAAAAGAGAGTACCATAATTTCTCCATCGGCCGACATAGAAGAAGACACATATTTGCCCCGGCACATCTTATCGTACGACTTCACATCAAATCCGCGCGGTACGCTCCAGCCTTCGGGGGTAAGGCGGCTTTGGGAAAAGCCCGATTTCTGGTATTCGCCGTTACGGTAATAGCCTTTGATGATACGGGTATTCCCATCTGTCGAAATGCCTATGATACTGTTTTTATAGCCGGCATTAAACGGATACCCGAGCAATTTAGCTTTGCTCCACTGTCCGGAAGGAGAAAGTTCAGAGAACCATATTTCCTGCGAGTTTTCAGGATAATGACCGTTGTCGGGATGATCTTCGCGAAGAAAAAAGAGTTTTTTTCCGTCGGGAGAAATCAGCGGTGTCAGTTCTCCCACTTTGGAGTTGACCTGCGAGCCGAGGTTTTGTTTTTCATACTGCTGTGCAGAAACGCCGAAACTCAGCATCGACAGGATGAGAAATAAGGAAATAGTCAATACATTTTTCATCACAGGGATAATTTAATTACACAATACAATCTATTGTTCCTTATTAATCGAAAGTGGCCTGACGTCCGCCTGTTTTACCTCCGGCAAAACCGGGCAGCTTTTTACGCAGGATGGGGAATCCGACCGAACCGGCCATGTAAAAACCATCGAAAGGACGTGCACCTATTTCGACAGTAACCTGCATTCCGCCACGTTTTTGCTCATCTTTTGTAGAAGCGCGCAGCACCTGCCAGCCCAAGCGGGCACCGATCGGAGAGGGATTTACATCTTTTTTATAGCTTATCCCGTCGCGCTGAATCCCGTTGAGGGGCGCAATAAGCACATCCACAAACACGCGGCTCAATACGCTGCGGTTTTTCTTGCCGTACGAATCGGTATTGACAAAAGTGTTGATGATATTCATGTTGCCGAGTCCGACGTAAATACCCGTGCTGCTATAGCTTGCGGCATTTACAGGCAGCGTATAATCGCTGAGTCCGTAAAAACCGCCTATGCTGAATACTCCCGCCCTGGCCTGATAGACGTTTTTGACCGTCATCGGCACGTTAATAAAGGTCGTGGTTTCGTATTCCTTACCGTTGCGGTAGCTGGTTTCGGATTTGAGCACCAGCTTGCGGGTTTTGCTTTTGGTAGAGGAGCCGAGATTGAGGTATCCTCCGGCTTCGACCTGATAATGGGCACGCAGCTTGTCTTTACGCGTCATGTTACCCATAGTAAGCCATGCACGGCGCGCCGTATAATCGAACCCCAGCCTGTCGTTGAGCATACCTATGCCCCAGAGTCCGAGGTTGAAGCTTGTTCCGTCTATGTTTTTGAATCCGAAATCAAAGTGAAAGGGATCAAAGACCAGCCAAAAATTGACGATGTCGGAGGGATCGTCCTTCGTAATTTTGTAGTTTACCTGTCCGCCATTCTGCGCAGAAGAGGCTCCTGCGAAAAACGCCGTAAACGCGAGCGAGAAAACCAGTTTTTTCATACTTATTTTGTTAATTAATACTACAAAAATGGAGTATGATCGAAGGGGTTCCTATAAGGTAAGCACCGTAAACGGCCTACGACAATTACCGTAGTACGGGGCAAAAAAAAAGAGAAGGGCTACCCCTTCTCTTCTTCCGGAAATGGCCGGTTTATTTTCAGTTAGCGGCTTTCACCTCCATAATTTCGAACGTTTCGGTTCGCCCCGGAAAAGGCCAGGTAATCTTATCGCCGGCGGCATAGCCAAACACAGCAGTACCAAGTGGCGAGAGTATCGATACTTTCTTTTCGGGTACCGAGGCGGCATAAGGCAGCACAAGCTGTATTTCCATGATTGTGCCTGCGGCATTGCGTAATTTAACGTGGCTATCGAGCCTTATCACATCGACAGGTACCGCAGAAGCCGGTACGACACGGGCTTTTGACAATTCGTCGCGAAGCCTTTCAAAACCTTCGGCCTGCACTTTATCACGCGCCGGATAAGTGAGCAATTCGGTGAGGGTCGAATGTTCTTCTTCGGCGACCAGCAGGGTTCCGTATTTAAACGGCCCTGACTTTTCTTCGGGATGAATAACAGAATTCATAGCTATTATAAGATTACTAAAGTTTAGTAAAAACGGATTTACAGTGATGAAAGCTTATTCTCCGGTAAAGAAAACCGCGTTTCCTTCACAGAAAAATAATAAAAAGCAAAGAGGCAGGTAAACCTGCCTCTCCATGGTATCTTGTAAGATAACCGGAGGGCTTGCTGTCCTTCCGGTATCGGGTGGACTGCCCGGGTTTAGGGGAATACCCCTCTTTCTTTGTAGGCCTGTGCGATACGGCTTACCGCTACGATATAGGCTGCCGTACGCCAGTCGCAGGAATACGCACCGGCAGTATGTACCACGCGGTTAAACGCATCGACCACTTTGGCTTCGAGACGCCCCATTACCTCTTGCAGCTTCCAGATCTCGCCGTTGCGGTTTTGGAGCCATTCGAAATAGCTACCTACCACACCGCCAGAGTTACAGAGAAAGTCGGGAATGATATCGATGCCTTTGGCGATCAGTATTTCTTCGGCTTCCACATCGGTAGGACCATTGGCACCTTCTGCAATAAGACGTGCTTTGATACGGTCGGCATTGGCAGCGGTAATCTGATTACCTAATGCAGCGGGTATCACGATATCGCATTCGAGTGCGAAGAAATCTTCGGCAGGCATCTCTACTGCGTAAGGGAATCCTTTGATAAGCCCTTTGTTATTGGCGGCAAATGCGATCAGTTGTTCCGGATCGATACCCGATTCGCTGTACAATGTAGCGCTGGAATCCTGTACGGCAATAAGGCGAGAGCCGTTGGAGTGCATAAAATGAGAAGCCCAATAGCCTACGTTACCGAAGCCCTGTACGATGTATGTAGCGCCATTCAGGTTTCCGCCACGGGTTTTGGCCCACTCGCGAATGCTGACCACCACGCCATAGCCCGTAGCACGGTCGCGGCCTTCGAGTCCGCCCGATCCTACCGGCTTACCGGTTACCACGTGCAGGTTGCGCGAACGCTCGGCAGGTGCTTTGGTGGACATATAAGTATCGGCTATCCAGGCCATCATCTGTGCATTCGTATTCACATCAGGAGCAGGAATATCATATTCGGGACCGATGTTATCGCCTAATGCGAAAGTAAATCGACGGGTAATCCTTTCGAGCTCGCCCAGCGAATACTTAGACGGATCGAGTTGGATGCCGCCTTTTCCTCCTCCATAGGGCAGTCCTGCCAAAGAGCTTTTCCAGGTCATCCACGAGGCCAGCGCGCGAGCCGCGTCGATATCGACGGTAGGGTGATAGCGGAGTCCGCCTTTGTACGGGCCCAGCACGTTATTGTGCTGTACACGATAGCCGGTAAAAACTTCAATACGGCCATCATCCATCTTCACGGGAAAGTGCACCACAATTTCGTTGTTGGTCACCGCCAGAATTCGGCGGATTCCGTCATCAAGCCCCATGGTGTCTGCGGCTTTGTTAAACTGGTGCATGACGTTGTCATACATGCCCATTTTTTTCTGTTGTGTCGATTCCATATCCGGATTTGTATTATTCGAAGTGTTCACAATGAAAAATTACCGCATCCTCCCTGCGAAACGTACACTGTAATTGGTGGGTACAGTTACCGCAGAGCCCGGGTATGCGTGGTTTATCGGGAAAATTTTCAGATCCTTCCCATACGGAAATACGGGAAGCGGACGGTATAACTTCAAACTCCTCACAATGCCAAACAGGTCGAGCCGATGCTCCGCGAAGCGCACAACCCGGCGCAAGCCGACATGAGAGACAGATACCTTTGGGGAGTTCATCAAAAAAAGAGAAAACAGCCATCCAGAGGTTTTGACGCGGCCTCTTCCAAGTGCTGTGCCAAAAAAAACCAGGCGGGTCGCTTGTTGGAGAATGAGGCTATTGACGGCCGATACAGGTAGAACAAGAGCCGACAAAGCCTTCGGTACACGAACCGTATAACGGGGCAAAACTCCCCGCTGGGTAAATTTTATCCGGCACTTATTGCCCATCCCTCAGTTTTTCACGCAGCGTTTTCCGGTCGATGGCCAGTACCTGCGCGGCTTTTGTTTTATTTTGTCCGCAGGCATCCAATACCGTACGGATGTATTCTCGTTCCATGCTGGCAAGTGTACGAAATTCTCCGACACTTTGATACACTCCCGAAGAAGGTTTTTCAACGTTCATATATTCAGGAAGATCGTCGAAAGTTATGCGGCTGTCGGCCAAAATGACCAGTCTTTGAATGATATTTTCAAGTTCCCGCACGTTTCCCGGCCAGGAATGTTGCATCAGGCCCTGCATGGCCTCGTCGGTTACCAACGGTGCCGTACGGCCATATTCGTGCGAAAATTTTTGCAGAAAATGAGCTACCAGCATCGGAATATCTTCCCTGCGTTCGCGAAGTGGCGATACGGGGATAGCAATCACATTCAGCCGATAATACAAATCTTCCCGGAAAGTTCCGTTTTTGAGCATCGCGTACAAATCGCTGTTGGTCGCTGCAATAATACGAACTTCTATTTTCTGTGGGCGTTTGCCACCTATCATTTGCACCTCTTTTTCCTGGATCACCCTCAGCAAGCGAGCCTGTACGGCCGGAGAGGCATTGCCTATTTCATCCAAAAAGATGGTTCCGCCATCGGCCGCCTGAAAAAAGCCCGCACGGGTTTCGTATGCGCCTGTGAAAGAGCCTTTCGTATAACCGAACAGCTCACTTTCGAGCAAAGGTTCGGGTATAGCGCCGCAGTTGACCGCCACAAAAGGAGCGGAAGAAAAGCGGCTCTTATAATGCAAAGCACGGGCCACCAACTCCTTACCCGTTCCGCTCTCGCCTGTAATGAGCACCGTAGCACGGTTGTCTTTGACCCGTTCAATGATACGAATGAGTTGTTGTACGGCTTCCGAACGCCCGGTAATCCCCATGTATGAATCAGCAAGCTGACGCTTCTCCTTCCCTTTTGCCACAGGCTGCCGATGCGGCAGAAGCACTTTTGTAACTGCTTCTCTAAGCTCTTCGGCCGTAAAAGGTTTTACGAGATACTCTACCGCCCCCGATTTTAACGCTTCGACCGCTCCTTTTACCGAAGGATAACCGGTAATTACCAGCACAGGAATGGCCGGGAAATGGGAAGCCGTATAACGCAGCAACTGCATTCCGTCTATTCCGGGCATGTGCAGATCGGTGATAAGCAGATCGACCGGAGAATGGCTCAGAATATCTATCGCATCTGCTACCGCCGAAGCCTGGTAAGTGAAATGCCCCATCGATTCGAGGTTACGCCGAAGCACTTCGAGCATATCGTACGAATCATCTACAATCAATATGGACAATTTCTCATTCGGCATAATCCGGAAGCGTTAACGGAAAACGTATATGAAATGCCGTGCCTCCTTCGGACACCGCATTGACCCCGATAGTTCCACCGTGTGCTTTCACAATACCGTGCACGACCGAAAGTCCGAGTCCCGAACCTTCTCCCACCGGTTTGGTGGTATAAAAAGGCTGGAAGATTTTATCCCTGATCGCTTCGGGAATACCGTGCCCGGTATCGGCCACAGTAAGAAGCACATGATCTTTTTCAGTCCGCGTAGCGATAGTCAGCGTACCTCCTTTATCGCGCATGGCATGCAGCGCATTTATCACAAGGTTAAAAAACACCTGCGTTACCTGCACCGAATCAAGCTTTAAGCGCGGCAAATTATCGTGAAGCTGCAGCAGCGTTTGTACCGATTCGGCTTTAATTTTATTTTCAAGCAAACGCAATGAGTCGGCTATCAGCTTATTGAGATCGGCATACTCAAACTGATTGGGTATTTCACAAGCGAAAAACATCAGCTTTTTTACGATTTCACGCGCATGAATGGAAGAGGTTATAATCCGTTCCAAGTCTTTGCGTGTACGCGTATCCTGTTTTTCGGTAAGCATAAGCTGCGCATAGCCTAAAATATTGCCGAGCGGCGTATTAAGCTCGTGCGCTATACCGGCCGTAAGCTCACCCAATATGGAGAGGCGATCGCTATGCTGAAGCCTGCGTTCGATAAGCTGTTGCTGTTCTTTTTTTTCGTGCCGTTCGATACGGGTAGCGATTTCTGCGCTTATTCTTTCGAGCAGCGGCTGTTCTTCGGGGAGAAATTCCTGCTGTCCGAATTGCGAAGCGGGATAACATACCCTCAATCTGCCACGCAATTGCCCTTCAATATACAAGGGAGCCTCCTGGCATACCTGCGCCTGGGGCAAGTCGCCGGAAAGATACGATTGCTGATCTACACGAATTTCAGCCACAGCATAAGCCGGATGCTTCCAGGCAGGGGGCATAAGCCGAACGGCTTCAGAAAGGAAAGTGGAAGGATCGCCCTCATAGCGTTGCGCAATGCTCGCAATCTCATAAAAGCAGGTCAGCTCTTTGACACGTTCCTGCAGCTCAATAAGGCGATCTTCTCTGCTCATACTGTTTCTTCGCCTTGTAAAAGCCGAAGAGATTCAGGAATTTGACATACACAAAGATAACTAAAGAAGACGGGCAATACACCAATTTTTGACCTGAAAAATGAGCCTGCACGTGAAAAAATCAGCGGACTGCCTTCCAAAACCAGCCGTACTTTTGACGGTGCGCAATAAGCTGTCGGCGTGAAGCCAGCTCCTGTAGTAAAATTTCGGTCTCGCCTGATTCTAATCCTATCAGCACCGCTATTTCGGCTGTAGATAACATTCCATAATGCTGAAGCAATTGCACAGGGGTATAGTCTATCGGCGCCGGGCGAAGCGTACCTTCATATACCTTCGCCAGCGTTTCGACATAGTGTGTATAAGAAGAACTGCCTGAAATTTTGTAGCCCTGACCTTCCGTATTCAGAAAAACGAAGGTAGGAAAACCACGCACGCCGAACGCGGAACGCTCCTGCATATCGCTGTCAAAAAGGGCTTTTGCACTACCGTTCTTATAGTGCAGGCTGAACAAAGCCGTATCGGCACCTACCTGTTGTGCGGCTTCGAGCAAATACGCATCGCGACAGATATTTTTCTTTTCGAGAAAGACAAACTGGCGGATAAGTCGCAAAAATTGCAGCGCTTTCTGTTCGTCCTGCATTTTCACCGCGTAATAGGCTATTGAGGGCGGATAAGACGATTCAAGCGGATCTTCGAGCCATACGTCTCCGTCTATGCTCATCCCCGATTGCTCGCCCACTTCATCCCAGTGATGCGCTACATCTGAGGGTTTTCGGATACCGTTAGCTTTATCGGCAAATCCTTCCCAGCCGGGCAGCAATCCGCCCATACGGTATTCGATATCCACATACGCACCGTATTCAAGCTTAAAACGCCGCAGATTGGGTTCAATAGCCCAGCAAGCCGAACAAATCGGATCGGTGTAATAAATAAGCCGGGCTCTACGCTGCGGAGCTACCGTTATTTTTTCAGACAGCGTATCGGCCGGACTACAGACTCCGGTTTCGATCTCACACAACAAGGATGCGTTATTTTTTTCGGGAGATTCGTTTTTCATAGTAGTAGTAGATTGTGCACAGGAATACAGCGTACCCGGTATAAAGGAAAAAAGCAGCATTCTTTTACAAAAAGAAATAGCACGCCGGTATGTAAAACTGTTTTTCATTGTACGGATAATCGGATTACAAAGCTAAACGCTTCTCTGAGCCTTCCACTTGATCCGGATCAGGAAATTACAGGAAAGTCGTTAATCTGCGAGACGACGTAAACGGCTTAGGGTTTCGGGACTCATTCCGAGAAAAGAAGCTATCATTTTTACGGGCAACCTTGCAGAAAGTCCGGGGTGAGTTTGCCGGAAACGTTTGTACTTTTCTGCCGCAGAAAGGGTCATGGCCTCGGCCAGTCGCCGGTGTGTGGCAATGTAATTTCGCTGAAGCTGCAGCCTGAAAAATCGTTCGAACGCGGGTATTTGTGCAAACAACGAATCCCATTCCGTACTTTCCAGCGCCAGCACGCGGGTATCTTCGAGCGCCTCAATAAAATAGGTGCCCGGCGAACCGGTAAGGAAGCTGTACATCTCGGATATCCACCATTCTTCAGGAGCAAATTGTACGGTGTGTTCGATTCCTTTTTCATCGACAGTGTAAGTACGCAGACATCCTTCACAAACATAGAACAGGTATCGGCACGACTTACCCGGCTCCTGTACAATCGTTTTGCGGGAAAACGAAACAGGCATAAACACCTTTCTGCAATACGCTTTCTCGGCACTACTGAGTGCGATACTTTCGGAAAGATGACGGAATAGCTGTTCGTACACGGCAAGAAAGTTACTTCGGTAAAGTTGCAGAAAAAATGTGTCTTTCTTTTCAATACGCAGGATCTCTTCTCGCTTCGATAATGTTCGAATGTAAAGCGAGGAGAAATTTGGGGTTGGGTGGAATGTGTTTTTCAGTTAAATTGTTCCCGGGAAGGGGAATATGGTGGGAATTCCCTACGAAAACGCGCCCAACTTACCAAGTCATTTTTCCGTCTCGATGAAGGTTCGCACAGCCTTTTTTTGACTTTCATACGTACTTATCCTATTCTCTTTCAATTCCAAAAGGTTTCCCAAAAAATCTATTTTATGGTTCATTTAATCCTCAAAAAACAATACCCGATTTCAAACCTTCATCTGCCCAAAAAACAGGTTTGTTAGCAAAGCCATAAACCGCTAACTTGATCCCGGGAAGGGGAATATAGCGGGAATTCCCTACGAAAACGAGCCCAACTTACCAAGTCATTTTTTCGTCTCGATGAAGATTCCCTCAACCTTTTTTCAGTCCTGATTCTTCCTTATACTCTTCACTTTCAATTCAAATGAAATTCCTGAAAAATAGTTCTCCGTTTTATTTCTTCCTCAAAAAAACAGCACTCATTTTCGAAGCTTCATCTGCCCCAAAAAAAGGTTTGTTAGCAAAGTGATAAACAACTAACTTGACCCCGGGAAGGGGAATATAGTGGGAATTCCCTACGAAAACGAGTCCAAACTCACAAACCAGCTTTCTCTTTCGCTGAAGGTTCGGACAACTCGACATCTCGACCTACGCTATGCTACAGAAGAAGAAAAGCGACACATTTCGCATTTCATTTTTTTCATGGTAACTTCGCGCTCAGTAATAGTGAAATCCCCCTCCTCATGTCCACAGACGATAAAAAAGTTATTTTTTCCATGGTTAAGGTGTCTAAAAACACCCCACAGGGAAAACAAATTCTGAAAGACATCTATCTTTCGTTCTTCTACGGTGCCAAAATCGGCATTATCGGTATGAACGGATCCGGTAAATCGACCGTGCTGCGCATTATCGCAGGTGAAGATAAATCCTATCAGGGAGACGTGGTCTTTTCGCCCGGCTATTCGGTGGGATACCTGCCGCAGGAGCCTGTGCTCGACGAAAGCAAAACTGTGATGGACATCGTGCGCGAAGGCGTACAGGAAGTGACCGACCTGCTCAAAGAATACGAAGAGATAAACCTCAAGTTCGGAGAACCCGAATACCTCGACGATCCCGATAAGATGGAAAAGCTGATGGCCCGACAAGCCACGGTACAGGATAAAATCGAAGCAGTGGACGGATGGGAAATCGACAATAAGCTCGAAAGAGCTATGGATGCCCTGCGCTGTCCCGATGGCGACACACCTATTTCGGTACTCTCGGGTGGTGAGCGCCGCCGCGTGGCCCTGTGCCGCCTGCTACTCAAAGAACCCGATATCCTCTTACTCGACGAGCCCACCAACCACCTTGATGCCGAAAGCGTGGAATGGCTCGAACAGCACCTGCAACATTACAAAGGCACTGTCATTGCTGTAACGCACGACCGTTACTTCCTCGACAACGTGGCCGGATGGATACTTGAGCTCGACCGTGGCGAAGGCATACCCTGGAAAGGAAACTATACCTCCTGGCTCGATCAGAAAAGAACCCGCCTGGCACAGGAAGAAAAAACCGAAAGCAAACGCCAGAAAGTGCTCGAACGCGAACTTGAATGGGTAAGACAAGGCGCCAAAGGCCGACAGGCAAAATCCAAAGCGAGGCTACAGAGCTACGAAAAGCTGCTCAATGAAGACGGCAAAGAAAAAGAAGCACGCCTTGAGATTTTTATCCCCGCAGGACCACGCCTCGGCAACGAAGTAATAGATGCGCAAGACGTATCCAAAGCGTTTGGTGACAAGCTGCTCTACGAAAACCTCAACTTCAAACTTCCTCCCGCCGGTATAGTCGGGATTATCGGACCCAACGGTGCCGGAAAAACCACCATTTTCCGCATGATAATGGGAGAAGAAAAACCTGATCAGGGAGAATTTAAAATCGGAGATACAGTAAAAATCGCTTATGTGGATCAGACCCACGAAGCGATAGACCCGCAAAAAACCGTTTGGGAAGTAATCTCGGGCGGTACCGAAACTATGGAGTTAGGCGGTAAGCTGGTGAACTCAAGGGCTTATGTATCGCGCTTTAACTTTAATGGTCCCGACCAAAATAAAAAAGTAGGGGTGCTCTCTGGCGGTGAACGCAATCGCCTGCACCTGGCCATGACCCTCAAGTCGGGGGCTAACGTGCTGCTCTTAGACGAACCTACCAACGACCTCGACGTCAATACGCTGCGTGCTCTCGAAGAGGCGCTCGACAACTTTGCCGGTTGCGCAGTAATCATCTCGCACGACCGTTGGTTCCTCGATCGCGTATGCACGCATATTCTTGCGTTCGAAGGCGATTCAGTGGTCTATCCTTTTGAAGGTTCCTACTCCGAATACGAAGAGAACAAGAAAAAACGTCTCGGCGATGTCACACCCAGACGCATCCGCTACAAGAAGCTCGTGAAATAAGGTGGATCGCATTCGTAAATATTTCCCTTCGCTCAACCCCGTACAAATCGAAAGGCTGGAAGCACTAAGACCTCTGTACGAAGAATGGAACAGCCAAATTAATGTGATAAGCCGGAAAGACATGGAGAATTTTTACACTCACCATGTGCTGCATTCGCTGGGCATCGCTTCCTGTATTTCTTTCAATCCGGGTACTACGCTACTCGATGTGGGAACCGGAGGCGGTTTTCCCGGCATTCCGCTGGCTATTCTGTTTCCTGAAAGCCGCTTCCACCTGGTCGATTCGATTGGAAAAAAAATAAAAGTAGTGACTGAAGTAAGTCGTGCATTACAGCTCGACAATGTAAGCGCCGCACACGAAAGGGCCGAACAAACCCGAGGGAAATTCGATTTTGTAATCAGCCGTGCCGTCGCCACTTTTTCCGAATTTATTCCCTGGATAAAAGATAAAATCAGTCCGCAGTCGAAAAACACGCTGCCCAACGGTATCTTATATCTTAAAGGTGGTGACCTGAGTGAGGAGCTGAAAGCCGTCAGACAAGCGTACTCGGTATTCGAGCTGAATAAAAAATTTGAAGAGTCCTTTTTCGAGACGAAAAAGGTGGTACACATTGCCTTTGGCCGCTAAGCGGAAAGCAGGTTAAGGAATTTCTACAAACTCAAAATCGAGCGTGCAAAGCTTGCGGTAATTGTGTCCGACCATTTGCATATCCTCATCGCCGGCTTCATAAATCCAGGTCACTTTTACCGACGAATGCCTTACTTCTATCTGCTTGAGTAACTCTAGTACCGCTATCACGGAAGCCGAGCTGATGTAATCGAACTGAAGCTCCAAACGGGCGCTCGGTGGGAAAGCCGCTGTGGTGATCCATTTCACCAAAGGCTGGTAAAACTTTCGGGCGTTTTCAGGAAAAGATTTCCCACGAATATAAAAGGTACCTTCTTTGCTGTTAAAGCAAATCCGGGGCGTGTTCCGACCTTCGTCCCATACGAATATTTCTTTTTCAGCTTCCACGGCGATCCACTTTCACTTCGACCGTAAAACAAGACAGCCTGTCGTTTACCTGCTCGAAATTGTAACTCAGTTTGTTTTTTGATTTCATGGCCATGGTGATGAATCCAAGGCCCGCTCCGCCCTTATGGGAAATAATTCCGTTGGTCAGCACTTCCATGTACAGATCTTTGACTTGCGATTCGCCGTAAGAATTGATCTGTCGCAGCCGCGTATCCATCAGCGGAATATGAAGATTGAGCATAAGATTACCGAATGTAACCAAATAATTGTCGGCCTCCTGCGCGATGACGAGAAATGAATACTGGTTCCCGTCTTCGTCTTTTTCACCGTGCAGCCTGACATTCTGCAGGCCTTCGACCAAAATGGAAAACATACGTTTTACCGTAGCCTTTTTTTCTCCCGCTTCAATCATGCCCTGCTCTACGTCGCTGGTAATGGAATTCACCAAATCCTGCGAAAATTCGCCGAAATGGGAAACCCATACCTTACGCCGGGAAATACTGTGATACGCTCCGTATATTTCCTGGTAACGCGAGTTGCAAACTTCCAATATTTTAGTTGACTGTATGCTCATTAATCTATGCAGGTGAACTAAAAAACGTTTGTAAGAAGCCTTTAAAAGCGACTTAACCACCAAAAGCTGTGCAAGTTACAATTTATTTGTAAATAATCGGCTTCTTCGCTTTCATTTTGATTTCTCCCAAAGCCTGAAGAAGTCTCCCGTTCAACTTTTGCCTGCGAAATTTCTTCGGCTGCCAAAAATCAGCCCCCCCATTACGAAGCTTCAGTTGCCCGAAAAATGGGTTTGTGAGCAAAACGATAAATCCCTAACTTGAACCCGGGAAGGGGAAAGTTGCGGGAATTCCCTACGAAAAACGGAATCTCTTTCCAAACCACTTTTCTTTTCAGATGAACATTCGCTCAGCTTCTTTTTGACCTTTAGTACACACTTATCCTGTTCTCTTTCAACTCCAAAAGGTTTCCTAAAAAACCTATTTTATGTTTCATTTCATCCTCAAAAAACAATACCCGGTTTCGAACCTTCATCTGCCGAAAAAACAGGTTTGCAGGCAAAACCCTAAATCCCTAACTTGAACCCGGGAAGGGGAAAGTTGCGGGAATTCCCTACGAAAAACGGAATCTCTTTCCAAACCACTTTTCTTTTCAGATGAACATTCGCTCAGCTTCTTTTTGACCTTTAGTACACACTTATCCTGTTCTCTTTCAACTCCAAAAGGTTTCCTAAAAAACCTATTTTATGTTTCATTTCATCCTCAAAAAACAATACCCGGTTTCGAACCTTCATCTGCCGAAAAAACAGGTTTGCAGGCAAAACGATAAATCCCTAACTTAACCCGGGAAGGGGAATATGGTGGGAATTCCCTACGAAAAACGGAACCTCTTTCCAAACCGCTTTTCTCCCATTCTTAAATTTCAACGCGCCCTACGCTACGTTAGCCTTTTTCTTAGCGCGATAGATCCCGATTCATAGCTTCGAACTTTCATCCAGCGCAAAAACAGAATAGCGCGGTATTGTCTAAAACCTTAACTTGAACCCGGGAAGGGGAAAGCTGCGGAAATTCCCTACGAAAACGAACCCAAACTCACAAACCGCTTTTCTTTTCCGATGAAGGTTCGCTCAGGCGTTTTCTACCATTTATCCTCTTCTATCTTATTGCCCTTGAAAATTTCACTCAAAAAAGAAGTGTCGCATTCTATACGCTCCCAAAAAACTCTGTTATGCGATCAAAATTTCGAGCTTTTACAGATATTTCTTATTTTGAACTAAAAATCGGACAACTATGGGATTATGGCGTAAAATCAAGGGCGAATTTATCGACATCGTCGAATGGCTCGACCCTACTAACGATACGATTGCCTGGCGTTTTGAACGCTACAATAACGAAATTAAAAACGGGGCGATGCTCACCGTACGCGAATCGCAAATAGCGGTTTTTGTGAACGAAGGACAAATAGCCGACGTGTTTACTCCCGGTATGTACGCGCTTACCACGCAGAACCTGCCGATACTTTCGACCCTCAAAGGTTGGAAATACGGTTTCAACAGCCCGTTTAAGGCAGAGGTCTATTTCATCAACACCAAGCAGTTTACCGACCAAAAATGGGGCACCAAAAACGCCATCACGCTCAACGACGATCGCTTCGGTATGTTCGAACTTCGCGCCTTCGGCACCTATGCTTTCAGGGTCAGCGACGGACCGCGTTTTATCCGTGAAATATTAGGCACAAAAGATCAGTTTACCACCGAAGAAGTGAACGGACAGCTCCGCAGCATGGTCGTTACACGCTTCACCAATGCAGCCGGAAATACCGGAATGGGAGCCGAAAAATTTGCCGGAAAAACGACAGAACTTTCCGACGAAGTAATGCAAATCATCAAAGGTGAATTTGACGAATACGGTATCGAGCTGACCAAGTTTCTGATCGAAAACGTGTCGATGCCCGAAGAAATCAAGAAAGAAATTTTCGAGCTGAGCCGTCTCGATCGCATCAATATTCAACAATTAGCACAGCTCAAAGCCGCCAAAGCCATCGAAAAATCGGCCGAAAACGAAGGCGGTGGAGCCGGTGTCGGGATGGGCCTCGGCATGGGTATGGGCGTAGGCCAAATGATGGGGCAGCAGCTCGGCGGACTCTTCAACAACCCCAATCAGCCTGCAGCAGCGGGTGCCGCCGGCACTACTCCTCCACCTATCCCCGGAAAAGTCGCCTTTTTTGTCGCTATCGACGGCAAACAACATGGGCCTTATGATTTGGATCAATTACGGCAAATAAAACCGAGCCGCGAAACGCTCGTCTGGAAAGAAGGCATGGCAAGCTGGGCCACAGCGGGCAGTGTTCCCGAGCTGGCAAGCCTGTTTAGCGCTACTCCCCCCCCACTTCCGCCACAATAACATCGACATTTTTCAATGGAAGAAAAGGAAGAAGCGCATTTGACTGATAAAGCCAGTCAGGCCGAAACCAAATGCCAAAACTGTGGAGCCATACTGCATTATACACCGGGTACTACCCTGCTCACCTGTGAATATTGCGGTACGGAAAACCCGATAGAATCAGACGAAGAGCCGATAGAAGAGCTCGACTTCGAAGCGTTTTTAGCCGATTTTTTGGCCGGGAAAGGCAATACCGAAACCATACGGGTAATCAAGTGCGATGCCTGCGGAAGCGAAACGGCGTTTAACCCGCATATCGTAGCCGATGCCTGCGCGTTTTGCGGAAGTCCCTTGCAAGTAAAAGAAGCAGGTACCTGCGAAATTATTCGTCCGCGCAGCCTGCTGCCTTTTTTCCTCAATCACAAACAGGCTTTCGAAGCCTTTCAGTTGTGGATAAAAGGACTCTGGTTTGCCCCGCGCGATCTTAAACGCTTTGCCACCCAATCTGAAAAGCTGAACGGAATCTATATTCCTTACTGGACTTTCGACGCCGACACTTTCAGCGAATATAGCGGTATGCGTGGCATCAATTATGTGGTATCGCAAAATTATACTACCGTCGAAAACGGAAAATCCGTAACGCGTACGCGCAACGTGACGAAAATACATTGGTACCCGGTATCGGGTCAGGTATCCCAACATTTCGACGATGTGCTCGTAACCGGAACCCGGTCGCTGCCCCGCAAACATATTACGAAGCTCGAACCCTGGTACCTCAACGAGCTTGTACCCTTTGATGAAAAATTCCTGAGTGGTTTTCGTGCCGAAAGCTACCAGGTCGATCTGCGCGATTCGTACGAAGAATCGAAACGAGTAATGGATGCGGAAATTCGGGAAAACGTGCGTCGGCATATCGGCGGAAATCACCAGCGCATACTGACCTTGCAGGTCAATCACAACAACGTTACGTTTAAACATATTTTGCTGCCCGTATGGGTCAGCGCTTTTCGTTACCGGAGCAAAGCCTACCGTTTTTTGGTGAACGGACAAAACGGAAAAGTAAGCGGCGAAAGACCCTACAGCTTTTGGAAAATTTTCTTTTTTGTACTGACACTCCTGATTATAATAGGCGGAATTATTCTGCTGATTCAGCATTACCAAAAAAATTAGTTAACTTTCTATCACACTAACTAAAACTTACGACTTATGATGAAAAAAGCACTACTCCTTCTTGTAACTATCGCCATGATAGCGGGTGCATGTTCGGTCGAAAAAAGAACTTACCGTTCGGGATATCATGTCACCTGGAAGAAAAATCACCATACAGGCACGACAGTAGCCGGGCAGGCAGCGGAAAAGAAAAATGAAATCGCCTTACAACCTACCGCACCACGAAAAGCCGCTTTGCTTAGCACGGAAAGCGCGCCCGCCACACTGGCTCCGGCAGCGCCGCAAGCCGAAGCGGTAGAAACTATCCGTCAAAGTACTGTAGAAAAAAATACGCTCAGCGAAACCGAAATTGTGGAAAAAGAAGTAAAAGAAATGGTCACCGAAACACGACAAATCGAGCCCCTGGCAGTGACAACACAGCTCGATAAAGCGGGGATTACACAACCTATGGGCATTATCGGAGTCATCGTAGGCATTATCCTTTGCTTAGTAGGGCTTTCTCCGCTCGGGGTACTGATTGCCAACGGTGAGAGTCCTTCGTTTTGGGTCAACCTTTTGCTTTGGCTGCTCACCGGACTTGTCTTTTTAGTGGGTGCGGTAACCAGCACCGGAGGCATTGGCGGAATTTTCCTTATCATGGGCATCATCCTCGGCTTGATTTCTCTGATTCACGGAATCGTAGTGATTGTTCGAGGCGAATAATTTTTTCGTTTCTCTGTTTTTACCAAAAGGCCCCGTTATTCACGGGGCCTTTTGTAGTTAGTAAACAAGCGATTTTAGATGTGTAAAAAAGTGACGAATTGCTTATATTTACTAGAATGCTAACCAACGTTTTATGATGAATATAAAAACGCTACTTATCGTATCGGTGATCTTTATTTTCGCCGCGGGTTGCAGTCTCGAAAAAAGAAGCTATCGTAAGGGGTACCACGTAAGCTGGAAAAAAAATCACCCGGTAACAGCCCATATTCCGGAAAAAGACAAGAAGCAGGAAATCACTCCGGACAAAGAGGAGGCAGTTGCGGTAATTCCTGCTTTTCGGGCAGCCTCAGAAGAAGCCAAAGTCACAGCCACACCGGTTCGCACGAGCAAGATTGCCGTAGCGGGAACGCCCCTTATCACGCTCCAGCCTGCCTTATCAGGCACGGTTATAGCGCAAAACCACTCTCTCCTTGAAAGCATGAATGAACCTGCTACCGAATCAAATAGGCAACAACCAGACAGCGATACGGAAGATTCGAAAGGGCTGCTCATCCTTCTGATCGGGGTGATACTCGTGCTGGTAGGGCTCCCCCCTTTCGGGGTACTGGTCGTGAAAGGATCAGGCCGTGCTTTTTGGGGCAACCTGATGATTTGGATCACGGCGCTTCTTTTCATTCTTATCGGCACGGTAGCCTTTTCGGCAACCAGCTTTGCAGGTGTGTTCTTTTGGATTCTCGGCGGTATATTCGCCCTTTATTCCATACTACACGCATTGATAATGATTCTTATCTGGAAGAAGTAAACTGATTCTCCGGTCTTATTACCAAAAAGAAACGCGCATACGATAAGCGAAATTCTTCGGCCTATACAAGCCAAAGAAAGGCTATTTTTTGTACCTTGAACACGTAAATTTTTCTTAAAATGCGTACGTTTCTACTTGGCATACTGCTGCTCAGCTTTGGTTTCATTAGCCATTCGGGACAGGCACAAACCCGTATCTACAAAGGGAACTCACAGTTTTCTTCCGATTTACTTTTTACAGTCAAAGAAGGAAAAGTATATCGAAAAAACTCTTCTTTTCGCAACGACATTATCTGCCATGTGTCCGGTGCAAATATCTACCAGGGCGCCAATTCATTTTCTTCGGATCAACTTTACAATGTACAGGGTGAAAATATATTTCACAAAAATTCTTCTTTCCGAAGCGATGTCGTGATGCAATTTAAAGACGATAAGCTGTACAAAGGAATTTCTGCCGAATACCATAACCTGTTAGGCACCTTGTTTAACAAAAAGTTTTACCGCGGAAGCTCAAGGCTCTCGTCAGACGTGCTGTTCACCATCAAAGGGAAACTTTCGGTGGCCGAATTAATTGCCGTATGGTACGCTTTTCAGCAGGCTCCTGCCTGAATTAACTCCTACGTGTCGTGGCGCTGCATACTACCAATTATACCGACACCTTTGTCGAAATAGCAGACGACTGTCCGGTACAGAAAGCGGAAATCCCTGTGGTAAAAAACGGCCAAAAAACCGTAGCCTTTATGCAGTTCGAGCTGATTGCGCCACATCCTTATCGCTATACTTCAGACGAGCTGATTTTCGAACTATATACCCGTAAAAATCAGATTCCGGCACAGCGCCGCGAAGAAGAGGAAGCTCATTTTTTCTCAAAAGGTCAAGCCTGCCTGCGCGCTTCTCCATTGGGCAAACGCTACGGATGGGGCATTCATTATAATTCGGAAGGAAAAATCGCCTTGTATGCCATAGAATCGGAAGAATACAAAAGCATGGCCAGCGATACCACACTGAAGCATTTGAAAGCCATGCGTTCGAAAAAGAATAGATAAGGTGCCTCACTCCGCAACAGCTCGATATCGATTGTGTTTCATTATTCTCGTAGTTTTTCTTTTTGGAAAAGCCTACGGACAAGATACCGTATCCGTGTATTTTGACGTGAATCATTCAAAATTAAATACTGAACAACTCGAAATTTTACATTCTCTCTCCTCTCGTTACGATCTGACTTCTGTCGATTCTGTGCATTTTATCGGAATCACCGATTCTTCCGGAAATTTTAATGCGAACCTGATTCTTTCCGAAAAACGTGCTAAAAACGTGCGTGATTATTGCCTGAAACAGTTTCCTCCGGGAATACTTTTCCGGGTTTTTTCTGAAGGAGAAAAAAAAGAAGGCGATAAAAGTAAAAACCGAAGAGTAGATCTAATTTTCTATTTCACTTCAGAAACCACACTATCTCAAGAAGAAGGCTTTTTCACAAAGCGGGAGCGATGCTTTTATGTCGATTATGCTTTACTTCATCAGAGCCATGTAAGCACCGTGATGAAGGGCGGACATACATTTGTGAGAATAGAAGCGCCGCTCCATCATTTCAGTTTAAAAGACACACGAAAATATTTCAGGGGCTCTCTCACTCCCAACGGACAATTTAAACCGGTAAGAATAAAGTGGAGTAGCGAAAAAACCGGTAAGCTTTGGTGGGCCAAAAAAAGTTATGTAACCCTGATTCCACAAAAAGATTTTGACCAATTTTTTCTCTTTAAATACAGTAATCCGCCCTGTTCGGTCTGTAGCGAAGACTTCTTTTCTTTCTCACAACTTACAAAGCACACGACTTGTATGCAAGTAGATCACGCTATAATGCAAAATATTCAGTTCAAGCCTCTTTTTTTCAATAAAAAAGAAGTGGTGGTAAGAGTTCCCCGCGAATACGTAAACCCCGACTATCACTACTACATAGGTTGCGACGCAGATCAGCCACTACATTGGGCCACACGAAAAGGACGAAAAAAAAAGCATTATTATTACGCTTCACTCCCTGTTCAATCGACTTATGTGAATGCAGTCAGCCGACTAATGAATTGCTGCGTATCAATGCAGGAACATACCGACTGCAAGCTAAAAATCTCTTCTCACCTTAACGGTAAACAGAATTACAAGCAATTTACAATCATAGCCGAAACCGGTGTTCACTACCAGCAGTCGGCATTCACACCTTACATCGGCGCTGGTCTGAGTTATACTTTAAAAGAGGCGCTTTTCACACTACTGGCAGGAACTGACACCGGTTTAAATTTATACAGTACATTACGATTTCAATACCAACTTCTTCACTTCCGAATCTCGGGAGGGCTTTCAAGATGGAGTTTTCCTGCGCCCCCCTCACTCCAAAAGTTGACCTTATACGCGGGTAGCGAACTGAAAACGAAAATAGGCGCTCCTTCAAAAAACCACCTGGAATATAATCTGCACACCGGATTTGCTGCGCTCAATATATTTCACGAACGCATTCAGCGACTCTTTCTACAAACCGGATTAGGATTCGATCTGACAAAAAATTATACTAGCCGTTCTTACCCTATTTTTCAATTAGGCATAAACATTCGGATCAGATAAAGCCTATAAGCCTTTATTTTTGGGGGAAATAAGAGGGTTACGAAATGACGTAGCCCTCTTATCTGAATCCAACTCACCTAATCAATCCCCGGCCGCCATTCCCGATGCGGGCTTTACCACTTTCACCCATTTGCCCGGCGTACGAGCGTGAATGCTGTTGTCGTACATCGCCTCAACGCTTACGGTAGGCAGGTAAAAATGCCCAAGGTAAGCCGCACTCAGCCTGATACGAAACGTTTTGGAAGTGTTAGCCGCCACATTGAAATAGGTATAAACCCTGTCGTCGCGAATATCCTGATAGGTGGGGAAATCGCCCTGCCACGGGGCAGCCTGATCGTCCATACGCGGGTTGTGAATCTCCCATCCGCTGGGAAATATCTGCGCAAGAATCATCTCGGCCAGGTAACCGCGCGTACCGGGATTGGTAAGCACCACTTCGGCGATAAAATCGGTACCCTGTTCCAGCTCGGTCACATCAAGCGGATGCCCCGAAGGAGTGTGATAGCTTACACTCAGCCGGATATGATCGGCAGCGGAAGATTGGTCGCCTACCACCGGAATACCTTCCGATACAAGCTTCGCATACATTATACCCGCTCCTTCGTTTTTCAATACAAAACGGGCATTATTTCGAAGCTTCGAAGCATCTATCTCGCGGCGGAACACCGGCACCTGTGTGGTATGCGCAACTTCCTGTCCGCCCTGCAGGCCATAACGGAATTTCATCTGCTTATCGATAGGCGAGCTGCCCACAAACTTGCTCATGGCGATAAGACAGTATGCGGTGGTTTGCGTACTCATCCATGTATCGCTGTTAAGCTCGGCCGCAATATCTTTCATCAAGGCCTGCGCTTTAGCCTGCTGCTTCATCAGACTAAGCACTTCAAGGATCATGGCTTTGTCGCGTACATCGTTCCCGAAGGTATAAGACAGCTCGGTGTACTTCGGCACTTTGGTACTTGCACCTTCGATAAGTTTTGCGGCCACTTCTCCGTGACCTGCCAACTGATAGGCTCCCGCTAATCTCCAGCGCGCAGCTACCGAAAGGTTGGCCGATTCGCGAAGCCTGTTCATCGCACCTGTTTCGGGAGCTTTAGCCAGGGCTAGTGTATAAAGACGGTATGCCTGGGTAAGATCATCGTAGTGTGCTCCGTAAGCTCCGCTTCGTTGTCCGGAACGCCAGTTACGTGCCATCTTTTGCTGGTATTTGATCCAACCTGCACGCAAAGCAGATTGTAAGCGATAGCCTTTGGCTTCGGCTTCGAGCATAAAATGACCGGCGTAATTGGTCGCCCATTCGCTGTTATCGGTTTCGCCCGGCCAATAGCTGAATCCGCCCTCGGGAGTCTGGAAAAGCTCGATACGACGCAAGGCTGCGTTGATATTGTCCGATATTTCACGTTTAAACGAAGCGTCGAGCTCCATAATTCCCGAAAGGAAAAGCTGCGGAAACGCTCCCGAAGTGGTTTGCTCCAAACAGCCGTGCGGGTAGGTGATAAGGTATTTAAGACGCTCGCCAAGATTCACCGGCGGTATAGACGACAGCTCGATGCGTAGCTTGTTGGTTCCCGGCATACCCTGAAGAGTAACCGAAGGTGTCCAGCTTTTACCCGGCTCTAACACCGTTTCTACCACGTCGGCCACCGGCGGATTCGGAGCACGCACATCAATTTCGATTTCGTGCCGCGCTTTTTCGTTACCACTGCTCACCAGTATTTTTACTTTTCCTACGCCCAGCTTTTCGGCCACCTCGAGTTCAAAGTTTACTACCTCGTCGCCGGGTTTTGAGAAATGTAATTTCTGGCGTGTACCGTTTTTCGGTTTCAGAAATTCGTTGGGCTGTATTTCTATGGTCACGTCTTTGACGTGGTTTTCCATCGCGAACACGTTTACCGGAAGCTGTACGGTTTCGCCCGGTCCTAACACGCGAGGCAGCGTTCCCAGCACCATCAGCGGATTGCGAACGGCTACCGTTTTAGACGCATGTCCGTAACGCTCATTTTCTCCGGCTACAACCATTACCCGCACCGAACCCACATAATTGGGGATTTCTACCTGGTGCGTAGCGCTGGCTCCGGCTTTGAGCGAGAAGGGTCCGGCGAAATACACCATCGGTTTAAAACGGTTGGCTTTGGCACCTTTTTTCCCTGCCGCTTCACCGTCTCCGCCTATGGCCAGCATCTTGTCGATACGGGCGGCAAAGCTGCCCATTACAATATCGTACACATCCCATGTTTTTACACCCAGGGCTTCGCGGGCGTTGAAATGGTTCCAGGGGTCGGGGGTTTTAAATGCGGTAAGATCCAGCAATCCTTCATCGACCATCGCCAATGTGTAAGTCATCGGTTTGCCCTTGGTTTCGCGCACGGTAATCCGTGTGGTGGTTTCGGGTCTTATTACCTCGGGCATGGAAATAATCGGTTCGAGGTGCGAATCGGGATTTTCGACCCGTATCGGCAGCACGCCGAACAGGCGCAGGGGTAAATCGTTGGCCGTCGCTTCGTGCGGTTGTAGCAACGTTACGTTGATGTATGCGTTGGGTGCCATATCGGCCGTAGCGTTAAATTCGAAATGGGTTTCGCCTTCGGTCGTTTCGACCCAAAAATGTTGCAGCACACGTACACCCGACTCGACTGTGACCAGCGCACGGCCTTTGGAAGAAGAAGGAAAACTCAGCTTCACTTTTTCGCCCGGCGCATATTTTTCCTTATCGGTAGAGAAGCTAAGCATGCTCGCATTCTCATTGTCTTTACGATTGGCTCTCGCCCACGAAGGCCAGTCGATATACACCACCTGTCCGGTAGCGTGACCGCTTTCGTGGTCTTTGACGTACACGAGATAACGACCCCAGGAGGGACGGTTTACACGCAGCGTAAATTTTCCTTTTCCGGCCTGTGTATTGACGCGGGTATCGAGCAGCGGAGTTACCCCGTAATTGGCGATATAACTCGATAAATCTTCGTTGTAGTGATCCCACCACCAACGCCAGCGGATTTGATAGACTTTCACTTCGAGATTACGCCGCGACAAGGGTTTCCCATCTGCATCGACCGTGGCGATTTCTACCGTATGATCCTTGTCGGTAACCAGCGTACCATTGTACTGATCGCCTTCGGGCACTTTAATTCCTACGAAAGCCGCATAAGGCAGGTAAGTGATAGAGCTGCGGTCGATACTGAAATCGCCGCTTTCTTCAAATACGCGGGTGGTAAAAGAAGCGCGCAGCATACCCGGTGCGGCATCGCCGGTATGGATACGGGGATCGAATTGGGTGCGGCCTTCTTCGTCGAGCGTGCCTTCAAACACGATCTGTTCTTCACTATGAAAAGTGCGAGTCGGATCGTCGAACGAAAATCCTTTATAGCCTGAGAAAGTAGTGGGAATCTGTGAAACGGACACTTCCACCCGCGCTTTCAGGTTACGGGCCACGGCTCCGTGAAGCCATTTGGCTTCCAGCTTCACCGGCTTATCAATATCGCGAGAAGTAAGCTTTTCGCGTCCGAAATCGAGATACAGCTTCAGTCGGTTGGGCTTTACAGTTTCTACGCGCAGGGTTTTGGTAAACTCGCGGTTACCTACATTTACTTTGGCGGTATAATAGCCCGTAGGCGCTTCGGCACGTGTAGCGGTACGGAAATCGTAGAGTCCGTTGACGTGTTTGGTGCGCACTATTTTCTGTACCGACACGCCCTGCGGATTGAGCAGCTCCATCGTTACAGGGTGCGAAGCCGGTAAAAGATTTTCCTTGTCTTCGAGCATAAACGACAGGTACAGCGAATCGCCGGGACGCCACACGCCGCGTTCGGCGTAAATAAATCCTTTTACGCCATTCTGCACCGTTTCACCTTCCACATCAAATTTGCTCATCGACAATGATTCTCCGTCGCGAAGACGAAGGTATCCGCGTTGGTTCCCGTGTTTGGCAATTACGGCAAAAGGTTTGGTCTCCAGCCGAAGGGAAGCGAAACCTGTATTGTCGGTCGAAGCTTTTCCGATAAGCTGCCGCTGAAAATCGTAGAATTCGAGCGTACAGTTGCGAATAGGCGAGGTATTGCGGATATCGCTGACATATACATTCATCACCTTATCTCCGCCGGCTTTGGCGATAATTCCTATGTCGGAAATGAGCACGTTGTGTGAAAAGCCTTTGCCGTAATAATAGGTGTTATGACAGGGATTGTCGCGTTGACGATAGTCATAATCGTCGTAATCGTAATAATAATCATCGTATTCGTAATAATAGTCTCCGTAGCTGCTTCCCCAGCCTTTTTCGGTCCATTCTTTGCCTTGCTCAACCGGTTCGAGATAAGTCATAGAAGCCTCATCGGGAGCCGTTCCGCCACAGCGATACACCGAATATTCACGTTTAAATTTAAGCTCTACATGATAAAGCGCTCCGGGTTCGGGGGCGACTAAAGCCGACAGATCGATCGAAAAACGGTTCCAGTCGTGCAGGTTGAGCTTGCCTTCGGGATCGAGATCGATACGTTTTTTTATCAAGTCCCGACCCACTCTTTTGAGTTGGCTGGTACCCGACATGGTATTGACCTGCAAAAATTGCAGGATGTTATTTTCATAAATACGCATCACCGACACATCGACGGCTTTGAGGTTCACCGCTTCGAAAGGAAACAGCATTCCTTTTTCGGAGGTAGGAATGATAACGCCTTGCCCCAGCAGCCTTACATCCGGTTTCAGCTCTTCGAACTCGACTTCTACGCTTTTTTCATCGGGGCAGGCATAGCCCATGACATTGCGTACGCCTCTAAATATGTGTACCTGTTTGACCCCTACCTGACGGCGCGAAGGATAGGCGATCAGCTTATGCCCTTCGGCCACGAAGCTCAATTGAGGCGTGTGGGATCCATACTCCGTGTCGGTAAGCGCCACCAGTCCGTTAAAAGACTGATTGGCCAGCAGCGGGTCTGAATAATGAATAATCAGGTATTGCTCGGGTTGCTGATTTACCAGCACATTGGTTACCTTAAAATCGCCGAGCGCAGGCACTTCCACATGTCTTTCTCCTTTATCGGAAGCACCTAAGAGCATCCCTGTCCAGCTTATTTTGACCGTACTCTGCTTTTCGCCACGGGTAATATTTTCGATCACGAAGCGGTGTTTTTCGTCCGACTCCCGCTGCCAACGCATGTGGAGATCTTTCCCATTCTGTATGGCGCGCACCGATTTGGCCAATAAAGCCGTATCGCCGGGTTCGGCCAGCAGGGCGTAACCTTCTATTTTCTGACGGCTCAGGTTACTCAGATCGTAAGTGGAGAGTCCGTCGAAAAAGAGCGTCAATGTTTGCTCACGTGTTTTGAAGCCGAAGCTGAACACTTCAAACTTTTTCTCCACCTCCATCAGCTTGCCCAGGGCAAAATCGACTTTATAAGCCGTATTAAGCGGCATAGGCACATCGGGTCTGAATTCGACAGTTCGTGCATCAAGCCAATACGTTTTACCCGACAATTCGGGTGTAAAGCGAAAAAGCGGTCGCACATCGGATTGCTGAGGGTCAATACTGTTTTCGTAATCGTTAGCCAGCTTCACGATAACAGAAGATTGACCCGAGACAATACCCGACGTATAAGCCGAGATATAGGCTCCGAAGGCCGGATCAACCTCTATTTTGGTTTGAATACTGCGGCTACAGGCCATGCTGAGCAGAAAAAGCACCGCCAGGATAAAAGAGGAGCGGAAGACAAACGGTGAACGCATAGGAGGATAGATTTTAGAATACAATATTATTCCTTTTGTCGTTCAACTAAGGTATTGAAAAATAAATGGGGCGATAGAGTTATTAAGTGAATTTAATACCCGATTAAACGCGAAGGCATGTATTTTACCGTAGCGCTATTTTTCGTATTTTGGTAAAATGAAAAGACGACTTCGCCTACCGATTTTGGTGTGGCTCTGCGTAACGGGCTTAGCAGCCTGTAAAGAGCGATCCGGGGGTACAGAAAGTGTTCCGAAAGGCACTGACACGCTGACAGTCGCCTCGGAAGTGAACGATACGCTTATCGCCACGCATCTCTTTTCTTCTTCGACAGCGCCCGATCAGTTCATTCTAATCCTTTCGGGTTCGGACTACTCCAACGCACAAGTGTCTTTTTATATCGTATCTCAGAATCAGGATACGCTATTTGCGCGTCAGGCACGGAGCCGCGACTTGTTAGACGACAAGGCTCGCATAGAAGAAATGGGCGAAAAAGCGTATATCCGTTGGCGCCTTGAGCAATTTTTCGGAGAAAATTCCTTTTCCAGTCCGCCTTATACCCTCAACGATCCCACCAAAGATGAGTTTTCCGGTGATTTAGAATTGTGGGAAGAAATCAAAAACGACAGTTCGGCCTGGTGCTTCGAGTTTTCGTTACGCCAAAGCGGTCGTATAGAAGTGCTGAGCTATTCCAAAAGCCGCGACACCATTCTTAGCTACGATTGTACGCCTTGAGTCTGTGCCTGTTTCGCCGGTTTTCCCTTTTGTCTTTCGTTCAAAAGCTTTCCGCTCTCGACAGGAATTACGGCCATAATTTCCACTAAACTTATTTCGGTATAGTTTGTACGGTAAATTTCCGTACAAAAAATATATGTACGGGAAAAATACGTACATTTGCACCTATAGTTAAAGTGATGACAAAAGGACAAGCCCGATTTGATGCAAGACTTTCCAAAGACCAAAAAGAATTCTTTGAGAAAGCGGCTTCTTTAGGTGGATATAGAAACCTTACCGATTTTATTATACTGAGCGCGCAAGAAAAAGCAAAAGAAATCATCAAAGAAAAAGAGCAAATTATTGCCTCTGAAAAAGACAGCTATCTCTTTTTTGAAGCGGTTACCAATCCTAAAGCCCCTTCTAAAACCTTAAAAAAAGCCTTAGAAGATTACAATTCCTTTGTCGCTGCTTCAAAATAAACCTGATGATTGAACTTTTGGATAAAAAGCACAATCGGGACGATTTTGATTGTGGGAAAGAAATATTAAATTTTTATTTAAAAAATCAGGCAGGACAAGACGTAAGAAGAAAATTAGCTGCTTGTTTTGTGTGGGCAAAAAAAGAAACAAATTCTATTCAAGGATTTTACACGCTCTCTAACAACAGCATCCCATTAAATAATTTCCCTCTTTCTATTCAGAAGAAGCTTCCTAAATCCTATGTTTCGATCCCCGCTACCTTACTGGGCCGACTGGCAATTGACAAGAATTACCAGGGAAAAGGAATCGGAAAACTCCTATTAATAGACGCCTTAAAAAGAAGCTACGAAAGTTCGAAAAAAATTGGCTCTTTCGCCGTGGTGGTTGACCCGATTGACCCAGAAGCGGAAAGGTTTTACGAGAAATACGATTTCATAAAATTACCCGATAGTAAAAAGATGTTCATCGCATCCCAGACACTAAAACAACTGTTCGGCTAACGCGAAAAACGCGGCGCCAAAGCAATCCGCTGTTGCACACCTCGAGAAAAAAGAAGCGACTTTATTAAAAAGAAAAAGTCCTGATGCTGAATCAGGACTTTGAGATATCGTTACTTCAGGAATTTACCCTGCGTTCGAAAACGATTTACGGAACTTTTTCTTGTGGCTGAATCCGCCACCGCCGCCATAACCGCCACGGTGTGATTTTCCACCACCGCCGCCGCCACCGCGTGAGTCGGTTTCTTCCATACGGATAGAACGACCGCTTTCTTCGAGCGAAAGTCCGCTCATGGCACGAGTTACCTGCGCACCGATGCTGGATTTCACCTCTACGAAAGAGAATTCGCGACGAATATCGATACGTCCGATGTCTTTACCCGACACCCCTGCATTATCGCAGATAAGACGCACCAGCATTCCTTTGTTGAGGCGATCCATTTCCCCGATATTGAGGAAATAGCGTTGGAAATCGCTGTTATCGTATCCACCACGTTCCTGACGATCGGGTCTGTCGCCGCGATCGCGTCTGTCGCGGGGAGCCGAAGCGGCCACGTTTAGGTCTTCGCTGTTGCGGTAATAGTTGAGGAAACGGTTAAACTCGGCCGATACGAAGCGCTTGATGATTTCTTCTTTGGAGAGAGAAGCCAGCTCTTCTTCGATACGCGGCAGGAAAGGGGCAATTTCGCTTTCATTCACCGACACGTTGCGCATTTTTTCGATGAGCGAGAAAAGTTGCTTTTCGCAAATTTCCTGTCCGTGCGGGATATTGGCCTGAATAAATTTAGATTTAATCTGGCGCTCTATATCCCTGATACGCGACTGCTCGCGGGTGTTGACAAAAATGAGGCTGAGCCCCGACTTACCCGCGCGAGCGGTACGACCACTACGGTGGGTGTAGTTCTCGATGTCGTCGGGCAGGTTGTAGTTGATCACGTGCGAAATGTCGTTCACGTCGATACCACGGGCAGCTACGTCGGTAGCGCACAGCAGGCGAATCGTACGCTCACGGAACTTACGCATTACCTGATCGCGCTGCGCCTGTGACAGGTCACCGTGCAGGGCTTCGCAATTGTATCCGTCTTTGATCAGCTTTTCGGCAATGTCCTGCGTTTCCTTACGGGTACGGCAGAAAATAATTCCGAAAATTTCAGGATAGTAATCAATCACACGTTTCAGTGCGAAATACCGATCCTTCTCGCGGATGGAATAGTAATGGTGCTCGATGTTGGTCGCGCCCGAATTCTGGTTCCCTACGGTAACTTCCTTAGGGTTGTGCATGTAGTTACGCGCAATGGATGCTACTTCACGGGGCATGGTCGCCGAGAACAACCAGGTTTGGTGCTCTTCGGGTACATTATGAAGAATGTCGTCGATGTCTTCTTTAAAGCCCATGTTCAGCATCTCGTCGGCTTCGTCAAGCACTACGATTTTCACTTCAGAAATGTTCACCATGCGGCGCTGGATCATGTCGATCAGACGACCGGGGGTAGCTACTACCACCTGCGCTCCCTGCCTGATTTGGCGGGCTTGCTGCTCAATGCTGGCTCCACCGTAGATAGCGGCTACGGAAGCGCCTTTGAAAAAACGTGAATATTCTTTAAGGTCACTCGCGATCTGTAGGCAAAGCTCGCGGGTAGGACAAATGATCAACGCCTGAGCGTTGCGCAGAGAAAAATCAATTTTATGCAATAAAGGGAGACCGAAAGCAGCGGTTTTACCGGTGCCGGTCTGAGCCAGGCCCACAAGGTCAGTATCCTCGCCCACTAAAAGAGGAATCGCTTGTTGCTGGATAAGTGTCGGATTCTCAAAACCAAGTTCAGTAACTGCACGTACTAACTCGTCTTTCAGACCCAACTGTTCAAAACCATTCATGTGAATATTATGTATTAAATAAAAGAATCGGGCAAAGGTACGCCTTTTTCCCGAAAGTATTGCTATACGGGCAAAAGAGGCATTTACCTAAGCCGCCAACCCCGGTTTTGAGTTTCCCCGGGTAAAGCCGCCTGTCAAAAGACGGGGTTTGGGCTTATCTTTGCGGCATGACAAGTTTCCCCACCCCCGAAATGCTCAATGCGTACAACCGCAATACGCTTATGGAAGCGCTGGGCATCGAATATACAGAAGCCCGCCCGGGGTATATCTGCGGACGTATGCCCGTCGATCACCGCACCCATCAGCCTGCCGGACTACTTCACGGCGGCGCTACCGCCGCACTGGCCGAAACGCTGGGCAGCATGGGCTCTACCCTGTTGGCCGACCCTTCTGAATATCATATTACCGGAATTGAAGTCAACGCCAACCATCTCAAAGGGGTACGCAGCGGCTTCGTGTACGGAAAAGCCACTGCCGTGCACACAGGTCGCACCCAGCACGTGTGGAACATCGAGGTCACTAACGAAGAAGAAGAGCTGGTAGCGGTATGCCGCCTGACCGTACTTGTGCTGCCCAAAAAGAAATGAGTACCACCGCACACTATCGCATCGTTGCCGAGGCGCTCGAATCGGACGCAGCCTTTGCCCTGTTCCGCCTGCCGGGAGAATCGCAGGTACACATAGCTACCGGCGTGGCCGAAAGGATCAGTCTGGCCGATATGGAACGAATACAAGCGGGCTTTGTGGCTTTTCCCTTTGCTGAAAAAGAGGGTTTTCTGCTTCGTACTTCAGGCACAATACCGGTGGCAGGCAGCGCCCCACCACTGGCCCATGCGGCACCCCAACTCAGTCTTACCGAATACCTCGACTTATGCCGGATTTTTGTCGAAGCAACGCAGGGGCCTTTTCGTAAGCTGGCCCTTTCGCGTGTACAAAGTGTAGCTCGCAAGCCTGAGTTTGCGTTAACCGCACTGTTCGATGCCTTATCCGGGGCTTATCCTCAGGCTTTTGTGTATGTGCTCAACCTGCCCGAAGAAGGATGCTGGGCAGGAGCCACACCCGAACTGCTGCTGCATCTTGACCCCGACAATTTGGAAACAGTGGCCCTGGCCGGTACGCGCGCATGGAAAGGCGATCATACCCTTGAAGCCGAGTGGACCGCCAAAGAACAGGAAGAACACCGCTGGGTAGCCGACTACATCGAAGAATGTTTGCTGCGGCACGGAATAAGCGATTACAAGAGAAGCCAGGCCCAAACCGTAAGAGCGGCACAGGTGCTTCACCTCAAAACCTTTTTCCCGGCTCGTCTTCCCGAAGGTTTCAAGAGCGGGGCTTTTCTCGAAGACCTGCAGCCTACGCCGGCCGTAGCCGGAATTCCCAAGGCAGAAGCCATTGATTTTATACGCCGCCACGAACCGCATCGACGTGGACTTTATACCGGATTTTTGGGCTATTCGGACGAGAATGGGGTATTGGATCTGTTTGTCAACCTGCGTTGTATGAAAATTACGCCTTCGCATACCGAACTTTATACGGGCGGAGGTATTACCTTCGACTCGGTTCCCGAAAAAGAATGGGAAGAGACACAGCTCAAAGCCCAAACGCTGCTGAAATTTCTGTAAGATCCCACAAAAGGGAAAATCATCGCCCGTAATCCCGCTTTTTTCAGAAGAATTGCGGAAATTAGCCCCCGCAAAAATTATTCATGCTCTCCGACAAACAAGGCGTTAAAGCGCTGCTCGAAACATTGGTATGCAAAGGATTGCAATACGCGGTATTGAGTCCGGGTTCGCGTAATGCTCCGCTTTCACTGAGCTTTTACAGGCATCCTTCGCTACGTTGTGTGATTATTCACGACGAAAGAAGCGCTGCCTATTTCGCCCTCGGCATGGCGCAGCAACTTCAAAAACCCGTAGCGCTCATCTGCACTTCGGGTACCGCCGTGCTTAATTACGCGCCAGCCGTAGCCGAAGCTTATTATCAGCAGGTGCCGCTGCTGGTGATTACCGCCGACCGCCCCGTAGCCTGGGTCGATCAGGCCGACGGACAAACCATTCGCCAGCGCAATATTTTTTCCAACTATAGCAAAGCCTCTTACGAAATACCCGGCGAAGCCATTACAAAAGAAGAGCAATGGCTGGTCACTCGTGTCGCTGCACAAGCCTTTGACCAAACGCTGTTACAGGGTAAAGGTCCGGTACACCTCAACGTGCCGCTTCAGGAACCACTTTACGGCCGAAGCGACACTCCCCTCGAAGTAAAAGCAGCCGCAACCCTCACCACCGAAACGCAGCTTACTGCCGAAACGCTAAATCAGGTGGCCGCCGATTGGAACGGGTTTTCCCGCAAGCTCATTCTCTGCGGACTGCTCGAACCCGATGCGGAGCTCAACGCCCTGCTGCACGAGATAGCCGCCGATCCTTCGGTAGCCGTACTGACCGAAACCACCTCCAACCTTTACAGTACGCGTTTTAACCCTTGCATAGACCGGGTTATCACCACTGTAAGCGCTGCCGAAAGCGATTCGTTCAGGCCCGATCTGCTAATTACCTTGGGCGGACCTGTCATTTCCAAAAAAATAAAAGCATTTCTCCGCCACTACGCGCCTGAACAACACTGGCACATCGATCCGAACGTGCTACACCTCGATACCTATCAGGCGCTTACCCATAACATACCGGTAAAGCCCGCCTCTTTTTTCAAAGGACTGAGTCCACTAATTATCCCGCGTTCTTCTGCCTATAACGAAAGCTGGCAAACGCGCGACCGGGAAACCGACAGCCGGCATAGCGAATTTTTGGCCCAGGTTCCTTTTTCGGATCTGTATGCTTTTGATCAAATCCTGAATGCTATTCCCGAAGGAAGCGATCTGCACCTGGCGAACAGCAGTCCGGTGCGCTACGCCCAGCTTTTCCGTACCTCGCCGCAACTTACCTACCATGCCAATCGTGGCACCAGCGGAATAGACGGTTGTACCAGTACGGCGGCAGGATCAGCATTTATCAATGAAAAACCTACCGTACTGATTACGGGCGATGTCGGTTTTTTCTACGATTCGAACGCCTTGTGGAACCATTATCTGAAATCTTCCTTTCGTATCGTCGTCATACACAATGGCGGAGGCGGTATATTCCGCATCATTGAAGGCCCTGCCAACGAAGAAGAAACACAGCAATTATTTGAAACACGCCATACTTATTCGGCCGAATACCTCTGCAAAACATTCGGAATACACTATTTTTCGGCAAACGACCGATCTTCGCTCAGGAATGTATTGCCTGATTTTTTTGCGCCACATGACAAACCGGCCTTATTGGAGATACACACACCCACAGAAGAAAATGCACGCATCCTGCAAGACTATTTTGAACACCTAAAAAAACAGTAACGACTATGGCTTCACGCGAATGGATCACCCTGAAAGAATACGAAGAGATAAAGTTCCAGCTCTATAACGGCATTGCCAAAATCAGCATCAACCGGCCGCGTTACCGCAACGCTTTTACGCCGCTTACAGTAAATGAGATGATCGATGCCATGCACGAATGCCGTGAAAATCCTGAAGTTCAGGTTATCGTGTTAACCGGAGAAGGTGACAAGGCTTTTTGTTCGGGAGGCGATCAGAATGTACGCGGACACGGAGGCTATGTAGGCGGCGATAAAATTCCGCGTCTCAATGTGCTCGATTTACAGAAGATGATCCGTTCCATTCCGAAGGTAGTCATTGCTATGGTCAACGGATTTGCCATCGGGGGTGGACACGTATTGCACGTGGTATGTGATCTTTCGATCGCTTCTGAAAATGCCATCTTCGGACAAACCGGCCCTCGCGTAGGCAGCTTCGACGGTGGTTTCGGCGCCTCTTATTTGGCGCGTTGCGTAGGACAAAAAAAAGCACGTGAAATATGGTACCTCTGCGAGCAATATAATGCACATCAAGCGCTCGAAATGGGGCTGGTAAATACCGTTGTGCCTTTCGAACAATTAGAAGATACCGTAGTAGAATGGAGTGAAAAAATAATGGAAAAAAGTCCGCTGTCGATCCGTATGCTTAAGTCGTCTTTTAATGCGGAGCTCGACGGACAAGCCGGTATTCAGGAATTGGCGGGCAATGCCACACTGCTTTACTACCTAAGCGATGAAGCAAAAGAAGGTAAAAACGCATACGTTGAAAAGAGAAAGCCCGATTTCAGCAAGTTTCCGAAATTCCCTTAATTTCTTTCTTCGCTTATGATTCTGCTTCCTTCGGTGTATCTCGGGAACCTTTATTATTACCAGCTTATAAAACGATATGGAGAAGTCTGTACAGAGCTTTACGAACATTATCCCAAGCAGACATACCGCAATCGTTGTTCCATTTACGGCGCTAACGGAGCGCTGGATCTGATCATACCGGTCGAAAAAGGACAGGGACAACGCAAAGTAATGAAGGACGTAAAAATCAATCATAGCAGTGACTGGCGAAAATTGCACTGGCGTTCGCTCGAATCGGCGTATCGGCGTTCACCTTATTTCGAATACTACGAAAACGAGTTGGAGCCGCTGTATGCCAAGCCCTACACTTACCTGATCGATTTTAACCGTACCGCGCACGAAAAAGTGTGTAAGCTGCTCGACATCCCACTTTCTACACTAGTCACAAGCGCTTATGAGAAAGAGCCTTCAGTAAAAACCGATTACCGCGATGCTTTTGATCCGCGTGTCAACCCTGGCGATGCTTTTCATGAAAAACCTTATACCCAGGTATTTGAAACACGTCATGGTTTTATCGCTAACCTGAGCATTGTCGATCTGCTTTGCAACGAAGGTCCGGCTGCTTCCGATTATCTCTAAGCATCGTTTGAATTTTGAAAACGGATGGGCGATGCCCATCCGTTTTTGTTTAGGCATTTCACGACCACCAATATTCCGAACGGTGAATCGCTGTCAAAAAACTGTAGCGCATAAAAATCAGAATTGATACGCCCAAAAATAAGATCGGCAGAAAAGTATGAGGCGGCATATAGCGCTTAAAATAGGCGACAAATGTCTATTTTTATACCCTTCGATATGCAATAAAGAGAAACAAAATCATGAATTTTATTTTCATGAAGAAACTTGGATGGAAAATATGCAAGCTCCGCGAATTCCGTAATTATACACAGGAATTTATGGCCGCGCAGTTGCAAATTTCGCAGCGGAGCTATAGTCGTATAGAAAAAGATTTGGTCAGGATTCGTATCGACCACCTGAATAAAATCGCGGATATTTTGGGCATACATATACAGGATATACTGTCCTTTGACGAGAAGAAGCTCTTTGAGGCACCTGTAGTACCCGCCGAGCCCGACAAGCTGATTCGTCTGTACGAGCGCATATTGGAAATGAACAAGCAAGAGCTGGAAGCAAAAGATCGGGAAATAGAATCGTTGCGAAGGACTATACGTTCGGGACAGGAGCGATAGTGGATTTCGGCTACGCTCAATCCACAGGGGCAACCTACAAAAAGTGGAGCGCTGCACATTCTTTTTTGTCCGCGATAGAGGCCTGAGCGAAGTCGAAGGCCGCATTGATAGTGGATTTCGGCTACGCTCAATCCACGGAGACAACCTACAAAAAGTGGAGCGCTGCACATTCTTTTTTGTCCGCGATAGAGGCCTG
>CAYWRZ010000008.1:138180-187503 GCA_964460845.1 uncultured Weeksellaceae bacterium
GGATTTCGGCTACGCTCAATCCACGGAGACAACCTACAAAAAGTGGAGCGCTGCATACTCTTTTTTGTCCGCGATAGAGGCCTGAGCGAAGTCGAAGGCCGGTGTTAAATTTATGAGAATCCTCCACCCCGGGTGTGTAAATTCATTCGGATTACCCTTATATTTGTGAATATTGCCACATCAAACACACTAATAAGGAAATGGGAAAAGTAATTATCATCGGAGCAGGCGGCGTGGGGCAGGTAGCTACCTACAAATGCGCTATGAATACCGACGTATTCAGCGAAATCGTGCTGGCCAGCCGTACCAAGTCGAAATGCGATAAAATTGCGGCCGACATCAAAGAAAAGCTGGGTGTGACCATCCAAACCGATCAGGTCGATGCCGACGATGTAGCAGAGCTGATAGCGCTTTTCAAAAAGCACAAGCCCGAACTGGTGCTTAACCTGGCGCTTCCCTATCAGGATCTGACCATTATGGATGCCTGTTTGGCGACAGGAGTAAATTACCTCGATACCGCCAACTACGAGCCTAAAGACGAAGCCAAATTTGAATACAAATGGCAGTGGGCTTATCAGGAGCGCTTTAAGCAGGCCGGACTGACCGCTATTCTGGGCTGCGGTTTCGACCCCGGCGTAACCGGCGTATTTACCGCCTATGCCGCCAAGCATCATTTCGACGAAATCCATTACCTCGACATTGTCGATTGCAATGCCGGTGATCACGGTAAAGCCTTTGCCACTAACTTCAACCCCGAAATCAATATCCGCGAAGTAACCCAAAAAGGGAAATACTGGGAAAACGGAAAATGGATCGAGACCGAACCGCACGAAATCCACATGCCGCTGAACTATCCGGAAATCGGCGCACGCGAATCATATCTCATTTACCACGAAGAGCTGGAATCGCTCACAAAAAATTTCCCTACGCTTAAACGCGCCCGCTTTTGGATGACCTTCGGACAGGAATACCTCACTCACTTGCGTGTAATCCAAAACATCGGCATGGCTCGTATCGATCCTATCGTGTATGAAGGTGTCGAAATCGTACCTATTCAGTTTCTGAAAGCGGTGCTGCCCAACCCCGGCGATTTGGGTGAGAACTACAAAGGAGAAACCTCTATCGGCTGCCGTATCCGTGGCATCAAAGACGGTAAAGAAAAAACCTATTACATCTACAACAACTGTTCGCACGAAGATGCCTACCGCGAAACCGGCACACAGGCGGTATCCTACACCACAGGCGTGCCCGCCATGATAGGTGCCATGATGTTCCTCAAAGGCGAATGGAAAAGTGCAGGCGTTTGGAACGTAGAGCAATTTAATCCGGATCCTTTCATGGAAATGCTCAACAAGCACGGCTTGCCCTGGCACGAACTGCACAATGTGGATCTTGAACTGAACTGATTTGCTTCTCTATCCGAAATACAGAGCCGGGCTATTTCCCGGCTCTTTTTGAATAATTCCTTTTTTATCTCCGATTCATGGCCGCTGATTTTTCACACATTCCTTCTCCCTGCTTCGTACTCGAAGAAAAATTGCTGCGCAAAAACCTTTCGCTTATCCAAAAGGTAAGCCGCGATGCAGAAGTAGAAATCATTCTTGCCTTTAAAGGATTTGCGATGTGGAGCGCATTTCCGATTGTACGCGAATACATACAGGGCGCTACGGCCAGCTCGCTTTTCGAAGCACGACTCTGCTACGAAGAGATGAAAACCAAGGCGCATACCTATTGTGTCGCTATCGCGCCCGACGAAATAGACGAGCTGCTCGACTACTCCTCGTACCTCACTTTCAACTCGCTGAGCCAGTTTGAGCGGTACAAAGACAAGGCCCTGACGCGCGGTATTTCGTGCGGATTACGTGTCAACCCCGAATATTCGGAAGTGACTACCGAACTGTACAACCCCTGCTCACCCAATTCGAGGCTGGGCATTACAAGCGAACATTTCGGCGATACGCTTCCCGATGGCGTAGAAGGGATCCATTTCCATGCGCTCTGCGAAAACGATTCTTACACCCTCGAAAAAACGCTGGAGGCGCTTGAAGAAAAATTCGGTCACCTGCTGCACCAGGCCAAATGGGTCAATATGGGCGGCGGGCATCTCATGACCCGCGAAGGATACGACATAGATCACCTGATTAAAATTTTAAAACGCTTTAAAGCGAAATACAATGTGCATGTGATTCTCGAACCGGGCAGCGCTTTTGCCTGGCAAACGGGATTCCTGCTCTCGACCGTGTTAGACGTGGTCGAAAATAACGGTGTAAAAACCGCTATGCTCGACGTTTCGTTTACCGCACACATGCCCGACACGCTCGAAATGCCTTACCGCCCACGCATCCGCCACGCAAGCGACGATCCCCAAAACGGATTATACGCTTACAGACTGGGTGGCACCAGTTGCCTTTCGGGCGATTATATGTTTGAATACGGTTTTGAAAAAGAGCTACATAGCGGTGACAGGATCATTCTCGAAGACATGATTCATTACACCATGGTCAAAACCACCTTGTTCAACGGGGTAAAACATCCCGGCATAGGAATTTTACAGGCCGATGGTAGTTTCAAACTGGTACGTAAATTTGAATATGAGGACTATAAAAACCGCCTGTCCTGAAAGTGTAAAGATCTATTGTGACTAAAAAAGCGGAACATGATGTTCCGCTTTTTCTTTTTGATTTTTATATCAAGAAAAATCAGAAGGAAAACCCCAATCCAGCAGTAAACTGCGGCACAGACAGCCAGTATTGATAGTGGCGGCCCTGCGTTGCAGGCATTGTAGGACTGGTATAGCTGTATCGCTGAGCGTACATAAAAACGCCATACGATACATCGACAAACGCATTGAGTTTTCCGCTCTTCAGTAATTTAGCCGTAAGGCCTGTCGCATGTGCTATTCCGCTTACAAAAGAAGATTCGCGATTTACCGGAGTGTAGGTCGCCGGACCATGCTGGAGTTTGGACCAACCGAGAAAAACAAAGGGCAACTCAAGCCCTGTATGCAACGACAGCCAGCGGGTAAGCCCGAAAGTATAGCCGGCACCGGGAGCCAAAGTCCATATCTCCTGCGAATACGAAACCGTACGGGGAGCCGGCGGACGAGCAGGACCAGCGATTCCCGGTCTGGAATAATCCCCTTCAAATTTTCGGTGCAATGGACTGTATCCCAACTTCATGCGATAATACCAGGAATTTCGGTCATAACGCGCTATCAGCATATAATTCAATTCTCTCGTAGTCTCACTCCGGACAGGATTTGTCCACCTGCGATCTATTTCATAGTCTGTATAATACCGCTTTTCGAGCATCTGATCTTTGATCCAGCCGTGCGTGCCCACGCCTACAGAAATAGTAAAAGACCTGGATTTGGGTGTTATAGCCTGTTCCTGCGCGGAAAGCGTTATTCCATTTCCCGAAAAAAGGAGGAAAAAAACTCCTGTAATACAATTTTTTATCTTCATAATAAGTGTGAACTATGTAGTTAAAAATAAAGAAAATATCTATTTTCTTCTGCAAAATTATGTATATACAACATTTGACCATGTATTCATATTTTTTACCTTTGCAGGTATGAAAATTGAAGACGAAATCAAGCAAAAAAAATTTTCGAGCGAATACCAAAAAGCCCACATAAACATTACGTTTACCGCATCGTGGCTCAATACACAGATGAACACCCTGTTTAAACCTTACGGCATTTCGTCTCAGCAGTTCAACATCCTGCGTATTCTGCGTGGTCAGCACCCCCATCCTGCCCCGCTCAAGCTGCTTACCGAAAGGATGATCGATAAAATGTCGAACACCTCGCGATTAGTCGAAAAGCTTTACCAGAAAAAGCTGGTAGAACGCAATACCTGTCCGAAAAACCGAAGGCAGGTGGACATTGTACTCACTCCAAAAGGTCGGCAATTGCTGGAAGAAGTTTCTGCCGCAATGGAGAATTTCTTTTACCGAAGCTACAACGTTACTCTCGAAGAAGCGAAAGAACTTAACCGCGTACTTGATAAGCTAAGAGGCTGATATGAAAAAAACGGCACTTCCTTTTATAGCGCTACTGGCCTTACTATTTACGGCCTGTACGCCGCTCACGCGCACCTGGGCTTTTCGTCCGCACAAGCTGACAGGCACACCCAATTCTCCCGAAAAAGAAGGCTGGGTACTGACCTTTTCAGACGAATTTAACGCGGGCAAGCTCGACGAAAGCAAATGGAGCACGCTGCCGTACTACGGGCTGCGCTATCATACCGGACTGCCTTACCAACATTATTGCGACGACTGCTTCGAATTTACCGACTCCACCATACGCCTGCCGGTCAAAACCGACACAACCGTTATCGACGGAATGACCTTTCCTTATGCCGTTGGCTTTCTCGACAATTCAAAAGTATTCGACCAGCAGTACGGCTATTTTGAAATACGCTGTAAAATTCCTTCGAGCGTTTCTACCTGGCCGGCTTTTTGGCTGGTATCAAGGCATTCATGGCCTCCCGAAATCGACATTTTCGAATTTTATACCAGTCATACGCAGGTACGGCTCTGCTCCAACTACCACTGGAAAGATTCGACCGGACGTAAAAAAAGCATTTCGGACGAAACCAAGCACATCATTCCCGACCCGGCAGCCGATTTTCATGTGTATGGCTGCGAATGGGACGAAACCTCTATACGCTGGTATTTCGACAATATGCTGATTCGCGAGGTAAAACAGGATACCAGCGAGTTTCGTTACCCCATGCACATCATTGTCAACAATGCGGTGCTGTTCGATAAAGCCTTACAAAAAGGGCGGGCCGAGTTCCCTGCTTGGTTCGAGGTCGATTACGTGCGGGCCTGGCAACGTCCGGAACGTTTGGGGATGAAGGAAGATAAACCTTGAATCGCTTCCCACTTTGGTCGATTATTGAATAATCTCAACCGATCCGGATTTTTGCGCCTCGGTAATTTCCTTTACTTGTTGCTGGAAATAGGTCCTTATTTTTTTAAGCTCCGGATGTCCCTCCACTGCAATAACACCCGCGTAAATCACGCCTGATATTTCGCCTTTGATTAATGTCTTCTTCGGTGCTACATTATTCGACCTAAACCATTTGTCAAAAGAGTATTGCCTTTTTATTGCCTTGGAATCTGAATTCTCACATATATAAGCGATAATAGCTCTCGGGTTTTTCTCAAAAAAACGAGTCAACAGTTGAGCCACCGTTATACTTACCAAGCGATCATAAGCGGTGTTACCGTTATTTTTTTTCTTATTAAATAGAAAAAAATAAACCGGATTTTTCAACTTCAGTCCAAGAAGATCATTATCCCCTTTAGACTGCGTAAAAAAACAGCGATACGTGATCTCATTCTTTGTCTTAAAAGAATAATAACCGCCTTTAGTAGATTTATAGATTTTATACGGGGAGGACAACTTTCAGATTTTTTTCCCCGGCGACTTTTCGTAAAGATTCCCCATTTTGAATGCGGGATTTGATCTCTTTTTTAGTCACTAACGCATCCACTAAAGCTTTGGCAGTTACCTGCTTATTTTGTGGTTTATTCTTTTTTTGCGTTTTCATAATGCAAAAATAAAGTATTTACAGCATTAAAAAAAGCCTGCTCACACTAAATTAAAGCACTGAAAAACAGGAAAGTAAGTCGCGCATTGGCTCCCGAGTCGCGCATACAATACGGCCCGGGGTAAATCCGGTAGCAAAACTCCGACTATAATCAGCCCTTTTTCCGCAATATGACTTTCTTCTCGGTCAGGTCGCTGGCCGCGCTAAGTACGCGGAGATAGTTATCCCAGGTTTCTTTTTTGTCGAAGTTGTTCTTATACATTTTTTCGACGTACAGCACAATTTTCCCGTCTTCGACCCTGGCTTCCGACCGCAGCTTCATGCTGGGATTGTCGATAGCGACGTTAAACTCTTCGAGTCCTTCGACCTCGTACCCTTCGGGAATCAAAAACTCCACCTCCGACAAAATGGTACGGGGATAATCAATGTGAATGTTATAGATGCGCTCGGCGCGATCGTCGGCATCGAGGGCGAGGTGATCACCTGCAAATTTACCGAGGTTTAGCGAATAGTTGCGACCGGTTTTGTTGAGCAGGTTCTCGGCGGTAAATTTTTCGCGGCGTAAAATTTCGGCATCGTCTTTCCAACGCCCGTAGCCTAACAGCTCCACCCCTTCATATTCTTTCAAATCAAAATCTGCCTCCAGGCTTTTCTTCATACGTTCGGTACGTTTCTCTTCAAATTTCTTCCGCTTTTCAGGCTCCGATTTGGCATACTCTTTCTCCCTTTTACGATCCTCACGCGACTTTTTTAGTGCGAGCTTTTCCGTTTCGTTCGCATAAAGATCGCCCCAATAAATGAAATGCGGTGTCACTTCCTCTTTATAGTTTCCGGTATAACCTATATCGCGCGTCACCGAGAGGTATTCCAGGTTCTCGTCGGGCTGTAGCGTAAAACGGTACCGTACTTTGTTTTGCGAAGCTTCCGAAACGGGAATCCGAACACGGGTATGCGCTGCTAACTCCGGTTTTTTAGCCCATGGAAATACCAGCACTTCTGCGCCTTGAAAATTGGAGTTAATCACATCGGGAGTGCTGAAATACGAAGGACTGCTCAGCCAAAGCTTTCCATTAATACGTACGCCGGTTAACAATTCATATTCGAGCAATACATCATCGAGCGTAGCTACGAAACGGGGCACAGCTACAAAAATTTCGCAGGGTATTTTTTTCTTTTTGCAGAGCTTCAGCATAAGTGTGGTAAAGGCATAACTTCCCATACGCGAATCGTTATCCCTAAAACTAAAAGTGGACTTACCCAACTGATAACGCAAGTACTCATAAGCGCGTGTGGCGATCTGTTCAGGATCGGTTTCGTGTTTAAACAGCTTTAGATAAGCGAGGATACTACCCAGGTATTGTTTCTCTACCATAGTATTAAGCTGCTTGTTGTTCATCCTGTGCAAAATCAGCTTTTTAATCTCCTCTTCGCTCACTTTCGAGCGGGGCGTATCGGGATCGCCCGGTATGAAGTTGAGCATATAAGAAGCTAACGAAGGTTTGGGTGAATAAGCCACCTGAAATTTGAGGAAAGGCACTTCTAAAAAGCCGTAGGTCCACATCTGCTTTGTCATTTTTTCGCGGTGTTCGTCCACCAGCGAATACGTTTGCACATGTTCTTTTACGCGTCCCTTACTATCGGTACCTGCCTCGCCTTCCTGTAAAGAAGGAGCTCCATTGTATGAATTAAAGCTGATATAGTAGTTGCGATCTACCTTGAATTCGATTTTCTGCTTCAGGATAGGATAAGTGCCGGCCAGGGTAAACAGAAAAGGATCGAAAGAATAGGTTCGCTTGGCGAGTTCCCGGGTACTTGAATAATAAGCCCCATCGAGCAGGGGCGAAATATAATAATAGTCGATAATATCTCCGATTTCGAGGCCGGGAACAGCTACTTTTTTGTACACCAGATTACGGTTAACAGTGTACAAGGAACGGTAAATCTGCGGTACGGCACCTTCGCTTACCGACGCTTTCGACACATCTACTTCTATGATTTTTCCGGAAGGCTTAATCACGCGTATGCCTATCCTATACCCTAAATAATGAGCCTCATTTTGTACCCAGGCATAGGGTGATACCGAAGACAAAAAATAAAAGGTCGAAAATTCATCTACCGCCGATTTATCCTGAAGCTTCACGCGACGGCGAACTACCTCTTTCCCATCGATGCCCCCCTTAAACCAGGAAGCATTGAGGTAGTTGTAATTCATTTTTTGGTAAAGAATGACTGCCGATTCTCCTTTCCATTTCTCAGGCACATCGGTTACATTAAAATCGGGGTCGCTGCTAAAGAGTGCTTCTGCCTCTTGCTTCTCTTTTTCGTCTATACGGTCTTGGGCAGTTCGCTGAGCCGAAGCCGGTACCCCCAGCGAGCAGAAAAAGAAAAGAAGTACGGCTAAAATTGCTTTTTTATTCATTGTCATAAGTGATTAAAACATTTATTCTTTTACAAGTACAATCTGATCGTTATAGAATTTGTTCAGCTTTTTGATGCATTCGTTCCATCGTGGAAAATCCTGTTTACGCAGAATAGGCTCGTCGATAGCAATTACACTCCGATAGATAATTTTATTCCCTTCGTGTGTATAAGAAAGATCGAAAGAAAATTCGGGCGACTCGTACCTGTAAGCATCCGGAAGATAATCTAGCGAATATCCCGAAGGCAGCTCAAAATCGGTTACGGTCTCAAAAAGAAGCTTCGAACGAAATTCATAATCGTTGACCCTTTCCTCGTCGATGATCGAAGCAGCATAACGGCGTTGCATATCGATATTGACATACACTTCTTTGCCGGTTTGGGTAACCTGATTGCGCAAGTCGAAATCGAAGCCCATCTTGAGCGGGGCTTTCCTGTCGGCGAAATCGGAAGTACGAATATTGGATACAAAAAGGTTCCTGTCGTTGTAGGAAAGAAATCTTCTTATGGTCTCTTCGCGACGTTCGGTACGGGTAGATGCATAAAAACGCTGCAATTCGGTTTTGTATTCGCCGTTGTACGCAGAGGTGTATCTCCCCTTCATCACGTCCTGATTAAGCGTAAGGGATATTTTCTCCGTCACCAGGTTACGCTCCTTGCCGAAAGAAGGCACCTTATCCAACAGGTAATTTTCTCCGTCTTCGATCAGCACCGGACGACCCTGTATCCGATACGCGTAGTCGTTGATGGCAATATATTCTTCGGTCCCGTCTAAGTAATAGTGCTGGCCGTTCAGAATCACCGTACAAATCATGTGATTATCTACCGCTAAAGAAGGTGTTGAATAATCGTAGGGTAAGTCTGATGTACCTATCCAGGTGAGTCGGGCATCGTAGCCGGCCAAAATCAGCATTTCCTTTAGCAGATTGGCCATGCCTTTACAATCGCCGTAACGGTTGGCAAATACGGTATGCGCTTCTTCGGGCTTATAGCCCATAATGCCCTGCTCGAAGGCGATGTAGCGTATGTTTTCCTGCACCCAATAAAAAATAGATTCGATGCGCGAAAAATCATCCGTTTTGCCCTCGGTAAGCTTCGTCACCATTTCCTGTAGCCGCGAAGGATCGTTCTCCACCTCGTCCACCAGCATCTTGTACCAGTTGTACAAATCCTGCGTCGTCTCAAAAATCGTATGGCGTTCGCCCTGATGCGTATAGCTTTTGTACAAGATCAGGATATGCGGCAGGGAATGGGCATTATGAGGTGCCCTGCGCTCGCGTTTGTAGGCAGGCACATCCTTCATCAGATAGGTAATCTGCCGGGTTTTATGTGCCGCATCTACCTTTTCTTCACGGAGAATGGAAACACCTTCAAAATTCATTTCTTTGAGCTCAATATCGAGCCAGTCGGGAATGACAAACACCAGCTTACGCTCCAGCACGGGATGCCCCTGGGTAAAATAAACGGAGCTCATGTACTTGGCATCGTTGTATGTTTTGATATAGCGATAACCCATGTACTGATTTTCTTTAAGCTCACCGAGCGAAAAAACCGTATAGAAAATATCGTGGTGAAAAAAATCCTGGCTTTTATATTTTTCCGTTTTTGTATCCAACGGTTTACGAGGCAATAAATAGACACGCTCTACCTTTGATTCGGAATCGGAAAATACGGCATCCGCGAATTCTTCTTGCTTCAGCGCGATAAGCTCATTTTCATGCTCTTCTTTCGAAGTGAGTCCTGTCTGATAAACGGTAGCTTTTTTCCGTTGCCTGGCGGTCTGCACCTCAAAGGTAAAATGCGATTCGCTACGCAGCAGCACAAAATCCTGCTTGGGATAAAGGGCACGCAACTTTTCGGCTTGTTCAGGATTGGTTCTTACACGTTGGGCTACTGTCAGGGAAGGAATGCACAAGGTAAAAATCAGGGCAAAAAAAGCAGCAAAAATCAGATCTGATCGTTTCATGATAAATAGAAGTTAATGCACAAATGCAGATTACCCGGTAATGCGCCGAAAATCACCCGGAGAAAGAATACGACGACTAAGGTTAATAATTGATAAAGCGAATGAAAGAAAGCTTCACGGTTAAAGGATGGGGGCTGAACGCACCGATAGCCGAACTGCCAAACCCTTAACCTACTTTAAGCCCTATTTCTTTCATCACATTGTTACGGCTCCAATAGCGGAATCCGCCTCCTATACAGGGATTGAGAAAAGAGGTTTTGGCCCTGACCCGACGAATTTCATACTGACCGTTTTCGTAAGTGGCATATTCGCGTGATATTTCAACGTCCGACATGTCTTTCAGCAAGGGCAGCACGTTATATTCAAAGCCCAGCCTGAGAAAACCGCCAACGTTTGCATTGCTGTTGTAGGTAGAGCCCGCCCCAAAATCCCAGCCCGCCATTACGGGAAGGTTAAAATAAAACCTTCCGGCGTTGGAATAGAACCCGACCGAAAGTGCAGGCTGTACCGACAATGAGAATGCTTTTTCCGAGTCGGGCTCTGAAAAATTATAGCGAAACGCGTACATACCGGCTAACACACCGTACCCATGGAGCTGCATCGCCTCCGTATTGACCTGTCCGGTAGCTGGGGTGTAAGTATATTCCGTAACCGGCCCCACGGCACGATCCAGCGACAACCAGCCCCAACCCTGAATAATTCTGTCGAGATCCTGCGCCTTAAGCGAAGAAGTACTTATCGACAAAAGCAGACCACACACTACAGCGAATCGTATTTTCATTTTTCCAGAATTTAATACCTCATTATCCCTTATAAAGGATGCTGAATAGCTAACGAAAGTAAAAAACTATTCAGAATGCGAAGCTGAAAAGAAATAAAAAGAAGACGTTTAGTTTTCAAAACATCTAATTATGTAAAAAATAGAATCGCAGATTGCCACAAAACCGGCGCGCTCCCAAAAGAAGGAAAAGCAAGTAAAATTAGCCGGCCTTCACGTTACTGCTTTACCTTTCCTCTATGTCAAAACCTGTTTAAGCCATTCAGAAAGAGGAAATAACGTGATTTAAAAATCATCGGAGACAAAGAAGCTACCTGACAGCACTACTTACCCCAATCTGATGCCTTCGTAAAAAAGAAAAATTTCGCAATTGGTATTCCGCAATGAAGTAGCCTGATTTGAGGAAGCATCAAAACTTATTTTTAGCAAAAACCATCTCTATAGTTCCGGAAAGAAAAGGAGTATAGCCTCAAAAAGAAAATCAGCGACCCGCGTTTATAACTAACAGGTTACAAGCCATGCTTACCAGCGATCACAACAAATCATTCCCTTATCGACACAGCCTATATAAATCTCACCAGACCAAGCTGGAAGGTAAACGGGCGCACCTTAGCCCCGCCCATCGGATAACCGCTAAGTCCATAGCCGAGTTTGAGCTGAGCTTCCCTTAACACATTCCTTTTTATCCCAAAATCGCCCCACGCCCGATTTTTTATAACTTTATGCCCCCTCAGGGAAATGACTAATTAAGTACCTATGAAACTTCAGAACTACGCCACAGGCCGATGGATAGACGGCGAAGGCGACGGACAAACGCTCTACCACGCCATCACCGGCGAAGCCATAGCCGAAGCAGGTAGCAAAGGGCTCGATTTTGAGGCCATGTTGCGCTACGCAAGAACGGTAGGCAGTCCCGCGCTGCGAAAAATGACCTTCCACGAACGCGGACGTATGCTCAAAGCACTGGCCCTCTATCTGCTCGAACGCAAAGAAAGCTACTATAAGCTCAGCACCGCTACCGGAGCCACCCGCAGCGATAGCTGGATCGATATCGAAGGCGGTATAGGCAACCTCTTCGCCTACGCCAGCCTGCGCCGCCAGTTTCCCGACGAGCCTTTTTACCTCGACGGAGAAATAGCACGCCTCTCGAAAAACGGCACCTTCGTCGGACACCACATCTGCGTGCCCAAACAAGGGGTTGCTATCCATATCAACGCCTTCAACTTCCCCATTTGGGGTATGCTCGAAAAGATAGCAGTCAACTTCCTCGCCGGTGTGCCGGCTGTAGTGAAACCCGCTACGGTTACCGCTTTCCTCACCGAATTGGTCGTCAGAGACATCATCGCCTCAGGCATACTGCCCGAAGGCGCACTGCAGCTTATCTGCGGTTCGGCACAAGGACTCCTCGACCACGTAGGCTCACAAGACGTAGTCACCTTTACCGGCTCGGCTCATACCGGCCGCATGCTCAAAGCACATCCGCGCATTATCTCCGAAGCAGTGCCTTTTAATATGGAAGCCGACAGCCTCAACGCGATGGTCTTAGGTGAAGACGCCAGCCCCGGCACCCCCGAATTCGATATTTTTATCAAAGAAGCCGCACGCGAAATCACCGTCAAGGCCGGCCAAAAATGTACCGCGGTTCGACGCCTGCTGGTACCCGAAAAGCTGATCGAAGACGTGCAGATAGCCCTGGGCAAACGACTCGCCTCGACCGTAGTAGGCAATCCCGAAACGGAAGGCGTACGCATGGGCGCACTGGCCGGAAAAGCACAGGTAAAAGAAGTGCTCGAAAAAATCGAGCTGCTGCGCAAAACCCAGGAAATCGTATTCGGTAATCTCGAAAATTTTGAAGTAAGCGGCGCCAACAAAGAAAAAGGAGCTTTCCTTCCTCCCGTACTCTTCCGCAACGACGATCCCTTCCGCAAGCTCGATGCCCACGAGGTGGAAGCTTTCGGCCCGGTAAGCACGCTTATGCCTTATAAAGACATCGACGAAGCCGTAGCTTTGGCCCGGTTAGGAAAAGGCTCGCTCGTCTCTTCGATCGTTACGGCCAACGATGATTTGGCACGTCAATACGTGCTCGAAGCCGCCGCCTGGCACGGACGTATTTTGGTTCTCAACGAAAAATCAGCCAAAGAAAGTACAGGCCACGGCTCACCTTTGCCGCTGCTTGTACACGGTGGACCCGGCCGCGCCGGGGGCGGAGAAGAAATGGGCGGCAAACGCGGCGTATTCCATTACCTGCAACGCACCGCCATACAAGGGCACCCCACTACCCTGACCCGCATCGGCAAGCAGTTCATTCCGGGTGCCGAATACACCGAAAGCTCGGTACATACCTTCCGCAAACATTTTGAAGAGCTCGAAGTGGGCGATACCGTATTTACGCACAAGCACACCGTAAGCGAAGCCGACATCGTCAACTTTGCCAACGTAAGCGGCGATAATTTCTATGCCCACATGGACGCTACGGCGCTCGAAGGCACCATCTTCGAACAACGCGTGGCACACGGATATTTCGTGCTTTCAAAAGCCGCCGGACTCTTTGTCGATCCCAAAAAAGGCCCCGTGCTGCTCAACTACGGACTCGACGAATGCCGCTTTACCAAACCCGTTTATCCCGGTATGACCATCGGCGTGAAATTTACCGTCAGGGAAAAAATCGATCAGGAAAAACGCGATGAGAACGATATTGCCAAAGGTATCGTGAAATTTTTGGTGGACGTCTATGACGAAACCGGTGAAACCGTAGCTATTGCCACAATCCTGACGATGGTAAAAAAATTAAATCAGGCATAATACCGTAAAATGGGCTTTTGGAAAAATGGACATATCCCCGCCCCGCCTTATTACGCGGTGATTTTTGTCTCCGAAAAATCGGACGATCTGGAAGGATATGCCCAAGCCGATAAGGAAACGCTGGATTTGGCCATGCAACAAGAAGGTTTCCTCGGTTACGAAAGCCTCAGCCAAGGGCACGAAGGAATTTTTATCTCTTACTGGCAAACTGAAGAAGCTATCTCAAAATGGCGTGAGCACGAAGTGCATCGTGCTGCCAAAACGCAAGGCAAAAAGCGTTGGTACACCCGTTACCTCAGCCAAATTTGCAAAGTGGAACACAGCCATGAAATGAAAAAATAAACTCAATTTTTGAATCCAAACGCATGCAATCCGTAACCGAACAGGGCACCGTCGAAACCCAACTGAAAGACGGCATCGCCACCATCGAATTTTCCCATCCGCTGAGCAATTCCTTACCGGGAAAGCTTCTTCGCAAACTGGCCGAAACCATCACCGAAGCGGGAAAAAACCCCGAAGTAAAAGTGATCATACTGCGTTCGGGCGGCGAAAAGGCATTTTGCGCCGGTGCTTCGTTCGACGAGCTTATCGCTATCGGTGATCTGGACGCGGGAAAAACCTTCTTTTCAGGATTCGCACTGGTAATCAATGCTATGCGAAAATGTCCGAAGTTCATTATAGGGCGCGTACAGGGTAAAGCTGTAGGCGGCGGCGTAGGGCTAGCCAGCGCGGTAGATTACTGCCTGGCCGTAAGCAGCGCTTCGATAAAGCTCTCTGAACTGGCCGTAGGCATTGGCCCCTTCGTGGTAGGGCCTGCGGTAGAACGCAAAACCGGGCTTTCGGCCATGAGCGAGCTGGCTATCAATGCTACCGAATGGAGAAGCGCCGAATGGGCGGCACAAAAAGGGCTTTATACGCAGGTATTCGACAGCGTAGAACAGCTCGACGAAGCCGTATCCACACTGGCACAACGTTTGGCAAGCTCCAACCCCGAAGCGATGGAAATGCTCAAAAAAGTATTTTGGCAAGGCACCGAGCACTGGGACGATCTGCTCACCGAAAGAGCCGGAATGAGTGGCAAACTTGTGCTGTCCGATTTTACGGTAAATGCGATCCGCGCATTTAAATCAAAATAACGATATTTGCCCTACTGTTCTGAAAAGTCCCGGATGCTTTTTCCGGGGCTTTTTTATATTTTTACAAGGTAAACCAAAGTAAAGCATGAGTTTCGCGGAGATACGTTCACAATTGGAAGAATTGCTGAAAAATGAAAACGTGGAGGAAATCCGCGCTACCGTCAGCGAACTGTCCAAAACTTTCCAACAAGCATTGGAGTCGAGACCGGTGCGTGCAGAAATCGAAGGAACCGGAGCTGACAACGATCCCGATCTTGACGAAGAGCATATCGAAATCATTCGTCAGTCGCTACGCCAATTCCATGAACGCCGCGAAGAAGCCCGCAAATCGCGTACAGGCAGCGAAAAGCAAAACCTGCGCGAAAAAGAAGAAATTTTGGCCGAGCTTACCCGCATCATCAGCGAAGAAGAAAACATAGGGAAAGCCTATCAATCCTTTAGCGATCTGAAAGACCGCTGGAGAAACATCGGTAACGTACCTTACGACAAGCATCACGATATACAACGCGAGTTCAGCCGTCTTTCGGAGTTGTTTTATTACAACATGAACATTTACAAAGAACTGCGCGAAAATGATCTGAAGAAAAACCTCGGTCTCAAAGGCGATATCATCGAAAAGCTGAAAGAGCTTGCCGGATCGGACAATGCCAAAGACCTCGAAAACGCGCTCCGTCTCCTGCAAAAAGACTGGGATCACGTCGGAGCGACCTACAAAGAAAATTGGGAAGAGCTGCGTAACCAATATTGGGAAGCCGTAAAGCTGGTGCAGGAAAAAATCACCGCACTGCGTGAAGAGCGTGTGAAAAAACAAAAAGAATTTTTAGCGGCTAAAAAAATACTGGTAGAAAAAGCGTCGGCTGTCGGCGAACGCCAGCTCGAAAATCAGAAAGACTGGGAAAAAGCCACCGAAGAATTACTCACCATTCAGGCCGAATGGAAAACCCTGGGCTATGCTTCGCGCGAAGACAATGAAAAAGTATGGCAGCAGTTCCGTCAGGTGTGCGACAGTTTTTTTGAAAGAAAAAAAGAATTCTTCAGCGAGCTGAAATCCGTGTTTGAAGACCATAAAAAGAGAAAGCTCGAAATTATACAGCAAGCCGAAGCGCTCAAAAACAGCACCGACTGGAAAGAAGGCGCGAACGCACTCATAACCCTGCAAAAAGAATGGCAACGCACAGGGCCGGCCGGAAAAAAAGCCGAACACCAGCTTTGGTTGCAATTTCGTGCCGCCTGCGACCATTTCTTTAACCGTAAAAAAGAATTTTTTGCCGCGCAGGATCTACAACTTGATGAAAACCTGAAGAAAAAAGAAGCGTTCATCGCTTCTCTGCCACAAACTGTTATCGAAGGAGAAGACGAAGCCCGCATGCAGCAGCTCGAAACGCTTTCGAAAGAATATACCGCTATAGGCAACGTACCTGCAAAAGAACGTGAAAGGCTGCAAAAAGCCTTCCGCGAAGCTATGGATCAGCTTTATACCAGCGCCGGAATCGATCCGCAGCAGAAAGAAATGAACCTGTTCAAAGCGAAAATCGAAAACCTCAAACAGCAAGATAACGCTACGCTGCTGCTCAACAAAGAACGCCTCTTCATCCGCGACAAAATCAACCGTTTGCAGGAAGAAATAGTCCGTATCGAAAACAACCTCGGCTTCTTTGGTAATTCCAAAAATGCCAATTCGCTACTCAAAGAATACCAGGATAAAATCGAGTCGCACAAGCAGGAAATCGAATTCCTCAAGCTCAAGCTCCGGGTGGTTCCCCGCGTCAACTGATATCCTTCCGCTCCCAAAAGAACCGTAAGTTGTTAGGTATTTCCTGCCAAAAACACCGGGGATTGAAATATTATTTTGCAAGAAACAAAAACACGGAATAATATACCGAAAACAGGTCTATACGCAAAATTTTAACCGTATTTTTTGCTATATTGCAGAATCATAACAATGTAGTATCATGACCGGTACCCTGAAACAAACCGCTGCCATGCCACAGATCGACGAACAAGTGCTGTTGAAAGCCTTCCGGCTCTTATGCACGGCCAAATCTATGGCCGAACTCTACGAAAAAAATCGGGAAATCACCTCGAAATACGTGCACGCCACCTCACGCGGACACGAAGCCGTCCAATTGGCACTGGGCCTTCAGCTCAAACCACAGGATTTTCTCTCAGCCTATTACCGCGACGATTCCACCCTGCTGGCTATCGGAATGACACCTTACGAGCTGATGCTTCAACTGCTGGGCAAACGCGACGATCCTTTTTCGGGCGGACGCCATTATTACAGTCATCCCTCGCTGCGCCGCGACGATATGCCCAAAATCCCTATGCAATCGTCGGCTACCGGAATGCAAGCCATCCCGACCACCGGCGTGGCAATGGGCATTCAGTATAAAGAACAAACCGGACTGGCCGAAGATTTCGGCGGCGAAAATCCTATCGCCGTCTGTTCACTGGGCGATGCTTCTATCACCGAAGGTGAAGTAGCCGAAGCTTTCCAAATGGCCGTGCTGCGTAAGCTACCCATCCTCTATTTCATTCAGGATAACGAATGGGACATCTCGGCTCATGCCAGCGAAATACGCGCACAGGAAGCCTGGGAATACGCCCGTGGATTCAAAGGACTCGAAGTACGCCGCATCAACGGAAGCGATTTTATCGAAAGCTATACCGTGCTGCAGGAAGTGATCGAAACTATGCGCCGCGAACGCCGTCCCTTTTTGGTACACGCCAAAGTGCCCCTGCTCAACCACCATACCTCAGGAGTGCGTAAAGAGTGGTACCGCGAAGACCTTGAAGAACAAGCGCTGCGCGACCCCTATCCCCTGTTCCGCAGCCAACTGATCGAAAGCGGTATCACCGAAACTATGCTCGACGAGATCGTACGCGAAGCCGAAACGTTTGTAGAAGCACAATACCAGGAAGCCCTCAGAGCCGAAGATCCGCAACCCGAAGATATTTTTAACCACGTTTTTGCACCTACGCCCATTACCGAAGAAAAAGGCGAACGCTCGCCCGCCGGTAAGCAGCCCACCGTCATGGTCGATTCAGCGCTTTTTGCCATCCGCGAACTGATGGAAAAGCACAAAGAATGCCTGCTTTACGGACAGGATGTAGGACGCCGCCTCGGCGGTGTGTTCCGCGAAGCCGCTACCCTGGCCCAGCAATTCGGCGATGAACGTGTATTCAATACTCCCATTCAGGAAGCCTTTATCGTAGGCAGCACCGTGGGCATGAGCGCTACCGGACTGAAACCTATCGTCGAAGTGCAGTTTGCCGACTATATATGGCCGGGCCTGAACCAGCTTTTCACCGAAGTATCGCGTTCCAATTACCTTTCTAACGGCAAATGGCCCGTCAGCATGATCCTGCGCGTACCTATCGGGGCGTATGGCAGCGGCGGACCGTATCACTCTTCGAGTGTAGAATCGGTCGTGTGCAACATCAAAGGCATAAAGGTGGCCTATCCTTCTACCGGAGCCGATCTGAAAGGACTGATGAAATCGGCGTATTACGACCCCAATCCCGTGGTGATGCTGGAGCATAAAGGCTTATACTGGAGCAAGCTCAAAGGCACGGAAGATGCCCGCACCATCGAACCCGACGAAGAATATGTAATTCCCTTCGGAAAAGCGCGTGTGGTGCAGGAATCGGAGGCGGAAAAAGTCAACAAAGGAGAAGCGCTAACCGTTATCACTTACGGCATGGGCGTATATTGGGCAAAAAATGCCGCCCGGAATTTCGCCGGACAAATCGAAATTATCGATCTGCGCACGCTCATTCCCTACGATGAAGAAACCGTATTTGCTTCTGTCAAAAAGAACGGACGTTGTCTTGTACTGACCGAAGAGCCCGTAACCGGTTCTTACGCACAGGCGCTCAGCGGAAAAATACAGGAAGAATGTTTTGCCTGGCTCGATGCTCCGGTGCGTACACTGGGTGCTATCGACCTGCCCGCCATTTCCCTCAACAGCACCCTCGAAAACGCCATGTTGCCCAATGCCGAAAAGGTAAGCGCCGCACTGGCCGGTTTGTTGGAATATTGATTTTTACTTGAAACGAAAAACGCCCCGACAATAAATACCGGGGCGTTTTTTTATGATTTCACGTTTACTTTATTTCGCGGGAGCCGAAAGAGAAGCTATCTTCTCTTCGAGCAGTCGGATCTTGCTTTCGGCATCGGCCTGTTTCTGCCGCTCCATAGCCACCACATTGGCCGGCGCGCTGTTGACAAAACGTTCGTTTTCCAGCTTTTTCAGCACACTTTGCAGAAAGCCGCGAGCATACTCAAGCTCAGCACGCATAGCATCCAGCTCTCCTTTCACATCGATATGCTCGTTGAAGGGAATAAAATACTCGTTCGCTTTTACCACAAAGGTATAGGCATTGGGCACCGCTTCGCGACCGTATTCGATCTGACTTAGGTTGCAAAGCTTTATAATCAGATCGTCGAACGAACGATCGTGTCCGTTTTCAGTAATTGCTACTAAATGCAGTTTAATTTTCGGCGCGATATTTTTTTCGTTGCGCAGCGTGCGTACCTGCGTAATAACCTGTTCGGCCAGGGCATACCGTTCCAGCACCGTTTCGTCGGTACCGCCCGCTTCGGGCCATTGGGCCACAATGAGGCAATCTTTCGCCTCGCGTTCACGCAGCAGCGACCAAATTTCTTCCGAAATAAAAGGCATGAAAGGATGCATCAGGCGCAGCAACTGTTCGAAGAATGAAACGGTGGTCTCGTAGGTCTCCGCATCGATGGGCGCCTCAAAACCGGGTTTTATCATTTCGAGATACACCGAGCAGAAATCGTCCCACACAAGACGGTACATCGCCATCAGCGCATCCGAAATACGGAATTTCTCAAAATGCTCGTTGATCGCCAGCAACTGTTTTTGGAAACGTGCCGAAAACCATTGCGCAGCCACCTTATTAGCCTGAGGCTGATCCTGTACCGCCACATTCCAACCCTTCACCAGCCTGAACGCGTTCCATACCTTGTTGCTGAAATTACGTCCCTGCTCACACAGCGCGCTATCGAACAGCAAATCGTTACCGGCAGGCGAGCTGAGCAGCATTCCCACACGCACGCCATCGGCGCCGTATTTGGCAATCAGGTCGAGTGGATCGGGAGAGTTACCCAGCGATTTCGACATTTTTCGACCAAGCTTATCACGCACAATACCGGTGTAATATACATTGCGGAAAGGAAGCTCTCCGGTATATTCATAGCCTGCAATGATCATACGGGCTACCCAGAAAAACATGATTTCGGGAGCCGTTACCAAATCGTTGGTCGGGTAATAATACTGCAGCTCTTTTTTATCGTTTTCGGGCAATAAGCCGTCGAATACCGAGATAGGCCACAGCCAGGAAGAGAACCAGGTATCGAGTACATCTTCGTCCTGACGCAGATCGGCTTCGGTCAAGGTGGTTTTCCCACTTTTGGCCTGTGCCAGCGGAAGGGCTTCGGCGGCAGTACGCGCTACCACAAAATCGTTCGAGCCGTTGCCGTAGTAAAACGCCGGAATACGATGCCCCCACCAAAGCTGGCGCGAAATACACCAGTCTTTGATATTTTCCATCCAATGTCGGTAGGTATTCTTAAACTTCGGCGGAAAAAAACGAATGGTATCGTTCATCACATTTTCGAGCGCAGGCTGCGACAATTCGTGCATGCTGACAAACCATTGCAGCGAAAGTTTGGGCTCTATCACCGCATCGGTGCGTTCCGAAAATCCTACTTTATTGACATGATCTTCTACTTTGACGAGATACCCCTGTTCGTCGAGCTCGCGGGCAATGTCTTTGCGGACACGGAAACGATCCTGTCCTTCGTAATGCAGCGCGTGTGCGTTGAGGGTACCGTTGTCGTTCAGAATATCAATTACTTCGAGATTATGACGTATGCTCAGCTCATAGTCGTTGATATCGTGAGCGGGTGTCACCTTGAGGCATCCGGTACCGAATTCCATGTCGATATACTCGTCGGCTATAACGGGCACCGCGCGGTTTACCACGGGAATAAGGGCTTTACGGCCAATTAGGTGTTTGTAGCGTTCATCGTTGGGATGCACACATACAGCCGTATCGGCAAGGATAGTTTCGGGACGGGTGGTGGCAATAGTCACCCACTCGTCTTCGCTGTCTTCAATTTTATAGCGTACATAAAAAAGCCTGGAGTTTACTTCCTTATGGATCACCTCTTCGTCAGAAAGTGCGGTAAGCGCTAAGGGATCCCAGTTGATCATGCGCACACCACGGTATATTTTGCCTTTTTCGTAAAGGTCAATAAATACGTCGATCACGCTGCGGGAATAGGCATCGTCCATCGTAAATCGGGTACGTTCCCAGTCGCAGGAAGCCCCCAGCTTTTTAAGCTGTTCGAGGATAATGCCGCCGTGCTTTTCGGTCCAGTCCCAGGCATGCTGCAAAAATTCGTCGCGCGAAAGATCCGATTTCTGAATGCCCTGCTCGCGGAGCTTATTTACCACTTTAGCCTCGGTGGCAATCGAAGCGTGGTCGGTACCCGGTACCCAAAGGGCGTTTTTACCCAGCATACGCGCACGGCGTACCAATACATCCTGAATAGTATTGTTGAGCATGTGCCCCATGTGCAACACGCCGGTCACGTTGGGCGGGGGAATCACCACGGTGTATGGCTCCCGTTCGTCGGGCACGGAACGGAAAAAGCCATGACTCATCCAGTGCCGGTACCATTTGTCTTCAGTTTGCTGCGGATCGTATTTTTTGGGTAGCTCCATGAAATGCGGAAAATTTAGCCCCAAAGTTAATAATTATGCCCGCAGATGCGTCGGATAAACATCGCCGATGAAGGCAGAAAAAGAAAGAAAAGAGGATTTACCGGGGTTTTATACGGATAAAACGAAGCCAAGCTTCGAAAAGGAGGAACTTTATTCCCGGCCGCTTTTGTGAGTGTTTTTTGGAAATTTATCCCTGTTAATGATTTGTTAAAGACTTAAAACACAAAGGCAAGGTGTGTAGATTTAGGAAATAAAATTTCGTTTCCCATTTAATCCATACAGGTTCATGAAGAAATTAGCCCTCTCTTTCGGAATATTGCTGCTGGGAGTTTTCGCTATAAACCCCGAAGCTCGGGCACAAGCAGTGGCCCCCACACCCGAAATTTCTTTCGATAAAGACGTGCACGACTACGGCAATATTAAGATCAACGCCAACGGTGAATCCGAGTTCAAATTCACCAATACCGGCACCGCACCCCTGGTGATTTCCGAAGCAAGAGGCTCTTGCGGCTGTACCGTGCCCGAATGGCCCAAAACACCGATTAAACCCGGAGAAAGTGCGGTTATCAAAGTGAAGTACGACACCAAGCACACCGGACCTATCAACAGAACCGTAACTATTATATCCAACGCCGGTGAATCGCCTACCAAAACGCTACGTATCAAAGGCAATGTAGAGGCTCCCGAAAATGGCGGTGCTCCTGTGAAGACCGACAGCCCGGGTGCTCCCGTAGAAAGGCGATAATCCTTTTTTTCACGCTGTACCACACTTCAACGGTCAAAAAAGGCACAAATTTTGGTAACTTATGACCGTATTTCGGACAGAAAACAGCCTTGTTAATGTTTTGTTAAAGACCGGAAGAATAAAATCGCTCTTTTTAAATTTGGAAAGTAAACCCTTGTTCAACTTTTAACACATACGGATTCATGAAAAAATTAGCCCTCTCTTTCGGAATATTGCTACTGGGTGTTTTCGCAGTAAGCACCGGAGCTCAGGCACAGGCTGTTGCCCCCACGCCCGAAATTTCTTTCGATAAAGACGTGCACGACTACGGCACCATCAAAATCAACGCCAACGGCGAATGCGAATTCAAATTCACCAATACCGGCACCGCGCCCCTGGTGATTTCCGAAGCAAGAGGCTCTTGCGGCTGTACCGTGCCCGAATGGCCCAAAACGCCGATTAAACCCGGAGAAAGCGCCATCATCAAAGTAAAATACGACACCAAGCGTTCTGGCCCCATCAACAGAACCGTTACTGTAGTATCTAACGCCGGCGAATCGCCCACCAAAACGCTGCGCATCAAAGGCCACGTAGATGCTCCCGAAAACGGCGGCGCTCCCGTGAAAACCGACAGCCCGGGCGCTCCCGTAGAAAGACAATAATCCGCTTCTGTAATGAAGCTGCTGCTTTTCATCGTTTTGACACTAAGCTCCGCTCTTGCCCCCGCGCAGGAAGCGGAGTTTAGTTTTTTACGCAGCACCCTGAAGCTCGCCAAAGCGAAAGAAGGTGAAACGGTACGTTTTCAGTACGAGTTCACCAACAGCGGAAAAGCTCCGCTGCTGATTACCGCTATCAAAGTACAATGCGCCTGCACCACTTTTGAATATCCCAAAGACCCCATTCCCCCGGGCGAAAAAGGAATTATCCGGGTCAGTTTCGACACCAAAGGAAAAATAGGCTACCAGGATCGCATCCTCGAAGTACATTCCAACGCCCGCAAATCGCCGCACAAGCTGCGTTTTAAAATCACGGTAGATAATTCCTGACCGCCCCTCCATTCGCTGTAAAGCCTGAAAAACAAAGGACAACACGGTTTCGTTTATTCCGGCAAATTTCCGATCTTTGCGGCTTACCCTTATTTTGAACGAAACCACAGCCCATGCCTGCCATATCACAGAAAGCCGCTCTGATGCCCGCTTCGCCTATCCGCAAATTGGTTCCTTATGCCGAAGAAGCCAAACGGAAAGGACGTACCGTCTATCATCTCAATATCGGTCAACCCGATATCGAAACGCCCGAAGTGGTGCGCGACAAAATGAAAAAGCTGGATCTGAAAGTGGTCGAATACAGCCACAGTGCAGGATTCGAATCGTACCGCAAAGGACTGCTCGGCTATTATGCAAAATTTGATATTTCTCTCTCGTTGAGCGATATTCTGATCACCACAGGTGGATCCGAAGCCCTCGTATTCGGATTCATGACCTGCCTCAATCCCGGCGACGAAGTGATTATCCCCGAACCTTTTTACGCCAATTATAACGGATTTGCCGTAACCGCCGGCATCACCATCAAACCGGTTACCGCCTCTATCGACAACGGATACGCGCTACCTCCCATCTCGGCATTTGAAAAATTGATCACGCCGCGCACCAAAGGCATTCTGATCTGCAATCCGGGTAACCCTACCGGGTACCTCTATTCGAAAAGCGAGCTCGAACAACTTCGCGACATCGTGAAAAAACACGATCTGTTCCTCTTCTCCGACGAAGTGTACCGCGAGTTTTGCTACGACGGCGCTCAACCTTATTCGGCCCTCAACCTCGAAGGAATCGAAAACAATGTGATTTTGGTCGATTCGGTCTCCAAACGATACAGCATGTGCGGTGCGCGCATAGGTGCGCTGATCACCCGCAACAAAGAAGTGATGGCCGCCGCATTGAAATTCGCACAGGCAAGGCTGAGTCCGCCAACATTCGGACAATTAGCTTCCGAATTTGCATTGGAAACGCCTGCCGAATATTTTGAAGAAGTAAGCAAAGAATACGTAGCACGCCGCGACATCCTAATCGACGGACTAAACCGTATCGAAGGGGTACGCTGCCCCAAGCCGGGCGGTGCGTTCTACGCTATGGCCGAGCTGCCTATCGACGATTCGGATAAATTTTGCCAGTGGATGCTTGAAGAGTTCGAGTTCGAAAACCAAACCGTAATGATGGCTCCCGCCACCGGATTCTATGCCACTCCGGGCCTTGGTCGTCGTGAGGTAAGACTAGCCTATGTGCTGCACAAAGACGCGCTGCACAATGCCGTAAAAGTGTTGGCCGAAGCATTAAAAGTGTATCCCGGAAGAACCTTACAGCCACAGCCCGCTACTCAGCAAGCCGACGCCGAATAAGCACTTTCTCAGCGGTTCAATTTCCTAAAAGCGGCTCCCGTATATTCAATAATATCGGAAGCAATAAGGCTTTCCATACCCTTTTCGGAAGCTGCCAAATCGCCTGCCAGCCCGTGCAGATATACGCCCAGCACAGCGGCCGTTTCGGCACCGTAACCCTGTGCGCGTAAGCCGGTGATGAGTCCGGTAAGCACATCGCCACTGCCTCCTGTAGCCATACCCGGGTTACCGGTACTGTTAAAATACACCTTCCGATCAGGCGTTGCAATACGCGTATAAGCGCCTTTGAGCACGATATAACAACGATACCGGAAAGCCGATTCGCGAAGCAATTCAAGCTGCTCATAACCGTCGCTCGTTTTTCCAAACAAACGTGCAAACTCTCCCGGATGCGGCGTAAGAATGCTGCCTTCGGGCAAAAAGGAAAGCCAGGTTTTATTTTCGGCCAGCAGGTTCAGCGCATCGGCATCAAGTACCAAAGGCGAGTGGGTCTGCTGAATAAGCAATTTGAGCAATCGCCCCGTTTCGAGTTCCGTTCCTATACCGGGACCAATACCTATGGCCTCGTAGTTTTCGACAGGTGGCAAGGTTTCGAGCAGATCCTCTCCCAATCCGGTAAGGGCCATCGCTTCGGGTGCAGTAGTCTGCAAAATCGCGTAAGCACAGTCGGGTACAGCTGCGGTCACTAATCCGGCACCGCTGCGCAAACAGGCACGCGTAGCCAATACTGCGGCACCTGCTTTTCCCTTGCTACCGGCCAACAATAAAGCATGACCGTAGGTTCCTTTATGCGAAAAAGGAGATCGGGGCTGCAACTGCGCCGCCGCAAAAGAAGAGCTTACATACAGGTAAGGCGTATCGGTGCGATCGAGAAATTCGCGGTGCAAACCGATGTCTAACACCTGCCAATGCCCTGTATAAAAATGGTTTTCAGGAAAAAAGAAAGACAGCTTGGGGGTCTGAAAAGTCAGCGTCACCGAAGCACGAATTATCCCGGCAGAGGTATTGCCTGAATTATCTTCAGTGCGCAATCCGCTGGGCATATCGATACTTATCACAGGATTTTTTGCGGCGTTAATCTGCTGTATAAAATCGAGCGCGGTACCTTCTAAGGGACGGTTGAGTCCGGTACCAAACAGTGCATCGACCAGTATTTCGTCGGCCACACACTCTTGCCAATCGCTTGTTTCATACCCCAAAACCGGCACTTCATATTCACGAAGTCGCTGTAGGTTGATCGCACAATCGGGCGACAGGTTCTCTTCGCGCAGCAGCCATACGCTTACCGAAAATCCGGCGCGGTGCAGGTGACGTGCAATGGCCAGTCCGTCGCCCCCGTTATTCCCCGGTCCACAACAGATTCTGAACAGCGGTTTTCGGGGTTCGGTATGCCATTCGCGGGCATATTCAACTATAGCGTCGTTAGCATGCAAGGCCGCACGTTCCATCAAATCGACAGAAGCAATCGGTTCATGCGCAATGGTATAAGCATCGGCTTCACGCAGTTGGTCGGCATTAAGAATTTTCATAGCGGTGGCGTGCTTCTTTCAGAAATTGCAGCACCTGTGGGAGCAGCAGACGAGTGCCGTCATTTTCGATCACAAACGTGGCAAATTTCTTTTTTTCTTCTTCGGGCATCTGATGGCGAATACGATCGGCAACCTGTGCTTCGCTTACCCCATCACGTGCCACTACGCGCTGTATGCGAACAGGTTCGGGGCAAGTTACCAGCACAATTTCGTCGAGGTCGGTATAAAGCCCCGATTCTATCAGAATAGCCGCTTCGCGAAACAGCAGCCAATGTGACTGTTGTCGTTTCCATTCTTCAAACGCGTTTTTCACGCGCGGGTGCATCAATCCGTTCAATGCAGCCAGCTTTTCGGAGTCAGAAAATACACGCGCTGCCAGCTTCTTCCGATCAGGCTCCCCTTCGGTAAATATTTCTTCGCCAAAAAGATTCCTGAGCTCGCGGTGCACCTCTGGATCGGAAGCCAGTATATGCCTGGACACCTCGTCCGAATAAAATACCGGGAATCCCATTTTCGCAAAAATCCCCGCTACGGTCGATTTTCCCGCACCGATATTGCCGGTTATTCCGGCTGTAAAACTGCTGCTTTTTCCCTCTGCACTTGTCATTCTATCCTAAATGAGCCGGGTTAAATAAATCGTTGACCGTCTTCACCGGATTAAATACGGTAATGGGTATTTCTACAAAAAGCGTATGCCAGCGAGCCATTGCTCCGTTCCATAAACCGGGATGTTCCAGGGCTTTCAACGCACGGCCTTCGTGATTTTTTTCACTGATAAATGCGGTGTTCGGATCGGAATAGCGGGACAGTTCAAAAGCTTTGCCACGGTGATCGCGCAGCATCAGCACCATATCGACCGGATTAAAATGTGTAGAACGCCTTAGATAAGCTTGCTGCCCGGGTTCCTGACTTACCTGCGAGGCTTCTACAATCTGCAACGAAAATCCGCCATTTTCATCTTCCACCCAAAAAGGTCCTCCACCCGGCTGGCCTTCGTTTTTCACCATTCCACATATTCTGAAAGGCCGGTATAAAAGTGCATACAAGGCATCGGTCGAAAGCTCGTCCGGAAGCAATTGATGCGGAAAATACCGTTGAAGGAAATTACGCGCCTGTGTCACACTTCCCATGTCGCCGTGCCGAAGGCGATCCATCAGCGGATATAGTTCGTCGATAACGTGAAGCAAGAGTCCACCGAGCACCTTTTTGTAAAAAATCGTTTCGGCCTGCCGATGGGGCGGCAATACATTATCGATATTCCGCACAAAGACAATATCGGCAGAAGTTTGTTGCAGGTTACGCAGTAGCGATCCGTGTCCGCCGGGCCTGAACAGCAAGGTACCGTCGGCCTTGCGAAAAGGATTGCCCTCTGCATCTATGGCCAGCGTATCGGTATCGGCCGCCTGCGTGCTGAATTGCAAACGGGTCTTTCTGTGGCATTTCGCTTCTATTTCATCGGCGCATTGAGCCGCTTGCTGCCGGGCAGGTTCAAGGTGCGAAGGTGAAAAAGTAAAATGCAGCGCGGTAGTCCCATCGCGTTGTGCGGCATAAGCCTGCGCTTCATAAATATGCGATACAAGAGGGGTTACGCTTTTTCCTTCCCAGTAATGAAAAGGCAGGAGTCCTTTAGGCATACGAGCGTAATCCAATCCGGAGGCATCGAGCAGGGCGCGAAAAAGTGCCGAAGGCGAGGTATCGGTGCCGATACGTTCACGTAATCTGTCGGCAAAAGGCAGGCTTTCCCATTCTTTCAGAAACTGAGCCGCGCGGGGATTGAGCTCGCCGGTGTCGAGAAACAGGAACAGGTCCTGAAACATACGGGTTGCGGCGCCCGAGGCGGGTACAAATTTGACCGTATCAAAACGCGCTGAGCCGGATTCGTACAAAGCCAGCAGCTCATTTTTTTCTTGTTCGGAAAACAAGAGTATGCCGTCGCCTACTGTGGCCGGTCGGTTCAAACGGATCGGTTCCACGCCCCTGCGCAGAAGTTCCAACTGGCGTTTGGCCTCCTGAAGCGTAAGCCCCTGTGCCGCCAGTTGTTGCTCGTCTGAAGAAGTGAATAGATTCAAACGCTGTACTTTTCCTGCGAATATAAGGATTTAGACGGGGCGAAAAACGGGATTATAAACGGTCTCCGGCTTATGTTTTTAGCACTAAACTGCCTACCTTGTACCCGCTAATCTTTTATACTTATGAATATGCAAAGGGTGCTTCTTGTGCTGGTGCTGCTGCTTTCTTTCTGCTGTCTTTTTCTTTTCTATAAAATTTCGAAACTCGACGAAGCCATGAGCCATGCCGCCGAAACGGGTAAAACGAAACCTGCCGTTTCACACACGGTTAAAACCGAAAAAGAAGAGATCGAGCTGGTGCATTACATGAACCGTATTCAGCAATTTCACGCCAAGCTGTATTTTGCCGGTATGGCGAATAACGAAGAGCTGGTCGAATTTTACCTGCATGAGCTGGAAGAAGAAATGGAAGCGATCGAAAAAGCAGGGGTGGTCGAAGACGGAATCAATATCAGCGAGCTGATTCGTGTATTCGGGTTAAACCAAATAAAATGGCTGGAAAACGAACTGAAAAATCCGGAGCATGATTTTAAGCAGGCTTTCGAAACGTTTACCACTTCCTGTAACGGCTGCCACCAGTCGTCGGGGCATCCTTATATCAAGATCACCGTGCCTTCGGTTTCGCCGGTAAGCAACCAGGATTTTTCGCCGGTCAAGTAATCATTTTTCACCGTAAATAAACACCTGCTTTTCTCCACCTGTGCGGATATAGGCCCTGAACATCCCTTCCGTATTAAAGGGCATCGTTATATTTCCGGATTTATCTACGGCAATTAATCCTCCGCGTCCGTTCTGCGCTTCGAGCTTTTCGTGTATCACATACCGCGCCGCCGAATCGAGCGACAGGTTTTTATATTCCAGCAAAGCAGCCACATCGTAAGCCACCACGTTGCGGATAAAAAATTCGCCATGCCCCGTGCAGGAGATAGCGCAATTACGGTTGGCGTAAGTTCCCGCACCGATGAGCGGAGAATCGCCTATACGTCCATAGCGTTTGTTGGTCATTCCTCCGGTCGAAGTAGCGGCGGCCAGGTTCCCATAGCGGTCGAGCGCCACTGCGCCCACCGTACCGTATTTATGGTCGGCCGAATCTGTACCGGGTTGCATTCCCTGATCGGCATCGTGGTCGAGCACAGCTTCTTCCTTTTTCCGGATACGGCGTAGCTGATCCAGCCTTTCAGGATTGGCGAAATAAGCGCTGTCGGCCGTTTCGACGCCGTGTTTTTCGGCAAACTGCGCAGCTCCTTCTCCCGACAGCAGCACGTGTGGCGAATGATCCATTACCGCCCGGGCCGCTGCCACCGGATTTTTGATACGGCTTACGCCCGCCACCGCCCCGGCTTTGCCCGAAGCACCATCCATAATAGCCGCATCCATTTCTATCGTTTCGGAAGCCGTATAGACCGAACCTCTGCCTGCGTTAAACAGCGGATCATCTTCCAGCACCTGCACGGCCTTCTGTACCGCATCGAGACTGGTACCTCCCGAGGCAAGTATGGCATAACCCGCTTCCAGCGCTTTGTCCATCGCCAGCCGATACGCTTTTTCACGTTCGGGGCTAATCGTGCTTTGCGTAAGGGCTCCCGCCCCGCCATGAATCACCAATACCACGGGATATACCATATTTTCGGGATTTTGCTGCGCAAATACCATTTTACTTAGTAAAATTGTAAAGAGTAAACCTGTAAGTTTTTTCATACCGGCATTTCTTTGCGAAACTTAAGCACTTTTTTCAAGTACATCAACTACCGGATTGGGGCAAATACCAAATACGCGGTACACTCTCCGTTTGTATTTGCCTTTGTAACCGAAATACTTGAAAACCATAAAGGCGCTTTTTACGCTTACGATAAAATCGAGCCTTTGCGAAAACAGCTTTTGCGCGATAAACGGCTGTTGGAAGTGGAGGATCAGGGTGCGGGATCGACCGTTTTTAAGACGGGCACAAGGCGGGTATGCGACATTGCCCGTTATTCGGTAATGCGTCGCAAATACGCCTGGCTGCTGCACCGCATAGTAGCTTCTTTCAAGCCCGAAACGCTTATCGAGTTGGGCACTTCGCTGGGTGTTACGTCGCTGTATCTGGCGGCGGGTAATCCGCGCGGCACGGTTTACACGCTCGAAGGAAGCAAAGCCATTCGCCACATTGCGCTCGAAAATTTTGAGGCACAGCACGTCAAAAACATACAATCGATAGCCGGCGATTTTGATACGGAGCTTCCCCCGTTGCTCGACACCATTGGGCGGCTCGATTTTGTACTGTTAGACGGCAATCACCGAAAAGAAGCTACACTGCGTTATTTTGAGTGGTGCATGGCCAAAAGCCATAACGACACCATACTGGTGTTCGACGACATACATTGGTCGGCCGAAATGGAAGAAGCCTGGGAAATTATTTGCAAAGACCCGCGTGTACGTACGAGCATTGATCTTTTTCAGCTCGGCATCGTATTCCTGAAGCAGGAGCTGCATCCTGCCCATTTCGTGCTGCGCTTCTGAGCCCGCTTCTTCTTCGTATATTCGTTTTTCATTTTTAACAGGTCTTTTCTATGAAAATATATACCAAAACCGGCGACAAAGGGCTTACCTCGCTCATTGGTGGTACGCGTGTACCCAAGTCGAGTCTGCGCATCGAATGTTACGGCACGGTCGATGAGCTTAACTCCTGGTTAGGGGTTATCCGCGACCATACCCGGGGGCATAGCCAGCAGGACACTTTGTGTGAAATACAGGATCGGCTCTTTACCATAGGCGCTATACTCGCTTCGGATCCGAAAAAATCAAAGATGAAAATTCCGGAACTCGAAGACGGCGATATCGAAAGGTTGGAAAAAGAAATGGATGCAATGGATAGTCAATTGCCTGAAATGCGCTCTTTCGTGCTTCCGGGCGGACATCCGGCCGTGTCGTTCTGCCATGTGAGCCGCTGTGTATGTCGTCGGGCCGAAAGGCTTACCGTCGATTTAGCGGGTCAGGAACCGGTAAGCGAGCGTTTGCTGCGTTACCTCAACCGGCTTTCCGATTATCTGTTCGTACTTTCGCGCGAACTAATGCGCGAATATGGAGCCGAAGAGATACCCTGGAAGCCCCGGATGTGAAAAAGTTTCCGACAAAACTGTGAATCAAACATTTATTCCGTCATAACTGCCCGATTTTTTTAGTTGCATTTTAAAACAAAAAATCTATTTTCGCGTAACTTTTGAAAATTAACAAGAAAGGGGGAATGTTATGTACTGGACGCTCGAATTAGCCTCTTACCTGGAAGATGCCCCATGGCCCGCTTCTAAAGATGAGCTCATTGACTTTGCACTACGTACAGGTGCACCGATGGAAGTGGTGGAAAACCTTCAGGAAATGGAAGACGAAGGTGAAGTGTATGAAAGTATCGAGGAAATTTGGCCCGATTATCCTTCCAAAGAAGACTTTTTCTTTAACGAAGACGAATACTAACCCTTACAGGTTTGTGACGCAGAAATCCCCCGACGATAGTTGGGGGATTTTTTATGCCCGCTATTCGGGATAAAGCAGGTAAGAAGCACGCATTTTTTTAAACTCCGACAGTGCCGGTTCCCACGAAGCCCTTATCGCTTCTTCGTCAAGTCCTTGCTGCAACTGCTTTTTCAGCAGCTCACTACCCGAAAGCAGGGTGAACATATTGCTTTTTTCAAAAAACGTTTGCTTGTCGGGCGCATTCTGGTAGAATTCTATCAGCCAGGAAAGGTTGAGCTTTTTCGTTTCAAGGATCTTTTTTTCTTCGCCCCGCAAATCGTAACCGGTACAAAGCAGGTCTTTGTGCGGTGGATTTTTAGCCGCCGGCACCGATACCGGTGTAAAGGTAAACTCGCCTTTCTTAAACTCCGGCATTCCCACCACCTGAAAAGGATAAGGCGTACCCCGGCCTATGCTCACTGTGGTTCCTTCAAAAATACAAAGGGAAGGATACAGGTAAATGGAAGTCATGTTCACCAAATTGGGCGAAGGATTGACCGGAAGCTCGTACAGGGTGGAATGCGTATAATTAAGACAGGTTATCACCTTCAGCGCACAGGTTACGCCACTGGCCAGCCAGCCCTGCCCGTTGATCATCTGCGCGTATTCGCCTACCGTCATACCGTGTACCACAGGCACGGGGTGCATTCCTACAAACGACTTGTGCTTCATATCGAGCACCGGACCATCTACGTAAAAACCGTTGGGATTGGGGCGGTCAAGTACCACAAGCAGCTTGCCGTTTTCGGCAGCAGCTTCCATCAGGTAGTGCAACGACGAGATATAGGTATAAAAACGTGCGCCCACGTCCTGTATATCAAAGAGCAGCAGATCCACATCCTGCAGCATGGTCGGCTTGGGCTTTTTATTGTTGCCGTAAATCGACACGATAGGAATACCCGTACGCGGATCCTTCTCGTTGTTAATATGCGCACCGGCTTCGGCTTCGCCCCTAAAACCGTGTTCCAGGGCAAATACTTTTACGATATTTACCCCAAGCGAATGCAGGGTATCGACCAGGTGCACACCCTTCACGAGCGAAGTCTGGTTAGCGATAACCGCCACCCTTTTCTTTTCGAGCAATGGCAGGTATTCGGTCAATCGTTCGGCGCCTGTCTGTACTTCGGGCACCGCTTGCGTCTCTTCCGATACGGCAGGCTCCGCTTTTACCGCAGGCTCGTGCCCCGAAGCGCAAGCCGGAAAGAGGAAAAATCCGAGCAGAAGCGTGCACCAAAATTTATTTTCTTTCCCCGTAAGGGATGTGTATTTTCGCAGGAAGAGTCGCATAATTTCGTTTTCAGTAAGTGAAGCTTAGTCTCTACATAGCAAAACGTATGCTAAAAAACGAAGGCACACAGCCTCGTTTTTCAAAACCTATCGTCAAACTGTCGATACTGAGCATTGCATTGGGTGTCACTGCAATGATCGTTTCTGTGGCCATTGCCACAGGTTTTCAGCAGGAAATCCGCGATAAAGTTATCGGTTTTGGCGCGCATATTCAAATTACCCATTTCGATGCCAACCCTTCGAACGAATCGGATCCCATTCTACTCAATCAGGAATTTTATACTTCGCTGAAAGAGGAAAAAGAAATCAAAAACATTCAGGCTTTTGCGCTTAAACCCGCCATGCTGCAATCGGAGAAAACGCAGGCCGACGGAAATGTACAGCGCGAAATACAGGGCGTAGTGACCAAGGGTGTGGCTTCCGATTACGACTGGTCTTTTTTCCAAAAAAACCTGGTATCGGGGCGGGTACCCGAAACGGGCGGTCAGGCAAAGCGTTACGAAGACCTGCTGATCTCTTCCGATATAGCCGGAAAGCTTGATCTGCAAACGGGCGATACCGTGTCGGGTTATTTTATTCGCGAAGGCAAACCCTTCCGTATGCGCTTTGAGGTATGCGGTATTTACAGCACCGGACTCGAAGAATTTGATCGCCAGTTCGTATTTATCGACCTGCGGCATATTCGCTACCTGAGTCACTGGGGCATTGAAGCTTCGCTGTATATCCGTCCGCAGTCGTATCAGGGAAAGCTCGTGGTCGAAGCCTTTGGGCGTGGCACAGGCAACTTTGTATATGATTTCGGCCGGGGAGCAGGCACCCGTAATTACCTTTTGCTGGAGCCCGGCGCCGATACCAGCGTGCAGGTAATCATTGCCTCGGCCGACCCTTTCGAACCTTACGGCTCCTATTCGGAAACGCAGGCTGCTACTCCGCAATGGCTGCCCGATACTGCCTGGCTGCATATCCGCTATTCGCCTGCCGTAAAGGAAGGCCATCCGTATTCGCTTACGGAAGAGCCGCTTATCGAACAACAGGGCGATACGCAGTATGTGTATCGCTACGAAGGACTAACCGTGACCACTCACTTACGTACCTCGGGCGGAAGCGGTAGCTATTACACCGGCGGATTTGAGATTCTGCTGCACGACTGGACGCAATTGCAAAAGGCCGATGAGATTGTGTACCGGAGCATCCCCCCCGAATTTCGCACCCAAACCATCCACGAGCTGTACGAAGATCTGTTCAAATGGCTGGAGCTGCTCGACATGAATGTAGTGGTTATCCTTGTGCTGATGCTGGTGGTCTCGCTGATCAACATGTGCTCTACCCTGCTGGTGCTAATCCTCGAACGCACTTCAATGATAGGGCTGCTCAAAGCGATGGGCGCGGGCAACCGCCTGCTGCGGCGCATTTTTATTTGGAACGGCATTTTCCTGGTAAGCCGCGGATTACTGATCGGCAACCTTGTCGGTGTAGGGCTCGTGCTGGTACAGCATTACACTTCGGTACTCCAGCTCGACGAGAGTACTTACTTTATTTCGTTCGTACCGGTAAGACTCGACATTTTCCACCTGCTGCTGCTCAATGCAGGCACCCTGTGTATCTGTTTCCTAACGCTGCTTTTACCCGCCTTTTTGGTAGCGCGCATATCGCCTGTAAAAGCTATTCGTTTTACCTGAAAACACAGAGAATATGGTTAACTTTGTCACTCTTTTCTGACCTTCTTTCGCATGAACTACTACCACAACATACTAGAAACCATCGGCAATACCCCGCTGGTAAAGCTCAACCGCATCACGCGCGACATTCCCGCGCAGGTATTCGCCAAGGTGGAAACCGTGAATCCGGGTAATTCGATCAAAGACCGTATGGCCCTGAAGATGATCGAAGACGCCGAAAAGGCCGGGCTGCTCAAACCGGGTAGCACCATTATCGAAGGCACCAGCGGCAACACGGGCATGGGATTGGCCATTGCCGCCATCGTAAAAGGCTACAAATGTATTTTTACCACTACCGACAAGCAATCGAAAGAAAAGGTAGATGCGCTGAAAGCCTTCGGAGCAGAAGTAATTGTATGTCCGACCAACGTGGATCCCGAAGACCCTCGCTCTTACTACTCCGTTTCCTCCAGGCTGGTTAAAGAAGTGCCTAATTCGTGGAAAGCCAACCAATACGACAACCTGTCTAATTCGCAGGCACATTACGAAAGCACCGGCCCCGAAATATGGGAACAAACCGCCGGTAAAATTACGCACCTCGTGGTAGGCGTAGGTACAGGTGGAACGATATGCGGTGCCGGGCGTTACCTCAAGGAGAAAAACCCTGATGTACAGATTATCGGCATTGACACCTATGGTTCGATATTTAAGAAATACAAGGAAACCGGTATTTTCGATAAAAACGAAATTTACCCTTACATCACCGAAGGCATAGGCGAAGATTTTCTGCCGCAGAATGTCGATTTTTCGATCATCGATCATTTCGAAAAAGTAACCGACAAAGACGCTGCCGTTTATACCCGCGAAGTGGTAAAGCAGGAAGGCATTTGGGTGGGCAACTCGGCCGGTGCGGCCATGGCCGGACTGATGCAGATCAAGGATCGTTTTAAGGAAGGTGATGTAGTGGTTATTATTTTTCACGACCACGGCTCGCGTTACCTCGGTAAAATGTTTAACGACGACTGGATGCGCGAAAAAGGATTCCTCGATCGTTCGGGATTAATGGCCAAAGACATTGTAAACTGGGGCAAACAGGAGCTCGCCACACTCGATGCCACCGAAACGGTCGAACAGGCGCTCGAGATAATGAGCCGCAACAATTACTCGCAAATTCCGGTCACGCTGAACAAGCGTATTGTAGGGGCGCTCAGCGAAACGCACCTGTATCGCGAAATCGTCAAAAATCCCGAAATAAGACAGCAAACCGTCGAATCGATTATGCTCCCCGCATTTCCTTTCGCCGATATTTCTACCCCTGTCGATCTGCTGGCCACCATGATTACCCCCGAAAATCCTGCCGTATTAGTGCGTGATTTCAAAACGGACAAAACCTTCATCATCACCCAATACGACATCCTCAAAGCGCTTCGCTAAGATGGAATACACCGACCAGATGGGACGCAGTGTGGTGCTCAAAAATGCACCCCAACGTATAGTCTCGCTGGTACCCTCGCAAACAGAGCTGCTTTGGGATTTGGGGCTGGGCGATCGCATCGCGGGCATTACCCGTTTTTGTATTCACCCCGAAATATTATTTCGAAAAGCACCGCGCATAGGCGGTACCAAGCAATTGCATTTCGACAAAATACGTGCCCTGCAACCCGATCTTATTATAGGCAACAAAGAAGAAAACGAGCGCAGCCAAATCGAATTGCTGGAAAAAGAATTTCCGGTATGGATGAGCGATATCAATACCCTTCATGAAGCGCTGACTATGATTCGGGAAGTCGGAAAACTGACAGACACTGTGGTAAAAGCGCAGCAATTGGCCGAAGGGATAGCTCAAAATTTCACAAAACTTAAGCCCGGAAAGCCGCTACGAGTAGTATATCTGATTTGGAAAAAACCCTGGATGGCCGCCGGGAACGATACGTTTATACACGATATGCTGCAACGCTGCGGTTTTGTAAACGTGGTCAACGAATCCCGATACCCGGTACTCGAAGAAGCACAGCTTCGGGCGCTACAACCTGATTTGGTTCTGCTTTCTTCCGAGCCCTATCCTTTTGGTGAAAAACATAAAGATGCGCTGCGCAGTATTTTTCCAAAGGCAACTATTCTGCTGGTGGACGGAGAGTTTTTTTCCTGGTACGGCTCGCGGCTATACCGTGCTCCGGCTTATTTTACTCAACTACTTCAGGCGCTGCAGGCATAAACACAGCCGATAATTTTTCGGCGAAACGCAAGCTTTGGATCAGCGGATCGGCGTTCCCTGCGTACAACAAATGCCCCTTCCAGCTCACCTGATTTGACGAAACATTATCTACATAAAAATATCCACGTTCAATATCGATAAGGCTTTTTACAAAACTGAGCGCCATTTCGGTCGCAAAAGAAGGTGTTTCGACGGTGCGGAAAAAATGCCTGATATCGAAATAAATCCAGTTGGGAAAACCGTAAAATTGTGTCGCAAGTTGCCCTTCGGGAAAGGTGTCGCCGGTGGTCAGGGTCAGCTCATTCGCAGATACCCGTAACGCGAGATAAAAATCGTCTTTCCGGTAGGTGTATTCTCCCTGCGCAGGTTCTTTCTGCAATTGCCCTTCTGCTACTCCGCGACGAAGCTGCTGATGAAGCAATGCCGTATCGGCCACTTCCAGCAGGGCATAAAAACGGGGTAATATGCGGGTAGTTCGTCCGGCGGGCGGTGTCTGCTCTATTCTTTCGACTTTTGCATTTTCGAGCTGAAACACCAGCTTTTCACCCAAAGCCATTGCAAGTGTATCTGACAGGAAAAAAAGGCTGTCTTTACCCGGAATGCGTTGCAACAGGTTACTCATCAAGGGTGCAAGACGGGCATGAAGCTGCACGCGCAACGTGCCTTTGAAAAGATTGGGATCGGGTCTGTCGCGCTGCGCTGCGGCGGTAAACAGAGCGGCTTGTCCTGAGCTAACCTGCCAGTTTCCGTCGAGCACAATGCTGGTATCTCCGAAGCTAAGGGCACAAGTTCCACTTTCAAAAAACGGATTGGAAGCGGGATCAAACGTATTGTGTATATAAAGATCGCTCCCCGAAGGTATAATCAGTGTCGTTTCTCCTTTTGGACGCGCAAGCAATTCTGTAGCAAAACGGCGCACTTCCTGTTCGGGCCTGGCGTTGAGCCATACAGCTACCTCATCGGTAAAAGCCACGCAAGAAGATTTACCATTACCCGAAGCAAAGCGGATGCCTTCTAAAGGCATACTTAGCTCATAGCCCTCCTCTGCCAGAAATCGCTCCAGCCGGGCGGGATCCGACACATCAAGCAACACGCCATTGAGCGTTCCCGTTGCCAAAGGACGGACAAAAAAGGTAATCGTGCCGTAAAACCTGAGCCCGTTATCCAGCTTTCCCAACTGCATGGGTGACGAAGCGGGTTGTTTGCGTTCAAGCAAGGCCGAAAATTCCTGTTCCCTGAACAAAGCCGTATAAAGCAGCTTTTCGGAGAGGCCACGCGTATTGAGACTGACAACCAGCGAGGCATCGGCCGGTACAAAAGCCGTATGATGAAGCCTTTCGGGTTTGAAATACAAGTAGTAAAGCGCAGCATTTATCAGCAACAAGGCTGAAATAAGCAACAGTTTGAAAAATTTAGGCCACATGAAGGTGAAACGCAGGTTTGCGCTAATTTAGGTAAAGGATATGTACATTTGTACAAATTCTGAAGTTCATTATCCGTAAACTTTACATACTGCTCATACTGTGTGGTTTTGCCGCACCGGTTTCGCTTCGCGCGCAAAAAGTAGGACTTGTGCTGAGTGGTGGCGGCGCAGCCGGACTGGCGCATATCGGCGTGCTGAAAGCCCTTGAGGAAAACGGAATCCCGATAGACTATATCACCGGCACCTCGGCAGGTGCGCTGGTGGGTGGATTGTATGCCGCCGGCTATTCGCCCGAAGAAATCGAGGCTTTGGTCAAGTCTGAAAAATTCCAGTTAATGGCACAGGGAAAAATCGAAAGCCGTTATGTATTTTATTTCAAGCAGCCCCCTCCCAATCCTTCGATGATCTCGGTTCGACTCTCGAAAGATTCTATCCTGCAAACTTCACTGCCCACCAACCTCGTTTCGCCGGCCTTAATGGATTTTGAAATGATGAGCGTCCTATCGGGCGCCACGGCACTGGCGAAGAATAATTTCGACAGCTTGTTTGTGCCTTTTCGTTGCATCGCTTCCGACATTATGGATAAAAAATCGGTCGTGTTTAAGCAAGGGCAATTACACGAAGCCATTCGCGCTTCGATGTCGTATCCTTTTTATTTCAAGCCGCTGCGGGTCAACGGCAAGCTGCTGTTCGACGGAGGCCTGTACAATAATTTTCCGGCGGGAGTGATGTACGACGATTTTTTCCCGGAGGTGATCATCGGCAGTAACGTGTCGCATACCATGACTCCGCCCGATGAAGAAAACCTGATGTCGCAGCTCAAAACGATGATCGTAACGCGGCAGGATTTCGATATCAATTGTGAAAGCGGAATTATTATTCGGCCGCCGAGCCTGATCAGCACCTTCGATTTTCAGTCGGCTGCGCTGGCTATCGAATCGGGTTACGAGGAAACGTTAAAAAACATCGATTCCATCAAAGCGCTGATTCCCGAGCTGACCAGCAAAGCGGAGATACAGGCACGTCGCGACAGTTTCAGAAAAAAAATCCGGCCACTCGAATTCAACGAAATTGACATTACCGGACTTAACCGTAACCAGCAGCTTTTTGTCAAAAAAACGCTGATCAAAAAGAATGAAAAATCGGTAACCGTAGAAAAACTGAAGCCGCGTTATTTCAGAGTATTGAGCGACGAAAAAATAGGTTTCGCTTACCCACGTACTTTTTACGACGACAGCACCGAGCAGCACAGGCTGGTTATGAACATTAGGCCCAGTAAGGAATTTAATGTAGAGTTTGGCGGAAATTTTTCTTCGCGTCCGATCAACACCGGTTTTGTCGGCTTACAATTTCATTTGCTGCGCAAATCGGCCTGGACATTTAAAGGGCAATCTTCTTTCGGTAAATTTTATGCTTCGGCGCAAGCCTCGGTGCGTTACGAACCGTCGAGCCGTTATCCTTTTTACATCGAGCCCGAATACACCTTGCAGCGCTGGGATTATTTCCGGAGTTTGGCTACTTTTTTTGAAGATATCAGGCCTTCTTACATCATTCAGCAGGAACAATATTCGGGGATAAACGTAGGACTTCCGGTAGGCAACAAAGGCAAAATAGTAGTAGATGCACGCTATGCACGTTTATTGGATCAGTATTACCAAACCGAAAACTTCCTTTCGATCGACACTTCTGACCAGACGCGGCTACAAACGTACTCGTCGGGATTTTTCTTTGAGCGCAGCACACTCAACAAAAAAGAATACGCCAATGAGGGAAGCTATCTCTATATCGGTGGGCGTTTTGTGCATGCCGCCGAACGGACAGTGCCTGGCTCTACCTCGCTGATACGCGACACTACCCGTGCCATGCACAACTGGGGCATCTTTAAGCTTTCTTACCAAAATTATTACAAGCAACGAGGCGCTTTCAGATTGGGAGTTGCGGCAGAAGCCGTGTATTCGTTCCAGCCTTTTTTACATAATTATACCGCCACCATACTGGCATCGCCGGCCTATCAGCCCATCCCCGAATCGCGTACACTTTTTATGTCTGATTTCAGAGCGTATCAATACATCTCTGCGGGACATCAGGTTATCGTACATTTTCAGAAAAACCTCGACTGGCGGATAGAGGCGTATGCTTTTCAACCGCTGAGTGTGATTTTGGCCGATAGCGCCAATGTGCCGTATTATAGTCGTCCTTTGAAAAAACGCTATTACATCGCCTCCACTTCGGTCGTTTTTCACTCGCCTATCGGGCCTGCGAGCCTTTCGCTCAACTATTATCCCGGGCAATCGCGACCGATAAGTCTTATTTTCAACTTCGGCTATATTCTGTTTAACCGCAATGCGCTGAAATAAGCGAAGGGCTTACACGTTAAAGCGGAAGTGCATGATGTCGCCGTCCTGTACGATGTATTCTTTTCCTTCTATCGAAAGTTTTCCTGCTTCGCGGCAGGCAGCTTCCGAACCGAGGCGGAGAAAATCTTCGTATTTGATCACTTCGGCTTTGATAAATCCTTTTTCAAAATCGGAATGGATCACACCGGCAGCCTGAGGGGCGCTCATACCACGGGTAATCGTCCAGGCACGTACCTCTTTGACACCGGCTGTAAAATACGTTTGCAGCTCGAGCAGCGAATAGGCTTCGCGTATCAGCTTATTCACGCCGGCTTCTTCGACACCCATTTCGGCTAAAAACAGCTCGCGTTCTTCATACGTTTCGAGCGCGGCAATTTCCGCTTCCATGGCAGCGGTAATTATAACGATGCCCGCATTTTCGGCACTGGCCATCTCGCGTACCTGATCGACATACGCGTTACCCGATTTGACCGAAGCTTCGTCCACGTTGCACACATAAAGCACGGGTTTACGGGTAAGCAATTGCAGCTCATCGAGCAATGCAAATTCTTCGGGCGACAATTCTGCCGCACGTACCGAAAGTCCTTTTTCAAGGTGTTCCTTTACGAGGGTCATCACCTCAAATTTTTTCTTCGCGTCTTTATCTCCGCCCGTTTTGGCCTGCTTTTCTACTTTTTGTATGGCTTTCAGCACGCTGTCCAAATCTTTAAGCTGGAGTTCGGTATCTATTACTTCTTTGTCGCGTACCGGATTTACGGAGCCGTCCACGTGCACCACGTTAGGATCGTCGAAGCAGCGCAGTACGTGGAGAATGGCGTCGGTTTCGCGAATGTTGGCCAAAAACTGGTTACCCAGTCCTTCGCCTTTGCTGGCGCCTTTGACCAGTCCGGCGATATCCACAATCTCGACCGTAGTGGGCACTACACGCTCGGGCTTGACCAGCTTTTCGAGCTCGGCCAAACGCGTATCGGGTACATTGATAACACCTATGTTGGGTTCGATTGTACAAAAAGGAAAATTGGCCGCCTGTGCTTTTCCGTTCGACAGGCAGTTAAACAAAGTGGACTTACCTACATTAGGTAAGCCCACTATTCCGCATTTTAGTCCCATAAATTCAGCCTCCAGGAATAGTGAAGGCTGCAAAGATATTATCTTTCTGCAAAGATGGTGACCGAACCTGTTTTGACATCACCGTCGTGAAACGTCAGTACGTAATAATAGGTGCCTCCCGACAGAAGCTTGCCTTCGCTTTTACCGTTCCAGTCGTTTTGGTAATTGTCACTTTTGTACACCGTTTGTCCCCAGCGGTTTACCACTTCCAGTCGGGTATTCGGATAATATTCGAGGCTTTCGACATAAAACACATCGTTGATGCCGTCGGCATTACCCGGAGAAAATACATTCGGCACGGTCACAGGCACCCTCACTCTTATCAATCGGGTAAGCGTATCGCGACAACCGTAGCCGGTCGATACTACCAAGGTCACCCAATAATCGCCGGGTGTGTCGTACTGATGCGTGGGGTTTTGCGCAGAAGAAACCGAGGGGATCGAATCTCCGAAATTCCAGTTCCAGGTCAGAATAGGATCCGAAGAACCCGTACCGGATTGATCGGTGAATTGTATGGTCGTATTAATATCCACCGGCGATGCGGGACTCATACTAAAATCGGCCAAAGGGTTGGACACTACCACTACCAGCGTATCGGAAGCGGTGCAAGAAGCGCCCGCAGAGCTTACCGTACAGATATAAGTGCCGGAGGTAGTCACCACAATGGAAGCGGTAGTTTCACCGGTGCTCCATAAGAAATTAGAAGCTCCGTAAGCATTGGCGGTAAGCACAGTCGATTCGCCACTGCATAAAAACGTGTTCCCTGTAATGTTTACCGAAGCGCCCGGAGAAATAGACACCACCCGGCTTACAGTACCCTGACAGCCGTTGGCATCGGTCACCGTAAGGGTGTAAAGTCCGGCCGAAGCGTTGATAGTTTGAGAAGTACCCACTGTTACTCCGTTCACGGTCCATACGTAAGAGACATATCCCGGCGAGCCGGTTAATATCGTGTAGCTATCAGCCGCGCAATAGGTATTCGTTCCCAATATAGCCGGTGTAGGTAAGGGATGTACTTCCAGATCATGGCTCACCGATTTGAGGCAGCCGTTAAGCTCTACCGTCACGTAATAGGTTCCTCCTGCATTGGCGCTGTAGGTTTGGGTGGTTTCGCCCGTACTCCAATAATAAAGATCGTAACCGGCGCCTGCATCGAGCACTGCCGCATTAGAGCCGCAAATAGCCGATGGCCCTGTAATTACAGGATTAAAATTGCTCAGTCCGTTCGTATCGACATAAATCACAAAATTGAGCGTGGTGGTCAGCGCAGGAGTACCGTCGTCGGTCGCATCTACCGTAACCACGTGATACCCCGCGTCGGCAGGAGTAGCTTCTACGTGCATAGTGATGCTACCGTTGGCAGAATTGACGATATTAAAATTGGAAAGTGTGGGTGCGGAGGCCGCAATGCTGATGGTTTGCCCCTGTTCGGGGGCAATAAAGCTCGCACCGAAATACAGTTCATCGCCTTCGGCGCATATTCTGAGTGTATCGCCGCAACTGCTGCCGTTACCGCTGCTCGAATTGGGAAACACATTCGCTACAATAGGTGCGATATTTGCCCCCGACACGCAGGTGCTGAAGGTAAAAGAACCGTTTTCAAGCCAACCTACTCCACTCGCCGGATTACCAAAAGGCCCCGTATAGGAGCTACCCGAGCGGTCAAAACGACCGAACTGAATAAAGTCGGTACCGTTACCCCTATTAGCGCCTACCGTAGCCGGTGTACCTCCGAAACCGTTTGAACCGCTTGAGGCGTCTCCGGTGGTCCATCGCATTTGCTTATAGCAAAAAGCCACATTATTACCCACACCTATTATCGGATCGGTACCGTCGGTAAGAATAAGCTGGAACGTATTGCGCTTATCGCCGTGGGTATCGTAATACCCTACATTTACCCAGTTCACATATATTGCCGTGGGGGTTACCTTGTAACGCACCTGTCCGTTTCCGCCGCGTGTATCCACATCTGCCCAAAAAGGGGCCACCATGATAAAGCTCGACGTGGGAAAAGCGCTGGCCGAATAGGTAGAATAAGGATTTACAAAAGACACATTCCCGTTGTTGTTGATGTACAACGAAGAATAGTTTGCCCCATAGAAACAAAAGCTGAAAGGCAGGTTAATCAGCGAAGAGGAGCCGTCGTCGGTGGGATTTAAGGCCAAGGAATACGTCACATCGGGCTCTACATAACAGGCACACTCCGAAGCCCTGTCTCGCGATGCGGGAGCAGGTTCGTAAGGTGTATCCTCTACCGGGGCGGGTAAGGAAATGATAAAATTACCTGCCGGAAGATCTCCAGATGCTTTGAGTCGTTGGTATTCTTCAGGAGTATAAGCAGTAGTTTGGGTCGTCTGCGCATAAGACGATGCGCCCGCTCCGGCCATAAACAAGGCAGCCAGCATACCTGGTAACTTTTTCATTGCGGTAGTTTTTGATTTTCATTTAGTGGTTGAGTGTAGTTGTCGTAGTTATCGTAGTGTTGTAGTAGTCGAACGCGTAGTGTAGCTAAGCTACGTAGTTTTTAAAAAATTTCCACATTTGACCTGCCTCCCGGTGCAAAAAAAGCTACCTTTGAGACCCAATTCATCTGCTTATGCCCCGTGTGGAAGAACTTAACAGGATCTGTTCACAGATCAGACGTGATATTGTCCGAATGGTTGCATCGGTTCAAAGTGGCCACCCCGGAGGCTCGCTGGGATGCACCGAATTTTTTACCGCCCTGTATTTCGATATTCTCCGCCATAATCCCCAGCCCTTTTCGATGGATGGCAAAGGAGAAGACCTGTTTTTCCTGTCCAACGGACATATTTCTCCGGTGTGGTACAGTGCCTTAGCGCGTAGCGGGTATTTTGACCCCGCCGAGCTGGCTACTTTCCGTAAAATAGACTCCCGCCTTCAGGGGCACCCCGCCACAGCCGAGCACCTGCCCGGCATCCGTATGGCTTCGGGCTCGCTCGGACAGGGACTTTCCTGCGCTATCGGCGCCGCACTCAGCAAAAAGCTCAATCAGGATACGCACCTCGTCTATACCCTGCATGGCGACGGCGAACTGCAAGAAGGCCAAATATGGGAAGCCGCCATGTTTGCCGCACACCGCAAAGTGGACAACCTGATAGCCACCATCGATTACAACGGTCGGCAAATTGACGGTGATGTGGATCAGGTACTTTCGCTCGGCGATATCCGCGCCAAATGGCTGGCGTTCGGGTGGGAAGTACTCACTATCGCCAACGGCAACGACATTACTCAGGTGCTCGAAGGACTGCGCGATGCCCGTAACCTCAGCGGAAAAGGCAAACCCATAGTATTGATTATGACTACCGAAATGGGTATGGGCGTAGATTACATGATGGGCTCGCACAAATGGCACGGCGTGGCACCCAATGCGGAACAAACGGAAAAAGCCCTCGCTCAGCTCGAAGAAACGCTCGGCGATTATTAAACACAGGCTGTATATGGGCCGTAGGTTACTGATTATACTGTGGATATTTTCCGGCCTGATACCGGTAGCTTCTGCGCAGAAAAACGAGACCTCGCTCACCCGTATTCTCTTTATTTTCGACGCTTCCAACAGCATGAATGCCCCCTGGGAAGGGAGCAGCCGTATCGAAATTGCACGCCGCATCCTGCAAGAATCGGTCGATAGCCTGCGTCATATTCCCAACCTGGAGCTGGCGCTGCGCATATACGGTCACCAAACCCCGCTGGTTCCCGGACAGCAAGATTGTAACGACACCAAGCTGGAAGTCGCCTTTGCCGAAAAAAACCATGACCTCATCAAAGGTTGGATACGGCATGTTGTACCCAAAGGCACTACCCCCATCGCCCGATCACTCGAAAAAGCAGGCGGCGATTTTCCCGAATGCCACAACTGCCGCAACATTATCGTGCTTATCACCGACGGGATAGAAGCCTGCGACGAAGACCCCTGTGCCATTGCCCGGGCCCTGCGTTCAAAAAATATCAGCGTCAAACCCTTTATTATCGGAGTAGGACTCAACGCCGACTACCTCAAAGCGCTCGAATGTATCGGCACCGTATTTGATGCCGCTAACGAAGAAGTATTTCGCAATGTGCTGAATACGGTAGTAAGCGAAGCGCTCAACAATACCACGGCGCAGATTGACCTGCTCGATATTTCCAACAAACCGACCGAAACCAATGTAAGCTACACGCTTTACGACAACCGCACAGGCGCCATAAAATACAACTATGTCCATACCCTCGATAGGTACAGACGACCCGATACCCTGCAGCTCGACCCCCTCATTACCTACCGCCTTGTGGTGCATACGCTTCCCAAAGTGGAGAAAAAAGGAATTCGCCTTACTCCCGGACAGCACAATATCATAGAAGCCGAAACCCCCAGGGGCATACTCGACCTCAAAATGACCGGAAGCGGACGAAACCCGGTAGAAGTGAAATGTATAGTCCGGAAACACAAAGAGATGCAAACCCTGCATGTGCAGTCTTTTCAGGAGAAGCAAAAATACCTGGTGGGTACCTACGATTTGGAAGTGCTTACGCTTCCCCGCATTTACATCGCTAACGTAGAAATAAAACAAAGCCTTATTTCGACCATCGAAATTCCTTTTCCGGGTACGCTCGATCTCAATACCACCTACACCGGCTACGGAGCACTGTTTGTGGTAGAAAAAGGAGAAATGAAATGGGTTTGCGACATTTCGGACGAAAAGAAAAAACAGTTTATTTCGCTTCAGCCCGGCCACTACAAAATTGTGTACCGCAGCAAACGCACCGAACGAACCCTTTATTCGTTCGAAAAATCATTTGTGATTCAATCCAACCAGACAACCGTTTTATCCCTATAGCAACGATGGACAAGTTTACAATCAAAAACCAACAGGACACCCGCAGCGGGTTCGGAGAAGGCCTGCTTGAGCTCGGACGGACAAACCCCAATGTGGTCGCACTTTGCGCCGACCTGACCGGCTCGCTGAAAATGGATGCCTTCGAAAAAGAATTTCCAGACCGCTTTTTTCAGATAGGCATAGCCGAAGCCAATATGATGGGGATAGCCGCCGGGATGACCATCGGAGGGAAAATCCCCTACACCGGCACCTTTGCCAACTTTTCGACCGGACGTGTCTATGACCAAATCCGGCAAAGCATCGCCTATTCGGGAAAAAACGTGAAAATATGCGCCTCGCACGCCGGGCTCACACTGGGCGAAGACGGAGCTACCCACCAGATTTTGGAAGACATCGGACTGATGAAAATGCTGCCCGGCATGACCGTGATCAATCCCTGCGATTTTAACCAGACCAAAGCCGCTACCATTGCCATCGCCCAACATGAAGGCCCGGTTTATCTGCGCTTCGGCCGACCGAAAGTGCCCAATTTCACCGACGAAAACCTACCCTTCGAAATCGGTAAAGCGCTCCTAATCAACGAAGGAATCGATATCACCATTTTCGCTACCGGGCATTTGGTTTGGAAAGCCATCGAGGCCGGACGTATTCTGCTCGAAAAAGGCATTAACCCCGAAATCATCAATATCCATACGATTAAACCTTTGGATGTGGCCGCCGTCTTACACTCGGTGCGCAAAACAGGATGCTGCGTAACCGCCGAAGAGCACCAGATGGCCGGTGGACTGGGAGAAAGCATTGCCTCCACACTCGCACTGCACCATCCCGTACCCCTCGAAATGGTGGCTGTAAAAGACACCTTCGGCGAAAGCGGCACACCTGAAGATCTGATGAAAAAGTACGGACTCGATACGCCGGACATCGTCAGAGCGGCCGAACGTGCCATCGCACGCAAATAAATGTTTCTGCCGGTTAATCTGCATGAGCGAACATCAGGAAGACAAAGAGCTGCTGGACCTGTTCCATTCGGGCGATAATCCCAATTACGCCTTCAACCTTATTGTACGCAAGTACCAGCGGCGACTTTATTACACCATACGCAGGCTCCTGATCGATCACGACGATACCAACGACGTGCTGCAAAATACCTTTATCAAAGCCTGGAAAGGACTGCCGGGATTTCGCGAAGAAGCACGCCTGCACACCTGGCTTTACCGCATCGCGACCAACGAAGCGCTTACTTTTATGAAAAGAAGCCGCCGTAACCTGCAGCAATCGCTCGAACAACAATTTGTGCACCCTTCGACCGGCGGTGATCACGAAGGCGATCCCGAGCCCGAAGAAATACTGCGTAAGCTACAGGATGCCATGCTCACCCTGCCCGAAAAGCAGCGTTTGGTGTTCCAGCTACGGTATTACGATGAAATGAAATACGAAGACATGGCCGAGGCTCTCCACACCTCGGTAGGTGCGCTAAAAGCCAGCTACCACCACGCCGCAAAAAAAATTGAAGAATACCTGACCCGTCATTAAACTTATCCGACCTATCTTCGTCTAACTCGCATGAATCCGCACTCCGGCATACCTCCTCACGACGCTGAAGCACCCGATGGCGCTACGCCCCTGCTTTCGGGACTTAAAAAGCACAGCCCTTTCAGGGCACCAGAGGCTTATTTTGAGCGTTTGCCGGATCAGATTCTCGAAAAAACGGAAGAAGCGCCTCTTCTTTACAGCCTGCAAAAGACCACACCCTTTACCGAACCCGAAACCTACTTCGATAGGTTCCCCGCCACGCTGCAGGAGCAACTGCCCCGAAAAAAAGCGCCCTTATTTCGCCGCATCAGCCGACTTTGGTGGATCCCTTCGGGCGTAGCTGCCGGGCTGGCGCTCCTCTTATGGCTGCAAAGCCCCGATACAGTAACGGCTCCGCAACAGTCCACCCTGCCCGGGCTGGCAGACGTATCTTCGCAAGAAGTGAATAGCTATGTGCAGGAAGAAATTGCCCTGCTCTCGCTGGCCGAACTTTCCGAATTTGCCGAAATACCTGAAAATCTTCCGAATAGCTCCCTTTCGGCGCTCCATAACGATGAAATAGAAGCCTTTATCCTCGAAGAAATGGATTTGGCCGAATTAACCGAACTGTTTTAAATCCCGATCCTTATGAAAAAGACCGGCTTACTCCTGCTCCTTGCCCTTTTTTGCCTGAACCTCAGCGCTCAGGATCGCACACAAGACCGTAAAGAAGATCGCAGGGAAAAACTTGAGGCGGCAAGAATCGCCTTTATCACAACCGAACTCTCGCTTACTCCCGAAGAAGCGCAAAAATTTTGGCCCCTGTTCAACCAGCGCGAAGCGGAAATGAGAGCGCTGCGCCATCAGTTGAAAACCTGCATCAAAGACAAAGCCGAGTCGCTCAGCGACACCGAAGCCGAAAAATCTATCGAAGCCTATTTCAGCCTGCGCCAGCAAGAGCTGGATCTGGAGAAAAAATACGACATCCTGTTCCGCGAGGTATTGCCCGCCCGTAAGGTCTCCCAGCTCTATTCGGCCGAAAGGCGCTTTAAAGGCGAAGTGCTGCGCCAATGGAAAGAAAATCGGAACGCCGATAAGCCTTAATTCTGCCCTGCACAGCCCTGCCCATGAATAAAAAGCCTTCTTCTCAGATGCGGTTCTCTCCAGGACCGCATTTTTTATTTAACACCCACATCATACTGCTAAAAATAAAAAACTTACCTTTGCGCCCTTAAAAAACCGCAGACCCTCTATATGCAAAAGCTCCGTAACATTGCCATTATCGCCCACGTTGACCACGG
>CAYWRZ010000009.1:0-123158 GCA_964460845.1 uncultured Weeksellaceae bacterium
ATAGGGGCGCCAGCAGCATCGCAGGGTAGCTACGTTCGGTTAAGATAAGCGCTGAAAGCATCTAAGCGCGAAACTTGCCTCGAGATGAGACTTCTTTTAAGGGTCGTCAAAGATGATGACGTTGATAGGTTGTAGATGTAAAGACAGAAATGTCAAAGTCGAGCAATACTAATTACCCGTACGCTTTTAAGTTCCGTTTTTGTTCTTCAGACTTTTCAATTTATCCTCTTTCAATATTTTATTCGCATTATGGTTTTCGGTGACTATTGCGATGGGGTCCACCTCTTCCCATTCCGAACAGAGAAGTTAAGCCCATCAGCGCAGATGGTACTAGGGTTACACCTGGGAGAGTATGTCGTCGCCACTTTTAAAAACCCCGTTTGCCTTTGGTGAACGGGGTTTTTCTTTTTATACTTGTCGCACATCTTTGGCCACATTGAAAGCGATTCTGTTTTGTCTGCTCCTACTCCTTCCGGGATGGCTCTTTGGCCAGTCGCGGGACTCCCTCCGTCTGCAACAAAGCATCACTCCTTTTTCCGGCTTTACGCCAAGTCATGCCGACTCACTCGACGGTTTCCACCTGAGCGATACCCCCGAATTTGGTACCCTGCATCTCGGTAATCTCGGACTCCGCACTTTCCCACTTCAACATTCCCAACCCGTTTTTACCCCTTTTACTTCCTCCTTTTTCGAACCACAGGAAACGCCCGTTTTTTATACCGCCGCACTCCCTTTTACCTCTGCTTATTATTCGCTTGGTACCAACAAGGCACAACACCTGAACGTGCTGCATACACAGAATCTTTCTTCATACTGGAACGTAGCGCTGCGCTATCGTAAAGTGAAGTCTGAAGGACAATACCTCTCCCAGTCTTCCAATAATGATCGAATTAGTCTCAGTTCCTGGTTTGTTACGCATAATCAACGTTATCGCATAGCGCTTGATGTGGGATATGAACGCTATAATCGCAAGGAAAACGGTGGACTCCGTTCCGACTCTTCCTTCACCGCCGGGCAATACACGAATCCCATGTTGTATCCGGTGCGGCTGAGTGAGGCCGTCAACTATTTTATCAATTTCAGAGCCGCTGTACAACAACAGTATTTCCTCTTTTTCAACGACTCTACCCGCAGCGATGGATTGGCGCTTACACACTCTGCTGCCTACGAAGCACAGGACCAGCAGTATTCCGATTTTGGTGCGCGCGATTTTTACTCCCAAATTTGGTACGACTCGACCCGTACGCTTGATAGAGCTTCGGTAAAACGAATACAGAATCGGGTAGGACTCCGCTATTCCGAAAAACGATTCTCCTGGTCGGCGGGAATGGAACATACCTGGGGTGATTATCGCAACCGGGAAAAAGACACCGCCACTTCACTTTATGCCTTGTATGCGGCATTTGCCATGCAGCGTGATTCGGTATGGAACCTTTCGCTCGACGGGCGCTATTTTGTGGCGGGTTATCACCAGGGAGATGCTCAGGTCAATGCACGCTACATCAGGTTACTTACGGCAACTTGGAATGCAGGTGCCGAAGTGGCTTATTTTCGTCAGCAACCCTTTATTAATCAGTTTTTTTACCGAAGCAATCATTTTCAATGGGATAATAGATTTGATCCGTCTTCTGTAGTTTCTTCGGCACTGTACACCGGTCATACTTCCGGAAACTGGCGTGCAAAAGTAGCGTTTACCCGTTATGCGCAACTGATCTACCTCGATTCTACAGTTACTTTTCAGCAGTCGGCTGCGCCGGTCGATTTTCTGCAATTCGATTTGCAAAAGAATTTTAACCTGGGGAAGCGGTGGCATTGGAACAACAGGCTTGTTTATCAGCGTGAGCTGAGCAATACCCGCCTGCTCCGGTACCCTGAATGGCTGCTTCGCTCTTCGTTTTATTTCTCCGGTTCGGCTTGGGGAATGCCTTTTAATATAGGTATGGATGTGAATTGGTTTAGCGCTTATTATGCCAATGCCTATATGCCAGCCTTAAACAGTTTCTATTTGCAAGACCGCAAAAAAACAGGTAATTATCCTTATTTCGATTTCTTTTTCGAATCGCGGATCAAAGGAGCGGTACGTTGCTTTATAGCCCTGACGCACCTGAACGAAGGAATACTTTTGGATCGTACCTACTTTACAGCACCGGATTATCCTATGCAAAAACGCGTGTTGCGCTTCGGCTTGTCATGGAATTTTGTCAATTAAATCCGCTTACAGCGAAGTAAACAGAAACTCCATTAATTCCGGTTTTTCGCCCAGCGTAATTCCCTTTGTGTTTTTTTCCTGTTCCTGAATCGCTTTCTCTTTCAGTTTATAACCGTCGGTATCGAGGGCGACTTCTTTTTTCGCAGAAGTAGAAAGCACTTCTTTTTCGCGTACAAGCTTCCCCTGAGAAGCCTTAGGCTTTACTTCATCTACTACAGGAGCCGAGTATAAATCATCGCTTTGCGAAAAAGCGATTTCTTCGGTCGAAGCGTTCCTTTTATCACTTTTTTCCATTGCAACGGATTCGCTTATAATTACTTCGGCAGGCGAAATCACTTCTTCTGGAACGTGGTATGTTTCGGGTTTTATTTCCGCTGTCAGGGTTTCTTTTTCAGCGTCGGGGATGACAGAATCTGCAACTTCGGCAGATAAGTGAGGTGCAGGCAAAATTGGCTGTGTCGTTTCGCGGTGTTCTACGATTACAGTGGGAGTAGAAATACTTTCAGAGGGACTATGGTTGTTCAGTAGCCAAAATCCGGCACCGGCTACTAAGAATGCTACGGCTGTTAACTGGAAGGCAGGTGTCAGGAAGAAATTTTTTCCGGAAGGCCACAGCAATTCTTTCCAGCTCCGACCTGTTTTTTGAGAAGGATATTGTTTGGAAAAAGTCTCCAGTAGCGAATCGCGTACAAATGATTCGGGCTCCAGCACGGGTTCTGCATCGAAAGAAGCACGTATTTGGAGCAAGGTGGCACGCAAACTTTCGTATTCGGTTTCGGAATCTACGTGCTGCAAGACCAATTCCCGTTCGTCAGCGCTAAGCATATCAAACGATTTGTGCCAAAGCAGCGATTCGATATCGCCGGGAGGAGGAGGGAAATCAGCTTTCATAAGCTCCCGATAATTTAGGGTCGAACATTTTTAATTTCTGCGAAAGTTTTTTTAGCGTGTAAAAAAGCCTTGATTTTACAGTGCCTTCAGATGTTTCCGTGATTTCTGCAATTTCACGTATAGACAAATCCATTTTATAGCGCATCAGGAAAGTAGTGCGTTGTACCTCTTCGAGCGTGTCCAGCTCGCGTTGCAAAGCTTCCTGAAAAATAGCGGTATCCAGCCTGACCGAGCTGTCGGGCTCTGCATCAGGTACAGGCATATTATCATGGATAAGCCCGTTGCTGTGCTTACGCACTTCCTGTTTCCGGTATTCGTTTTTACACATATTATGCGCAATGCTGTAGAGCCAGGTTTTGAAATTTCTCGACGGATCGTATAACTCGGGTTTATGGATCAGCTTCGTGAAAAGATCCTGCATAAAATCCTGTGCCTTTTCCCGATCCTTCCAAAGCATACGGCAGAAGTAGTTTACCATGAGCTTGCTATACCTTTCGTACAGGTGCTCGAACGCTGTACGATCTCCTTTTGCAAGCCATTGCATCAATTCTTCATCGCTACGGGTCTTGTAGTTTTTCCCGAAAATCCCCATCAACGGCAGAGGTGAGTTAATTATGGTTTTTTCTTCAGGTAGCTTCTCACTTGTTGCTCTTTTCCTGCTTCTCCGGCCAGCTTGAGGGCTAATTCCTCTGCCAGTTTCGCTTTGTCGTTTTCGCCCGAATTCCGGTAGCTTTCGGCTAAGACAAGCAGTCCGGGTATATAATTCAGGTTCATTCTTGCCTGCAAGCTGCCAAAAGGCATTTTTTTCAGCAGGTTTTTACGGTTGAATGTTTTTTCCCAGTTGTATTTTAATGCGTCCACATTGTTGTAATCACCAATGCTGTAGCGCATAGCCAGTCCGGTAGGATAGAGCTTGTCTTTTACCGGCGCCAGCAGATCGGGGGCCAGCGTGGCCGAGAAATAAACGGGGCGTTTTACTTTTTCGGCCAATTCGTTCATAAATGCCGCGCGGTTTACTTCGATAGAAGCTTCCACCTGAATACCCAGTTCCTTTAACACGCGTGTGCGGTATTCTTCTTTTTCAAGCAAATCGAGGTAAAGGATTTTTACATCGGGACGTACTTTATTCACATCCTGCCATATCCAGGAAGGGTAGGTATCCGTTTCGCCATGGGTAAACAGCAGCGCGTTGGCTTCGAGCGAACGCAGCAGATTGGAGCTGTATTCCATCACTTCTTTTGGAAACTCGTTGTGCTCTTTCATCTTCCGGCAAAATAGCTGCTTTTGTTCCTTATTGCCGGTGAGCTCATAATAGATAACCAACTCGTCAATTACTTCGGGGCTTTTCGGATTCAAGGCGTAGGCTTTCTGAAGCTCGGCGAAGAGTTCGGTATTGCGATTGCCATTGAGGTAGCGCACGAAGTGATATTCATAAGTACCGGCTACATGCTTCTCCATTTCTTCTACAATCTGATCGAGTTCCTGTTGCTTTTCGCCCGAAATTTTTTTGGAGGTAGGCGTATAGGCGCTATAACGTTCTGCTTTGTAATAATCTTCCCAGGCTTTCGCGTTAAGCGGAGTGAGCACTACCTGAAGCTTGAGACTGACCCGCTGACTTTCGTATTCGGCGACCGATAACACCGAGCGCGAAGTGGCGTTTACCTGATTGAAGGAGTTTGTTTGCACCGTATTGGAGTGCTGCTGAACGTTATTCAGGTTGGATTCATTGTAGCTTTGGGCAAACAGCCATTGAGGCAAGAGTACACCGAAGCACAACAGTAAGCTATGGTAGAGGAACCGAATCATTCTTTTTTTAGCCTGTACACCAAAGTTACGCCAAGGTTCATTGAAAACCTTACGAAAGCAGATGCTTTTTGACTAAAATCAAATTCGGGCACAATTGACGCGGGATTCGCTGTTTTTTATTCGCTCAAAAGGGAGGGTAAACGATTGAGCTCGGCGTAGTTGAAGCTGCGACCGTCCCAATGTTGCAGCATCAATGTGTCTTTTACCAGCATAAAGGAAGGCCAGGCGTTCCCAGCCCATGCGTAAAACATAGAGTCGGGAAGCTGGATGGAAGTAAAATGGGTTCCGCTTTGCGAAAAAAAAGCCTGAACTCCTTCGGCTTTACCGCCAAATACGGCAATTACCTGCTTTCGCAACTTGGGTTCGAGCGTCGCGTATATACGTTGCGCTGCTTTTTTACAATGGGGGCAGGAGCGGGTATAAAAGCACAGAAGGTAGGGCTGATTGATGTTTTCGGGAAGATAGGCTTTTAACGAATGAAGCGGCAGCGTAACGGGTGATAGGGGGGAGCTGCGAAACGCTTCGGGATGCAGGGGATTCAGGATAAAAGGGAGACTAAGGGCGGCTGTGGTACTGAGGTATAGTGCGGCTTGCGAAAAACGTTTGGTTAAAAAAGAGTAGGAGGGTATGGTCGAAGCAAAAATTCTGATGAGGATTCCGGCGAAGAGGTATAGCACCACAGGTAAGATTGGCACACCGGGAGTTAGGTGAGAGGTGTAAAGCAAATCAAGCAGCGGAAGGGGGAGAGAAAGGAAAAAAGAAAAACGGAGGAAGTTTTTACAAGGCCGGAAAAGTAGCAGTAGCGTACTCAGCGTAACCAGAAAAACCATACCGATGAGCAGACGAATAACCCAGGGAATGAGCAGCCAAACGGGACCTGTAAGCGCTGCGGTACGGATTTCGAGCGCATCAAGTTGCGCACACAGCAGGATGCCGTAACTGAGGGAAGTAGCTGTGCTTCCGATAAGAAGCAGAAAAGAAAGCTTTTTCATGGTAAAAAGGGGAGCGATTGCCCCCCATAAATAGAAAAATTTGTCCTAAAAAAGACTTACAGCGCACATTTTACGCCCGAATCCGCAATTTTGTAGGTGGACTCTGCCGATTCGCAAGTGCTTTTCGCATCTTTCTTCTTCGCGTTTTTAAGCTCGGCATTTATTACGCTGCCGTCGCTGAATGTGCATTTACAGGTGTAGTCTTTTTTGCAGGAAGCAAAACCAAAGGCAGTCACTACTGCGATTCCGAATACAATTTTTTTCATCATGGGTTTAAGAATTAAAATTTCGCACAAATAAAGCACCAAATGAATCGTAAACCATATGTCGTTTTAGCACACAAATCAGATTAAAAGGTTTTTTTATCTCGTCTTAAATGCTTTATTTATAATTATTTGCGTTCTTTTAATGTGTTTTAAAACATCAGCAAGGTGAATAGGGAAGTATCCATTCCACAGGTTGAAGTGTGCCTTGTGAAGCCGGCTGTTCAGCAGGTGTGGCAAAAGGAACTTCTACCAGGATACGTGTCGAAATCAATGAAAGTGAAAAAGTTTTCATAAGCAAAACGGGATATGCAAGGTTTAATTGATAATTGTATAAGGTAGAAGGGGAGCCTTAAAGCCCCCCCTATAGCATGAAGAGAAGACCGGCCTATGCTTAAAGCGAGCATTTCACGCCGGGATCAGCGAGTTTATAAGTCGATTCCGTATTCTCGCAGGTGCTTTTGGCATCCTTCTTCTTGGCTTTCTGAATAGGAATTACCGTATTGGCTCCTATACTGAAAGAGCAGGTACAGTTATAATCTTTTTTGCAGGAAGTAAAACCAAAGGCAGCCACTACAGCGACTCCTAACACAATTTTTTTCATCATAGGATTAAGAATTAAAATTTCGCACAAATAAAGCACTAAATGAATCGTTAATCATATGTCGTTTTAGTACACAAATCAGATTAAAAGGTTTTTTAATCCTTGTGTAAGTTATTTATTTATAATGATTTGTATTTTGTTTTTTTGTTTTTAATGTGTTTCAAAAAAGGAAAACCGATTTTAAAACTTCAAGAAAGTGAATAGGGAAGTGCCCATTCCATAGGTCGAGTCGAGCCTTGTGAAGCCGGCCGTTCAGCAGGTGTGGCAAAAGGAACTTCTACCAGGATACGTGTCGAAATCAATGAAAGTGAAAAAGTTTTCATAAGCAAAACGGGATATGCAAGGTTTAATTGATAATTGTATAAGGTAGAAGGGGAGCCTTAAAGCCCCCCCTATAGCATGAAGAGAAGACCGGCCTATGCTTAAAGCGAGCATTTCACGCCGGGATCAGCGAGCTTATAAGTCGATTCTGCATTCTCGCAGGTGCTTTTGGCATCCTTCTTCTTGGCTTTCTGAATAGGAATTACTGTGTTGGCGCCTACGCTGAAAGAACAGGTACAGTTATAGTCTTTTTTGCACGAAGCAAATGTCAGCGCGGAAAGCGCCAGCATCGAAAATAAAATTTTCTTCATCATGGGGTAAAAGTTAATTTTCATGCAAAAATAGAGTAAAAAGATCGCTTTTAAGTCGATTTTTATTTTTAATCCGTTTCCTTTTTCGTTAAAGGTGATTTTGCTTGTTTGGTTAATTAGTTGATTATTATTGCTTTTTATTCCTAAGCATGTCTTTTCGAAGTTTCATTTTGAGTCGAAAAATGTATTATAAAAGGCGCTTAGTCGATTTTCAACATGACGAAAAAAGCCCAAAATCCATTCCCCTTCTTGATTTACGCCCTGATAAGCAGCCTGCTAAGCGCAAAAAAAAGTATATTCGTGTTCCTTAAGTAAGTGCATACATTAACTTCAACGCTCTAAACTCTTCTGATTATGGGACTTGTCAAAGAATTCCGCGAATTTGCCATGCGAGGCAATGTCATCGATCTGGCTGTCGGTGTAATTATCGGCGGTGCGTTCGGGAAAATCGTTTCTTCGCTGGTAAGCGACGTGATCATGCCTCCGATAGGGCTGCTTATGAATGGACAGAACTTTTCCGATCTGTTTGTAGCGCTCGATGGTAACGAATACGTCAGCTTGGCCGCAGCCCGGGCGGCAGGTGCCCCTGTGATGGCTTACGGCGGATTTATCCAAACCGTACTCGATTTTCTCATCATCGCCTTCTCTATCTTTATGCTGATAAAAGGAATAAACCGTATGCAGCAACTCAAGAAAAAAGAAGAAGAGGAAAAACCGGTCGCTCCGCCCGAACCGAGCTCCGAAGAAAAGCTGCTTACCGAAATACGCGATTTGCTTAAAAACAGGTAAGCTTTTTACGCCTTAAAAAACCTCAGGGGTCGAAGGTGCTGCGATGTGCCGGAGGCCCCTTTTTTCGTTACTTTTGCACCTTATGGAGTTTGAGGTTTTTGAGTTGAAAAACGGCCTGAAAGTAATCTTTGAGCCCGAAAATTATTCGCCGGTAGTGCACGTAGCGCTGACCGTTAGCGCCGGTACACGCGACGAAAATTCGCGCCAGCAGGGCATTGCGCATTTTATCGAACACTGCCTGTTTAAAGGCACTCCCCGTCGCCGCTCTTTTCACATCATTTCCCGCCTCGATGCGGTAGGAGGGGAGCTCAATGCCTATACCACCAAAGAAGAAACCTGTATCTATGCCTCGTTCGACCGGCAGTTTACCGAAAGAGCACTCGAGCTGATAAGCGATATCGTATTTCATTCCGTCTTTCCCGAAAAAGAAATTGAAAAAGAAAAATCCGTCGTGGTCGATGAGATCCAATCTTACATGGATTCGCCTTCGGAACTGATTTTTGACGAATTTGAAGAACTGCTGTTTAACGGTCACCCGCTCGGACACAATATTCTCGGTACCGAACGCTCGGTAAACGGATTTACCCGTCAGGATTTACAGCGTTTTGTCGGACAGAATTACCATCCCTCGCGGATGAGCCTCAGCATTTCAGGTAACCTCGACCCGAAAAAGGTACAGCGCCTTACCGAAAAATATTTTTCGGAACAGCCCGCGCTAATCCGCCGCAATTCTTTGCCCCGAAAGCTACCCGTTCGCTACCGTCCTTTTCACGAACAGCGTAGCTACGATACCTTTCAATGCCATGCCGTAATCGGTAACCGGGCTTATTCTTCACGCAGTACCAAAAGAACCGGACTGCTACTGCTCAGCAATTTGCTCGGAGGAGCCGGAATGAACAGCCGTCTCAACCTGGCGCTGCGCGAACGCAACGGCTATGCGTACAACGTAGAAGCCGCTTATACGCCATACTCCGATACCGGGGTGTTTACCATTTATTTCGGTACCGATACGCGCAATATGCAGAAATGCCTGAAGCTGGTCGAAAAAGAATTACAGCTTATTCGTACCCGAAAGCTTTCCGATACCCAGTTAGCGCAAGCCAAAACGCAGCTCAAAGGACATATCGCCCTTTCGGAAGAAAACCGGGTAAACCGGATGCTGAATCTCGGTAAAAGTCTGCTCATGTATGGCAAGGTGCACGAAATAGAAGAGGTGTATCGCCGCATTGATAAAATTACGGCTGTGCAGTTGCTCGAAATAGCCAACGAAGTGTTAGACGCGCATAAGCTGAGTCATTTGTTTTATACCACCAATTCCTGATCGCTTGCCTATGGATTTTTTGCCGCCCGTCATCGATGCCTATGCCGAAGCGCATACGGAGCCCGAAAGCGCATTGCTGCAACGTATTGATCGCGAAACGCATCTCGAAGTGCTGCGTCCGCGTATGCTTTCCGGACATTTGCAGGGCCGTGTGCTGAGTTTGCTGAGTCGTATGCAACGTCCGCAGCGTATTCTCGAAATAGGTACTTATACCGCTTACTCGGCGATATGCCTGGCCGAAGGACTGCAACCCGGCGGAACGCTCATTACCATCGATCTCAACGAGGAGCTCGAAGAACGGGTAAGGGGCTACCTGGCCGAAGCCGGACTTACCGATAAGGTCGATTATCGGGTGGGCGATGCGCTCGAAATTATTCCTTCGCTCGAAGGACCCTTCGATCTTGTATTTATCGATGCCGATAAGGAGAATTACCTCCACTATTATGAAATGGTAATCGGTAAAATGCCCTCCGGTGCGCTGCTCATTGCCGATAATGTGCTGTGGAGCGGAAAAGTAACCGGCGATTACGAAACGCTCGACAAAGACACCCGCGCCATAGTCGATTTTAACCGTGCGCTGCGTAACGACGATCGGGTGCGCACCCTATTATTGCCGGTGCGCGACGGCTTGCTGATAGTGGAAAAGAAATAAGCCTTAGCTTTTTTTGCGCAGCAGCACCACGTTTTCGACGTGGTGGGTGTGTGGAAACATATCGACCGGCTGTACACGGATAATCTCGTACTGCTCTTTCAATAAGGCCAAATCGCGTGCCTGCGTAGCCGGATTGCAGCTTACATACACGATTTTTTCAGGAGCCGCTTTGCGAATGGCTTCGGTCACATCGGGGTGCATCCCCGCCCTGGGCGGATCGGTAATGATCACATCGGGTGGTCCGTGTGTGGCGATAAAATCTTCGTTCAGCACGTCTTTCATATCGCCTGCAAAAAACAGGGTGTTCGTAATCCCGTTGGCTTCGGCGTTGCTCCGGGCATCGTCGATCGCTTCGGAAACATATTCGATACCGATCACTTTATGCGCTTTGCGGGCTACAAACTGCGCGATGGTGCCGGTACCGGTGTAAAGATCATACACCGTTTCCTTCCCGCTGAGTCCGGCGAAATCGCGGGTTATTTTGTATAGCTCGTAAGCCTGTGCCGAATTGGTTTGGAAAAAAGACTTGGGTCCGACTTTAAAACGCAGTCCTTCCATTTCTTCGGTAAGAAATTCTTTGCCCCGGTATAAAATCATATCCTGATCACTCAGGCTGTCGTTACGTTTGCTATTAATGACGTAAAACAGGCTTGTGATTTCGGGGAAATGATGCTGAAGAAATTCGAGTACTTTTTCGCGGTCGGTTTTTTCTTCATAAGCCACTACCACAATCACCATTACTTCGCCCGTATTGGACGTGCGAATTACGAGGTTGCGCAGAAAACCCGTTTGCGCGCGCAGGTCGAAAAAAGACAGGTTTTCTTGTAGTGCAAAGGCATAGAGCGCATTGCGTATGGCGTTCGACGCATCGGTTTGCAGGTGGCATTCTTCGATGTGAAGAATTTTATCAAATTTCCCGGGAATGTGGAAACCCAGTGCGGGCGGTGCTATATAAGCCGGATCGCGCAATTGCGCGGTAGTCATCCAGGATTTGGAAGAAAACGTAAAGTCAAGCTTGTTGCGGTAATTCCGGGTTTGTACCGATCCGAAAATGGGATCCGGTTCGGGAAATTCGAGGTGACCGATACGTTCGAAATTGTCGCGTACCTGTTTTTGCTTGTAAAAAAGCTGTTCGCCGTAGTCGAGATGTTGCCATTTGCAACCGCCGCATTCACCGAAATGCCGGCAAAAAGGCTCGGCTCTCTTTTCAGAATATTTATGAAAATGAAAGGCTTCTCCTTCGAGGAAACGGCGTTTGTGCAAGGTGATTTTTACATCGGCCACATCGCCCGGAACCCCGCCTTTGACGAACAAGACCATGTCGTTTACCCTTGCCACAGATTTCCCTTCTGCTGCGGCATCCAGCACTTCGACCTGTTCAAATACCTGACCTACCAGTGATTTTCGTTTCCCCATGATTAGCGCAAAAATAGCTATATTTGTAAGAATCACGTTTTACAAATTTTCCCAATATATCGCAGATGACACAGGTGACGGAAAGCAGGTTCAGTTCGGCTCAGCTTATGGAGCTGGAAAACAGGTATGGAGCGCATAATTATCACCCGCTGCCTGTGGTGCTCGAACGTGGAGAAGGTGTTTATGTGTGGGATGTGGAAGGGAAAAAATACTACGATTTTCTTTCGGCTTATTCGGCGGTTAATCAGGGGCATTGCCATCCGCAGATTATAGCGGCGCTTCGTGAGCAGGCCGAAAAGCTGACCCTGAGCTCGCGGGCCTTTTTTAACGATTCGCTGGGGCTTTATGCGCAGTACGTCACGCGTTATTTCGGCTACGACAAGGTTTTACCGATGAACACCGGTGCCGAAGCGGTCGAAACGGCGTTGAAGCTTTGCCGCAAATGGGCGTACGAGAAAAAAGGAATTTCGGAAGATAAAGCGAAGATCATCGTTTGCGAAGGCAATTTTCACGGTCGTACCACTACGATTATTTCCTTTTCATCCGACCCCGATGCCAATGCCAATTTCGGTCCTTATACCCCGGGTTTTATCCGTATTCCCTACAACGATATTGCCGCACTCGAAGCCGCGCTGGCCGATCCGGAAGTGGCCGGTTTTCTTGTAGAGCCTATTCAGGGCGAAGCAGGGGTGAACGTACCTTCTGAAGGGTTCCTTGCGCAAAGCGCAGCCCTTTGCCGTAAGCACAAGGTGCTGTTTATCGCCGACGAAATTCAAACCGGTGTGGCCCGTACCGGCGAGCTCTTGGCCTGCGATCATGAAAAAGTGCGTCCCGATGTGCTGATTCTCGGTAAAGCCCTGTCGGGTGGCGTATATCCCGTTTCGGCCGTATTGGCCGACGATGAGGTGATGCTGGTAATTCGTCCCGGGCAGCACGGTTCTACCTTTGGGGGTAATCCGCTGGCTTGCCGTGTAGCGATTGCGGCCCTCGAAGTGGTGAAAGAAGAGCGTTTGGCAGAAAATGCCGCAAAGCTGGGCGAAATTTTTCGTCGCGAAATGCAGCAGCTCGCACAGGAAAGCAGCTTGATCAAAGCCGTTAGAGGCAAAGGATTGCTCAATGCCTTGCTGATCAACGATACGCCCGAAAGTGCTACCGCTTGGAATATTTGCCTGAACTTAGCCGAAAACGGCCTGTTGGCCAAGCCGACACATGGTAATATTATCCGTTTCGCTCCGCCGCTTGTGATGAACGAAGCGCAATTGCAGGAATGCGTGGGCATTATTCGTAAAACGGTGCTCGAATTTCACAAGGCGTAGTCGGGTAAATCCATTTTCCTTTTTTTCTTTTTTGCCTGAGCTGAACGTCTCTTTTTTGTGAAGAGGGATTTAGTAATTTCGGCCGTGTTTAATTTTCAGCGAGTTTATGAAACCGTATAAATGGGCGGCCTGTATTTTTATTTTTTTCATTCCGCTAACTCCGGCTTATACCGCCGATAAGCTGACGGAAGAAATAGCCGCATTGCGTGATACGGATCCAGAGCGTGCAATAGTGTTGGCAAAACAAGCCCTTCCTGCATCGGAAGGTAAATCGAAAGAGCGTTTATATAAGCTATTAGGCGATGCCTATTCTACACTGGGTGATTTTTCCAGTGCCGAATATGCCTATTTTCAGGCTTTCGTTTTTTATTACCGTAATGCCGACTGGCTGAATGCCGCCGATCAGTTAAATGAAATAGGCTACCTGCGTTTTACGCGCGAAAATTATACCGGTGCCATGCAGCTTTACGCCCTGACCTATCGTTTGGCGCAGCGTTTGGGCGACAAGGGCTTGGAAATGACTACGCTTACCTATATGGCACAGGTGCAGGGGCGTTTGGGACGCTGGCGCTCGGCGCTGGCGGCTTATCGCGAAACCCTGTTATGGTACAGCGCCCAGCAGCAGTATCGTAACCTGGCGGTGCTGTGTAATAATATAGGCAATGTGTATCTACAGATGGAACGCCCCGACAGCGCTCTGTGGTATTATTCGCGGGCTTTGAACGCACTTTCTGCCCAACCCGACACGTTACAGCGGGCGATCACTTCGGCCAATATCGGACAATTGTATCTTGACGAATCGCTACCCGACAGTGCATTGCCGTATCTTCAGGATGCGGCGGCTATTTTTTATGAATACCGCTATGCCGGTAACCTCGCCGATGTGTATTACAACCTGTATCGCTACGCCGCGCAGCGCGTAAAACCTGAGCTACAGCTTGAATATGCCCTGGCGGCCTATCAGTATGCGACTATCACACAACATAGCGCACAGCTTGCCCGGGCGGCTTATATACTTTCGGAATGGTATGCCGGGCAAAGCAATTTCGCGGAAGCCTATCGTTACAGTCAGCTCCATACCCAATCGCTCGATTCTTTATACAACCTACAGGCGCAAGAAGTGAGGCAACGCATGGCGCAGGAATTTGAAACGGAGCGGAAAGAAGATCAGATAGCGATGCTGGGCGCGGCTTCACGCATTAAGGATTTGGAGATAGAAGCCGGTCTTACCCGGCAGCGTTTTTACCTGTTGGGACTGATTATTTGCGGAATAGTGCTCTTGTTTTTCGGGGTTTTGTTTTATCAGCGTAGAAAACGCTTGCATTTACTTCGTGAAAAAAACAGGCTTATCCGCGATTCGCTTGCACAAAAGGAACTGATGTTGCGGGAGATTCATCACCGTATTAAAAATAATTTACAGATTGTATCGAGTCTGCTCACCCTTCAGCAGCATTTGCCGGGCGACAAAACACCCGAAGAGCTCTTACAGCTCAGCCAGCAGCGGATAGCGCTTATTGCGCTTATACACGAAAAGCTTTACCAGAGCGAATCGCCTTCCCGTATTAGTCTGAAAGCCTATCTCGATGACTTCTTTCGTGATTTTTCGGTGGCGCTGCTTTTTGCTGAAAAACAAATTCGGTACGAGATCGATACCGATGCGATAGAAATGGATATGGATCGGATCATCCCTTTCGGATTGGTGTTGGCCGAATTGGTGACCAACAGCGTAAGGCATGCATTTGCGCCGGGCCAATCGGGGTATATTCGTGTCGAATGCCGCCTTTCCGGAAACGAGGTAAATGTATGCCTGAGCGATAACGGGCGCGGATTGCCCTCTGGTTTTTCTTTCGCCGTGACCGCTACATTGGGTATGCGTCTTGTGGCGGGGCTTGTCAAACAGGTGAACGGTCGTATTCAAGTGGTTCCGGGGCGCGAAGGTGCTTGCTTTAATTTATCTTTTCCTTACTAACCGATGAAAAAGAAATCCTTACTGATCGTAGAAGATGAGTTTACCGTAGCGCTCGATTTGGAGCTTCGCTTGCAGAAAATGGGCTATTCGGTGCTTGCGCTTGCCGCCGATCCGGATACGGCCTTGCGGCTCACCGAAGAGGAACGGCCCGATCTGATACTCATGGATATATTCTTGCACAGCGACAGAGATGGTATCGCATTGGCCGGACAGATACAGCACAACTGGAAAATACCCGTCGTGTTTCTTACCGCATACAGCGATTTGAAAACGCTCGAAAGAGCGGCGCATACCGGTGCTTACGGATACCTCGTAAAGCCTTTTAAAGACGAAGATTTGCGAAGCATTATAGAAATGGCCTGGCATAAGCATCATGCCATTCACACCGACCAGACATTAACAGGTACCCTTTCTTATAGCGTTGAGAATCAGAATTCAGATTCGTTTTTTATTCGTGATCGGCAGGCTATTTACCGCGTACCCGGAAAAGACATTCTGTTTCTCGAAGCGGCCGATAATTACACGCATATTTATACCGATTCCCGACGTTTTACGGTGCATACTTTTTTAAAAGATGTGCTCGAACGTCTTCCCGCCACCCGTTTTATACGGGTGCACCGTTCTTTTGCCGTCGATTATACCCGCATCGAACAGATAAAAGAAGACAAGCTTTATATCGGTGCGCACAAAATTCCCCTTAGCCGTTCTTACCGCGAAAATTTGCTTACAAAGGGAGTCTGGTTGTAACTTACCCCACTAAGGATGTATTCTGCCTTTTTATAGGCGTCATTCACCATTATTTTTTATTCCGGTTACACTTATCCGGTATTATTGCTTTATCCGTGTGTGCGGAAAAAGAATAGTTATCCTTTTATCCTTAAATGTTATGAGAGACATCAAATTAGTGCGTCCTACCGAACCGGGCAGCCTCATCCGATCGGTTAGGGTAAGTAAGCCACAGGTTAAGCCTGGAGAAAGTGTGCAGGTACAGGTAGTACCGATGAAAATCAGGGGAGAAAATGTACGCATTTCGGTTAACGGTCGTGCGGGCGATACCCACTGGCTCAGTTTTGAAGGCAAACCGGGTAAACGGCGCATCAGCATTGTGGCGCAAAGCAGTTCGGGAGCGATGGAATACCAGTGTCAGGAAGTGGAAGTGCTCGAAGCTGTAGCCAGCGAATGGTTTCCGAAGATCGGTTTGAAGCCCCTGCTGAATTCGGAGTATGAGATCGAATTTCGGGTTAGCAATGCTACGGAGCTGAACGGAATGCTGACTTATGAATGGGATTTTGGTGAGGGCAATAAGGTGTACACTCTCAAACCCAGTGTTATCCATAGCTATAAATCGTCAATGGAGGCTGCACAAGCGATGCCGGTTTTTCAGGTAGAAGTGAAAGTGCTGCAGAACAATGTAGCTCAATATACGGGCTATCGTACCGTTTCGCTGGTGAATCTTCATGCGTTTCAGAAGTTGAAAGGACTGGTTTACCTGCCTGCTACTTATGAGTCTGCATTGGTCTTGGAAAGTAATGCGCTCAGCGGAAAATGTGTGATACATAATCCGGATAAAGAACAGACGATCGTATTGACCGATAGGCTGATAGAATATATTCATGCGCCCGGCACCACAGAAGGCAGGCGTTTTTCGGCAGTTCAGAAGCTGACAAAAAGAATAGAAATTTTGCCCGGTCAATCGGCTGAGGTCGATTGCAGCCAGCCTTTCAATAAGACGTTTCCCACCAGTGCGCAGGGGTTTGCCGTACATTTTAGAGGCCACACATTAAAGGGTAGCGAGCAGGTTCGTACCGCGGCCTACTTTGAATGGGAAGCCCGGATAAAACGTACGGAGCGTGTACCTGCGAATCATCCCGTACGCGATAGGCTCAACCTGATTCGCAATGGGAAAACGGGAGCCGGCAAAAACCGGATTACCTTGTCGGAGCTTGAGAATACGCAGAGTACCGAGCTGCCTTCTAACCCCGGTTCCGGTACGGTTGCAGGTTCGGGTACTGTTCCGAGTGTGTTTACTAAGTTTCCGCTCATCCAACGTCCGAACACGCCGATTTTTTCCTTGCTTAATCTGTCGTACCAACCTCGAGAAGGCGATCTCTGCGAGCCCGAAATGACCAATTATCCTTCCGATCTTGTTTGCCAGCTTACCGACGAGTGGGACTGGATGTATGTGCCCGGGCGTATCCTCAACGCACGTAAAGGCGATACGATCCTTTCTTCGGCAGGTGCAGGACTTATCGGTTCTACGCTGGCAAGCGTGCAACCCTCGCAGTATTATTCGCATTCGGGAATTATGATCGAAGATTATTATCGCCTGCGCCATTCTACCGCAGCCGAAGACTGGCTGGCAGAAGAACATGCGCTGAGAGGATTTACGCAAGCGGGTTCCGATGGGTTTGTGCCCGATAAGCTACGCCATATATGGCCGGGAACCATTAACCAAACTATCGACGAGACGGTGGCCGGATCCGAATTTACCTATACCGAACAACAGGCGGGACGTAGCACCTTTATGAGAAATTATACGATTAAAGGTTTTAATCCGAAAATACGTTTGGCCAACGACGGCACTTACGTACTTCCGTTGGTGGTAAAGCCTGATCCGTTCTTTGAGGCCGAAAATCCCTGGGTGCGTGAAAACATTGTGAAAATAGCCGACGAGGTAGCTAAAATAAACGGCCATTATCGCTTCTTCTGCTATACCGATGCTTCCATTTCCAAAGGAGACAATCCCGCATTTAACGCTCCCGATCGTGGAGCCGACTGGTGGGGCTCCAAAACGCTCCCGACTGTTTGTTCCTCGGTGATATGGGCAGCCGCCAAAAGGTTGAAAGATGTACGTATTTCGCTCGAAAGTACCCGTGCTAATGTATCCGAAAGCGATCTGGAACCTACCGACAGAGGCGTAGAAGCCGGTCCTGCGCCCGGAGTACCCGACGGACTCTATTTTTACTCAGAAGAAGAAAGAAAAGTAGCAGCGGCCGTCATTTATGATTTTGTATATAATCAGGTATATGAAACGGCTGGTGCTGTGGGTGAATTCTTTACCGATGCTCCCGACGATACAGCGAGTCAGATGACCAATACTTTCGCATTCGACTGGGTGGACGGTGGCTCCAAAAACAGCAAAAAATGGAAAAATCCCGGTACCGGTAAAGCGGTGAGTCCCGAGGATATATTGAGCTGGGACTTCCCTTCGAAACAAGCCGACGGTTCTTACAAAGGAATCTATGGCTACCACGAAAGATATGTGTACATCGAAGGCGTATATGAATACCGGCAAGTATCACGTTTGGTAAAAATTCCTCCGGTAAAAATTCCGGTAAAAGGTAGAGTGACAAATAGCGGCCAGGCGGTAAATGCGGCTTCTGTGGTAGTAGCAGGGCAGACTCTCTTCACCGATCGGCAGGGCCGGTTTTCTGTCGAATTGCCCGAAGGAAGGTATGTATTAAATGCGCACAAAGTGATTTCAGATATGCCCTACTCCGGTACCCGGCAGTTGACCGTTAGTCAGGGGATGACAGAAGAAATTCACATTCCGCTTTCACTTCCTGAACGTCTCTTACGCCGAAAACTGAAAATTGAAACAACCCTCAAGATAAAGGACGTAGAGAATATTGGAAAAGATAAGAAAAAGACTTTTACCAAAGAATTTGAAGCGGAACTTAGTCCCACGAACCCTACAGTCGAATTTCCCATTTGGATCACCAAATTTGATGGAGAAATCAGGGTTGAAGTAAGAATATCGGCTCGCTTGAAAATGCCGATGGAAGTGCAACACCCTGGCATAGAGGTGAAAATGGATATGAAGTTCTTCGAAGGAACGACCACTAACACCACAGATTTGGAAGATCAGCAGAATGTCACGCTGTTTGTGCTGCATAACGATGTGGTGCAGTATGCGCGAAAGCTGAAAAACGAGGACGGTGATTACGCAGACTTGCAGTTTACCGTGCGTAATTCGAACTGACGCCTGTCACCTTTACACAGGGGGGAGCTTTACGATAGCTCCCCCCTTGTGTTTTATAACTCCCCCACCGAACAGGCAGCCATTTATATCGGATTTTGGGAATTAAAATACGACGATCGCCTTATTTTTCGGTTTCCGCTTCCGGAATAATTTAGCATCCGTAAATCCCAAATCGACCAAAAATGAAATACCTACTGAGTTGGATGCTGATTTTGAAAGCGTCGATTCTTATCCCGGCAGTCGCACAGTCGCCCGGTGAGGCCGAATTTGACAGGGGAGAGCAGGCGTATATCGGGCAGCAGTTTACCGAGGCGCTGCACCATTTTAAAAAAGCGGGATCCAAAGGTCACCCCGTTGCTCTTTATAACGTGGGACACCTCTATTCGCAAGGACTCGGCACAAAGCAGAGCTACAAAAAAGCCCTGAAATGGTACCGCAAATCGGATCGGAAAAATTACCCGCATGCCACTTATAACATCGCGTATTATTATGCACAGGGACTGGGCGTAGCCCGCGATTATACCAAGGCCATGCGCTGGTACCTGCGAGCTGCCGATAAGGGGAGTGTCGAGGCCCTTCACAACATCGGCGATTTTTATGCTTCCGGAAAAGGAGTGCCGCAAAACTATAAAGAAGCCCTGACCTGGTTTCTTAAATCGGCTGCCCGGGGCGATTCCAAATCGATGTACAACCTGGGAGCTTACTATTACACCGGCATGGGGGTAGAACCCGATCTGACCCAGTCCTTTCAGTGGTTTCTCAAATCGGCCGAATACGGCTATACCGATGCCATGTTTCAAACCGCAGTGATGTACGATAAAGGTGAAGGTATTGCAGCCGATCAGACTAAGGCATTTTACTGGTACCGCAAATCGGCCGAGCGCGGCATTGTGAATGCGATGTTCAACGTCGGATCCATGTATTACACCGGCACGGGTGTAAATAAAGACATGATTATGGCGCGCGAATGGCTGCAAAAGGCCGCTGATAACGGCCACGAAAAAGCAAAAGCGGCTATTGAGCTGCTGAATAAGTAACAGTCTTTCAGAAATAAAACAGGCATAACGTATGCAACGGATAAGTACAATACTGTGGACAGGAATTTTTTGCCTCATTTCGGTTATCGCATTTTCTGCACAGGAACCGACACTTTTTCGCGACAATTCCGGTAAATGGGGCTACAAGAATGCGTCTGAACAAGTTGTCGTAGAAGCGACTTATTCAATGGCATTTCCTTTTTCGGGACAGGAGTATGCGGCTGTATGTCGCAATGAGAAATGGGGGTACATCAACCGCGAAGGGCGCGAAATTATTGCTTGCAAATACGACAATGCCAAAGCTTTTCACGAAGGCTTGGCTCCCGTTTCGCTCCGCAACAAATGGGGCTACATCGATTCCGCCGGCAATGAGGTGATAGCCATGCAATACGAGGGCGCCACCCTTTTTTCGGAAGGAATAGCAGGCGTGAAGCTTTTCGGTAAATGGGGATTTATTACGCCTTCGGGACGTACGGTGGCCTCTTTTTGGTACGACGACTGCCGGCATTTTCACGCCGGACTTGCTCCCGTACAGAAAGGCGGACGATGGGGATTTATCAATACCTCGGGGCAGTTGGTAGTGAGCTTTCGTTACGATGCTACCGGAATTTCTTCAGAGGGTATGACGCCTGTAAACCGGGGTGCCGTGAGTACCCGAAGCGGGAGGAGCGAAGGTGGGAAATGGGGATTTATGGATTCGCGGGGCAATGAAGCGATTCCTCTCAAATACGATCAGGTAAGACCCTTTTCGGAAGGCTTGGCGCAGGTGGAGCTGAATCAGCTCAAAGGATTCGTGAATAAAAATGGGGTCGAAGTGATTCCTCCCGTGTACGAAAAAGCCACCGATTTTTCCAGCGGGAAAGCTTTGGTCGAACTGCATTCGCGGGCTTTTTATATTGACAAAAGCGGGAAGGAACTGCAATAGAATAAGCCCGGCTCTCACTTTTTATTCGACGCAACTACGTTGTTTACCTTAGCGGTTTGCTACGGGCTCTACACTATCTTTATGCCGAATTTAATATCCATACGATGAAAAAAATTTATTTAATAGCGATTTTGCTTAGCGCTGTGGCAACGGTCGGTGAAGTTTCCGCACAGGCGTTTCAGCGTATTTACGAGGTAAGTCCATGCCCCGAATACAATGATTTTTATGGTGATAAGGTAGGAAGTCCTTATGTCAACTCTAATGGAGAAATTATGGTTCCCGGCCGGGTGCTTTGCCCTTACGGCACGCCTTCGGTACCTAAGCATGCGGCGGTGCTTACCGTGGCTTCCGACGGAGATTCGCTCTCCACTTCCCTGTATGGTGTGCCTGCGACGGTTACCAGTATAGACGGAAGAGTGTTAGTGCCTTCTAACCAGTCTGGCACATTAGTGCTGGCAGGCGATAACAAGGCCAGCAGCGGGTACGGCTCCCGTCTGCTCTTTGTGAAAATTAACGAGCAAGGCGATTCATTATCGGGCAATGCGGTCAAATTTCATTTTATGAATACCGGTACCGAATTGGGTACGTTTACCGCTGTCGGAGACGGTTATGTGGCTACCGCCAACACAGCTTGTACCGGCTGTTACGAGAATAGCCATTTCCTGCGCCTCGATGAAAATTTCGATACATTATTTACGGCTCCCATCGCTTTTACGAGCCTGGCTTCGGTACGTATAACCGCTGCGCTGTACGACGGAAGTCACCTGCTTTTGGCAGGCTACAGTCGCGCCGATTTTTCGGGCGATGTCAATGAGGGACTCTTGTTTAAATACACGCCCGAGGGTACGCAGGTATGGAATAAGGTGTTTCAAATCAACGGCGAAACCGTGCCCAAAAGTATTGTGAAAATGAGCAACGGCAATTATATGGTGGCGGGCAATACCCGTATGCAAGAGGGGAGTTTTTCGGTCGAACGTTTTTTCCTTTCCGAATTCGATACCCAGGGCGATATCGTGTGGGATAAAATTGTTTCTTTTCAGGGAAGCTATGGCAATTATCTCAATTGCGGATTACTGGCGCTTTCCAACGGCAATTACCTGCTGCAAGGTTCGATAGCGGCTTCGTTCCCCGATACGAGCACGGGTTTTACCGTAAGCTATAACCCGATGGTACAGGCCGAATTTACCGCTAATGGCTCGCTACTTTGGGCCAAAAGTTATGACTTGGGTAAATACGCATACATCGGTAACGGAACCGTTCGTGGTATCAGCTACCAATATGGCGGAGGCGCAGAAACTACCGATGGACTGCTACTCACTGGATATTTCGGAACCAAAGAAACCGCTTATCAGCATAACAAAACGTTTATTATCAAAACCGGTTTCGATGGGGGAGCGGGTACTCCACTGCAAGAGCAACCTGTGGGCATTGCAGAGGCAGCAGCGCTTTCTTCATTGCTTCGCGTGTACCCCAATCCGGTAGCCGATCGGCTTATGCTGGAGCTGAACGCCGATGTACAGCGTACGGCGCTGAATGTTTCTTTTTTCAGCCTTACCGGAATGAAGGTGCTCGAAACTAAGTTGGAGCCGCACAATCAATCGGTAGATGTGTCGATGTTGGTACCCGGAATCTATCTTCTTCGTGTCGAAGGAACGGCCGGTGCCCTGCGTGTAATAAAACAATAAAACGTTGAGTAGAAGTGTGGAATTGTAAAATAAAGCGGCTTATCTGAAATCACCGCTATAAAAAAAGCGCCCCTGATTTTTCAGGGGCGCTTTTTTATGCGAAAATGAGAAAGTAGTACCAGGTAATTATTTTCCTTCCCAGCCTACAATCTTATCAATGGTTTGGGTCGATACGAAATGGTAGCCCGGACGCGCTTTGCGGTAGATATCGAGCGCCCTTTTTTTCCCTTCTTCCGTTTTTACCAATGTCGAGTATAAAGGCACGAGAAACTTCCGTCGGCCCACCGAGGTCAGGAACTCTTCCAGCTTCGGATAGGCTTTTTCGTACCGGTTCTGAATGGCGATTTGCAGCCATGCGCAGAGAATCTCCGAATTGCCCGACTGCGTGAAACGGAAATTTTTATCCAGTTCTTCTAACTGTGCCGCTGAAAGCGGAGAGGGCAGGTTCCTCAAAAAGTGCAGCCATTCGTGCGTGGACCATTCGGCGGTTTGCAGCTTTCCGGCATCGGCACCCGACTTCCACGATTCGATAGCGGCGCTTACTGCGTCAAAACGGGTCGAAACGGGCTTGTCTATCGCAGGGAGTCCCTGCCCGTGTACCCAGGCATTGACATCGACCTGCAGGTTATACTTCTTGATCAGCTCTTTGTCGAGGTAAGCCAAAAAGCGGTCGGTGGTGATCGACTGAAATTGGTGGGTATTGAAATACTCTTTCAGGAAACGGTCAAAATTTTCGCGACCGGCGGCTTTTTCTAAGGTCATCAGGAAGAAGCATCCTTTTTCGTAAGCGATATCGGTCATTCCGTCGTCGGGATTACGTCCTTCCAGTTCCAGCTTCAGACGGGTATCCTCCGGGCGCTGCTGCATAATTCCTTCTACCGATTCGAGCAGCTCGTGGTAGCTGAGGTGCGTAAGCATATCGCTGTATTCGGTGCCGTAAAGCTTTTCCATAATACGGCGTTCGAAATACACGGTAAAGCCTTCGTTGAGCCAAAAATCGTCCCAGGTGGCGTTAGTGACAAGGTTGCCCGACCAGGAATGTGCCAGCTCGTGTGCAATTAGTGCGGTCAGCGAACGGTCGCCTGCAATAATGGTGGGTGTGGCAAATGTAAGCATGGGGTTTTCCATACCGCCAAAAGGAAAGCTGGGGGGCAGCACGATGATGTCGTAGCGTCCCCATTGATAAGCGCCGTAAAGTTCTTCGGCGGCTTCGAGCATTTTTTCGGTATCGGCCAGCTCGTAGGCATATTCTTCAATTACGGAGGGTTCCGAATACACACCGGTACGTGCACCCAGCGGTTTAAAGCTAAGGTCGCCTGCGGCCAGCGCGATCAGGTAAGGCGGTATGGCTTTGTCTAAGGTAAACTCATAGACCCCTGTCGTATTTTTTTCGCTTACGTTGCTGGCGCTCATCACGGCCATCAGGGTGGGGGGAAGGCTAACCTTCGCTTTGTAGCTGATGCGGTTGCCCGGTGTATCCTGAATGGGGATCCAGGAGCGGGTCAGTATAGCTTCGCCCTGCGTAAACAGGTAAGGGTGCTTTTTGCCGGCGGTTTGTTCGGGCGAGAGCCATTGCAAGGCTTCCGACTGAGCGGTGGTAGCATAAACTACAGTTACCAATTGGGTTTCGGGAGTTAGCGGAATATACAGCGCAGTACCCAAAATAGGGTCGGCTTGCCCGAGGCTGAACGGCGTTTTTTGTCCGTTGTCGAGCGTTACCTCTTTAATGTCGAGGTGCTTGGTATCGAGCACCAGCGTATCGGAGGTTCTGTCTTTTCCAAGGTCGTAAGTAGCCGAACCGCTAATGACTTGCCGATCGAAATCGATGGCAATATCGAGGGTCAGCGCAGTGGTGCGTACCTCGTCGAGGCGCGCAAAGCTGTGTACGTCTTTCACGATTGTAGTGTTGGTGACTGCGGCGGGCTCAGGCGCGCCGGATTTTTTTTCAGGAGAGCACATTACAAAAAGAAGGCTTGAGCTCAACCACACGTATTTTCCTAACATCTTTATTTATCCTGGTTTTTGTGAGAAATGCAAGTTTAAAAGTGCAAGCAGAATTCCGGGCTTATGCGGCTTTTGCTTTTTTTCCGCCTTTCATATATTGAGCGATGAAAGGAGAAAGAATAAGCAGCAGAATGGCGCTGAGTACGGCTACGTAGGCAATTTGCTCAAATACGCCCGAAGCCTGACTAAGTGCTTCTGTAGTCGAAACTTTCTCGCCATCTACCGATTTTACAGCCATCAGAGAGCCGATCCACCCGGCAAGCAATTGTCCCATGGCGCTGGCAAGGAACCAAAGACCCATCATTTGCCCCTGCATTTTATCGGGCGAAAGGCGGGTTACCATCGACAGTCCTATCGGTGAAAGGCAAAGCTCTCCCAGGGTCATTACGAAATAGCCTAAGGCAAAATAGGCCAGCGAAATTTTTCCGGCCTCGTCGGCCGAATAGCGTGCACTGGCGAAAATGTAGTAGCTCAAACCGAGCAATGCCAAACCGAAGGCGAATTTTACGGCGGCATTAGGTTCGATTCTTTTGGAAGCTAAAGCCACCCACAGCAATCCGATAAGCGGACTGAAAATAATGATGTAAAGCGGATTGAGCGAGTTGTTCACCGAGGCCGAAGGAAGTGTGGCTCCGAATACGTTCATGTCCACATTTCTTTCGGCAAAAATGTTGAGCGAACCGCCGCTTTGCTCGTAGAAAGCCCAAAACAATACCGAAAAAATAATCAGCACGATGGCGGCGATCATTTTTTTGATTTCGACACCGGTAAACTTAAATACCTGAAAGAGAATATAGGTCAGTGCCACAAGCGAAATACCAATCATGATAGGCAATATCACAGCATTGATTTTATCGCTGAAAATAAGCGGGATGAAAATAGGAATGAGCAGTATGCTGAACAGGTAAACGGACATTTCGCGGCGGAACCCGAAGCTGTTTTTCTCCTGAAGCTTAGCCGGATTAGGTGCCAGCCCGATAGGCCCCAAAATACGCTGCCCGCGATGAAATACGAACAATCCCAGCAGCATGAAGGCGCCTGCCAGGCCAAAGCCCAGGTGCCAACTGTATTGTTGACCGATCCAGCCGCACAGCAAGCTACCCAATAGCGCACCGAGGTTAATGCCCGAATAGAAAAGCGAAAATCCCGCTTCGCGGCGGCTGTCGTTGGGCTTGTAGAGCCTACCGACCATTGTGCTGATGTTGGGCTTGAAAAAGCCGTTGCCCACGATAATGATAGACATCCCTATATAAAAGGTTATTTCGAAGGGAAGTATCAGCGTAAAGCTACCGATAGCCATCAGGATACCGCCGAAGCGAATCGATTTGCGGGCACCCAGCAGCTTATCGGCATACATCCCGCCGAACACGCCCATAGCATATACAAAGCAGTTATATACGCCGTATTTGATATTGGCTACATCTTCAGCTAAAAAAAGGTGCTTGGTCATGAAGAGCATGAGCAGCGCACGCATTCCGTAGAAGGTGAAACGCTCCCACATTTCTGCAAAAAACAGCGTATAAAGCTGTTTGGGGTATTTGCCCTCGAAGTTTTGAATCTCTTCGAGCGTCAGGGTTGAGCCCCCTTTTTCATCAAGTACAGGCGATTCCTTCATCCGGATTCAGGTTTTAAGGTCGCTAAAAATAGAAAATCCCGGCCATAAAGACCGGGATTCCTGAAAACTTTATGGGAATTAGTAGATGTTTTTCTCGCGCATCACGTTGCGAAGCCATTTCAGCAGGGCGGCCATCAGCAGGAAAGCGGCCACACAGTAGGCAAAATTCATCCAGAAGAAATGTGATTTGTCCTCGAAACTGTTCCACATACCCGACATTACGCCCGAGAGTTTGTTACCTACGGAGGTGGAAAGGAACCAGCCCCCCATCATCAGTGCCGTAAGTCGCGGCGGACTCAGCTTCGATACCAGCGACAGTCCCATAGGCGAAAGGCAAAGCTCACCAATGGTAATTACGCCGTACGACATGATAAGCCACCAGCTCGATGCTTTTTCATCCTGTAAGTTGGTAGCGTTTACAGCGCCTACCATTACCAGTGTCGAAAGACCGGTAATAAGCAGACCCAGCGCAATTTTGGCAGGAGTGGAGGGCTCTTTGCCCCGGCGGCGCAGGAATCCGAAGAATCCGACTACAATGGGAGTAAGCAATATTACCCAGAAAGGGTTGATCGACTGGTACAGCTCGGTCGAAATGAGCAGCAAGCTTTTACCTTCGGCGGGTTTTTTCGCTTCGGGCAGGTTTTGGAAATATTGGTAGGAATTCTGCTGTAAGCCTATCACTTTTTGTACACTATCGGCGCCCTTCGTGTTTCCGGCTGCGATCAATGCGGTACGCTCGGCTTTTAGTCCTTCGATATGTGCTTCAAAATCGGCTTCGGATAATTTATGGCTGGGATCATTGACTACGGTTTCTACCAATCCTATTTTTTCTGCGGTACCGGCTACGGCCGCAGGCATTTCACGATCTGAATAATCTTTGGCCCATACCGTGAGCGCATCGCCATTTTGATGGAATACAGCCCAGAATACGATTACGGCTACAAATACGGAAAGCAGCGCACCGATAGGACGTTTGTCCTCTCTATTGGCGCGTGCCCATAGCGAACCGTAGAAGAAAACTACGGGAATACAGCCGAAAAGGAAAGCATCGTTCGAGTCGGAACCAAAAATGTTACCGCCTGGATTGGCTTCGGAAGTTACGCCGTTAATAAGATAACCCAATGTGCCAAAGGCAAATACGGGCAGCAATACCATGGCGAAGATTTTGGTCAACGAAAGGTCTTCGGGGTTTTTGGGTTTGATCACGTCGGCCTCGCGTACGTGCTTGGTTCCCCTCAAAAAGAAGATAAGACCTATCAGCATGCCCACACCGGCGGCGGCGAAAGCGTATCCCCAACCGTAGTTCTGGCGCAGAAAAGCCGCTACGAAATTACAGACTAAGGCGCCGATGTTGATGCCCATGTAGAAAATGTTGTACCCTGCGTCTTTATTCGCTCGGTAGCGATCGTCGTTATACAGGTTACCGACCAGCACGGATATGTTGGGCTTAAAAAAGCCGTTTCCTAAAATGATCAGCAGCAGCGAAACGTAAAAAATGGATTCGTTATGCGGTATCGATAAGCCGAAATACCCCGCCGCCATCAGCAAACCGCCGATAACGATAGAACGCCGGTAACCAAGTATGCGGTCGGCCAGCAGACCGCCGATAAACGGAGTCAGGTACACCAGTCCGATATACGTACCGTAAATGTCTGATTTCTTGCCGTCGGTAAAGCCCATCCCCCCGTTTTCCATGCTGTCTATCATGTAGAGGGAGAAAATACCTAACATAAGGTAGTAGCCGAACCGTTCCCACATCTCGGTGAAGAACAGCACGTATAATCCACGTGGGTGCTTAGCGATTTTTTGACTCATAAAGGTCTTGATTTTCGGTTTTGGTTGCCGAATATAGGAAAAAGTCTGTGATAAACCGGACGCAAGGCTTTGAAAAACGGATTTTTAAATCAGGGTTATTTTTCTGATTTTGAATAATTTGTGTTTTTAAAGCACTGTTTTTTTTCTGAAAAAATTATCCATCCGGGCTTGAAAGCGGCGCTTTTTCTAAATCAGCCCCCGCGATTTTAGCTCCAGGTACTTATTAATGGTATCGACCGAAAGGCGGGCAGGAGTGGTCAAAATGGTTTGGATGGCATGCTTGCGAAGCTCGTCGGCAATAAGCTGCTTTTCGTAAGCCAGTTTTTGGGCAATGGTGCGGAAATAAATATCGCCAACCGTTTTGGTTGCTTGCTGAGAGGCTTCCGAAAGTCCGGTGTTCTCAAAAAAGACCACTACCAGCAGGTGCTGCTGGTTGAGTCGCCGAAGCAGCGGCAGCACCCGTTGCAGGGAATAGCTGCTTTCAAAATTGGTGAACAGCAAAAGCAGGCTGCGGCCCTTGATAAAATTGCGCACGCCGAAATACAGCAGCTCGTAGTTGGCTTCGAGGAAATGGGTTTTTTGCCTGTACAGTACTTCGAGGATTTTTTTGATCTGCCCCGGACTGCGTTCGGCACGAAGTCGGCTGCCGAGCTTATGACTGAAGGTCAGCAATCCCGCCCGATCCGATTTGCGCAAAGCGATGTTCGAAATGACCAGCGAAGAATTGATGGCGTAGTCGAGCAACGTCATTCCGTCGAAAGGCATACGCATGGCACGGCTTTTATCAATAAGGCAATACACTTGCTGCGCTTTTTCTTCTTCGTACTGGTTGACCATCAACGCATTGTGCCTGCTGGTGGCTTTCCAGTTGATGTGCCGGTAATCGTCGCCGCTGACATAGTTTTTGATCTGCTCGAACTCCGAATGCTGCCCCATACGCCTTACCCGCTTAATACCTTCGTTGAGCGCAAGCTGTTGGAACACTTTCAGCTCGTATCGGCGCATCTGCGGTACGGAAGGATACACGGCTATCGTTTCTTCCAGGTGCACGCTGTAGCGTCTTTGCAGCAGTCCCAGTACCGAGCTGGCGAAAACCCGGAGTCGGCCGAATTCGTAATGCCCCCTTTCGAGCGGTCGAATGCTATAGCTCAGCTCCAGCTTTTCGCCCGGAGCAAGCCTGCCTTTAAGGAGCAGGTCACGCAATTGCAGTTGGTAAGGTGCTTCGTCGGTGATGCGCAGGCTGACCGGTATTTTCATCCTGCTTTGCAACTGCAGTCCCACCTGGGTAGTCTCGCCCAGCGAAAGTTGGGTGGGCAGACGGCGACTTGCCTTCAGCGACGAGCCCGGCAGGTAAAGCAATACCATATCGGCGGCTACCAGCAGTACAAAAAGGCTGAGCAGGGCTTTAGCCACCGGTAGCACTACCGGAAAGGGATAGCCCAGCACAAAGAGTACCATCAGCAGGGCCATGATCAGGTAGAACCGGAGACCGATGAACAGAGAAGCGGGAAAAGAGGAACTTATTTTCAACGGGGTACCTCGATTTTCTGGATGATATCGCGAATTACTTCTTCGGTTTTTATGCCTTCCATTTCGGCTTCGGGCGTAAGGATAATGCGATGGTTAAGCACGTGATAAGCCACATACTGCACATCGTCAGGAATGACAAAATCCCGTCCGCGCAGGGCTGCCAGCGTTTTGGCCGATTTCAGCATGGCCAGCGAAGCCCGGGGTGAAGCGCCCAAATAGAGCTTACCGTGCTCGCGGGTTTGGTGCGTAATTTCGGCTACGTATTTCAGCAATTGATCTTCTATTCGTACCTGACGGATAATATCCTGTATAGCTTTCAGCTCGGTGGCGTTAAATACCGGCACGATGCTTTGCAGATCAGGCGCTTTTGTTTCGTTTTTATAGCGTTGCAAAATTTGCTGCTCTTCGTCTAACTGCGGATAGCCTAATTTGATCCGGAACAAAAAACGGTCGAGCTGCGCTTCGGGAAGCCGGTAAGTACCTTCCTGCTCGATCGGGTTTTGCGTGGCAATCACCAAAAACGGGAATTGCATCGGATAGGTCACCCCGTCGTACGTGATTTGCCGTTCTTCCATTACCTCGAACAGTGCCGACTGCGTTTTGGCCGGTGCGCGGTTAATCTCGTCGATCAGGATAATCTGAGAGAATACGGGGCCTTTATTGAAATGAAATTCGCCTTCTTTTTGGTTATAAACGGAAGTGCCGATGATATCGCCGGGCATCATGTCGGGGGTAAACTGGATACGCGAAAAGCCCACCGAAAGGGTACGTGCCAGCACTTTTGCGCTTAGTGTTTTGGCTACGCCCGGTACGCCTTCGAGCAGGATATGTCCGTCAGAAAGCACTGCCGTGAGCAGCAAATCGGTCATTTCTTCCTGACCTATCAGGTACTTGCGTATTTCCGTTCTGCTGCGTTCGGCCAGCTCTGTCAAACGCGACAAGCCTTCCAAAGCGGGCGAATACAAAGGTTCGTTACCGGTCGCTGCGTCCGAATGCGGTGTGGCTTCTTCCGGATTTCCGGGCGTGTGCAGATCTTCCATTTATTTACAGTTTTGGTAAAAATATTCAAGTTTCCGGTGTATGTCAATTAGCGTATCATTACTTACTTCCTGACTCTCTTGCGCGGCATTAAATTGATCGAACAGATCCTTCAGGCGTGTTTCCGCAATACCCGATTTGTTGGCCAGCAGGGGCAGCGATTTTTCGTCGGTACGCGAAAGATGCACGAAATACCGGTCGCGCACAAAATGAAAAAATATTTTTTGCTGATGCGCTACCAGGTTTTTATGCTGCATTTGCTTCAGATAGACCTTGCTCAGCGTATCGGCGAATTCCAGCGAATTGTTTTCGTTTTTAGGTGCGGCGGGAATTATTTTCTGCCGTCGTTTTACCTGAAAAAGAATATAAATCAACAAGGTAACAAGCAGCAGGTAATAAGCCCAGCGCAAAGCGGGTATGCTCAGGATAAATTGTAACGGACTTTGCCGTTGGCTCGGATTTTTCTTCTGACCTAAGTTGCCTTTTTGTGAGCCTGTGTAGCGTAATTGACCGTAATGATCCCAAAATATCGGTCCTTCGGGGAGAAAAGAAAGTACTTTTTCGAGGTGTTCAAGGTTTCGCTCCTGCAACAGCGAAATGTTACTGAAAGCCATTGGCACCGTGTGCAGGTAAAAAGCGCCTTCTCCGTATGGAATGCGCAAATACACCGGGTTCCCCAGCTCGTCCTGCTCCAATTGTGCAGTCTGAAGATAATCGTATTCTTCTTCGTCGGGCGCCGACAGATTTGTAAAAAAGGACCATTGATGCGTAATACGACCTTCCGAATTGTAATACGTAAAGGGGTATTTTTTTGCAGGCTGTAAAGCTTCGGGAATAAAATTAAGCTTGTATTCCATGCGATAAGTCTGGCTGGAATGATATCCCGTTTCTTCCACAATTTCGTTGATCAGCGAATGAAATTTCTCACTCGCAATAAATGCATAATTCCCTTTTTCGACAAAGGTTTTTAACGCCCTGACGTCGATATTCATCAGTTGCATCCGATCGGCTACCAGCATATATACCGCCGGATTTTTCGACGTGTGGGAACTGATCGTGTCCGAAAAGCGTTTCTCAATTACATACATCGGATTGCCGCGCTGCTCGGACTGTTTTCGCAGAATTTCATAAAAAATATACGTGCCGTAAGGCGAATCGTCGATGTGCTCGTAGCTTTCGTGCCAGTTGACAGGTTTTGCCGATTCGGTATCCACCTGCGGCTCACGCGACTGTGAAAACCACACGATAAAAAGGATTAGCAAAATGCCAATGCCTGTAATCAGTACTATACGGGTGGATTTGCTCAAGTGAAAAGAATTACCGGATAGCGGTTAAAAGTTGTTGAAATAAAGGTTGTATGCGCAGATACTCCTCGCGGTTTAATTGCCGGCGGCCGTACCAAATGACTTCAAAAAGGGAAATAGCTTCTGAAAATTGCCTGTAATTCGGTCGATCACGCATTTCGAGCAGGTACAAACGGTTGGTTTTTTTCTTTTCCCAGTGTATCCAATTGTGTTCGCGCAGACTTTTGATAATGAAAATAAAATAAATGCGAATGGCTTCCCGGTAATCTTCGGCATTGACAGCGGCTTCCAGCCGTATTTCCAATTCTGATCGAGGCAGTTCTACGGCATCTTCCGTTTCGGGTAATGTCTCGTCTGTCGGTTTTATTTTTTTCCCTCCCTTTCTGCTGTCGAGAATAATGCGGTAAATAAGAAAGCCCAGCACTACACTTATGCCGACAATCAGAGCGATCTTCATTCCGGAAGAAAGCCCGTTGCTGGCAGGAGTCGCCTTAGGAGACTTCGCTTCCCTGCTGAAATAGTCCTTTTGCGCCTCGAAATCTTTGTCTCCGCTCGAATATTTCCCGAAGCCACGGTTGGCTTTTCCGGCTTCTTCTTTTTCATCAAAATTATCGGCCCAGTTGCGGTTGTAGCTGTCGTTACGCGGATTCGGATCGTAGCGCAGTCCGCGTTTCACTTCACGCCAGTGGTTGCGGTCGAAAGGACGCACGTCTTCACTCTTCGCCGCCAAAGGCAATACAAGCAACAGCAGCCATAGCCACACTATATAAGACCATTTAGTCTTCATAGTCACTTTCCATTTCGTATATTTTGTTCTTCTTCCCAAATTGGCCAAGCCTTTCGAAAAGTCCTACGGCTTGTTCTTTTTCTTCGCAAGAATGATAAAACAGGCCGAAACCGGCTAAAAAGAGCGGGGCGACCAGTTGGAAAAAAACAAGGTATAGTATGCTTTTGATGAAATTTTCTACCAATATGTAATTTACACTTTCGCCTACTACGTGCCAGGCGATAAGTTCGAGCAGTATCTCGCTTACCAATGCGGCGCCGCTGAGCAGCAGGAAAAAGCTTGCGCTGATCAGCAGCAGCACGAAGAAAAGCAGAAATCCGTTGACCCAATGGTTAAAGCCGCTGGTAATGCTTTGCACCCAAATTTTCGGGTAGGCGCTTTGGCGGTAGGCCATAGGGTAAAAGAAGTAAAAAAGTACCGGTGCCAAAAACAAGGTAAAAAAGAGTGCCAAAGGCGGAAACCACGAAAAAACGGCACACACCAGCAACACGGGTAAAAACAGGCGTGGAAATTTCCGAAGGGTGAACCTCCACCACGCAGCTAACAGGCTTCGTCCTTTTTCGGGCTTATAATGAAGCGCGTGCAATACGGAAACCACGAGCAGCGTCCAGTAAAACGTATGGAATAAGACATGCGGTACGGTATTGAACTGCGAACCGGGCAATATGGCGGCAAGGTTGTCGTACCAGGCCAGCTCCCATTGAAAAGCAGAAGGATATTCAAGGTAAAGCCAGCCTATATAAAGCAGTTGAATAGGAATGGTAATGCCCCAGATAAAGCCGCCGAAGTAACGAAAGGTATTGCGGTACCAGGCAAACGCATCGCTGAACAGCTCGTTGGGCTGACGTATTTGCTGTAATTGCAGCTTACGGGGCGGATGATAAAGCGGCTCTTCCTGAAGCGCCACCTGCTCGGGGTAGCGGCGTGCTACAAAAAAAGGATACACTACAAAGTACAGAATCATAATCAGGAAAGAACCGATAATGATGAACCATTTCAGGGCATCGGGCATTTCGGTATGGCGGGTAACCCAGCTTTCGAGTACCGCAGCTATAAAAATAAAAGGCGTTAAGCCTAACATGATTTTTAGGCCGCGCTTGGCCGAAATTTGCAGCGATTGCATCCGCGAATACGTGCCCGGAAAGAGCAGTCCGCGGCTCAGCACAATACCTGCCGCAGCGGCGATCACGATGGCCGAGATTTCAAAAGCACCGTGTATCCAGATGGTGAGAAAAGTGCTGAGCAAAAGGCTTTTACCCATTACGGCGCTAATCGTTAAGCCCTTATAGTAGAAATACGATTGAAAAGTACCTACCATAATCCCATTATACACCAGAAAAAAACCGGTGCCAACCCCTAAAAATATGCCGAAAATAAAACAAAAAAAGGCCACACGAATGTTGTTGAAAAAGATATAGACGAACATCGGAAGCCCGTCCATTTGCTTGTACACCGCCATAGGATCACCCTCTTCAATAAATGAATCGGTCATCGCGATGTAATCGTCCGACAGAATAATTCGCGCAAAGTTGAGGTCGTTGGCCGTAGAGGCTACTCCGATGGCAGCGGCCAATATAAAAATGACAAAGGCAATAAGCAGGCTGCTTCGCGAGCGGTAAAGTTCCAGCGGCAGTCCCCTTGTCCAAAAATGGACGAAACGCCCCAGCGATTCTTTACGGATACGGTACAGGCTCGTAAATACATGCTGGGCCATGTAGTTCAGGTAAACCCGCACCGAACGACGCGGATAGTGCGTTCGGGCATACGAAAGATCTTCCGTGATTTCTACAAAAAGACGGCTGAGCTCATCAGGATCGCGGTGTTTTTGTTTGTTAAGTTCTTCAAAACGCTTCCACTTGTCCTTGTTCTGGGCAATAAATTCGGTTTCTTTCATCCTTTCCTGATGCGTCGTCTAAAAGTAAAAGATAAATTCGATAAAAAAAATAGACTCCCACTGCGGTCTATGGCTTATCTTTAAAGCGGGATTTTTCGTATGAAAACTATTGATATCGTTACCTCGCACAATGTGACTATCGAGTACCAGCTCGCTTCGGTGCTCGACCGTTTTTTGGCGCTGCTTATCGATATGGTATTGCTGCTGGTTTGGTTTCTGTTCTCTTATCTGCTTACTTCCGATTTGGGCAATCATTGGGAAACCTGGTTTTCGTTGCTTTTTACACCCTTCTTTTTTGCGTATCACCTTTGTTGTGAAATATTTTTCGGAGGGCAATCGCTCGGTAAAAAGGCTTTGCACATCAAAGTAGTGCGGCTCAACGGACAAAATCCGCGTATCAGCGACTGTTTTATGCGCTGGGTATTTCGTATTATCGATATCGGCGGTACTGTGGGGGCACTGGCTGCTCTGTTTGCTTCGGCCAGCGACAAAGGCCAGCGCCTCGGCGACATGATTGCCGGTACGGTAGTGATACGCCTTAACCCCTCTAACCGCTATACGATTCAGGATATCCTCAGCATCCGCAGTACCGCTGCGCACGGCGAACCCCAATATCCGCAAGTGGTCCGCTTTACCGACGAAGATATGCTGCTGATTAAAAACACGCTCGAACGTGTGAAATTGTATCCCAACGAAAGTCACCACCGCATGGTCGAAACGTTGACCCGGCGCGTGTGTGAAGACCTGCAGGTGCCCGAACCGAAAGACGATAAAGCCGTTTTTCTGCGTATGCTCTTGCAGGATTATATTGTATTAACCCGCTGATATGACCAAACTCTGGATAGTCCCTACACCTATAGGCAATCTCGAAGACATTACCCTTCGCGCTTTGCGTGTGCTCAAAGAAGCCGATCTCATCGTGGCCGAAGACACCCGCGTTACCGGACACTTGCTTCGCCATTTTCAGATTGAAAAAAAAATAATTTCCAACCATACGCACAACGAGCATAAATCCCTTCCGGCGCTCATAGCAAGGCTGCAGCAGGGCGAAAAGCTGGCCCTGGTGAGCGATGCAGGCACACCCGGTATTTCCGATCCGGGCTTTTTACTCGTGCGCGAATGCGTAAAGGAAGGCATAGAAGTAGAGTGCCTGCCGGGGCCCGTAGCCTTCATTCCGGCACTGGTAAGCTCGGGTTTTCCCTGCGACCGTTTTTGTTTCGAAGGCTTTTTACCGCAGAAAAAAGGAAGACAAAAAAGGCTCGAACAATTGCGCGAAGAACCGCGCACATTGGTGTTTTACGAATCGCCTTACCGCTTAGTGAAAGCGCTTGGGCAATTGGCCGAAGTATTCGGTGGCGAACGTGAAGCTTCGGTCTCGCGCGAAATCACCAAGATTTACGAAGAGCATCGTCGCGGCACCCTTTCCGAATTGCTGGCACATTTCACACTTAAACCACCCAAAGGAGAAATCGTAATTGTGGTAAAAGGAAAAGAAGACGAAAAACGAAAACAAGCGGAAGAGGAAGACGAACACGAAGAAAACGAAATGCAGGAAGAATGAGCAAAGCACTGTTTTTGGTAAAAAACGGAAAAGCCGCAAGTGCTTTTGAGCTGCGCGATCAGGTATTGCCTGCATTGCAGCCCGGGCAGTTGCGCATTGCCGTAGAAGCCTCAGGTATCAATTTTGCCGATGTAATGGCCAGGCAGGGATTGTACCGCGAAGCTCCGCCTTTGCCTTTTGTACCCGGTTACGAAGTGGTGGGCGAAGTGATCGAAGCGGGCGCTGCCGCCGATGCCGCATGGGTAGGCAAACGCGTGACAGCCTTTACCCGGTTCGGAGGATATGCCGAAGAAGTCATTACGCAGGTCAGGGCCGTGGCCGAAATCGATCCGGGGCTCAGTGCCGTGAAAGCGGCTGCGCTGGCTACACAATATGTAACCGCTTATTATGCCGCCATAGAGCTGGCCGGTATCCGCAGCGGAGAAAACGTGCTCGTCCATGCAGCGGCAGGTGGAGTAGGTACCGCTTTGGTACAGCTCGCCCGACTCAAAGGCTGTACCGTATTTGCCACTACCGGCGGACCCGAAAAAGCCGAATTTGTACGTCGTAATGGCGCCGATCATGTGATTCTTTATCGGCAGGGCGATTACGAAGAGCAGATAAAAAAACGGTTGGGCAATGCCCGTTTGCAGGTCAGCTTTAATGCTGTGGCCGGTTCCACTTTCAAAAAAGATATGCGCCTGCTTGGAAGCGGCGGTAAGCTGGTAATGTACGGCGCGGCCGAACGTGCGGGTAAAAAAGGCGGATTGCTCGCTACCCTTCGTATGGTGATGCGCATGGGCTTGCTGATGCCCGTCGGACTCATGATGAATTCCCGCAGCTTGTTAGGAATCAATATGCTGAAGCTGGCCGACGATCGCCCCGAGCTGTTGGAACGTTGCCTGCGTGCCGTGAACGCGCTTTATCGCGAAGGAAAAATCGATCCGCTTCCCGGTGGCGAGTTTCCTGTGAGCAGTGTGGCCGAAGCACATGAGCTGCTCGAAAGCCGAAAATCGGTTGGAAAGATCATTTTGCGCTGGAAAGGGTAAAAACCGCAGCAAAGAACTTCTTATTTTTACCGGGTAAAATTTCAATACCGTGCTCCAGCAATTGTCCATTCGTAATTACGCGCTTATCGATTCGCTCGAAGTCAGTTTTGGCAAAGGATTGACCGTCCTTACCGGAGAAACGGGTTCGGGTAAGTCTATCATTATCGAAGCGCTGGAACTGCTGCTGGGCGAGCGTGCCGATACCGGAGTGCTCCGCGACAAAACCGAAAAATGCATCATCGAAGGAGAATTTCTCATTCGCGATTATAAGTTACAGGCGTTTTTTGACGCAGCCGAAATCGATTATGCCGATCTGACGCTTTTGCGGCGCGAAATCACCCCGCAGGCCAAGTCGCGCGCTTTTATCAACGATACGCCGGTTACCCTTTCTTTGATGAAAGAGCTGGGGCGTATGCTGGTCGATATTCATTCACAGCACGAGACCTTATTGCTGAATAAAAGCGTCAACCAGTTTGACATACTCGATAATTACGCCCGTGTAGAAAAAGAAAAGGTGGCTTACAGCGAAGTGTTTGCCCGGTATAAAAATTGGCAACGCGAGCTCGAAACGCTCAAAGCACAAGAAGCGCAATCGCGCAAAGACCTCGATTATTTCCGTTTTCAATACAAAGAATTAGAAGAAGCGGAGCTCAAAGAAGGAGAACAGGAAGAGGCCGAGCAGGAATTGAACCTGCTACAGCACGCCGAAACGATCAAGTCCACTACCGATTCCGTCATAAAGACGCTCGAGGGTAGTGGCGACGGACTCATTTCCCGCATTCGCGAAATAAAGCAGGAATTAGCTAAAATTTCGGCTTACGATGCGCGTATCGCTCCGTTAAGCGAACGGCTCGAAAGCATGTGGATAGAATTACGCGACATCAGTGAAGAGCTCGAAGCGATCAGCGACAAGGTTAACGACGATCCCGAGCGTATTACACAGCTTACCGAGCGCATTAACCAACTGAACGGTCTGCTGTTTAAGCACCGCGAATCCGATGTGGCCGGGCTTATCCGTTTGCGTACCGAGCTCGAAGCATCCATTCTTCAGATAGATTCGCTCGAAGAACGTATCGCTGCGCAGGAAAAAGCCCTGGAACAGGCCGAAAGAGAACTGCAGGCTGCGGCAGGAGTTCTTTCTGCGCGACGGCGTGCAGCGGTCGAACCGCTCGAAAAAGAGGTACGGACAATTCTCACTCAATTGGCCATGCCCCATGCGCAATTACGCATAGAATTGCAGCCCCTTCCCGAACCGGGTGCGTCTGGCGCCGACGATATCCGTTTCCTGTTCAACAGCAACAAAGGCGGAGAATTTAAAGAGCTGGGCAAGGTCGCTTCGGGCGGAGAATTTTCAAGACTTATGCTGGCGCTCAAATCGGTGCTGGCACGGGTCAATACACTGTCCACACTTATTTTCGACGAGATAGATACCGGTGTTTCGGGCGAGGTAGCGCATAAAATGGGCGCTATCATGCGCGACATGGGCAACACCATGCAGGTATTCAGCATTACTCACCTGCCGCAGGTAGCTTCGCGGGGCAATGCGCATTACAAGGTGTTTAAGCAAACGGGACGAAGCTCTACCGAAACCCGTATCCGTGCACTTACGCCCAACGAGCGCATCGAAGAAATAGCCCGTATGCTGAGCGGCGACAAGCTTTCGGAAGCGGCCCTGGCCAATGCCCGCGAGCTGATAGGGTAGTACTAAATGAAGGCGGTGTGTCAGTCTAAAAACCAGTTGAGCAAACCATAAGGATCGGCAAACAAGACAAGGGCCGTCAGCACTACACCGCTTACAAAGACAAAAACTTCACTGCGTTTTATCGGCAGCTTTCTATAGCTCAGCAGTACCGTTGTGGGGTAAGCTATCAGGCTGAAAAGAGAAAGTGCCATTCCGACCCATAGTAGTGAATGATGCAGGGCGTACCCTAAATTTTTAGGATCCGGAAATTGTGCAAGGGGGAGTGTACTCCACGTAATAAAAGCCCTGCACACAAAGAGGTAAAAAAGAAGCAGCCAGCCGAGCGGCACAAAAGCCAGTACTATACGGAACCGTTGCAGCCAGGGGCTGAAAGATGAATATGGAGCGCTAAGGTGGCTAATCATACAAGCTTAGAAATTGGAAATCTCCTTGTCTTTCGGAAATTTCACGCTGTACGCAAATTTCAGCTTCTTCGATTCGCCGGGTCCCAGAATGAGTTTCCAGCGCAGCGAGCCGTCTTCTTTTTTGTACACCGCGCCTCCGTTGTCAATCAGGGCTACTTCAATTTCTTTCTGCTTCGATACCGGAATTTGATCTTCGAGGTCGAGCATTACCGTAGTGGCTTTCGTATTACGAAGGGTAATTTCGATACCGAGTGTTACTTTTTTGGAAGATCCGATAATGGCCTGTTGTGCATAATCTTTGCTTTTCCGGCGTTCGATCACCACGGCGCGGTCGCGACCTAAGGAGATATCGAGCGTATCTTCGGTAGTGCGGGTGTCGAAATACGAGCGGCCGGTGTAGGTGTCTTGAAAATAAACTTGCGCCATGCCCGGTATCAGGTGAAGCTTTTCCCAGCCGGTAATGCGTCCCAGCAAAAAGGCCGAGCGATCGTACTTTGGGGCGGCATAATACCGGTATTCGGCCGGAAGCGTATGCTGCTGTATTTCGACATGGTATTCTTTTCCATCGCTCAGGATGGTATAGGGCAGCGCAATGTCGTATTCCGTATTTACCTGCATCGTATTGACGGTGGTAAATTCGGCGGCCGAGACGGGCGACTTGAAAGAGGCTACCCCGTCCATTTCGACTTCTTCTCTCACTGGAGCTATAGAGGGTGCCGGTTTACCCGCCGCATAACCCTCGCCTACGCTACGTTCATACCGGGCACTTTTGTTCTTTTTTTCACTGTTGTCGTAGCCCGATAGTTCCCAGGCGTCGAGCGCGGGAAGGGTATTGCTCACCGAAGGATTACCCGTCGAAAGCCTGAGCTTCACATTTTGCCAGTCTTCGCCCGTAGCCTGTTTTACCAAAGCTTTGGCATACAGCTCTAACGGCGATTTGATGTCGCTCACCCTCGCATCGTAGGCCGGGGTCCAGTTCGCCATACCGGTAAAATAACGCACTACGATCTCGGCATTGGTTTTGACCGGCGCCGAAAGATGCACCAAAATTTCGCTGGTATGCTGATTCAGCGTTCTGTGTATTTCTGTTTTCAGTTGTTTGTCAAGCTTGTCCAGCTCTTGTATGATTTCGGCCTTTTTCTGCTGTACGTTAAGCAGTTTCAGCGAAGCGTCTCTGTAGCGTTTTTGGTACAGTTCAGACACATCCATAAAATCGTCGGCGGTGGCGTTTCTCGCCGTGGCGACAGAGGTGAATGAATTGTTGGTTGTGATAAATGCTTTTTCCTGCTCCAGCACCGTGCTTTCCACATGGTATTTACCCAATTCCTCTTTTAGCTTTCTGATTTTGGCTTTAAGCGATTTTACCTCGTCCGATTGATCCGCGTCTGTCAGGAAATTGGCACGATGGGTGACCGACACGATGCTGTAATTAGATTGCCCTTCGATTTGGATGCTCTGCGGATCGATATGCGAAGAAAGTTTGTCAAGTTTCAGCACCTGTGTGCCGGCTTGCAGGGGCACGCTGGCCTTGCGGGTTACCTCGGCACCGTTAAAAAATACGGTCACCTGGGTGATGCGCGAATTTACCGGTGTTTCTTTTTGCTGCGCGGTTCCGTGCAGGCTAAAAGCGGCAGAGAGAAGAAGTATGAATAAGGTACGCATAGCAGAATAGTCTTACAGGTTGTGAATCACATAATTTTTGGGATACTTCACGGTGTAGCCCAGTTTCAGTACCACGGTCTCGTTGGCAGGTACCTGTATTTCCCAGTGAATTTTACCGGTTTCCTTGTTCAGCTTTCCGCCCGAAAGCTCTTCCGTCTCGACGGCAATTTCTTTCTGCTTCGATACGGGGATCTGATCTTCCACTTCTATGCTTACCGGCAGGCGCTTGGTATTGCGGATACTGATTTCGTACTGCTCTTTCTGACGACGGCTATTGCCGCTGAGCGTTTTGGAATTTATACCCGATACGTTTTTCCTTTTTACAATAATGCTTTCGTCGCTTCCCAGCGAAATATCGAGTGTGTCTTTAGTGGTTTCGGTGTCGAGAAAAGCTTTGCCTACGAAGGTGCCTCGGTAATAAATATTGGTTTCGGCAGGCAGCAGACTGTATTCGTACCACCCCGAAATACCGGCCATCAGGTAGGCGGTCTCTTTCACTTTCGGAACGATAGAATAGCGGTAAGAAGCCTCAAACTGGTAAGCACCTATATCGACGGTGTATTCCATTTTATCGGAAGGAATACTGTACGCCGATTTCACGACAAACTCGGTGTTAACGGTTCGCGGAGCGGTAAGGGCTCCGGCCTCGGTACGCACCTGTTCCGACATTTTTCCCTGATCATCGAGCGACAGGCTGCGGTTCGAATATGCGTAATAATTTTGTTGCCTTGTGAGCGGAGACGCAAAATCAAGTTCCCATACCGGTACCTGTGGCGGAGTATTGTCAAGCTGCGGAGAAGCGGTCGAAAGGGTAAGCTTTACATTGTTCCAGTCGTAGCCCGTGTGTTGAAACACGTATGCTTTGTAATTCAGCATTACCGGACCGTTAACCTCTTCCGATCGGATGTCGTAAAAAGGCCGCCAGCCGCCTTCGGAAGTAAGGTATATAAGCTGTATGTCGGTCTGCGCAACGGCTTTATCGCTTTGGATATGCACCCGCACTTCTCCTCCCGAATCGGATCGCTGGGGCTGACGAAGCTTCAATTGCTGATTCAAACGCTTGAGATTTTCTTCGTTTTTTTCTTTTTCGTAAGAAAGTTCCAGCAGCTTTTCTTCGATTTGTCGCATCCGGTCGAGGACAAAATCCATCACATCGTTCAGGTTGTCTGTATTGAGCCCTTTATCGGTGACAAGGCTGAGGTTCAGTCCAAACATGTTTTTTTCCTCACTCAGCACTCCCTGTTCGGTACGGATACGTCTGCCCTGCTGGTTGAGCCGTTCGATGCTGTCGCGTAGCGGTTTCAGCGCACTTTCGTGTTCATCCTGCAAAAAATTCTGCGTGAAATTGACCGAAAGCAGCGTAAATCCCGAAACTCCTTTTACCCGGATGCTCTGTGGATTTATGCCGGGTGCGAGCCCCTCGAAACGTAAGGTGCTGCGGCCTGCGGGAATGTTTACCTTAGCCATACGAGTTTCCTGCACGCCCGAAAGAAATACGGTAACTTCTTTCACTTCCGATTTTACGGCGGTTTCGGCATACTGTGCCCCGGCGAGCGAAGGAAACAGAAAAAATAAAATCAGTAATTTTCTCATGGGATAAATAACGGGTAAAATCCGACGTTAATGTGTAAAGTTAAAGAAAGTTTTGCGGACACATCTGTTTGGTTGCCCGGTTCGTAAATATTCTATAAAACCGCTAACGGTCATGAGAAGAGTGAAATATACCCGGAAGTTTAGCTTATTCCTGCTTATCTTTAGCTTCGGTACGCAGGCTTGTCGTCCTGCGCCGCAGGAAAGTAACGCAAACCTAATACCGCAGGAGGAAACGCAGATGGAAAAAACGCAATTCGATACGGCCACCTTCGGTGCCGGCTGTTTTTGGTGTGTGGATGTGCTGTTTCGCGAGCTGGAAGGGGTGCAGTCGGTCACCTCGGGCTATTCGGGCGGCACGCTCAAAAATCCCACTTATACCGAAATTTGTACCGGGCGTACGGGGCATGCCGAAGTGGTGCAACTGGTGTACGACCCTGCGCTGATAAGCTACGACGAGCTGCTCGAAGTATTCTGGAAAACCCATGATCCCACCACGCTTAACCGGCAGGGAGCCGATGTGGGCACACAGTACCGCTCGGTTATTTTTTATCACGATGAAAATCAGCGTCAATTGGCCGAAAAATACAAGGCCGAGCTCGATGCCTCCGGGGCCTGGGAGAATCCCATAGTGACCGAAATCAGTCCGTCGGCGGTATTTTACCCGGCCGAAGCCTATCACCAGGACTATTACAACCTCAATCCCGAGCAGGGTTATTGTCGCTATGTGATTCAGCCCAAGATTGAAAAATTCAGGAAAGTGTTTGCCGACAAGCTCAAAAAGTGAGCCCTTCAAAGTTTTTGTTAATTTTGGGCTTTAATGAGGTTCGTTTACCCGGAATTTTTATTTGCGCTGGCGGCTTTAGCCGTACCGATTGTTATTCACTTATTTAATTTCCGCAGGTATAAGCGCGTTTATTTCTCGAACGTACGTTTTCTCAAAGAAATAAAGGAACAGACCCAAAGCCGTTCCCGCCTCAGGCACCTGCTTGTACTTTTGAGCCGTTTGCTCGCCCTTGCCTTCCTTGTGCTGGCTTTTGCCCAGCCTTATATTCCTGGCAGCAATTCGGATACCGCCAAAGGCAACCGCATCGTTTCGGTATATATCGACAATTCGTTCAGCATGGAGGCCGAAGGCAAAAACGGCTCTCTGCTCGAAACAGCTCGTCGTAAAGCGGTCGAAATCGCCAATCAGTATGCCGCTACCGACTTGTTTCAACTGGTCACTAACGATTTTGCCGGATACCAGCAGCGTTTGATCAGCCGCGATGAGTTTGTGGCACAGGTTAGCGAGGTACAGCTTTCGCCCGTATCGCGTACTTTGGGTGAGGTGCTGTCGCGCCAGCTCGATGTGCTGCAGCCCGAAGAGATGCATACCCGCCGTTTGGTCTGGATTTCCGATTTTCAGCGCAGCACGGCTCGCTTGGGTGAAACGCCCGGTACCGCTATTCCCCGCGTGGTATGTATTCCGCTTCAGGCACAGCAGGCCCGTAACCTGTATATCGATTCGGTCTGGTTCGAAACGCCGGTAAGGCAATTGCAGGCCCGCGAAAAACTCTTTGTCCGCATCCGGAACCTCGGTACCGAACCGGTCGAAAATATTCCTTTACGGCTCGCTATCAACGGGCAGCAAAAAGCGCTTACTTCCTTTTCGGTCGAGGCAGGCAGCTATGCCGATTCGGCACTTTATTTTACAAATACGACCGCAGGGATTCAACAAGCCGAAGTAAGTCTTGCCGATGCGCAGGTCACTTTCGACGATTCGTACTTTTTTGTGTATCCCGTACAGGAACAGGTGCATATCCTCGCTTTATATGGCGATAATCCGGCCGATACGGCATCTTATGTAAGCCGTCTTTTCCGGAACGATGCGTATTTTTCTTTAAAAAATCAGGCGGCTTCCCGTCTCGACTATTCGACGTTGCCGCGTTACAACCTGGTCATTTTGCACGAGCTTCCTGCCCTTTCGTCGGGATTGGCGGCTGAGCTGAAGCGCTTTGTGAACGGGGGCGGACACCTGCTTGTTTTTCCTGCCCCGGCTGCCGATTTGCCCTCGTACAACGCGTTTTTTAATGCCTTTTCCCTTCCGTCGTTTGGGCAGGCCGATACCGCAAAGCTGAGCACGAATCCTCTGCGCTTAGACGATCCCTTCTTTGCACAGGTGTTTGAAAAAAATCCCGAGCGTATGGATCTGCCTCAGGTTCGTTACCATTATCGGGTAGAGAAGAAGCTGAGTGCCGGAAGGGAGGATTTGCTCACCTTACAGGGCGGCGATCCTTTACTCTCGAAGTATCCTTCAGGAGCCGGTGCCGTATATGTATCGACGGTTCCACTTCACGAAAAAGCGGGCAATTTTGCGCGTCACGCTATTTTTGTGCCGGTGGTGCTACGCATAGCCGAACGCAGTCAGCAAGCAGGATTATACGCCCAGGTGATAGGCCGCGATGAGGTAATAAGCCTGCGTAATACACCGCTGAAAGGCGATGTGCCTTTTGAGTTTCGCAACAGCGACGGCAGTTTTGTCATTATCCCCGAATCGCGCAATACCGGTGCGGGAGTCGAAGTGTATGCGCACGGACAGGTATCTGTGGCGGGCAATTATCTCTTGCATTACGACAATGAGCCTATAGCCGGCTCGGGATTCAATTACGATAGGGCCGAATCGGATCTTAGCTGTTACGAGCCCGAGGCTTTGCGGGCAGTGTTACAGCAAGCCGGATTAACCGAAGTGTCGCTGTTCGAAAACGCATCTGACGAGGTTCCGTTTTCGCTCGAAGCGGTCGATGATACCGTTGAATACTGGAAATGGTGCATTTTGCTCACGCTTTTGTGCTTAGCGATAGAAATAATGCTGCTCCGGTTTTGGAAAAATTAAAGTGAATACCATGAAGCTGCTCCTTAAAAATGTGACGATTACCGATACATCGTCTCCCCATCACGGCCAAACCACCGATATTTTGGTCGAAGACGCGCGTATCCGGCAAATTGCTACGGGTATTTCAGACAGCGAGGCACAGGTGATTGAAGCTGGGAATCTGCACGTTTCTCCGGGATGGGTCGATATGTGTGCCAGCTTCAGAGACCCAGGGTACGAGCACAAAGAAACCTTACAGACGGGTGCCCGTGCGGCGGTGGCCGGCGGCTTTACCGATGTGGTGCTGATGCCCGATACCCAGCCGGTGGTGAGCGGCAAAACGCAGGTCGAATACATTGTGAACCGCAGCCGTAGCCTGCCTGTAAACCTGCATCCCTGCGGGTCTCTCTCCAATGCTTTCGACGGCGAAAACCTCTCCGAAATGTACGATATGCAGCAGGCCGGTGCAGTGGCTTTTACCGATAACCGACATTATGTAAAAGCCGGATTATTATCGAGAGCTTTGCTTTATGGTCGTAATGTGGATGCGCTGATCATGACTTTTCCGCACGATCCTTCGCTGGCACCCGGCGGAATGATGAGCGAAGGTGTACAGTCCACCTTATTAGGCTTAAAAGGCATACCGGCCATTGCCGAAGAGGTGCCGGTAATGCGCGATATTTTTTTAGCCGGATACCATAAAGCACCTCTGCATTTTATGGCTTTATCTTCTTCTCAGAGTGTAGCCCGCGTGGCCGAGGCCAAACAGAAAGGAATACCCGTTACCGCTCAGGTGGCAGCCTGGCAACTGTATTTTACCGACAGCGATTTGCAGGAGTTTGATACCAACCTGAAATTGAGTCCTCCGCTGCGTACGCAAGAAGAAAACCGCGCCTTGTGCGAGGCGCTGAAAGAGGGGATTATCGACTGTATCTGCTCGGCGCATTCGCCCGAAGATCCCGAAAGCAAAAAAGTGGAGTTTGACCATGCCGAATTTGGCATGATAGCGTTAGAAACGGCGTTCGCTGCGGCCAACTACGTGCTGGGCGATACCCTTGGTTTGGCTGCGCTCATCGAAAAGTTCACCGTCAATCCGCGTCGTATTCTCAGACTTCCAGCCATCAGCATTGCCGAGGGCAATGAAGCCGTAATGACCCTTTTTGATCCCGATGCCGAATGGACTTACACAGAAAAAGACATCCGTTCGCGTTCGCGTAACACACCTTTTCCCGGACGCCCACTGCGCGGAAAAGTGTATGGAATTGTGCAGAAAGGAAATTATTTCCCGGCCTGAAGCACGATAAAGCGTTGTGGCGTATAATTCCGGTTGGCGCTTTTTACCCTTAACAGATAAGTACCGTTTGCCATTCCCTGGGCATCTATCCTTGTGGATAAAGATCCCGTTTCCAGCCGTTGACTTTTGACCAATGCGCCCTGAAGCGTATAGATTTCGGCTATGGCGTCTTTTGCCCATCCTTCGTCGTTACTGAGCCAAAACAGATCTTGTGTCGGGTTGGGGAAAATGCGAATAGCTGCCGGCGCCTGGTGCGATTCGACCGAAAGGAGGTAAGGCCTTAGGCTGTCGCGGTAGGTAACGGTAGTAATGGTACCGCTGATGGAGCTGATTTGCAGCAGGGGCGCTTCAGGACCTTCTCCCAGCCAATGGTATTGTGTTTCGGTGGGGCGGTTAAAGGCGAAGCCGGTACCTAATTGATCGACATATATCGAATCTTCTGTATCGATTTCCAGCTTTACGCGAAGCGTCTGGAAAGTGCCGAAAGGCGTGGTCAGATCGCCCCATCCGTCCACTACCGCACTTACCCATTTACGCTGGCGGTATGCGCCAAGAGAGGGGAGGGTGAGCGAAAGTTCGGAGTAAGAGGTGTATTGCTTGTTATAAGTCAGCGGAAAGCTATATATCGTATCGATCGGGTTGTTGCGTACACCCAGCGGAATGCCGTTGAAATTGGCACCTATGCCGGCATTTTTATGCCCTTCGGCATCGCTCCGGTAGAAAAAATAAACGTTTTCTAACGTAAAAAACCCGGGAATGCTGATGTCGGGTCCGCGCATGGCGTAGCTTGATCGGTGGTTCGGATAGAGCGCGCTGTTAAAGAAAATCTGAAACACCGTAGGCATGGTATTTACAGGGTGGCAGGTATCTACCCTTTGTGAGAGCGGGACGAGAAATGAAAAATCCCAGGCGTAGTTTGTACCGGTAAGCGTAGGGTCTATGCTCCATTGGTCGTTGGTGGTGCTCAAACGCAGCGTATCACCGGCCTGTGGCATATCGTTTTCGGTAATGGTAATTTGGGCGGTAGCCACACTTAGGGTAAAACAGAAAAAAACGGGTAGCAGTTTCTTCATAGCAAGAGAAAATTAGCTTCCAATATAGATCAAAATATTGTGAAACCGTTCACTACGACGAGGGCTATTAAAAAAAGAATTAGCCTGCAAGGAGGGCCAGCGCCTCTTCGGGAGTACGGCTGCCCGGAAAAAAGGAGAGCATTTTGAGCATGACGCGATCCACTACCGAGTCGGGACAGGAGGCTCCGCTGGTAAGCACAATGCGGGCAGGGGTAGAAACGGGCAGGAAAGAAGCGGTGTCCTGTATGGTTTTGTGGTGAATATCGAAGTGGCGGATACGGCCTTCGTCGCTGATTTGACTTTCGTCGTGGATGAAATAGGTCGCGAAGCGGGGTTCGAGCAGTTCTACCAGGTGCGTGGTATTGGAACTGTTGTAGCCGCCTATCACGAGGGCAAGGTCGGCTTCCTGTTGGAGCAATCCGTAGGTAGCCTGCTGGTTGTCGTTGGTCGCGTAGCAGAGGGTGTCGCGGGTATCGGCAAAATGAGCGGTTATCGGTTCGGTGGGGTATTTTTCGACCATTACCTGCCGCAGGTAATCGGCTATCTCCTGGGTTTCGGTGGCCAGCATGGTGGTCTGATTGATAACCCCGATACGTTGCAGGTCGCGGGTTACCTCGAAGCCTTCGGAATAGCGCCCCGCAAAATAGCGGTAGAATTCTTCGGCCGGAAGCGTGCCCCGTATGATATCGCCCAGCAGCTTGGTCTCGCTGAGGTCTTTGACCACCACCGAAGGGGCTTCCTGACGGCTGTGCGAAAAAGTGGCGCGGGTTTCTTCGTGCCGGTGCTTTCCGTGGATAACAATCGAATAGGCATCTTTACCGAGTTTTTCGGCACGGTTCCATACTCTTTCTACAAAAGGACAGGTAGTATTGTAACGGTGTATGCTTATGCCAAGGTCGGTGAGCTTTTTTTCTATATCGAGCGTAGTGCCGAAGGCCGGAATAATCACAATATCGCCCGAGTGTAGCTCTTCCCAGGGAATAAGCTGTGTGCCGTGCGTATCCATAATAAACCTTACCCCCCTGGCCAGCAAATCGTTGTTCACTTCAGGGTTATGGATCATCTGGCTGAGCAGAAAAATACGTTTGTCAGGATTCTCTTCGAGCGCGCGGTATGAAATTTCGATCGCATTTTCCACTCCGTAACAAAAACCGAAATGCCGTGCAATGATGAACTGTACAGGGCCGAAATCGAGTAGGGTTGGACTGAAATCTTTTTTTCGCGGATCGGTCGTTTTACGGATTTCTTTTACCCGACTGATAATCGGAGAGCGATAAAAAGAAGGTATTTCGAAGGTTTTCATAACCGTTTACAAAGGTACGAAAACTTTTGCGCCGCTGCTTAGTCCACTTTTTCGCCCCGCAGGTAGTTTTGTTCGCGGGTAAGCTGTCCGTTTTCGTCGTAAAATTTCCAGTTTCCTTGCTCTACATAATCGGATCGACTTTCGTCGTACAGCTTGGTACCTTCGGCTTTGATTTTTCCCGAAGCATAATATTCGGTATAGGAATAGAGGCGTTTCTTTTTGTCGGTCAGCTCCATTGTTTTTTCGGGACTACCGTTTTCATAGAAAAAGCGCAGGTACTCGTATTGCCTTTTTTTGGTGAAACGTTCGGTAAACACTACAATGCCTTCTTCGTTGTAATCAATCCAAAGGGTCACTTCTCCGTTGAAATAATTTACCTCCGATTTCAGCTTGCCGTTGGGATAATACAATTTGGCCGAGGCTTTATAGCCTTCGTTTCCTTTAAATTCGCGCTCAAGCGTGCCGTCGGGGTAGAAATTTTTGTACTGGTGCACTTTTCCGTCCACATAAAAACCTTTGTGCAGCAGCTCACCGCCGGTATAAAAATCTTCTATCCATAGCTGGCAGCGTACCGAGCCACAGTAACGGACCGAGTCGCCACGCAAAATACCGTTGTATTCTTCGTAAAAAGTGATGCCGTAAATCGAGTCGATCATTTTGGAAGCCTCGTAATACTTGATTTCGGTGGATTCGCGTCGCAGGTTGAACTGGGCGCTTGCTTCGGCGCACAGCCCCGCAAAAAGGAGAAAAACGGCAGTAAAGCGTAAGGAGAAAGACATGGCAGCGGTAAATGAGAGGGCAAAGCTACAAATTTTAGCGTCAGGCACCGTGAAGGCCGCACAAGCCTTTTTCACAGCTTGTACACAGGCACAATTTCGGAGCGAAAGTCCTGATAGTCTAAAATTTAATTCTAATTTTAGAATCTGTAACCTTTATTTTGGTATGGCACAACAAGAACAAAGCTTTCTGGTACGTTATCGAAAGGAGATTATCATTGCCATCATTGCCGTGCTGATGCTGGTATTTATCGTCCAAAATTCGGATAAGACCCGTTTCCACCTTGTGTTTTATACATTCGAGGTCTCGCTTATCTTCCTGATTGCTTTTTTCTTTGCAATGGGCGCATTGACGATATGGGTGCGTTATTATTTCCTCAAAAAAGAAAAAGACCGTCAGATTGAACAGCTCGAAGCGCGGATTAAAAAACTGGAACAGGCACAAAAGCAGCGTGATACGGTTCCGCCTGCGGTAAACTGAGGTCCGACACCAAGCCCATGAAAGTTACTTTTCTCGGTACGGGTACTTCGCAGGGAGTGCCGGTGATAGCTTGCAATTGCGAGGTATGCCGCTCTGCCGATCTGCGCGATAACCGCTTGCGTGCTTCCGTGCTGGTCGAAACGGAGGGCAAAACCATCGTGATCGATACCGGTCCCGATTTTCGGCAGCAGATGCTCCGTGCAGGCGTGCAGCAGCTCGATGCGGTAGTGTTTACCCATGCGCATAAAGACCATATCGCCGGACTTGACGATGTCAGGGCCTTTAATTTCAGTCAGGGTAAAAGCATGAACATCTACGCCACCGAGGCTGTACAAGAAGCGTTGCACCGTGAGTTTCACTACGCCTTCGACAATCGCTTAAACCGTTACCCGGGTGTACCCGAGCTCCACCTGATTACCATCGGCAACGCGCCTTTTTCTGCCGAAGGCATTTCGTTTACACCCATCGAAACCCTGCACTACAAAATGCCGGTGCTGGGCTTCCGTATCGGCAAATTCACCTATATCACCGATGCCAAAACCATCAGCGAAAAAGAGCTGGAGAAAGTAAAAGGCACCGAAGTGCTGGTGCTGAATGCGCTGCGTCATACCGAGCACATCTCGCATTTTAACTTAGAGGAGGCCCTCGAAGTGATGCGGTATATTGCCCCGAAAAAAGGATACCTCACGCATATCAGTCACCTGATGGGCAAACACGCCGAAGTAAACCCGACCTTACCCGAAGGCATCGAAATCGCTTACGATCAACTTACCGTTCATTTATGAAAAAAAGTGTTATTCTGCTGGCATTTTTGCTGGGTATTACAGCCTCTTTTGCGCAGCAGGGGCAGGATTCGCTGGCTGTAAAAACCGACGACAATACGTACGTTTGGTATCCGGTAAAAATCAGCGCCGACAAAAGTCAGGGCGGACAGGTAACGGCGGTGTATGCGCACGATACTACCGTGACGGCCTATGTCAAAAATTATTACATGGGCTATCAGAGCGGAATTACACGTACCTTTTATCCTACCGGCGAAAAAATGGAATTGATCGTGTATCAGAAAGGAAAGAAAAACGGCGATTATACCTATTACGGGAAAGACGGACAGGTGAAGACCAAGGGTGAGTATCGCGACGATCGCAAAGACGGCTACTGGGCTTACCGCTCGCAAAATTTATACGGCTCTTACCGCAAAGGCTTGAAAGCAAAAAGGTGGAAATGGTACTACAGTGGGGGGCGTTCTTATTTCAGCTTCCGCTACAATCGCAAAGGCGAGTTGGTCAAATCGAACGTGGCGGAGCAGTATGCCGATAAGGTTCCGCTAATCAATGAGTGATAATCGCTACGCCCGCCCCGGCAAGGATAGAAAGAAACTTGAACAGGTTAAAGCGGTGCCCTTCCGACGATTCGAACAGGATAGTAGTCGAGATATGTAAGAACATACCGACCACCAGGGCCAGTATCCGGTCGAAAAAGCCGTGCATAAGCGAGCTGAGATCTTCTCCGAATACGTGTGCCGAAAAGGTGCCCAAGGGCCCCATTATCGCAAATACGGATAGCCATAAAATGCTGGTACTGCGTTTCATCCCCGATTGAATGAACATACTTACCAGGGCAATAGATACCGGAATGTTATGGAACACCACACCTAACAGCAGCGAATGATTACCGTGGTCGTGCGTTTCGTGGTGAATGTGGTGAATCTCTCTTTCGAGCGGAATCCCTTCTACAAAGGCATGAATACAGAGGCTGATCATCAGCACTATAGGGAAACGGCGTTCGCGGTGGTGATGTACGTGTACGTGGCCGTGCTCGATGCCGTCTGAGAAAAACTCGAGTAGCAACTGGAACAGAAAGCCGATAAGGATAAACAGTCCGATATGTGTAGTACCTGAGCCATATACCTCGGGGATCAGGTGTAAGAAAGAAACAGACAACAGGAAAGCGCCGCTAAAGGCCAGCAGCAGCTTGAGCGTTCTGCCGCCGGTAGGCCCTGCAAAAACGACAAGCAGCCCGCCGCACATCACAGACAGGATCAGGGATACGTAAACGATAAGATCTTCCAAACGCAGCGTTATTTTTTTCCGGCTACCAAAATAAACCGTTCCGACTGTTCAAGATCGAAAGGCTGTAGCGCATAATCGCCAAAAGTATTAATAATTTGCAATCCGGTTGCATCCAGAAGCCGCTTAAAATCGTCGGGTGTCAAAAGTCTTACTTTTTCGATATAGCTGTAATCGCGGCCTTTATCACTGAAACTGACCTGTTTTACGACAAATCCCTGTGCGATGCTGCGTTTGATACGGAAGGTGATATCGTTTTCGGTCGTTACCGCTTCGGGAGTGAGCTCACGGCTTACTTTCAAGGCGTTAAAGAAGTCGATGACGAGCAGTCCGTCGGGAACCAGCGCATCGGCGGCCGATTGCAGGGCGCGGAGATCGTCTTTTTCGCAGTCGAAATACCCGAAGCTGGTAAACAGGTTCAGCACCACGTCGAAAGAATTGGCGGGGAGCCGACTGCGCATATCGTGTACGATAAACCGCAGGTTTTCGTGCGGATGCTGTGTGGCATACCGGATGTTGTTTTCAGAAAGATCGGCGCCGGTTACCGAAAAGCCTTTTCGGCTTAGGTAGAGCGAGTGCCTTCCTTTGCCGCAGGCCAGATCGAGTATGCGTGAGTTTGGCCGAAGCTGTAGCTTTTGCACCAGGTTGTCGAGGAAATATTCGGCTTCCTGCCGATCGCGGTGCCGGTACAGAATATGGTAATATTCGGAATCGAACCAGTCTTCAAACCAGTGACTCATGTGCTTGCGTTTTTCGGTAGCTATCACCCGTGTATAGTTTCTTTTTTTCCGTATCGAGCGATGACTTCCGCTTCGTAATTGAGAAAATCCTGCCAGCGTTTGTCCACATCAATGCCTTCTCCGTATTGCCGGGCAAAAGAGATAAAGGTGGTGTAATGCCCGGCTTCGCTGATCATCAGATCGCGGTAAAACACTTGTAGTTCGGGATCATTTATTTTTTCGGAGAGCAGCTTAAAACGCTCACAACTGCGGGCTTCGATCATGGCGGCAAAAAGCAGATGATCGACTAATTGCTGGACGCGGTTGCCGCCCTGGCGGATAAACTTCAGCAGGTCGTGCACGTATTCGTCGCGGCGTTCGCGCCCCAGCACCATTCCGCGCTGTCGGATTAGCGCGTGCACACTGTTAAAATGCGCCATTTCTTCGGTGGCTATGCGTCCCATTTCTTCGACCAAATCGCTGAGTTCGGGGTAGCGTACAATAAGGCTTATAGCATTCGAAGCGGCTTTTTGTTCGCACCAGGCGTGGTCGGTCAGAATTTCACCGATGTTCCCTTCGGCAAGCTGCACCCATCGCGGGTCGGTAGGAAGTTTAAGACCTAACATGATCACAAGCTTTACTAAGCCGCGAATTTACAGCTAAAATCAGAAATAAAGTTGTAGCGTGTCGGAAGGAGCGCTTTTCTTAGCCCTGCAGGTGCGCTTCGAGCATCCACAGGCGCTTGTCCACGCTGCGCGAAATGCCGGTAAACAGGTCTGAGGTGCCTTTGTCGCCGTAGCTGTCGCTCAGATCGATAGCCTGCCGCACGTGTTGGCCGTACACCGAAAGCGCGTCACTGAAGGCGACCACATGCGAACCCCATTCGTGAATGTCTTTCGGATACGAAGGGATGCGGGTTACTTTGGCGATTTTTTCCAGTGTACCGTTGGCCGTACCGCCCAGGGCAACGATGCGTTCGGCAATTTCGTCGTTGAAGCCGTCGAGCTCGGCGCGGATATCGTCAAAAAGCGGATGCAGCGTACCGAAATTGGGACCTTTTATGTTCCAATGCGCCTGTTTGGCCTGCAAAGCCAAATCAATGCCATCGGCCAAATGCTGACTCAGAAGGGTATTGACTTTTACACGGATATCTTCCGCTAAATCGTGTCGGGTGGCTAACATTTTCATGACGAATTGTATTAATAAATTAGATAATCCTTATGCGTACAAGATACGAAATTGTTGGGCGTCTTTCAAGTCGAAATAAGCCTTTGCGAAGGAAATATCTACTTTTTTTCCGTGTGGTCTGAAAATAAAATTTCAGGAATAAATCCTTGTAAAACGCAGGCATTCAGTCTTTCGGTTCGGGAGAAATCCGGTTGTTAACACCTGTTGATAATTCGGATTTCGCAGATTAGCCCGACCTTTTTATTTTTAAAGACAAACCATAATTTTTCCGACTGTGAAAAAAACACTACTCCTTCTGCTCGGTTGCGGATGGGTTCACCTGGCGCTTGCACAGCCCGATGCGCTCAGCCCCAAAGAACGGCAGTACAAAGATTCTATCGACGCTTTAAATGCCGCTTCGGCCATGACCGCCGAATTTCAGGAAGCCTATAACAAAGGCAATTCCCTGTTTGCTTCGGGACATTACGCTACCGCAATTGCCTCGTACGAAAGAGCATTGTCGATTGCGCCCGAATTTACAGAGGCATGGTACAACAAAGGAGTCGCCGAGATCGAAGCCGGAAAAACACCCGCTGCGGTAGAGAGCTTTACCCGCCTGCTTAGCCTCAATGCGCAGAACGGAAAAGCGTATTACCAACGTGCCAGGGCGCATCAGCTTGGCAAAGATTACCGCAATGCGGAGCTTGATTTGTTACAGGCGATGAAGCTTACTCCTAAAAACGAAAACGTGTTTTACAACCTGGGTACGGTTTATTTTATGATGAAAGATTACAACCGCGCCCTCGAACAGTTTACCGCCGCCATTAAGCTCAAGCCCGATTTTGCGTATGCCTACAACGATCGCGGAAGCTGCTACCGTATGCTTGAAAAATATACCGAAGCCGTGAGAGAATATGACCTGGCGCTCAAATACAATCCCAATTTGCCTTTTGCCCTGAATAACCTCGGTACCGTACGCAAAAAAATGAAGAATTACACCGGAGCGATAGAAGCGTATAACCGGGCGATAAGCATCGATGCCAATTTTTATTTGGCCTACAACAACCGTGGTAGCGTGCATTTTGAGCAAGGCAAATACGAAGAAGCGATCAAAGATTTTACCAAAGCCTTAGAAATTAATGCCTCTTACGCACCGTCGTACAACAATCGCGGAAGTTGCCACTTCAAAAAGGAAGACTACAAAGCGGCACTGGCCGATTTTGATAAGGCTATTCAGCTCGATCCGCAGTACGCCAATGCTTATGTGAACCGTGGTACGGCACGTGAAAGAACCCGCGATGCCGCCGGTGCATGCGAAGACTGGCAAAAGGCCCGACAGCTTGGTGCCGAGCTCGGTAAAAAATACAGTGTCAACGATTGCAACGAATAAAGCAGATGAAAAAACATATATTCCTCTTCGGACTGTTTCTGACCTTAACCCCGTTTTTGTACGGGCAAAACGTCGAATTCAAATCCTCCAATTTCAAAGATCGAAAAGACGAATTGAAAGCCGCTACCGATAATATCTCCAAAGGAGATGCTTTTCTCAAAAAAGGTAACGAAGCCGTTGTCAATACCGAAAACCCGGGCGATAATTTTCACCTGGCACTTTCGCATTACCTCCACGCGCAGGCTTTTAATCCGAATAATGCCGATCTCAATTTTAAAATAGGCAACTGCTACCTTTATACCAACGAAAAATACAAGGCGAAAGAGTATATTTTTAACGCCCAAAAGCTGGATCCCAACGTGGATCGAAAGCTGCTTTTTTTCCTCGGAATGGTGTATCAGCTCGATATGCAGTGGGACGAGGCCACCCGTCATTACCGCGCATTTAACGAAAGTAAAAAGGCGGAGGTGTATGAGAAATTCACCAAAAAATACATCGACGAATGCCGCTACGGAAAAGAATTTTCGGCCAAACCCGAACGCGTATGGGTCGATAACCTGACCGGGCTCAATTCTGCGGCCGACGATTACAGCCCTTGTATCACGACCGATGGCGAACAGCTTATTTTCACTTCTCGACGCCCTAACGGACATACCCCCAACGCTTTCGGCGGATACGATGCCGATGTCTATAGCGCCGAGTACCAGAACGGCAAATGGAGCACTCCTCAACCCGTGCAGGCACTCAATACCGATAAGGATGAAACGGTGAGCATGCTTTCCTACAACGGAACCAAAATGCTGCTGTTTCGCGAAGAAAACGGCAATTTCGATGTGTTCGAATCCTTTCAGAAAGGGCTGAGCTGGACCAATCCCATCAGCTTTTCGCGCAACGTCAATACAGTAGCCAACCAGACCTACGCTTCGTACGATTACGACGATGTAAAAGTGTATTTCGTATCCGACAAGGAAGGTGGGTTATCGCAAACCGGCACCGATATTTATTTCAGCGGCGTGATAGACCGCGCCAAGCGCAGCTACGGCAATGCCATGTCGATCGGTACGGTGATCAACACCCGTTTTAACGAAGGTGGACTTTACCTGCACCCCGACGGCAACACCATGTATTTCTGCTCGCAGGGTCACAACTCCATGGGCGGATACGATATTTTCGTGTCGTACAAAAAGCAGGGGCAATGGACCGCGCCCGTGAATCTTGGCTATCCGATTAACACTCCGTACGACGATTATTTCTTTGCCGTGACTGCCAACGGTAAGCACGCGTATATTGCCTCTAATCGCCCCGGTGGTTCGGGTGGACTCGACCTCTACAAAGTGACCCTTTGGGGACCCGAGAAACAGCTTGTGGTCGATACCGAAGATTACCTGCTGGCCAGTGTGGCAAGCCCTATTCAGGATAATACGATCGAAGCCTCGGTGCAAGTGCAGAAACGCAGCCTTACTGTGTTCAAAGGGCGTACCATCGACGCTATTTCGCGCAAGCCTGTCGAGGCCGATATTGACATTATCGACAATAGCAACGGGCAGGTGATTTCGACCTTCAAGTCGAACAGCGCCACAGGAAAATTTCTGCTTTCGCTCAATGCAGGTAAAAACTACGGGATTGCCGTCAAAGCCGAAGGTTATCTTTTCCATTCCGAGAATTTTGATATTCCTTCCATGTCCGATTACAACATGGTCGATAAGGAAATTGAGCTGAAAAATATCGCTGTGGGTAGCAAAATTGCGCTGCGAAATATTTTCTTCGCTACGGGCAGCGCCCAGCTTACTCCGGCATCTAACTCCGAGCTCGAACGATTGGTGAAGCTGCTGAAAGAAGTGCCCAAGCTGCGTATCGAAATTTCGGGACATACCGACAACGTAGGTAGCGAAAGCATGAATCAGAAACTGTCTGAAGACCGTGCGTCTTCGGTGGTGAATTACCTCGTTGGAAAAGGGATTGACAAATCGCGGCTTACTTCTGCCGGTTACGGATCGACGCGTCCTGTGGCGACCAATAACAGCGATGAAGGTCGTCAGCAGAACCGCCGTACCGAATTTGAGATTATCGGCAACTGATAAATTTCTTACCTGTACTACGTAAAGCGGCCGGGCGATTTCGCCCGGCCGCTTCTCTTTTTACGAATGAAAACGGTCAATGTGCCATTTCGTGTTCGGGACAATCGATGCGGATGTCTTTGTCTTGCAAGACCGTTTCTAACAACCTGCAGTAGTGTTTGTCTTTTTCGATCCGATAATGCGCGCAGGTAAAACACATACGTTGTAGCGTGATAATGCCTGCCTTTTGGAGTTCGTGAATTAAACGCAGCAAGCCGTCAAGCATCACCTGTTTTTGTGTAAGCGTAAGTTTGTCGAGCGGTTTTTCGAGGTGACGCGTAAATAGCGATAGCTGTTGTGCAGTTTGGCGACCTTCGGGACTTAGTTCAAGTGTAAAGCTACGCGAGTCGTATTCGTCTTGCACTTTTTGGATCAACCCTTTTTGCTGCAACACTTTTACACTGTCGCTGATAGTGGCTTTGGTCATGTTAAACTCGTCGGCCAGGTAGCTTACCCTGCATTTTTCGCGCGCGTGAAACAACAGGAAAATCAGTAGCTGAACTTGTATCGGACTGAGCGAGTTTTCTTTGCTTTCGTTCCACAGCAGTACCCTGAACGCTTCCGAAATACGTTCGAGCGCTACCACGATTTTGCTTTCTATTTTTTTTTCCTGAGTCTGCAGGTCGAACGAAGAACCCATAGTTAGTCACAGTTTTCCATTTCAAGGATGTAATATCCTTTTTGCGTAATATCCGCTTGCCATTCCGGATAAACCGTTCTTACGTGGCAAAACCGACATTGTTTCGCGCTCAGCATTTGCCCTTCCTGTCCCTTGCTTTTCAGGTATTCTTTACCGTAGGTGTAAATTACCGTAGTATCCTTTAATGTTTCGGGCACGATAATATCGAAGTGCATCACTTTCCCGTCTTTTTTGGTGACATAAGTATCCCAAACTGCTACTTTCATTTTTACAGAATTTATGCGTTTTTCCTGTGCTTGTGCGGTGGTACCTGCCAGCGTAAAGAGCAGGAGAAATAGTGCGTTATAACACATAGAGAGAAAATTTGAAAAAATACCCCGCAAGGTCAGGGTTACTTTCCTTGCAGGGCAAAAAATTAATTTTTCACATCCGCCAGCGATGCACCAAAGTTAATGTGGAGCACATTTCCCTGAGGCGTCACCAAAGCGGGAACGGATTTTACACCGGCTTTTTCAGCTTCGGCGATTTTGTTTTTCTGTTCACCCAGGTGAACCACTTCTACTTTTTCGGCACCTACAAGCGCGATGAGGTCTTGCTCGGCGCTTACGCATACGGGGCAACCGGCGTGATAAAAAACGGACTTGCTCATGTGAATAAAGAATTAAATGTGACAGGCATTATTGCCTTGTCAAATATAGTAAGGATTCCTAACAATTTAAAATAAATTTTTCACACTTGCCTGTAGGTTGTGGGAGCGTATAGAATGAATTAGCTGCTCCAACTTCCGACATGGGCGAATCCCCAACGTTCGGGATCGGCGTACTTGAAGTCGAGCTTGTAGCGATCGGGTATTTCTTTCAGGAAGGATCCGGCGGCATAAGAAGGGAAAATTTCTTCGTAGGTCAGCATGGATTGAAAAGAAATACGGCGGTAAATATGTGAGCGGGTAATGTTTTCTTTACTGTCTAATCCCGAAGCACCAAGCAGTTCCACCATACTTTCGACCGTTTTACGGTGAAAATTGGCGACCCTTGTCTTTTTATCGTCCACTACGAGTCCTATCGTTAAGCGGGGATCCTGTGTGGCAACGCCTACCGGGCATTTGTTCGTATTGCAGAGCAGTGCCTGGATACAGCCTACGGCCATCATCATGGCTCTTGCCGAATAGCAGGCGTCGGCACCTAAGGCCATAGCCCTTACGATATGGAAGCCGCTGGTGATTTTTCCGGCGGCCAGTATGCGGATATGATGCCGTATATTTAATCCGGTCAGGATATTTTCTACGAAATCGAGTCCGTCTAACAGCGGAGCGCCCACGTAATTTGAAAATTCCTGCGGAGCGGCTCCCGTTCCGCCTTCGGCCCCATCGACCGTAATAAAGTCGGGATAAATATCCAGCTCTATCATGGCTTTACAGATGCTGATAAATTCACTTTTATGGCCGATACAGAGTTTGAATCCGACGGGTTTTCCATCCGACAGCTCACGCAGTTGCTGAATAAAACGGATCAGCTCACGCGGCGTAGTGAAAGCTTTGTGGTAGGGCGGGGAAGCGACTAATGTATAAGGTTCGATATGCCGTATGGCTGCAATTTCAGGCGTGTTTTTGGCGGCGGGCAGAATACCGCCATGACCCGGTTTGGCACCTTGAGATATTTTCAGCTCGATCATTTTTACTTGCGGTAGCAGGGCTTTTTCCCGGAACAGTGCGGGGTCGAAATTTCCATCGGCTGTACGGCATCCGAAGTACCCTGTACCAATCTGCCAAATCACGTCTCCCCCGTGTTTGAGGTGGTAAGGACTTAATCCGCCCTCGCCTGTATTTTGTGCAAATCCACCCATTTTTGCACCGGCATTCATCGCTTCTACCGCATTGGAGCTGAGCGAGCCGTAGCTCATGGCCGATACGTTATAGACGCTGCACGAATAGGGTTGCGCACAATCTTTATTACCGACAAGTACCCTTGGATTGTGATCGAGCAGTCTAAAATCTTTCGGAGCGATAGAGTGGCACAGCCATTCGTAACCTTCAGTGTACACATCCAGTTGCGTACCGAAAGGCATGGTGTCGTTCTCTTCTTTGGAACGCTGGTAAATGGTAGAGCGATCGACCCGGTTAATAGGGCGCCCGTCGATATCCGATTCGATAAAATACTGGTAGATTTTGGGGCGCAGATCTTCCATGACAAAGCGCAGCCTTCCCAGCAGGGGGTAAATTCGCATAATGGAATGCCGCTTTTGGAACATATCGTAGTACCCCATGGCGGTAAAGAACAGCACTACGCCGAAAACGATGTACCAGCCCGGATGGAGGTAAAAGGAAAGCAAAAAGGTAATTACCGCCAGGGCGGTAGAGGTCAGGATGAAAATACGTCTCATACGTGGTTGTGTTGATAACAGCCAGGTCCACATTCCGGCCGTGACGAAAGTTGGTGGTTTTTTCGTACGGAGTGAAGCTTGTGAGCCGGGTAACAGACTGAAATTTAGTATTTTTTGTGGTGTTGAACAAAATCTGAAAGTGGAGTGTCCGGGACTGAGGGCTGTAAGCACGTAAAGAATCCCGCTGTTCCCGGTAGTAATGAGGTGGCTGCCCTTCCGTTATGTCTGCGGTGCGAAACGGAGGGCCTCAGCGGAGAAAGGCTGCATGAGAAGCGGCGAACCGGATTCGGTTTGAACTGTAGCTTGCGAGAGTCATGCGGTAAAAATTTCCGTATGCGATTTCGGGGCAAAAATAACTCTTTTCGTGAAACTTCGTGTTCGTAGCTAACTTTTAGTGAGCCATCGGCAGGTAGGAGAGGACAGGAGCAAAGTCCGCGTAGTGCGGAAACGAAACTCCTTCGGGTAAGATCTGATTTTTTTTGCAGACAGGTAATTTATTTACGAATCAGGAAAAGTGTCATAACCGTTTGAAAATCAATTGTTAGTTGGGAGACTGAAAAAAGTTGTGCGCTAAAGGCAGACGCTTCTTTGTGTGAAATTGAGTGGATGTAGGGATATTAGTTACATTTAGTCGATAGATTTTTTATGAAATACAGCCTATTTCTTTTGCTTTTTTCTGCGGGTTTATTTTTTTGCGTTTCGGCAAATGCCCAGCAGCAACCTTCTTTTTCCTGTGCAGTGGATGATTTTATTTCGATCGCCCGCGAAAGCGACCCCGATTTTGATAAAAAAGCGGAAGAACAGGAAAAGCTCCGCAGGCAGTGGACTTCGCTTATCTCCGACCGGCAGGGGGTATTGACCGTTCCGGTAGTGGTGCATATAGTGGGAAACCATTTTCTTAACGACGTGACCGAAGCGCAGGTGCTTTCTCAGATCGAGGCGCTCAATATCGATTTTATGCGGCTTAATGCCGATACGGTAAATACTCCGGCGGCATTTCTTGCTGTGGCAGCCAATCCGAAAATTCAATTTTGCCTTGCCGACTTCGATCCCGATGGCAATCCTACCAATGGCATTAACCGGATTAAAACCAGTAAGAACCTGTACGCGCTGGTATCGGGCGATACTTCTATCTGGCACAGCTCGCTCGATGGGTTCGACGGCTGGGATCCCGAAAAATACCTGAACATCTGGGTGGCCAATATCAGTCCGGCGGGTGGAATCGGCTTTTGGCCCGGAGCCGTTTTTCCGGGGCATCGCGAGGGAGTAGTCATTAACCACACCTTTTTCGGAACGACCGGAACAGCCGCAGCGCCCTATAATCTCGGCAGAACAGCTACGCACGAAATAGGGCATTACCTCGATTTGCGCCACTTATGGGGTGATGTGGGCAACAATTCCAATTGCCAGGCTTCCGATTATTGCGACGACACGCCCGTGCAGCGCACCGCCTCTCAGAACTGTCCCGCTTTTCCGTTAACCGACGCCTGCACCGGTACGGCACCCGGCCTCAACTTTATGAACTTTATGGATTATCCGCAGGATAATTGCAAAAATATGTTTACCGCCGATCAGGTGACAAGGATGAGAACCTGCTTACTTGGCCCACGCGCCAGCCTGCTTTCTTCGCCCGCCTGTTCCAGTCCGGTTTCACAAAAGGAAGAATCGGGAAAACCTGCATTCACGCTATTCCCCAACCCGGCGACCCATGTCTTGCACATTGGCAACATCGCTGAAAAGACGATACTGAGAATTTATAATGTCGGTGGACAATTAATGCTGGAAAAAGAAGCTTGGGAAGCCGTTTCCATATCCGTCGATACCTGGGCACAGGGCATTTACACACTGGTGGCCGATACCGAAACGGGAAGAGTTTCCTATCGTGTAATTATCGCAAACTAAGCGTGTAAACGGTTCTTGATAAAGGATCTGGGGTTCAATGTGTCAAGTAGCGACAAAGTAGTACTACTGCTCAGTAAGTTATTTCCAAAATTGGTCTTGCCAGTCGTCGCGCAGCAAACGGGGGGCATGCTTTTCGAGCACACGCCATTGATCCGGGTCCACGCTTTGTTCTATTTCACCGAATAGAACTCTTTCTTCAAACCGGATATGCTTTTCTAACTCTTCTTCAATGCCGTGCAGCGAACGGTTTATCTCTTTTTTCTCTTTAAAAAGGCGGCGCAGTCTCCGGTGCTGTGAAAGGGCTTTTCTGACGAGCTCATTCTCGGTGGGCAACATAGGAAACAGATGCTTTTCTTCGGTATCGAAATGCGGAAATAAATACTGTTCTCCGAACCATTCCACGTATTTTTTGATCCGTTCGGGAGCGATATTTCGTCTGAAACCTTCTCTTATTTTCCAGCATAGCAGCAGCCCCTGGTGATGTTCGCGACTTAGCGCACGAAGGGCAGAATGGCGGGATATGGGATTTTGTACTGTCATAATGAGACGTGCAATTGCAACGGTTTTTTAGCGCAGGTGCCGCAACACCGAAAGAAGCACTTTTACGTGATTAATTTCCCGGTTGGCTGAAGCATAGAGCAGGGTCAGCGGCTGCGTGTTCAACATGTATTTTATCCGTTTCAGTTCCGCTGCTTTGGTCTTTAATTCGCTTTTGTAAAGTGTAGAAAAACGGCTAAAGTTTTCGGCTTTGTGTCCGAACCATTTACGGAGCTCGGTCGAGGGCGCAATTTCTTTGTTCCATTCGTCGAGCTGGGCCGTTTCTTTTTTCAATCCCCTGGGCCAAAGCCGATCGACCAGCATGCGATAGCCGTCCTGCGCTTCGGGCGCTTCGTATATTCTTTTCATTCTCAGTGGATACATAGCAGCTTTTTTTCCATTTCTACCGCTTTCGGAAACAGGATGTTATTTTCGAGATGGATGTGCAGATGCAGATCTTTTTCGAAGTCTTTCAGCATCGAAAGTGTGCTGAGGTAGGTGGTGCAGGCATCGTATGGCGGCGTGTACTGATCGGTAAGCGCGGTTATTTCACGGAAAAAATCTCCTTCGGCTTCATGTTCCTGCTGCCTTACGGCAATGGGATTCCGCACGGTGCCAAAATAAGGGATACTTAATGACCTTTTGGCCTGACTCAATTTTACCATTTTGCGGATAAAAGGAAACAGTACCAGCTCTTCTTTTTTCATGTGGGTCACCATTTCTCCGGCCGACAGGTTAAATAGCGTTTTCACTTTTCCCAGTTCGGGATGTTGCGCGCCATGTACTTTTACAAGCTTGTCTAACAGCGGAGGAATCTCCCTGATTTTCAGCTCCGCATAGCGGTGATGTTTTTCTTCGATGTAATCGGCCAGTAAATCCAGCGGCCAGGCATTGTAATCGTGTCCGGTATCTTCCTGCGATACGGTAACTTGCCGGATGGCTTCCATCAGCACTTCGGGATCGATGTGACGGGCTTCGCATACTTCGCTGAGCGTGCGGTTGCCTTTGCAGCAATAATCGATTCCGTAAGATTGAAATACCGAGGCGCAACGGTAATCTTGGGCTACCAGTTCGCCGATAATGTGTTGTGAAGTGAGTTCCATAAGCATTAATTTTTCCCGGTTTTGTAATTCGGTGAGGAAAGCGGTTTAGGCTCCCGACGACTTAAAAAGTGAGAAGCCAAACAGCAGTAGCGCAGCCACCTTAATGACCTCCATACCCACGTAATACACGTGCAGCAGGGAAGCGGGCAGGAGCAGACCTTCTAGCTGTAATTGAGCGCGTGCATCCAGCGCGGGTAATAGCCAAAAAGTTTGCACGAGGAGCAAGGCCGATGCAATGAAAAATCCGATATGGCTTAACGTGAAAAAAGGTGTTTTCGAAAAAAGAAGCTGAAGAAAAATGAGGATGGCCCATGCCCATTCTACCTTGTTCAGCGCGTTAAACACAAGGCGCCCTATGCCTAAGCCCTGAGCCATCGTAATGCCCGGCGCCCTGAATTTCAGCCAGGCTTCCATAAAGCTGATGGCACACACAAAGCCTATCCAAAGTAAAGCCGCCGAAAAGGCTACCGGTAATCTTACAGTGCTCATGGTAAAGGATTAGAAGAATAAATGCGGTAATACAAGGATGCAGTACGAAACAGTGCCGCCATTCGGTGCTTTTGCCGCTTGACCCGTTCGACTTTTTTACCACAAGGCTGCTCGTCGTTTTTATACGATTGGGTGGTCACGCAGGCAATAGCTTGTAGGAGTTCTTCACTCGCTTTTGCACACATTTTGTCAGAATTTTCAATGACAAAGGTAGCTATTTAATATATTCTCGACAAAAATATCGTAAATGTTTTTTCACCTGTATTGAACCGATACGCAGGCCGGGTTTTTCGGCCGATTTTCAGGGCATACTCATAAAAATAGGTAGCTTTGCCTTAAACAGATGTAGGATGAAAACAGTGCTCATTACAGGTGCTACTGCAGGTATCGGCGAAGCCTGTGCCGTATCGTTCGCCAAAGAAGGTTTCAGGCTTATTCTTACCGGGCGTCGCGAAGAAAGGCTCGAAGCGCTTAAAAAACGGCTTGAGCAGGAATTTGAAGCCGAAGTGCTGGTCAGACGGCTCGATGTGCGCCAAAAGGCTGAGGTCGAAAATACGATCCGTGAGCTGCCTGCCGCTTTCGCAGCGATAGATGTGCTCATCAACAACGCCGGACTCGCGCTCGGTCTTGCCCCCATCGACGAAGGTGATACGGCCGACTGGGACACGATGATTGATACCAACCTCAAAGGATTGTTGTATGTGACCCGTGCCGTGGTGCCGGGCATGAAGCAACGTCGTTCGGGACACGTCCTCAATATAGGATCTACCGCCGGAAAAGAAGTGTATCGCAACGGCAACGTATATGCCGCCACCAAGCATGCGGTCGATGCGCTGACCAAATCCATGCGTATCGATTTGTTGCCCCATGATATAAGGGTAACGGGCGTTTGTCCCGGTATGTCGGATACCGAATTTTCGCAGGTGCGTTTTAAAGGTGATACCGAACGCGCTGCGAAGGTGTATCTCGGTATGGAGCCCCTCCATGCGCAGGATATTGCCGAAGTCATTCTTTTTGCGGCTACCCGTCCGCCACACGTTTGTCTCAACGATATAGTACTCACACCTACGGCACAGGCCAATTCTTTTTATGTCGAACGGCATCCGCTTTAATACCGGGGTATGAAAACCTTACATTTCTTGCCAATACTGGCGATCAGCTTCTTTGCTTCCTGCGCGCACAAGCAGGAGAAAGCCGATTTGGTGGTTCACAATGCACGCATTTATCTGTTCGACAACGACAGTACCGTAGCTCAGGCTATGGCTATCCGCGATGGGCGTGTGGTAGAAACCGGCCCCGAAAGAACCATCCTGAATAAATACCGCGCCGATCGGTTTTACGATGCGCGTCGCCGTACTATATTTCCCGGCTTTATCGATGCGCACGGTCATCTGCTGGCCTATGGCGAAAGTCTGCAGCAGGTCGATCTTACCGGAGCTGCTTCCTGGGAAGAAGTGTTGTCTCGCGTAAGCGAACATCACCGGCGTAATCCCGAATTGAAGGCCATTATCGGACGGGGCTGGGATCAGAATCGCTGGCCCTCGGGCCAATTTCCGGATAATGAAGCCCTCAATACGCTTTTCCCTTCCTTGCCGGTGCTGCTGTACAGGATTGACGGACATGCGGCGATAGCCAACGGCTATCTGCTCGAACAGGCCGGTATTCGGAATACCGATCAGGTAAAAGGAGGAGAAATCGTACAACACGAGGGCAAGCTTACGGGGTTGTTGATAGATAATGCGATGGACAGAGCCGTAGCGGCATTGCCACCCGTTTCTGATACCGACAGGGAAAAAGCCCTCTTGCTTGCCGAACAAAAATTAGTACAGTACGGAATTACCACCGTGGCCGATGCGGGAATGGATCGCGAGGTGCTGCGTGTGTTGGAGCGTTTGCAGGAAGAAAAGCGGTTTAAGCTGCAAGTGTACGCCATGATTGCCGCCACGCCCGATAACCTCGCCTTTTTCTTACAAAAAGGGCCTTATCAGACCGAACGGCTTTCGGTGCGTTCGTTTAAATTTATGGCCGACGGTGCACTGGGATCGCGAGGCGCTTGTTTGAGGCATCCTTATTCCGATGTGCACCCGCCGCATTATGGGGCCATGCTGCACGATTATGCGTTTTTACTCGAATCGTTCGAAAGCCTGGACAAAGCCGGGTTTCAGATCAATACGCATTGTATCGGCGATTCGGCAGCGCGGGTCGTGCTGGGTATTTATGCCCGTGTGCTGGGCGGAGTAAATGACAAACGCTGGAGAATCGAGCATGCGCAGGTAATGGCTCCCGAAGACATGGCCCTTTTTAGTGCTTATTCGATCATTCCTTCGGTACAGCCTTCTCATGCGGTATCCGACAGTCCCTGGGCCGAATTGCGCCTGGGCAAAAAACGGCTTTCGGGCGCTTATGCGTATCGCACTTTGCTGGCACAAAATCAATTATTAGCGTTGGGTACCGATTTCCCGATCGAATCGCCCGATCCGATACGTACTTTTTATACGGCTGTAGCCCGCCGCGAAATGAATGCAAAAGGTACAGCGTTTTTACCTGCCGAAGCGCTTACCCGCGAGGAAGCTATTCGTGGAATGACCTTTTGGGCGGCATTAGCCTGTTTTGAAGAAAAAGAAAAGGGTTCGCTCGAGCCTGGGAAAAAAGCTGATTTTGTAGTGCTAAGTCAGGATTTGATGACAATTCCGGAAGCTGAAATTCCGCGTACGTTCGTGTTTGCCACGTACATAAACGGGGAACAGGTGTACTCCTATGAATGAGTGACACCCGCCCCCCGTAACACCAAATAAAGCAAGGTTAAAACGATGGACAGTCAATGATCCTGAACCGTTTTTTGGGCGGTTTACAGGGTATATTGAATTGTGCGGAAATTTCGTGCGAGCCGCCCGACTGGTTGGTCAGTCGCGACACCGTAATGTCGTAGCTGTAGCCGAAGCGGAATATTTCGGTTTGTACGCCTATCAGGGCGATGAACGAATCTTTGTTGCGGTACCAGGCGCCAAACACCAGGCTCTTGGTATTGACATATACACCTAGGTTCAGTTGCTGGAAAGTGCCTTGCGAACGGTAAAGAATATTGGGTGAAATGGAGGCGTTGTTGGCGCTGTATTTCCCGTCGCGCAGTGGAATTACCGCTCCGGCATGTGCCGAATATTTTATAGGCAGCGGACTGGTTCCGGTAATCAGCGACTCGTTGGGCTGGGTGAGGTGGTGGGCCGAAAAACCGGCAAAAAAAGACTTGTTGAACACCAGTATCCCGGCGCTGAAATCCATATTGCCTACTGTTCCGCCACGCTTTACGTCGTTGGTCTGATAGACGAATCCGCGCCGCGGATCGATCATGTCGCCAAAGGTAAGCTTGTTCCAGTCGAGCGATTTTTGGAAATAGGAAGCCTGTACACCGAAACGAATAGACCATTCGCGCGAGATAGGCTGGTTGTATGAATACATGGCGTTGACGGTAGTGCTGTTGAGCGTACCTTCGCCCGCGCGGTCGTTGGTGACCATAAGTCCGAGTCCACCGTAAATCGAGGTAATGTGCTGGTCGTACGAAGCCGAAGTGGTGATAAAGCTACCCGAAAGACTGGGCCATTGGTTGCGGTAATTCAGGTTAAATCGCGGACAGAAGTTGGAGCCTGCAAAAGCGGGGTTCAGGTAAAGCGGATTGGCGTAAAACTGGGTAAATTCCGGATCCTGCGCTTTTGCTTCCGGCACCGCTAACACGCCCATGAGCAGTGCGGTAAGCAAGTATGTGTAAATTCTTTTCATCTCTCTCCGACTATTATTTTTCGCTATCCAGAATGGTTTTAAATTTTTTGGGCTTGCTACCCAGCAAGAACCGCAATGAGGCTTCGTGCGAACCGTAATAGGCGCCGGTAAGCTGCGAGCGGGTAAGGTCAAATTGGTAACCCAGCCTGAAAGCCCCGCTTTGTACACCTATCAGCGAAGTAAACTGCCCCTGGTGTGAAACGGAAGCACCGGCCATCGCCCAGTTATACCGTACCAGCGATCCCGCCCATACCTCAAAATGCGTGCCTTGTTGCATAAAGCTTACCTGTGGAGAGAATACCCAGGGCGATTCCTGAAAGCTCTGGTAATCGGCTCCGATAACGGCTTTGTATCTTTTGGGCAACCGGTCTTTTGTGGTTCCGGTTTCGGAATAGACGTTCTGGAAAGGACTCAGCAAGTGATCAACGCCTGCGGCGGCATAGAATCGTCGTGCCTGAACCAGCGTGCTTACCGACAGGTCGAAAATGTCGGCCGCTTGTGCTGTTTGTCCCTGAGGCAATGGCATAGCCAAAGCCGTATAGCCGCGGGCAGGTTCTATGCCTCGGGGCATCGACAGGCTGCGCCCGGTATGCTGGCGTGCGTAGGTCATTGCCACACCCGGTTCGATGCTCAGCGTTTTGTTGACCCGGATTTTCGGCGAGTAATACAAATGAACCGCGCCTTGTTTCCATAATCCCTGATCAAGACTTTGCATTTCCGCACCGATTCCCCATGCACTTTTTATCTTCTTGCTGTATTGTTCGTAAGCAGCGTTTAGTGTCAGCAATTGGTTCTCGGAGCCTGTCCACTGGCTACGCAGGTTGGTATGGAGTGCCGGATGCCCGCTGTTGCCTGCAAAAGCAGCGTACTGGGCAATGTTCATACGCCCGGGTGTAAGCAGAATATGATCCCGGCCGTTGTACAATCCTACTTCATAGGTATTGAATTTTTTGCGTTTCCGGGTTTTGTGCAGGTTTTCTTTTTTAGCCGTGTGTGCTTCCTGTACTTCGTCGGTTTCAGGTATTCCGGCCAGTGTAAGCTCCGGGGTGTTGTGAACCGTGATTTCCACTTTGCGGGCCGATACGGCGATACTGTTGCCCAGCTTAGCCGTATGCGTCTGTGAGCCGTACAGCGTGGCAGAAGATTTTGTTTTTGCGGTAGCGAGCGCTACACTTGCGAGGTCGCTTGCCGTTTGGGACTGAGATGCAGAAAATGCTTCGTGTGAAACCGGGGGTAGGGAACTTGTCTGCGCTTCGGTTTCGGTATAGACGGCCGCGTCAACAGCCGTTTGGTTGGATGGTGCAGGTTGTGAATAAGCGTCCTGAGTGGGGGCACTTTCGGGCATAGTTGCGGTATTCCTGTGTGTCGGAGCCGAATAGGCACGATATGCGGGGGCTTCGGGGGCTATACTTGATGAAGCAGGAGCATTGGCAGGAGCTTCAGCTACTTCGGGGAGAAGCGTGGAAGCGGAAGAACCGGGCTGTGTAGCCACCACAGGTGCAAGAGGCGTGTTTTCATCGCTCAGGGCAGTAGTTACGGCCAATTGCTCGGGGAGCTGTGTGGAAGAAGGAGAGAGAAAATACCATGCGGCAGTCGAAAGCCCCAGCAGGAACAAAGAAGCAATAGCAAGCGAGTAGCGTTTATAGGCGGCAGGGCGACTTATCTCAAGCAGTTGTTCGGTGTAAGGATAAGGCTGTTCGGCTTCGGCGACAACGGAGTTCTCCCAGGCTTCGAGATCTTCCTTGTAATAAGGATGTGCCTGTAAGAAATCCTGCACGGCCCTTTTTTGGGCTCCATTCAGCTTTCCTTCCACGTAATCGAACAACCATTTATCGATGTTCTCGTGGTTGATTGGGGTCATGACAACACGGTTAGGTCTTTCAGATGCGTTTTAATTTTCTGGCGCGCCCTGAAAAGATAGACTTTGACCTGACTTTCGGAGAGTTCAAGAATTTCTCCTATTTCCCGGTATTCATATCCTTCCAGATCTCTCAACAGGATTACGGAACGTTGTGCAGGCGGCAAAAGTGCCAGACACTGATCCACAATCTCTTTTAGCTCGGCACGGCTGTCGGTGGCTCCGGGCTCATTTTTGCTGAAATCGTCCACCAGCTCCAGCCGGTTTCGTGTTTTCAGCAGGTTGAGCAACCCGTTGTGCGCCACGGTAAACAACCACGACTTCGCTTTGTCCCATTCCACTTTATGACGGTGCAGCCAAAGCTTCGCATACGTATCCTGCACGACGTCATGTGCATCTTCCGCATTGCGCAAGCTCTTGAATACAAACCGATAAAGCCTTGCGGAGTACTCCTTCACAGCCTTATGGTACTCTTTTCTGTTCAAGCCGCCCAAGTAGTTAATGGTTCATCATTCTGTTGAGGCCTTCTAAAGCGTAGAACAATCGGGATGTCCCAAAAGTTACAGCGCTGTCGAAAAAAAATCTGAGACCTTGTATAACGTGTTGATACAGGCAAAGAAAGAGAAAAATAAGCAGTCAGTCAAGTCCCCGGCTTATGCCGGCTTTTCGGCGATTTTCGCTATATTTGAGAGAATACCTATTTATTTACTCCTAATACACCCTACATGGCGCAGGTAAAAAGACTTTTTGATATTCCTCATTATCAGTTGGCTAACTATCCTCAGCAGGATATGCTGGCCGCTAAGGTCAACGGTGCCTGGGTGAGGTATTCTACTCAGGAAGTGATAGAAATGGCAAACCGTATGAGCAAAGGCTTGCTCAGGTTGGGCCTGAAACCCGGCGATAGGGTAGGGCTGGTATCCAATAATCGCCCCGAATGGAACATCTCCGACTTGTCGGTGCTGCAGATAGGGGCCGCCAATGTGCCGGTATATCCTACCGCTTCTTCGACCGACTACAAGTTCATTTTTAACGATGCCGGAATAAAATTCTGTTTTGTATCGGGCGAAGAGCTTTATCGCAAAGTAGAAGCTATTCGTGCCGAAGTTCCTTCGCTGATTGAAATTTATTCGTTCGATAAGCTGCCCGGTGTAAAACATTGGACAGAAATACTCGAATTAGGGAGTGAAGACCCCGATGAGGAGTTAGAGTCGATCAAAGCCGCTATCAAAGCGGACGATTTGGCTACGCTTATCTATACATCGGGAACCACCGGCGCGCCTAAAGGCGTAATGTTATCGCATCATAATATTGTGAGTAATCTGCTGGCTTCGACCGAACGTTTGCCGGTCGATAGCGAGGGCAGGGCACTGAGTTTTTTGCCGCTTTGCCACGTGTATGAAAGGATGCTGAACTACCTGTATATGCTGGCGGGTGTATCTGTTTACCATGCCGAGTCGATAGATACGGTGGGCGAAAACCTTAAAGAAGTGAAGCCGCACGTGTTCGTAGCGGTGCCTCGTGTGCTCGAAAAAGTGTACGATAAAATTATGACGACCGGACAGTCGCTCAAAGGCATCAAACGGGCGCTGTTTTTTTGGGCACTGAAAGTGGCCGAAAAATACGAACCGGGTAATCGCAACACTGCCTGGTATCGCTTTAAATTGGGCATTGCCCGCAAGCTGATTTTCAGCAAATGGCAGGCCGCGCTCGGGGGCAATGTTCGGGTTGTGGCTTCGGGGGCGGCTCCGCTGCAACCCCGTTTGGCGCGGGTCTTTTTAGCGGCGGGAATTCCGGTGATGGAAGGCTACGGATTAACCGAAACTTCGCCCGTGATCTCTGTAAATTGTGAGAAAAATGACGGCGTGCGCATAGGTACGGTGGGTCGTCCGCTAAGTAATGTGCAGGTCAAAATCGAAGCCGACGGTGAAATATGCTGCAAGGGTCCTAACGTGATGTTGGGCTATTTCAAACGCCCCGATTTGACGGCCGAAGTGATCGATGCCGAAGGCTGGTTCCACACCGGCGATATCGGAGAAATAGTCGAAGGCGGCTTTCTTCGGATTACCGATCGCAAAAAAGAAATTTTCAAAACTTCGGGTGGGAAATACATTGCTCCACAACCGCTGGAGAATAAGTTTAAAGAATCGCGCTTTATCGAGCAGGTCATGGTCATCGGCGAAGGACAAAAACATCCTGCTGTGCTCGTGGTTCCTGCACAGGCTTTTGTCAAAGAATGGTGCGTTCGTAAGGGAATTAACGTCGAAACGCTGGCCGAAATGGCGGCCGATGCACAGGTGAAAGACCGTATTTGGCAGGAAATACAAACCTTTAACGAAAGCTTCGGACATTGGGAGCAGGTGAAAAAAATGGAGCTGCTGCCCGCCGAATTTTCGATAGAGGGCGGAGAGCTTACGCCCACCCTCAAATTGAAGCGCAAATTTATCCTCGAAAAATACAAAGACAGGGTACAGCGGATATACGGAGAATAGGGTGACGCTTTCGGCTTTCCGTTTTTTGGTACGGGATTTGTCTTTCCTAAAGAAAAACTCTACTACCATGAAACGAGTCATGCTCATAGCCGCACTTTTGTGGCTTCCCGCCCGACTCTTTGCCGCGGGCGAATTCTTTTTTAGAATCGACAGACAGGGGCATTTTTCAGTAAGCCTTGCCGGTCAGACGCAGGTGAACCCTTCTAATACCTATCGCTTTTTTGACCTTACTCCCGGCGTACATTACCTGAGCGTGAACGATGCATATTCAGGGCAGGTGCTTTTTAGCGCTAACCTCGCCGTAGCCGATCAGTGGCGCAAAGTAGCCGTGCTCGATTACCATTTCCGCTTTGCGGTGATCGACGAAATACGGGTGTCGTGGCAAAACTGGTACATGCCCGGAGCACAGTGGGCTCCTCCCGTATATCCTGAGCCCGTTCCGGTGGTGTACGTGCCCGACGAGCGTACCTTTGCCGATATGCGCAACCACATTGCGGCGCAGTCGTTCGACAACCGTAAGCTGGAAGTAGCCCGCAGCATGACGAGAGACCTTTACCTGAGCGCCGATCAGGTCGCTGAAATCTGCCGTCTTTTTTCGTTCGACAACAACCGGCTCGAATACGCCAAATTCGCTTACGATTATACCCTTGACCGTGCTTTGTATTACAAGGTATCGGCTACATTTACCTTCGCCTCGAATGCCCGTGCGCTGGAGCAGTATATTCAGGGTTCCTGAGTACTTTCTTTTCGGGCGCTTCGTAAAATCGATTATCTTCGCATAAATACCTCCAATTACGATGATGAAACTACTCAAATTCTCTCTCGTGTTTGCCCTTTTGCTGGTACTGATTCCCACGGCAGAAGCACAAAAGCAGAAACAATCCAAATCGAAACATAAATCAACCGCTAAAATGAACGAAGCAACGCTTAAGACCGAGATCGATTCGGTCAGCTACGGCCTGGGTGTACTTATCGCCAAAAACCTGGCCGGTCAGGGACTGGATTCCGTAAACCTCGAACTTTTTATGGCCGCTATGAGCGACGTGCTGCATAAGAACGACCTCCGTATCACCGAGCAGCAGGCCAATCAACACGTGCAGCAATACCTGATGGGGGCTCAGCAGCGTAAGGCTTCGGGCAACCTGGAAACAGGCCGCCGTTTTCTCGAAGAAAATAAAAAGAAACCCGGCATAATCGTTACTGCCAGCGGTTTGCAATACGAAGTGCTCAAACAGGGTGAGGGTCCCAAACCCGCCGACCTCAATACCTCGGTAACCGCACACTACCACGGTACGCTGATCGACGGAACGGTATTCGACAGTTCGGTAGAACGCGGACAACCGTTTCAAACCCGCGTAGGGCAGGTAATCAAAGCCTGGCAGGAAGCGCTGTTGCTGATGAACACCGGCACGAAGCTGCGTATCTATTGCCCTTCGGAACTGGCTTACGGTGAGCGTGGCGCAGGTGCGTCTATCGGTCCCAACGCCGTGCTGATTTTTGAGATGGAACTCATTTCAATTGATCAATAAATCCAAACGATATTTTTACCTGATGCGGCTGGTTTTTCCGGCCGCATTTCTTTTGTTTTCCTGTAGCCCGGGCGACCCCGAAATTATTGCCGAGAAAAGCCTCACTGCGGCCCAAAAAGACAGCCTGGTGGCACAGCAGATCAAAACGCTGCTCGGCGATGCCGGGCAGGTTACTATCGACAGCTATCCCTTGCAGTCGGCACCTTTATTACAAAGCTGGTATCAGTCGCGGAATTACCGTCCGTTTTGGATTTCGGATGGCGATACCTTGCCCCGTGCAAGCCTGTTGTATGCCGCGCTTGATCAAAGCTGGACTTATGGGTTTGACCCCGGCTGGTATTCTTTTTCAGGCATAAAATCCCGGCTGGATTCGGCACACCTGTCTGAGAATTTTGTCGTAAAAAGTCACATCTTGGCTACCGTCGATGTGTTGCTCAGCAATGCCTATTTTCTGCATCACACCCATCTTGCCAAAGGCTGGATAGATACGGGAAAAATGGAGACCGTATTTCGTCCCGACTCGCTATATGATTTGGGCCGGTATCTCGAAGCTTCGTCCGACAGCGATTTTTTGGAACGTTTATATGCTTTTCAACCTTCCGAACCCGAGTATTGTAGCTTACAGGAAGCACTTTCCGTATTTGTGCGTACACAGTCGTTATGGGACGAACCGCTTCAGTTTCCCGATGTCAAAAAAGATTCGGCCGCTTATTGGGAAAAAACCGCTGCGGTATTGCTTCGGCTTCACCTGCTCGATTCGACTACAGTCACTAACGATTCGCTGCTGCGTGTGGCGCTGCTTACTTTTCAGCGTTGGCACGGACTTGACGAAGACGGGAAGCCCGGTTTACAAACTACCGCAAGCCTTATCAAAACCAATTACGAGCGTTTTTTGCAGGCGGCGCTGGCCCTCGAAAAATGGCGTTGGAAAAATTCCGACACTACATTTCGGTTCAGGGTAAATATTCCTTCGTACGAATTGCAGATTCGGCATCACGACTCCATACTTCAGCGCTTTAAGGTAGTGGTTGGTGCTCCGCTTACACAAACGCCTGAATTTAGCGCGAAGCTGAAATGGATGACCTTGTATCCATACTGGCATTTGCCACATAGTATTTCTTCGACCGAATTTTTGGCGGCCATGCAGCGCAATCCGGAGTATGCGCTTAAAAATAACTACCGCGTATTCGGGCGCGATAAAACGGAGCTGGACCCCACTTCTATAAACTGGAACAAACACAGTAAGCAAAATTTTCCTTACCGTATTCGGCAGGACGGGGGGAAAACCAACAGCCTCGGGCTGATCGTATTTTATTTCCCCAATACGTACGATGTGTATATGCACGATACGCCGGCGAAGCATTTGTTTTCCAGAACTATGCGGGCTTTCAGTCACGGTTGTATCCGGGTGGAGCATCCTTTCCAACTGGCCGAAATTCTGTACCGCAGGCAGTGGCCTGATCAAGCCGATACCGTTAATGCAGATACCCTTTACAATCGGGCGAGCCTGGCCGTAGAGGAAGAGCGGATGAATTTTCCTAAATCCGTTCCCATCGAAATGGATTACATCACCGTAACGACCGACAGTTTGGGCAGTATTCGTTTTCACCTCGATGTGTACAACCGCGATCGGAAATACCTCGATCTGCTGCGAAATCCCTTTCGGTAAATTTCATTTAATTACCTTTGCACAAGCTATGAATACGAGCCTGAACGAAGAAATTGCCAAGCGCAGAACATTTGCCATTATCAGTCACCCCGACGCCGGTAAAACCACCCTTACCGAAAAGCTGCTCCTTTTTGGCGGAGCCATACAAACGGCCGGGGCTGTCAAGTCGAACAAAATCAAAAAAACGGCTACTTCCGATTTTATGGAAATCGAGAAGCAGCGTGGTATTTCGGTGGCTACTTCGGTAATGGCTTTCCGTTATCGCGGTTTGCAGATTAACCTGCTCGATACGCCCGGTCACAAAGATTTTGCGGAAGACACTTACCGTACCCTCTCGGCCGTAGATAGCGTGATACTCGTGATAGACTGTGCCAACGGTGTCGAGGAGCAGACCGAAAAGCTGATGAGCGTGTGCCGTATGCGGAATACGCCCGTGATCATTTTTATCAATAAAATGGATCGTGAGGGGCGCGATGCCTTTGATTTGCTGGATGAGCTGGAGCAGAAGCTGGGGCTTCGTGTACGTCCGCTGAGCTGGCCCATCGGTATAGGTGCGACATTTAAAGGGGTGTATAACATTTACGAAAAAAACCTGAATCTTTTTGAAGCTAGCAAAACCCAAATAGTTCGTGAAGTGGTATCGGTAAAAGATCTGACCGACGCTGCGCTCGATGCGCGTGTAGGAGAGCGGGGAGCCGAACAATTGCGTCAGGACATCGATTTGGTCGAAGGCGTATATGACCCTTTTGACGCGCAACGGTACTTATCGGGCGAGGTGGCTCCTGTATTTTTCGGCAGCGCGCTTAATAACTTCGGGGTGCAGGAGCTGCTCGATTCCTTTATCGAAATTTCGCCGTCTCCTCAGGGAAGGGTGACCGACAAACGTGCCGTAGAACCGGTAGAGGATAAGTTCAGCGGATTCGTGTTTAAAATTCACGCCAACCTTGATCCCCGTCACCGCGATCGCATTGCCTTTTTGCGGATTGTATCGGGGTGTTTTCAGCGCAATCAGTTTTACTACCACGTGCGCAGCGAAAAGAGCTTGCGCTTTTCGAATCCGACCAGCTTTATGGCTTCCGAAAAAAATGTGATCGACGAGGCTTATCCCGGCGATGTGGTGGGCTTGTACGATACCGGTAACTTCAAGATCGGCGATACGCTTACCGAAGGCGAAAAAATGAATTATCAGGGCGTGCCGAGCTTTTCGCCCGAAATTTTCCGCGAGCTGATCAATAATGATCCGATGAAAACCAAGCAGCTTGAAAAAGGCATACAGCAGCTTACCGAAGAAGGCGTGGCACAGCTATTTATACAGCAGCCCGGAAGTCGTAAAATTGTGGGAACCGTCGGAGAGCTGCAGTTTGAAGTGATTCAATACCGTTTGAAACACGAGTATGGCGCGTCGTGTAGCTTTATGCCTTTGCAGATGTTCAAAGCCTGCTGGATTACCTCGGATAACAAAAGCCGCCTTGACGAGTTTATAAGAGTTAAATCGGGGAATATTGCATTTGACAAAGACGAGAACATGGTGTATTTGGCCGAATCACCGTTTTTACTCAAAATGGCCGAGCAGAATTATCCCGAAATTCAGTTTCATACCACCAGCGAGTTTAAGCTGCAACAACCTGAAAACGCATGAAAATGAGAAAGCTACTGATTTTAGCATTGCCAGTACTGGTTTTTCTGACCGGCGCCTGGACTAATCCCCTTCAGCAAAAAGAAAAGTATCCTTTTTCGAAATGGGATGCGGCTACCAAAGCCAAAGCCAATACCGCCAAAGACGTGTCGTACCTGACCGAAAGCGAGAAGCAGGTCATTTACCTCTGCAATTTGGCGAGGCTCAATGGGAAGCTGTTTGCCGAAACCTATCTTCAGCAGTATATAGACGAAGCGAAAGCCGCAAAAACGGCCTATACCGCCAGCCTTTTCACCGATCTGAAAAAATTGAAGCCACTGGAAGTGTTTCAGCCTCAGAAAGATTTGTACGAAAACGCGAAAGATCATGCCATCGAAAGCGGAAAAAAGGGCACTATGGGGCATCAGAATTACGAGGCGCGGTTTAAAAAATACAGCCCCAATTACCAGGAAATGGCCGAAAACTGTGATTACGGCAACGATGAACCCCTGGATATAGTCATGTCGCTACTCATCGACGAAGGCGTACCCGATAAAGGGCACCGTGCTAATATACTGGACGACAAGCTTTTTTCCATAGGCGTATCGATAGCAACCCATTCAAAACACGGATTTAACGCGGTGATGTGCTTCGGCGACCACCCGCAGTAGAATTGGTGCTTTTTTTGGTGAAAAATTTGAAAATTAAAAGAAAACCCTATCTTTGCAGTCCGTTTTTAAGAAAAGAACATCAGATCTTCATAAAGTATTGACTCATGAAAAGGACGTTTCAACCCTCGCTGCGTAAGAGAAGAAATAAGCATGGCTTCCGTGAACGGATGTCCACCAAAAACGGTCAGCGCATACTGGCTGCCCGTCGTAGAAAAGGCCGTAAGAAGTTGACGGTTTCCAGCGAGAAGCGTCACAAGCGTTAATTAAGGGTTAACCTAAGTCTGAATCCCGCTCTTTTCTGAGGGCGGGATTTTTTCGTTTATAACGCTGTTGGTAGCGGCTTCAGGGTATTTATTCCAAACTTTTTTTCATCAGCAAGTCCGTTTGTGCGTCGTGACCCAGCATAAACAGGTGCGAGCCGAAGGTTTCAAAACCCCATTGCCGGTAGAAGCGAATAGCCGGCAGGTTATGTTCCCATACCCCCAGCCAAAGGGTGTTAAAGCTTGCGTTTCTCGAAAAATTCAGCCCCTGTTGCAGCAAAGCCGCCCCGATTTTTTGTCCCTGCTGCGCTTTTCGTACGTAAAGCCGTTCCATTTCCATTGCAGGTGTTTTTACCGGTTGATGGAGCGGAGAGGCTACTTTCAGTTTGGTATAACCTACGGGCTCTCCATTTAGCCAGGCTATAAAAAATACCGTGGCGGGATCATTTAATTCTTTTTGAAGCGATGCAGGGGTAAAATGAGTATCGAGATAATCCTGCATATTCTCGGGCGTATTTTGTGCGGTAAAAGTTTCGCAAAACGTGTCGCGGCTCAGCAGCGCCAGCTTTTCACCATCGGCAGGTGTGGCTGTACGGATAACTAAAGAAGGGGCAAAAGACATAACGATTAATTTATCTCCAACTATACTGCGCCGGTTCGTGATTCGTAAAGCGGACTAAAAATTATGTAAGGCAGGCCGACAATTCTGTAAAGCCTGTTTTTTACATCTTGCTTAAATTTAAAGAAAGGGCTTTAAAAGCGAAAAAAAAAGCCTGTAATCAAATACCGTACACGATGAGCAAGAGGAGTAAAAAGCGTAAAAGAGTACTGATTATCCTGGGCGCCGTCGCAGCATTCTTTCTTATTCTACACCTTATATTGGAGCCCGTAGCGCTGTATTATGTAAACAGAGCCTTAGGCAATTTGAAAGGTTATAAGGGGAGCGTAGAAGACATTAAAATCAGGCTTTTTCGCGGGGCCTATCGCATTGAAGGATTGGTGATTGAGAAAGTGAATAATGAAAAATCGGAACCTTTTTTTAAGGCCCCGGGCATTGATATTTCGATAGAATGGGGCTCCCTGTTTAAGGGATCGATAGTGGCTGAGTTTTCGCTCGAACGGCCGGTATTGAACTTTATCCGCAGCGGAGATACCGTCGAAACGGGCGGGGGAAATGACTTTGTGCAGACCATTAAAGAGCTGTCTCCGATTCATATCAACCGCTTCGAAGTAATTGACGGCGAGGTGCATTACATTGATTATACCTCTTCACCTAACCTCGATTTGGTGGCGCGCAATGTGAATGGCGTGGCTACTAACCTGCGGAATGTGGAAGAGCGCGACAAGAAATTTCCGGCCGATATAAGGCTTACCGCGCAGACCGAGGGGGGCGGAGTAATACGCAGTGATATGAAAATCAATGTGCTGAAAGAAATGCCCGATTTTGATTTTAATTTCGAGCTAAAAGACATGAACCTGACGCAACTGGCAAGTTTAACCGAAGCCTATGCCAATTTTACCTTTAAGCGCGGAACGATGTATTTGGCTACGGAATTGACAATGGTGGACGGGCGTTATGAAGGCTATATAAAGCCTGTGCTTGAAGATGTGAAAGTGATCGATCTGAGTAAAGAAGCCCGGAAAAGAGACGTGTGGAAACAGCTTTGGGAGCTTGTGGTGGGAACCGGTGCTTTTGTGACCAAAAATCAATTCCGCGACCGTATTGCTACCCGTATTCCGCTCGAAGGCGATTTGCAGGGTTCCAAAAGTTTTACCTTAGAAGCCATACTGAACATCTTTCGGAATGCGTATATCAAGGCATTTGAAAAAACGTTGGAGGGTTCGTTGGAGAAGGAGTGATGTGGGATTTGTCGCGTCTTCCTTTCTGATTTTTAGTTTATTAAAACTCTTCTTCGGTCATTAGGTTATTGGCCACTGCGCCTGCGATATTTCCTGTCGCTACGGCATTGGCCACCGAGCGCATCGGACTTGTATTGTCGCCACAGGCAAACACATTTTCAAGGCTTGTTTTTTGAAACATATCTACTTTGAGCAAACCTTGTTCCGTTAGTGCGCAGCCCAAACTTTCGGGAATTCTGCAATGCTGTTCAAAATCAGGGCGTGAATAGAGGGCTTTGAGCTCGAAAGTGGAATTGTCTTTGAAAACGAGTTGCCGAACATGGCCGTTTTCGTGTTGCAGGTGGGCAATTTCTTTTTCAATTATCGGAATTTGGTGCCGGGTAATTTTATCGGTTTGCGCTTTTGTAAATGTCGATTTGCCGTTTGTAAAAATGTGCAGATCTTTTGTCCAATTGCGAAGGAGCTGGGCATAATGGAAGGCCACATCGCCTTGTGCCAGAATCCCGGTTTTTTGGTGTTTCACTTCGTAGCCGTGGCAGTATGGACAATGGATAACCGAAATTCCCCAGCATTCGGAAAAGCCTTTCAGATCGGGCATACGGTCTTTTACACCGGTAGCAAAAATGAGCTTTTTTGCTCCGAAAGTTTCGCCCGCTTCGGTAAGGATTTGAAAACCGCTTTCAGTTTTTTTTCCTTCAATAGCCAATCCGTTCAGCCATTTTACGCTGCTGTAATGTAACACCTGCGCTTTGGCTTTTTCGGCTATCGTTTTTGGGTTTTCACCGTCTTGCGTAAGAAAATTGTGCGAATGTGGTGTTTGCCGGTTACAGGGCAAGCCGCTGTCGATGATCAATACTTTTCGCAGCGCCCTTCCCAGGGCCATTGCCGCCGAAAGTCCGGCGTAACTTCCACCGACGATGATGACGTCAAAATTTTTAGGGTCTGCCATAAAATTGAGTTTTGAAAACACGCTTAAGGGATAAGGCAAAGCCAATGCGGTTAACGCGAGTCCGCCGTGTTTTATTACTTCTCTTCGGGTCATTTCAGTACGCCTTTTTAGAGGTTTTTTGGAAAGGGATCGTTAAATGGCTTGCGCTGGTCGAACAAATGCTGTTCATGCTCTTGCAGCATACATTTTTCAAGGTCGGCAATTACTTTTTCCTTGTCGATGTGCTGTCCGATAAAGACAAGCTCGTTCATGCGATCGCCCCATTGCTTGCTCCAACGGCTTTCAATATATTCTCTGTGATCGGCAAAGGAAGCGTATCGCATTCGTTCGCTGAACGGCATGCTGCACCACCACACGCCGGCCCTTTCCAGGCGGAAAGAACCGCCTGCCTGCGAAAAGTTCAATGCTTCGTCGGGGCGCGAAGCCAGCCAAAACAAGCCTTTTGCCCGGATAATTTCGGTGGGATACCGTTCGTTGAGGTATTTCCAAAGCCGCTCGGGATGAAACGGTTTTTGGTGGCGAAATACAAAAGAGCTGATGCCGTATTCTTCGGTTTCGGGCTTGTGATTTTCGGCTTGCAGCTCTTCCTGCCAGCCGGCCGAATGTTGTGCCTCTTCAAGGTCGAAAAGCCCGGTGCTCAAAATTTCTTTCGGATCTACTTTTCCAAACTCGGAAGTAAGGATTTTCGCCCCGGGATTTAGGTGCTGAAGCGTAGCTTTCAGCAATCCCAGCGTTTCTTTTCCTACCAAATCGGTTTTGTTCAGAATAATCACATTGGCAAATTCGACCTGATCGGTAAGCAGATTGACAAGCGTGCGGTAATCTTCTTTGTCGGTAAGCTGGCGATCTTGCAAAAGCTCGCGGGTACCGAAATCATTGAAAAAATTAAAGCAGTCCACCACCGTTACCATCGTATCGATATAGCTGAATTTGGACAGGTCAATGTCTTTTTCTTCGTCCACAAAAGAAAAGGTTTGCGCTACGGGAACGGGTTCGCTGATGCCTGTACTTTCTATCAGCAGGTAATCGAAGCGCCCTTCGGCGGCTAATTTTTCTACTTCGATGCGCAGATCTTCCCGAAGCGTACAGCATATACAGCCGTTACTCATTTCCACTAATTTTTCTTCGGTGCGCGAAAGCGTATTTTCATTTTCGACCAAACGTGCGTCCACGTTTATCTCGCTCATATCGTTCACGATAACGGCTACCTTTAAGCCGCTTTTATTGTGTAAAACGTGATTGAGCAGCGTGGTTTTTCCTGCGCCGAGAAATCCGCTCAGTACGGTAACGGGAAGTTTTTTTTGGGGGTTCAAACTTGCTTCAATCAATGGGGCAGTGTGGTAAGGCGATTATGGCTCTTTTATTTTGCAACAGTATTGCAAATATAGGTTAGATTGAGTTAAATGCAATAGTGTTGCAAATATATTTTTGAGAGAAGAAGAGTGAACTGTAAATGGGATTGATTATCAGGTAGAAAAAGGAGGGTAGGGTAGATCGAACCTTTTCGATTGTGGGATAAACCTGAAGCTTTGAAGAAATGTCCGATCTACAAACGGGACTACGCGTTCAGCATCTGAAATAAATGACGTAAAATACCCGCACATTAAAAAAGGGTACCTTATTCAGATACCCTTTGATTTTTTGGTAGTCGGGGCGACTGGACTCGAACCAGCGACCACACGCCCCCCAGACGTGTACTCTACCAACTGAGCTACGCCCCGTTGCTTTTCGCATATACAGCGGAAAGGGCTGCAAAAATAATATTCTCTTCCAATATTTGAAATTAAATCCGGAACTTTTGCAGCACAAAGGCCAAAAATGCAGCAAAGACGGCTGAACCCGGCCGATTGGTACCCTTCCTGAGCGTATTCGCTTGCCAGGTGCCCGGCCGCAGTAAGGAACAATGCTGTAATATCTTTAGTTTTCTTACTTTTGCACCTGCTCGAATTAAACTTCTTGAATCATGTTCGAAAATTTGTCGGATAAGCTCGAACGGGCTTTTAAAGTACTGAAAGGACAGGGGAAAATCACCGAAATCAACGTGGCCGAAACGTTGAAAGAAGTGAGAAGGGCGCTGCTCGATGCCGACGTCAATTTCAAAACCGCCAAAGAATTTTCCGAAAGGGTAAAAGAAAAAGCCCTGGGACAGAACGTGCTTACCGCTATCTCGCCCAGTCAGTTGCTGATAAAAATCACGCACGACGAGCTGGCCGAGCTCATGGGCGGTACCCGGGCCGAGATCAACCTGTCGGGGAGTCCGGCGGTGATCCTGATGTCGGGCTTGCAGGGTTCGGGTAAAACCACTTTTTCGGGCAAGCTCGCTTCCTTTCTCAAGAGCAAACGCGGACGTAAGCCTCTGCTTGTAGCCTGCGACGTGTATCGTCCGGCGGCGATCGATCAGTTGCACGTGCTGGGCGAGCAGCTTGGGGTCGAAGTGTTTTCCGATCGCGAAGAGAAAGATCCTGTCAAAATTGCGCAGAAAGCCATTGTATATGCCCGTTCTAACGGATTCAATACCGTAATTGTCGATACGGCCGGCCGTTTGGCGGTCGATGAGGAGATGATGCGGGAGATAGAGCGCATTAAAAAATCGGTGCAGCCTTCCGAAACCCTTTTTGTAGTCGATTCCATGACGGGGCAGGATGCCGTCAACACCGCGCGCACCTTTAACGAACGCATCGATTTCGACGGCGTGGTGCTGACCAAGCTCGACGGTGATACCCGTGGCGGGGCGGCCCTTTCTATCAAATCGGTGGTCGATAAGCCCATCAAGTTTGTAGGGACCGGCGAAAAAATGGACGCTATCGACGTGTTTCACCCCGACCGTATGGCCGACCGGATTCTCGGTATGGGCGACGTGGTTTCGCTGGTAGAACGCGCGCAGGAGCAGTACAACGAAGAAGAAGCCCGCAAGCTGCAGAAAAAGATCGCGAAAAATCAGTTCGATTTTAACGATTTCTACGAACAGCTTCAACAGATTAAGAAGATGGGTAACGTCAAAGATCTGATGGGCATGATTCCGGGGATGAATAAAATGATGAAAGATGTGGACGTAAGCGACGATTCGTTTAAATACATCGAAGCCATCATTCAGTCTATGACCCCTCGCGAGCGTAAAAGTCCCGATTTGCTCAACGGCAGCCGGCGCAAGCGTATTGCCGAAGGTAGCGGCCGTTCTATTCAGGATGTGAACAAGCTCATCAAGCAGTTTGAAGATACCCGTAAAATGATGCGGATGATGAGCGACAAGCGCAACATGATGAACCTCATGCGGCAGATGAAGAACATGCCCGGAGGGGGCATGCCGCGCTAAGTCCTTTACGACTTCATATTGATATATTGCAGCGGAATACCGAAGTCTCCGCCCCGGCACAGCGCGATAACTTCTTGTAAATCATCTATTTTTTTACCCTGTACCCGTACCTGATCGTCCATAATCGAGGCTTGTACCTTTAGTCCCGAGTCTTTTATCGCTTTGACGATCTTTTTGGCACTTTCCTTGTCAATGCCCTGTTTGATTTTGATGTCTTTGCGCAGCATATTGCCCGAGGCGTAGCGGTCTTTTCCGAAGTCAAGCGCCTTAGGATCAAGGTTTTGTTTTACAAAACGGCCGATTAGCGTTTTCTCTACGGCATCCATACGCATCTCGTTTTCAGTAAGTACCGTTACCTGATAGTTTTTCTTATCCAGCTCGACTTCGGTTTTGGAATCGCGGAAGTCCCAGCGGGTATCGAGTTCCTTACGGGCCGTGTTGATGGCGTTGTCGAGCGTTTGCAGATCGACCTTGCTTACGATGTCAAAAGAAGGCATAAAAGCACGAATTGAATGGACGTGAAAGTTAAAGGTAAGACTTCCGTTTTAATTGGGGACCGCTTCGGGATTGAAAATTGTAATCCGGGGCCGAGAGAGAGCGAAATGTAAGAATGAGTGAATAAAAATTCAAATTTATTTTACTGATTATCAGTTGATTTTTAGCTGTTCAAAAAAAATTGCGATAAAACGTTTGCGAAATTCTCAAATCTTTAAGTTCTTTGTTTTAGTCAATTTTGACGAAAAAAGCATCGTTTCTTTGTCAGGATTTTAATCAGGAAAAAACGGAATGACTCATCTCCATAAAGGCAGTTATGCCCCGATGTTTAGATTGAAGGATGAGTGCGGCAGGGAGGTGTCTTTAGCGGATTTGAAGGGAAGCAAGGTTGCGCTTTTTTTCTACCCTAAAGACCTTACCCCCGGCTGTACGGCACAGGCCTGCAATATTAGGGACAATTACCAACTGCTGTTGGATCGTAATATTTATGTGGTGGGGGTAAGTGCGGATACGGAGAAAAGTCATGCACGCTTTACGCAAAAGCATGAATTGCCCTTTCCGCTTATTGCCGACACCGAAAAAGAACTTATCCGTGCCTACGGGGTATGGGGTCCAAAAAAATTCATGGGCCGCGAGTTCGACGGCATTCACCGCACCACCTTTCTTATTTCGGAAACGGGTGTGATTGAAGAAATTATAGAAAAAGTACAGACGAAAAATCACGTGCAACAAATCCTTGAAATCTTATCTTTAAAAGAATAACCCATGGCGGCAGACACAAGTAATAAAGAGAAGCACAAAGCGCTTCAGATGACCCTCGACAAGCTGGAGAAAACTTTCGGCAAAGGCAGTATCATGCGGCTGGGTTCCGGCGCGGTCGAGCAGGTGGATGTAATTCCCAGCGGTTCATTGTCCCTGGATCTCGCCCTGGGTATAGGCGGTTATCCCAAAGGCAGAATCGTCGAAATCTACGGTCCCGAATCTTCCGGTAAAACCACCCTGGCCATTCATGCCATTGCACAGGTGCAAAAACAGGGCGGGATAGCCGCTATTATCGATGCCGAACACGCTTTCGATCAGTTTTACGCGCAGAAGCTTGGTGTGGATGTGAAAAACCTGCTGATCTCTCAGCCCGACAACGGTGAGCAGGCGCTCGAAATTGCCGATAACCTGATCCGCTCGGGCGCTATCGATCTTATCGTGGTGGACTCTGTGGCGGCGCTTACTCCCAAGGCCGAAATCGAAGGCGAAATGGGCGACTCCCAAATGGGCTTGCAGGCCCGCCTCATGTCTAAGGCCCTGCGTAAGCTGACCGGTTCCATCAATAAAGCCGGCTGCTGCTGCATTTTCATCAACCAGCTCCGCGAAAAAATAGGAGTGATGTTCGGCAACCCCGAAACCACTACCGGTGGTAACGCGCTCAAGTTCTACGCCTCAGTGCGATTAGATATCCGTCGTACCGGTCAAATCAAAGACGGTGAAAATATTATAGGTAACCGCGCCCGGGTAAAAGTGGTGAAAAACAAGGTTTCGCCTCCCTTTCGCACGGCCGAGTTCGACATCATGTACGGAGAAGGTATTTCCAAAGTGGGCGAGATCATCGATTTGGGCGTTGACAAGGAAGTTATCCGCAAAAGCGGTTCCTGGTTCAGCTACAACGATACCAAGCTCGGTCAGGGACGCGATGCCGTGAAGCAATTGCTGCTCGACAATCCCGAACTGTTCGAAGAAATAGAGAAAAAAATCAGACAGGCTCTTTCGCCCCAGCAAGCACAGCCGATCGAAGCCTGAACACCGAAAAAAGACAGGGAAATCGGCTTCCTTGCGGTAATTACCTTGTCGTTTTACCCTGCCGAAAGCCGAACCATGTCGCCCGAAACCGAAGCGGCTATCAAGGAAGGTGTGGTGTGCGAACACAGCAAACGGTTCGACGACATAGCCAATCGTAGTGATCCCGCATCTCGTTTTCCCGCATTTTACCCTCGGATCGAATCCGTTTGTACACGAAGTCCCGGTTTGTACCGGGACTTTTTTAATTTTACACCATGAGAAAGATATGCCTGTGGCTTTTCCTGTTGGCTCCTTTGGCTTATGCCTGCCAAAACCCCGTGCAAGAGCAGGAACAAAGTTCCCTTCCTGCGCTCGATTCGCTCAATGAAGTGGATCAGCTCATCGAAGAGCTTAACCGTAAAATTGCTGTCGATCCCAATAACCCCAACTTTTACCACGAGCGGGCTTTCATCTATTACCGCACAGGCGAGTTTGAAAAAGCGCACCTCGATATTAACCGTGCCATCTCGGTCGATTCGAACATAGCGGCTTTTCATTTCACCAAAGGAGAAATTTATTTTACCGAGCTGAAAATGGACGAAGCCACCGCACAGTACGAAAAAGTGCTGGAAATTAACCCTAAGCATTGGGAGTCGGAATTGCGGCTGACCCGCATTTATATGTTCCTGAAAAATTTCCCCAAAGCGATGACCCATGTCAACGCCGCGCTCAAAATCAACAATACTTTGGCCGATGGCTATTATCTCAAAGGGGAAATTTATGAATTTATGGGCGATACGGCCAAGGCGACCTCTTCTTACCAAACCGCTACCGAACAAAACCCGGAGCATTATGATGCCTATCTCAGACTCGGCTTATTGTACGCCGAAGCGCACAGCATGCTGGCGCTCGATTATTACAATACGGCTATTTCCATTCGACCGGCCAGTATCGAACCCTTGTACAACAAAGCTGTTTTTTGTCAGGATAACGGGATGTACGTCGAGGCGCTCGAACTTTACGACAGGATTATCGAACTGAATCCTTCGGCCGAGCTTGCCTGGCACAACAAAGGATACGTGTTTTTGGTGTATCTCGAAGATTTTGAAGCGGCTATCCGTATGTTCGATAAAGCCGTTCAGCTTAATCCCCGGTACGTGGGCGCTTACCATAAGCGGGGACTGGCGTACGAATACCTTAAAAATTACGCACAGGCCAGAGAGGATTATAAGAAAGCTTTACAGCTCGATCCGGCTTACGATCTTTCTGCACAGGCGCTCGATGATCTGGACCGCCAGGGATTACGCTAAGCAGCAGGACAGAAGCTTTATTTTACAGCCACGTAAAAAAGGTCGAAACAACCTTCGGCAGCAGGGGCGATGAAATAATCTTCGGTGGTAATTCCGGTAGTGAGCTCCTGATTCTCTTTTAACAGCTTTTTCCGATTCATCCGGTTCAGAATGTCATACGGAATTTGCAGCATCCAGCGGGGCAGGCGGTATTGCAGATTGAAGATGTCAAAGCGGGTAATACGCCGTACTGATTCTTTGTTCTTCTGATAATAAGCCTGTACTTTTTCATTGCCGAACACGCCCTGGGCATCTACTCCCGAAAAATGTTCGCCAAGCAGCTTTTTCAGCTCTTCAATCTTGTATTCGCGGATATGCCAGGGGTTGCGGGTAATCGACATGGGTTTGTTGGGCGTGGTGACGATGAGCTTCCCGCCCGGTTTCAGCACGCGGTGAATCTCTTTTACAAACAGCTTGTCGTTTTTAATGTGTTCGATTACCTGAAAAGTGACCACAAAATCGAAAGAATTGTCTGCAATATCTTTCAGCGGTGGTACTTCGGCCTGAATAAAAATGACATTGGGCTTGTCTTTCAGACGTTCCGGGTTAAACTGGTATTTGTCGATCATCACGTATTCCGACGCCAACGGAGCCAGCTTTTCCATGCCGTATCCTTCGCCACTACCAATTTCAAGCACACGCCCCTCAATCTGTTTGGCTGCTTCGAGGTAAGCCAGCAGGCTGCGTTGAAATACGTAATTGTCTGAGTGGTCACTGTCCGAAACCCTTTCGGCGGTTTGTAATGCTTTCATCCGGAAAAAACTTAGACCCAAAGATAGAAAAACCGCTGTACAAAAGGCAGGTCTCTTTGCCGCGCAGCTTAGTCGATGTGCACGTGGTAGCTCACGAGCGTGAGGTTGCCTTCGTTGTCTTTAGCGCGGATAATAAGCGCGTAATGACCGGGAACGGTGCTGTGCGGGATGAGAATTTCTTTACTTTGTGTAACCAGCTCCGCAAAATCCCAGCTCAGATCGGCGGTGCCAGACAGGTCGAAGTCCTCGTCATACACCACGGCGCTGCCCGATTCGCTAACCAGCTTGATATGAATTTCTTCCAGATCCACATCGTCGGTAATGGTTCCCTGTAAAGTCAGTATATCGCCCGGTCTATAATCCAGTTCCTCGGTTACATTGGGCGCAGTGATATGGATTACCGGCTGACCGGTTTGTGTGATAACCAGGTGGCGGAGCACAATATCCGATTCGTTACCTGATTCGTCGAGCGCGGTGATCAGCACATCGTAGGGCCCGCTGGCGGCGTCGTGGGGAAGCGAAATGGTTTTGGTAACGGTCACCGATTTTCCTGAAATGCTGTAAATCTGCTGGGTAGAAAAAGGTTGATTGCGATGGGTATGTCCGTCGAAGGCATCGTGAATATCGATTTTAAATTGCTTGAGGTTCTCGTTGTCCGAAACCTGTAGCGTCACAGAGAGGGTAGAACCCGCCGAGGCGGTTACCGTAGAGGCCGTACCGTTGATAAGCACCGATTCGATTACCGGTTTTATCGAATCCGGATCTTTTTTCTTACAGCCGTAAGTGAGAGAAACGGCTGTCAATACGGCAAAAATAAACCTGAGCTTTTTCATGTACTAAATTTTACGCAACAATGTTGCAAATTTGAGCATTCTTTTTCAGATTTCCTATTCCGGCTTAGGTAAGGGTAGGGCAGAGCGGATAAAAGAAAACCCCGACATTTAGCGTCAGGGTTTTCAGAAAATGAAATTCCGCATAGCGGGGTTTTTCTTATTTTTTGGTTTCAGTGGCAGCGCCTTTTTTTGCGCAGCAACCTTTGCCTTCTGATTTGGCAGCGCAGGATTTGCCTTCGCCTTCACCTTTTTTCTTTTTACTTTTTTTCTCTTTGCCGGTGGTCTTTTCGGTACCGGGTTTGTCAGAATTTACGGAAGCAACGGCTACAGTGGCCGATCCGAGGAATGCGAAAAGCGCAAAGGCTGCAACTACTTTTTTCATGGCTAAGAATATTTTCAGGTTAGTACGTGAAAGATACTGATTTATTCTACAGTATCCGCTTTTTAACAAATCTTTAACGGCTTAGTCGAGGTTGAGCGAATGCCCCATTTTCTCTTTTTTCGTTTTCAGGTAACCTGCATTATGCGGATTAGAAGCGATTTCGATGGGCACATTTTCTACAATTTCGAGACCATAGCTGGTAATTCCCGTCCTTTTACGCGGATTGTTGGAGAGCAGGCGCATTTTGGTCACGCCCAGATCCCGCAATATCTGCGCGCCTATGCCGTAATCTCTTTCGTCGGTTTTGAAGCCGAGCTTGAGGTTGGCTTCTACGGTATCGAGTCCTTCTTCCTGTAGCTTGTAGGCTTTCAGCTTATTCAGCAAACCTATTCCGCGACCTTCCTGATTCATGTAAACGATAACGCCTTTTCCTTCCTGCTCGATTATTTTCATCGACGTTTGTAATTGCGGACCGCAGTCGCAACGGCAGGAACCGAAGATATCGCCCGTAACGCAGCTCGAATGCACGCGTACGAGGATGGGTTCGTCAGGCAACCATTCGCCTTTCACGAGCGCCAGGTGTTCTTGTCCGTTAGTGATCTGGCGGTAAGCTATCAGGCGAAAATCGCCGTAAGCAGTAGGAAGATTTACTTCTATTTCTTTTTCAATAAGCGATTCGGTGCGCAGACGATAGGCGATCAGTGCTTCTATCGAAATGATCTTGAGGTCGAAGCGTTCGGCTACTTTCATCAGTTCGGGCAGGCGCGCCATGGAACCGTCTTCATTCATGATTTCGACCAACACCCCGGCGGGTTCGAATCCCGCTAATCGGGCCAAATCGATGGCAGCTTCGGTATGTCCGGTGCGGCGTAGCACGCCGCCTTTTTTGGCGCGGAGTGGGAAAATATGCCCGGGCTTGCCTAACTCTTCGGGACGGATATTCGGGTCTATCAGCGCCTGAATGGTTTTCGCACGGTCGCTGGCCGAAATGCCCGTGCTACAGCCGTGTCCGATCAAATCGACCGATACGGTGAAGGGCGTTTCATAGATGGCGCTGTTTTGCTGTACCATCAGGTTAAGTCCCAATTCGTCGCAACGACTTTCGATAAGCGGTGCGCAGATAAGCCCACGCCCGTGGGTGGCCATGAAATTGATTATTTCGGGGGTGACATTGCGCGCGGCGGTTACAAAATCGCCTTCGTTTTCGCGATCTTCGTCATCAACTACAATGATGACACGGCCCTTTTTTAATTCTTCAATGGCCTCTTCAATGGTATTCAGCTTGTACTCCATTCAACTCGGGATCTAAAACCGGATGCAAAGGTACAATAACCCCGCTTATTTAGCTAATTAAAAGCGTATCAAGCCGCTTGGTGCAGGCACGCCAATCGTACTGCCTCCGTACGAATCGGTAACCGTTTTCGGCCAGATTTTCAAGTTGTTGCGGGTTGTCTAACAAGGATTCGATATGGGCGGCGTATTCTTCGGGTTCGCGGGCGGCTAAAATCTCTCGTCCGTTTTCGGCTTGCAGGGCGTTGTTGGCCAACTCCGAAGTGATACAGGGCAGCTTCATGGCCATGGCTTCGAGCAGCTTGTTCTGCAATCCGGTACCGATCTGCATGGGTGCAAAAAAAATACGTGCCGAGGCATAGGCTTCGCGGGGATCGTCCACCCAGCCCGAAACGCGGATGCCGGGTAGTCGTCCTAAGGCCATGATTTGCGGCTGTGGGTGGGTACCCGATATCAGTAGCGTTACTTCACGCCCGCGTTGCCGGAGCAGTGGCAGCACCCGTTGTACGATAAACAGGGCACCGTCCACATTGGGCGGGTAGCTCATGTTGCCATGAAAAATAAGGTCGTATTTTTTTTCGCGAACTATGGGGTGGAAATAATCGCTGTCCACTCCGTTGGGAATTACCTCAATCTGCGCTTGTTCGGGATGATAAATGGCAGCCCGGTCTTGAGCGGTAATGATAGTTTTATGCTCAAAATAATCAAATATCAGGCTTTCGTAAGCCACTAAGCGGCGCATTTCGGAACGGAACAGCGGACGTAACAATGGCGATGCTTTATCAATTCGCCGTTCTATCCCTTTCGAAAAAGCATCCATATAATCGAGCGTTTTCGGGATGTGATGTACGTGCTTTACGTATTCCGTACAGCGGATAAGCTGGCAGTACAAATGATCGGGTCGTACTCGGGTAATGAGCTTACGGATAGCACGGTGCGCAGCCGATTGGTAAAAATAATGCACCTGAAAAGGCTTGCGCGAGAATAAGCCTATCAGTAGCTGCCAAAGGATAAGGACACGTTTCAGTTTGAAAAAATGAACTTCGCGGCAAAATTTTTCCAGCTCGGCACGGGCTTGCGGGTGAATAGACGAATCGGACAAACAGAAGAGGAAAATATCGTGCTTTTCGGACAGAATACGCAACTGATGATAAGCACGGAGCTTGTCTCCTTTTTCGAGAGGATACGGTACACGCGAAAGGACAACGACTATTTTCATGAGGCGCCGGAACTGAGCGATTCGTAAAATTCTACCAAACGACGCGTAAGTCGGGGGGCATCGTATTCACTTTCTATCAGTTTACGCGCTTCGGCCGACAAGGCACTGTAATACGCCGGATCATCATGTAGTTGGCGAATGGCTTTGGCAAAGTCGGTAGGGGTGTCGGCAATAAGCAGATGCTTCCCTTCGGTGTAGTTAATGCCTTCGGCTCCGGTACGCGTGGTGATAACCGGTTTTCCCATGGCCATCGCTTCGATAATTTTTACGCGCATGCCTCCAGCGGTGTGCAGGGGCACAATCATCACCGAATGTGCAGCCATAAATGCATGGGCATCCTGAACTTCGCCGTGTACGTGCAGGCCTGGGGCTTTCGATTGGAGTAATTCCTGCGGCATTTTACGTCCGGCCAAATGCAGGCCGATGCCAGGCAATTCCTGTCGTACCACCGGCCATACGGTGCTTACAAACCAGTCTATGCCTTCCCGGTTGGGTGTCCAGTCCATAGAGCCGATGTGAAAAAGTGAAAACGTATCGGGTGTATGGGGAGGCAGCGGATAGTTACGGCTGTCGATTCCGAAAGGGATAGTAAGGAGCGGTTGCTTGCATTGCAGGGCGCGGAATTTCTCTTCATCTTCGCGACTGATGGCGGCTATTCCGTCCACCTGATTAAGAATGCCGGTTTCGTATTTTTTGAGCTGTTTGGCTAAAATTTTCAGGTACGTTCGTTTTGCCCTGTTTTTGGAAGCTTCGGCCATACGTTTCCAAATCATGTATTCCAGGTTGTGCGAACGGAGCACTATTCGTGCTTTTGAATGCTTGCGCAACACGGACAGGTAAGGCGTCATAAATAGACTTTCGAGCTGTACCACGTCAAACGCTTCTGCATGAAGCACGGCGATCAGCTTTTTCTCAAAATCGCGCGAAAAAAAACGGCTTACGTTGTAAGAATCGGAAGTAACCAGGGCCGAAAATGCATCGAGCAGGTTGACCGAAGTGTTGACAAACACACTTTCGATGCGGGTTTTGCGACGGTATTCGTCGGGCAGCTTATCCCACTGCATAGGGTGCTTGGCCGTTTCGATGGTGAGGATTTTTACCTCATGTCCTTCTTCGAGCAAGCCTTGCGTAAGGGTATTCATCGCTATGCAGCCTCCGTCGGTGGCGGGTAAAGGGGGTTTATTGCAGAGCTGAAGAATTTTCATGACAGGTTGCGCGCAAAAGTAACGGCTTTATTCAGGTTTTCTGATTTTTCTTTTGAGCCTGAACAGCCGAAGGTAGTAATCGCGATCAAACAGTTTCGAATCGCGGTTGGATTTATAGGTGAGAAATACGCCTATCGGAAAGAGGATAAAAGTGCTGATCCACATTCCCCAAAAAGGAGTAAGCACACCGGTACGGGCCATTTTTTCGCCCGAAATGGAAATCACGTAGTACAGCAGGAAAAAGAGGATAGAAGCGACCATTGGCGCACCGATTCCACCTTTCCGGATAATGGCGCCCATTGGCGCACCGATAAAAAACAGGATAAGGCAGGCAAAAGGAAGGGTCAGCTTGCGGTGCCATTCGAGCTGGTGCTTCTGAATATACTGCATTCGATCCCTGAATTCGTTGCCGCTGCCTCTGATAAATTCCTGCGCGTTGCGGGCCAGGCTCAGAGCGGTTTCGACCGATCTTCGCTTTTCACCCGGCCCTAAGTGTGACCAGGGATTTTCTGCTTTCACGTGCATGCGAAGGGTATCGCGGTAAACCAAAAAACGGCGGTCGAAATTATCGGTATAATTGGCTTTACGATCGAGCAGGTTGCGATACAGCGAATCTTCCATCACTGCAAGCTGTTTCAGGTTAAGCATTTCGTAATGAGAGCGGAACAGCTCCACATCGGTGCGTTGCAGCTTAAAGGCCGACAGATCAAAATTGAGCTTTGCCTCTGTAAACGTGATTTTTTGCGAAGGATAAGAGCCGCCCCGTAGGGTACGCGGTTCTACTTCTTCGTATATTTTTCCGTTGTACAGGTGAAAAATAAGCAGTTCTCCATCGTCGGTTTGTATCAGCTTCCCTTTTTCGGCCCAAATGTCGCGTTTGTAGATAGCCGAGGGATTGGTATGGTCGTAAATGAGCACATCTTCGAGCGTTTCGCCGGTTTTGTTTTTACGCATAGCCCGTATGCTGTACCCGGGTATATCATTGTAAAAAATGGCTTCTTTGAGGTTCATGGTCGGTTTCTGCTGCTGGATATCCCAAAGCAGCGACCTGAATTTGAGGTTGGCTACCGGCCATAGGTAATTGGCAAAGCCGAAAGCGGCTATGGCGACAATTACAATAAAGGTGGTAAGCGGTTGCATAATGCGGAGCAGGGAGAGTCCGGCCGAGCGCATGGCGGTAAGCTCACTGCTTTCGGCCAGGTTGCCGAAGGTCATTATCGAAGAGAGCAGGATAGCCAGCGGCAGGGCCATAGGTACGATATTGGCCGAAGCGTAGAACAGCAATTCGAAGATGACGTACCACGGAAGCCCTTTTCCCATCAGCTCGTCCACATATTTCCAGAGGAACAGCATGATCAGGAAGACCATGGCAATAGCAAAAGTGAGGGCGAAAGGCCCCAGGTAAGAGACTAATATGAGCCGGTACAGCTTCTTCATGCCGCGCCTGCAAGTGTACGAAAAATGCAGGAGAGAAGGAAAGTGCTCAGGCTCCCAGCTTTTGGCGTAGGGTATTTATTTGGTTGTCCCAAAGGAAAGTGCTTTCTTCTATCTCGTCTTCATCGGCATAATCTACAATAAGCAGCGCCACTTCTTTGGTCAAAGGGTCTGTTTTGATGGAAAACTCAAAAAAGGTATGGTCGTCTTGCTCTTCCTCTTCACGTTCCCAGCGAAAACGGATATGTTCCATCGCTTTTTGACTGACCAGGCGTGCTTTCTCTTCGGTATCTTCCCATCGGAAAGTGAAAATCCCATCGCGTATATTGACATCGTCGGCAAACCATTCGGACAGCCCATCGGGAGTGCTAACGCTTTGAAACAGCACCTTATGGGATGAACGCATGGGATATTCCAACTGAAATTGTTTCTTACTCATTTCGCATAATTTAAAAAATCAGTGAGCGCCCTACAATATAAGAAAAAAAACAGCGCTGCGATTCATTCCCGGATCCCTGACAGGGGAGCTATGCTTAAATTTCGGCAGATGTTTTGTTTCTCACACACTATATGTACTTTTGACTTCCTGAATTTATGCTGAACGGAAAACGTATTATCATTGTATTGCCCGCCTACAACGCGGCGCAGACGCTCGAAACGACTTATCGGGAAATTCCTTTCGACATTGTCGATGAGGTGGTGCTCGTCGATGATGCCAGCCGCGATAATACTTCGGAAGTAGGGCGACAGCTCGGAATCCGGCATATTGTACGGCACGAAAAAAACCGGGGCTACGGCGGTAATCAGAAATCCTGCTACCACAAAGCCTTAGAGCTCGGCGGCGATATTATTATCATGCTGCACCCCGATTATCAGTACACGCCCAAGCTGATCCACGCTATGGCCAGCGTCATTGCCTACGAGGTATATCCCGTAGTGCTGGGATCTCGTATTCTCGGCAAAGGCGCGCTCAAAGGTGGAATGCCGCTTTACAAATACGTAGCCAACCGTTTTCTGACCTTTAGCCAAAATGTGCTGATGGGACAAAAATTGTCGGAATACCATACCGGTTACCGCGCTTTTTCGGCCGAAGTATTCTCGAAAATCAACATAGAGGCCAATAGCGACGATTTTGTGTTCGACAATCAAATGCTGGCGCAGCTTTTTTACGCCGGTTACGAAATTGCAGAAGTGACCTGTCCTACGAAATATTTCAAAGAAGCTTCTTCCATCAATTTTTCGCGTTCGGTCAAATACGGATTAGGCGTGCTAAGTGTGTCCTGGCAATACCGCTTTGCCCGTTGGGGCTTATCTCGTCCGGCTATTTTTCGCCCTCGCTGAGCGGTGTACGCAGGTAAAATACGAAGCCGTTTTTCTCCCCGATAATTTTTAATTCCGGATAAGTAAGGCTTATCTCTTCTTTCGCCGTGATTTTACTTACAAAATAGGCGGGTTTGTCGATATCGCCTGTAAGCAGCCATTGTTTGTCAAGGCTTCGGCGATCCTGCGGCGGTTTTTTGTAGGTGTAAAAAAGGTGAGCGTAGCTTTTAAAATTCATCGTTTCCACGTAACAGTCTTCGTGCTGTTTGCTTTCGTAAAACTCGATGGCTGCCCGTTGCGAATAACCTTCTATTTTGGGAACGATAAGGGCATGTGCCCCCAAAAGCGTCATCACCACGCCTAATGCCAGTACGGGTACTCCACGTGCAATTTCGCCCCGTATCAGGGCACGTAATGCGATGACCAGCATCACCAGAAAAAAGAGTCCGATCAGCGATTCGAATCCCGTCCAATACATATCGGCATCGAGGTTGGCACGCGCAAAACGGTCTTTAATAGTCACATTCTCCAGCCAGCGGTCTTTGTATTTTAACAGCAGCGGGATAGCGCTAAGCAGCAGTCCGGTGAGCACACCGATAATTCCCGTGCTAATTGTCATCCAGCGTTGCCAGCGGACTCCGCCACCTTCGGTTATGCGGTACAATGCGTAAGCCGCAAGGAAAGTGAGGGGGAAATAGCAGAGCGAAGAATAGTGTACGATTTTCGTTTTTACAATCGAAAAAAGCAGCAGCACTACCCACAGCAGGATCAGCATCCAGGTGCGGAAATCTTTTTGTGCCCCCGGCTGTTTTTCTTTCAGGAAATGGGCCTGTATGGCCGGTATCGAGGCCGGAAAACAACCCAGCAGCAGAATGATGAAATGGTAATAAAACGGCCCGCCGTGGCCTGCATCCTGTGTGCGGAACAGCCTGACCTGATACACGATAAAATCCTGTATCACATCGGCTCTTCCCCGCAAAATTTCGACGATAAACCAAACGCTTCCGGCAAGCAGAGTCGTGCCTGTCAAAATCAATAGCCCTTTCAACGTAATGATACGCCCGAAGCGTTGCACGATCCAAAATACAGAGAAGCTGAGTCCGGCGATGAGCAGCGCTACCGGACCTTTGGTCATGACGGCAAGCCCTAAGAAAATACCCGCCAGGGCAAAATGCGTGTTTCCGTTTTTACCTTCGTGCCGAAAGGCGGAGTATCCGAGAAAATAGCGGTAAAAAGCCAGAAAAATAAACAGGTTGAACCAGGGGTCGATGATGCCCGATTTGAAATACAGATGCGGCAGAAAAGAGCCGGCGTAGAGGATGACCCACCACCAGCCCATTTTTTCGCTGTACAGGCGGCGACCTGCGCGGAACAGCACCAGCAGGGTGACCAGTCCGCAGAGCACATTCGGGAAACGTGCACCGAATTCGTTGATCCCGAATACTTTCATGCTCAGCACTTGCATCCAGAAAAACAGCGGGGGTTTCTCCCAAAACGCTTCGTAATTGATCGTGACCTGCGAATAATTGCCTGTCAGGATCATTTCGCGGGCGCATTCGGCAAAATTAATTTCATCCCAGTCGAACAGGTGTACCGAACCGAGGAAAGGCAGAAAAAGCGCCAGTGCCAGCAGCGAAATCACCACCGTGGGCGAAGACCATAAACGATTCATACGCGTTTCAGTTGGTAAAGGGGCTTATTATAAAATTCGGGTATCCAGCGTTGTAAAACCACTACGCAAAGCATAGCCGAGAGCATGCCGATAATCGAGCCCACATACAGATCGACAAAAAAATGCTGCGAAAGATATACCCTTGAAAAAGCCGAAAGCGAAGCCAGCAGAAAAAGGAGAACCTGTAGGCCGGTATTACGGCTCAATAAGGCCAGACAGCCGCACAGGGCAAACACCGCAGCCGTATGTCCCGAAGGAAAGCTGTGCTGTTCGTGCAGCACAATGCCTTCTACTACGCGTAAAGGCTGCCCGTTTTCGGAAAAAAAGAGCGAAGGGCGGGGCATGATAGTCAGCGTTTTGATAAGCTGGGTAATTCCCCCCGAAAGTGCGAAAGCAGCGATCAGAATCATGCTTTTTTTGAGGCTGAACAGGCAGAAAAGCAGCGAGAAGCCGAAAATAAAAAGTCCGTCGCCGGTATGGGTAAAATAGCGGAAAAAGCTATCGGCCGGGGCGCTGTGCCAGGTGTTTACGGCGAGGTGCGCCTCGGCTTTACTCAGGTAAAGGCTTGCAAGGGCAGCACTGAGCAATACCAGCAGGTGGGGCAGGGTAAAACCATTTATCAGCAGCCGTCGCACGGGCAGGTTGTTTTTTGCAAACCTAAGTTTTTCTCCTGAGAAAACCCGCTTACCCGGCGCCCGAATAAAAGCGGCTTCTTGTTACCTTTGGCTTATGTTGTCGAAAAATGAAATACGTGCCTTGCGGGATCTGCACCAGAAAAAATTCCGTGTGCTCGAAAAGAAATTTATCTGCGAAGGTGAAAAGGTAGTGCAGGAACTGCTGCGTTCCGACTGGGAACCCCTCCATATTTACGCGCTTCCCGAATGGGTGGCCACGCAGTCCGAATCGATTTCCTGTCCGCTTACTGAGGTAACGCCCGCCGAGCTCGAGCGGATTTCGGCACTCGTTACGCCCAACAGGGTGCTGGCGGTGGTGAAAATACCCGAAACGCAGCCGCAGGTAAATTACCAGGCGCCGGGGCTTAGCTTGTTGCTCGATGGGGTAAAAGATCCGGGCAACCTCGGTACGCTGTTGCGCATCGCCGACTGGTTTGGCGTGAAGCAGGTTATATGTGCCCAGGGCAGTGTCGAGCTCTACAATCCCAAAACGGTGCAGGCTACAATGGGCTCTTTGTTTCGCATGACCTGCCTGCAGGCACCGCTCGAGGAGATGCTTCGTGGTTTTCGGGAACAGGGAGTGAGCGTGTATGCGGCGGCTATGGAAGGCGATTCGGTATATGAGCTCGAATGGAACGAAAGGGCGGCCTTGTTATTGGGCAGCGAGTCGCACGGTATTTCGGAAACTTTGCTGGCGCTGAGCGACCGGCGTATTACGATCCCTCACGCAGGTGGCGCTGAGTCGTTGAACGTGGCTGTAGCGGCGGGCATTTGTTGTGCGTTTTTTAAAGCTTCTTCGTACTGATTTTATTTTTCGCAGGGGTATCGAAAAGGTTTAGGGAAATGATTTTTAATTCAAAAAACCCTTCACCGCCTCTACAATCTGCCGCGCCCCATTTCCATACAGCATCGTATGGTGATTCCCTTCTACTTCCACATAGCGGCAATCGTGTAATAGACTGACGGTTTCCAATGCCTGCGCTTTGGGCAGAAGCGGAGCACCGAAGGTGTAAATGCCTGTGGCGTTGAGCAGTAGCGCCGGAATCCGAATCGCACGCAGGTACGCTTCCCAGGGCTCTTCCAGCACCTTATAAGCCGATTCGGTAATTTGCGCGACCGAACTACGTGTGCCTATGCTTCCGTCTTCGTTTTCTTTCACTTCGGCCTGATAATAGCCTCGCATGGTTTCGTCCCAAAAAGCCATTTGCGGAGCGCGTTTCACCTCTTCGAGGTAAGCGTCGAAAGAAGGGAATAGCCGCCCCAAACGGCTTAAGGCAGGACCTAACATTTCTTTGACGTTGGGGTGCATACGCGCCGCACCGTCTATCAGGATAATTTTTTCGACACGTTCGGGATAATGATAGGCAAGGTAAAGCGTGAGCAAGGCACCAAAAGAATGACCGCCGATCCGGATTTTTTCTATTTTCAAGGCATCCAGCAAGCCCACTATATCGCGGGCATGCTCGGCTAAAGAATATCCCGATTCGGGCGAGTCGCTTAGTCCGCGCCCCCGCAGATCGGGTACGATAACCCCGTAATTCCGGCTCAGTCCGGCGGCCACGAGCCCTTCGAAGGTACGTGCGTTGGCCGTAAGTCCGTGGATAAGAAGCAGTGGCGTTTCTTCCTGTCCGTACGTCAGGTAATGCAACCGGATTCCGTTACTTTCTGTGAAAAAAGATCGTCCTTCGGTAGGCATGGTCTGTGAGTTGAGGTGAAAAAAATCGCGTTACTTCTTAAAGAAAACGGATTTTTCGGATTTCGGTTTCACTTTGCCCGTATTTTCCGCTTGTGTCAGGATGATTTTTGTGCGGGCAGCGGTACAAATTCCGTTTCGCCGGGTACGCGATCAAATTCCTGATTCAGCCATTTGGTTTTTGCGTTTTCGATCAGCTCGCGGCTCGAAGCCACGAAGTTCCAATAGATAAAACGTTCTTCCGGAAAGGCTTCTCCTCCGAAAATATAGACGGTGCTGTTTTCGGCAATTTCGAATTCGCAAAGGCTGCTGTCTTTCGCGACCAGTATGCGTTTGGGCTCGTAAGTATGTCCTTCGCTGCGGATATTTCCTTCGAGAATATAGAGCGCGCTTTCGCCAAAAAGCTGTGCGCCCAGGTTCACTGTACGGGCTTCTTTGCTTTTGATTTCGATAAGATACAGGGGGCTGTACACCGGTACGGGCGATTTTTTCCCGGCAAATTCTCCGGCTATCAGCTTAAAGTGCAAGCCGTTTTCATCCCAGGAAGGAATATCTTTTTCGGTGGCGTGAAAAAAAGAAGGGGCCATTTGCTCCTTTTCTTTGGGCAGCGCCACCCAGATTTGCAGTCCGTGAAAAAGGGTATTTGAATCGCGCAGGCGGTCGGGTGTTCTTTCCGAATGGACAATGCCGCGCCCGGCAGTCATCCAGTTTACTTCGCCCGGATTGATTTCCATCTTGGTGCCGAGACTGTCGCGGTGTACAATGCAACCTTCAAAAAGATAGGTTAGCGTAGCTAATCCGATATGCGGGTGTGGCGGTACATCCAGACTTTCGTCTTTGCGCAGGTACGCCGGACCCATGTGATCGATAAATGCGAAAGGACCTACCGTTCTTTTTTCGCGGAACGGTAAAAGCCTGCCCACTCTGAAATGCCCGATAGTGGCCGAGCGTTCTTCAATGATTAAACCTACGTTTGACATAGCTATAGCAAAAAATTAAAATCGTTTAAGTGTTTGAACGAAGTTTAAATTTACGCAAAATAGTGTAGCGAAGGGAGGCAATTTTAGCTTGCAGAACTGCGCAGAAAATGATAAATTGTAAACGATCAAGTCTGCCTGTTCAGCGAGCGACTTATTAGAGTATGGAACTATTTCGGGATTAGCCTAACTTATTAATACGTATTGCCATGAAAGACAAGAAAAAAGGTAAAAAGCTCACGACTGCATCCGGTAAGCCTTATACTGAAAATGAAAATTCGATGAGCGTAGGCGCTCGTGGGCCCTTGTTGCTTCAGGATTTTATCCTGCACGAAAAAATGGCGCATTTTAACCGCGAGCGTATTCCCGAAAGAGTGGTACATGCGAAAGGCACGGGTGCTTTCGGAACTTTTACTGTGACGCACGACATTAGTCAGTACTGCAAGGCCAAAATTTTCAATAAAATCGGGAAGCAAACAAAGGTGTTTGCCCGTTTTTCTACCGTGGGCGGAGAAAGGGGTAGCGCCGATACCGAACGTGATCCGCGCGGTTTTGCCTTGAAATTTTACACCGAAGACGGCAACTGGGATTTGGTGGGAAATAACACGCCCGTTTTTTTTGTGAAAGACCCGAAGAAATTTTCTGATTTTATTCATACTCAAAAAAGAGATCCGCGTACGCATTGCAAGAGTCCGACGATGATGTGGGATTTTTGGAGCCTCAATCCCGAGAGCTTGCACCAGGTGCTTATTTTGATGAGCGATAGGGGTACACCCAAAGGATACCGGCATATGCACGGATTCGGTTCGCATACCTTCTCTCTGATTAACGAAAAAAACGAGCTTGTATGGGTGAAATTTCACATCAAGAGCTTGCAGGGCATACAGAATTTTACCGACGCGGAAGCCGGCGAAATGAAAGGAAAAGATCCCGATTATGCCCAGCGCGATTTGGTAGAAGCGATAGACCGGAAAGAGTTTCCGAAATGGGCCTTTAAAATTCAGGTCATGACACAGGAACAGGCCCGTAAATTTCCTTTTAACCCTTTCGATCTGACCAAAGTATGGCCGCATGGCGATTATCCGCTTATCGATGTGGGAGTGCTGGAGCTGAATCAGATTCCTAAGAACTATTTTGCCGACGTGGAGCAATCGGCTTTTGCGCCCGCGCATGTGGTCGATGGTATAGGCTATTCGCCCGATAAAATGCTGCAGGGCAGGCTGCTTTCGTATCCCGATGCGCACCGTTACCGCCTGGGCGTCAATTACGAGCAGATACCCGTCAATAAATGCCCGTACATGGTGGCCAATTATGAGCGCGACGGACAAATGCGGGTGGATGATAACGGGGCCGATTCGCCCAATTATTTTCCCAATAGCTTTGATGATATTTATATCGACGAAAGCTATAAAGAACCGGCCATGCAATTAGACGAAGCTACAGCCGATTGGTTCGATCGCAACGGTCCTGGCGACGACGACCATTTTACCCAGCCCGGGCTGCTCTTTACCAAAGCGATGAACGACTACGACAGGCATAACCTCGTGTCGAATATCGTAGGGGCGATGAGCGGGATAGAAGGGCCGAAAAAAGAGCAGATCGTGCACCGGCAGCTTTGCCATTTCTTCAGGGCTGATCCGCGTTTGGGCGCCGCAGTAGCCAAAGGATTGGGCGTAGATATCGAGAAGGTAAGACAGCAACTCGGGCATTAAGTCCGGCGGTCTGAACAGATGCTTTTGGACGCTTAACCGATCGCTGCAAAAAAATGCCGTACTTCGTTTTCGGTAGCCAATTTACAGCGCATGATCGATCCTTTTCCCGAAATTCACACGCCTCGTTTCAGGCTGCGCCAGTTTGGCGCGGCCGACCTTGCTTTTGTGTACAAAGGATTATCCGATCCGCAGGTAATACGGTATTACGGCGTAAGTTTCGATTCGCCCGAGGCTACGCGTACGCAGCTTGAATGGTATGCCGCGCTGGAGAAAAATAAAACCGGCATTTGGTGGGCTATCTGTGATGCCGAAGAGCAGACCCCGCTCGGAGCGGCGGGCTTGAATAACCTCGTAGCTCCGCACCGCAAAGCAGAGCTCGGATTTTGGCTCCTGCCCGAATATTGGGGCAATGGTATTATTCAGGAAGCCGTACCTTTTATTTGCCGTTATGCCTTCGATACACTGGGCTTGCACCGCATCGAAGCCTTTGTCGAAACGGAAAATGAAAACTCGGCCCGTACCCTGCGCAAATTGAATTTTAGGCACGAAGGCACCATGTCTGATTGTGAGGTAAAAAACGGAAAATTCCTGAGCCTCGATATTTACGCACGCATCAGGCGCTGAAAAGCAGAACCGCTTTTAGACTTACAGAATTTTACTTCTGCTATCCGGCCTTTCGCCCGGTCGTGGACCCTTATTCCCTTGCCAGAAAAAGATGGCATACAGCACGATAAACACAATCAGCGCTACCCCCAGCACCGCTAAGGTAAGCAGCGACCGACCGTAAAACAGCGGATCCAAATCAACGATCCCCCATATTTGAAGAATAATCAGTGTGGTGACCGCAATCGCGAGTCCCATAGCAATAATACCGAGTAATTGTCGCATAGCGTAAAAATCAAATCAAGGCTAATGTACATATTTATGCAATGCCAATCAATACGTTACCTACTGAGCCGAACGGGGATGCAAGAGAATGGTTTCCCGGAGCCTTGCACGCGAGATATGCGTATAAATTTCGGTCGTGATAATGCTTTCGTGGCCTAACATTTCCTGCACGGCTCTAAGGTCGGCACCCGCTTCGACCAGCACCGTGGCAAACGAATGCCTGAATGTATGCGGACTCACGGTTTTGTAGATACCGGCTTTCTGTGCCAGGGCTTTTACCAGTTGAAATACCGCTATGCGACTTAAGCCTTTACCCCGGTGATTGAGAAAAAGAATGTCTTCGTAACCCGCTTGCGGAGCGAGGTGGTTGCGTGTATGCGTGAGGTAATGCTTGATTTGCCGAAGCACCTGTCCGAATACCGGTACCAAACGTTCCTTGTTGCCTTTACCCGTGATACGGATAAAGCCGTCCTGAAAATAAACTTCCGACAGCTTCAGAGTAATCAATTCGCTCACCCTGAGTCCGCAGGCATACAGCACTTCGAGCATGGCTTTGTTCCTTTCTCCCTGGGGCATGCTGAGATCGATGGCGGCTATCATCGCCATCACTTCTTCGTGGTTCAGCGTATCGGGAAGCTTTCGTGCTTTTTGAGGCATCACCAGCAGTTCGGCGGGATTGCTTTCGATGACCTGTTCCAGCATCAGGTACTGAAAAAAACCACGTATGCCCGAGAGGATACGGGCTTGCGAAGAGGCCGCTAAGCCGAGATCATAGAGGTACGCGATAAAATTCTCCAGATCCTGATGCGTAATTTTTGAAGGCGGTTTTTCGCCGGTAGCCAGCGTATGCGTATGCAGATGCCTTACATCGCGAAGGTAGTTCTCCACGCTGTTTTCTGACAGCGATTTTTCGAGCTTCAGGTGTGCTTTGTAACCTTTTATGGCGGTAGGCCAGTTCATTTCCCGGAGGTGAAGGTTTAATTTTTTACATTTGGAACATGAAGGTGCTGATAGTTAACGGTCCGAATTTAAACCTTTTGGGAGTAAGGGAGAAATCGGTTTATGGAAACCGTTCTTTCGAAGAATATTTACCCTTGCTTCGGGCACGTTATCCGCAGGTTGAACTTGCTTTTTTTCAGAGCAATGTGGAAGGTGAGCTGATCAATTGCCTGCAGGAACACGGTTTTGGAAAAAGTCAGGCCATTATTTTTAATCCGGGTGGCTACACCCATACTTCGGTAGCTTTGGCCGATACGCTGGCTGCGCTGCGTACTCCCGTAATTGAAGTGCACCTTTCTAACCTCTACGCCCGCGAAGAATACAGGCAGGTATCGCTTACCGCCCGGCATTGTCGTGGAGCGATTACGGGTTTCGGACTCGAAAGCTACGAGTTGGCTTTACTGGCCTTTCTTACTACCCCTCTTTGATACCCAAACGCTACATAGCGGCTTTTTTGGGATGTATTGCGGTACTGTCGTTGCGGGCACAGGAATACCATTTCAGACCTATAGGAAAAGAGCACGGATTGTCGCAAAGCAGGGTAAACGCTATTCTGCAAGACAGCGAAGGATTTATCTGGATAGGAACCGACGACGGACTGAATCGTTACAACGGAAAAGATTTTACGATCTATAAAAACGATCCCCGCCACGAGACCTCGCTCTCCGATAACTGGATCAACTGCCTGCTGGAAGAGCCCGGTGCCGGATTGTGGATCGGTACCATTGAAGGCGGACTCAATTTTTACGACAAATACCGTGGCACATTTCGTGCTTACCGCGATGAACCGCAGGATGCGGAGAACCCGGTTCACGATAAGGTGTATGCGCTTGTGCGCCGCGATGCACAGAGTCTTTGGGTAGGTACGCACAAGGGGCTTCACCTTTTTGATACCCGCGCCGGCGAATATATTTCTTATCCGGTGCTAACCGATTCATCGAGCATGCCGCCTCAGGATCAGGTGCGTGCATTGCTGCTCGATCGCGAAGGCATTCTTTGGATAGGTACTTTTCGCAGCGGTTTGTATTCGTACAACCAGGCTACGGGGCGTTTTACCGCACATACCGAGCGCGATGCCAAGGGGGCATACCGTTTTTCCGGCACACACCGCATTCGCAGCCTGTACCAGGATAGTGGCGCTGCGATTTGGGTAGGTTACGAGTCGGCCGGACTAAGCCGTTTGGATCGTCGTACAGGCATTTTTACGCACTATCTTTCTGGAATAGGAGAACCGCAGCGTTTGCCGCACGGGCGGGTAACCGGATTTCTGGAAGACCGCTTCGGACAGCTTTGGGTAGGTACCGGCGGCGGACTTTGCGTTTACAATTCCGTTCAGGATAATTTCAGCGTGATTCGTGCCGATCATAATCCTTATTCCCTGCGCGACAATCAGATCAGAGTGCTTTTTGAGGATCGGGCGCATTCTTTGTGGCTGGGTACCGAGATGCAGGGCGTAGCGGTATTTCACCGTTCGTCGGGTCGTTTTAACCACGTAGTGCTTCCTTCCCACAAAGGCAATCCCGATCGTATTTCCGAACCCGTAGTCGCTTTTGCGGAAGATCCGCAGCAACAGATTTGGATAGGTACGCAGAGCTCCGGAATAGTCGTGTATGATCGCCGTACAGGAGCGTTTACCGCCTATCCGCAGGAGATAAATCGTACCCATGATCAGATTCTTTGTCTATATGCTTCGGGCAATAAAATGTGGTTTGGTACCCGTGGCGGAGGCTTTAATTTTTACGATTTCGAGACCCGCCGCTTTGGGCAGCCTGTGGTCATGGGCGGCAAAGAGGGCTTGCAGCATCCTACCGTATTCGATATATGCGCCGATAAAAAAGGGAACCTTTGGCTGGCTACCTGGGGCGGCTTGTACCGTTATCATCCCGACAGCGCTTCCGTAAAATTATATACTACCGCCGAAGGCTTGTCGCACAACGTGATTTATGCTTTGCATTGCGATACGAAAGGTCAGATTTGGATAGGCACTAATGGGGGGGGCTTGTGTCGCTTCGATCCGGCTTCGGAAATATTTACGGAGTGGAAAAAAGACGCGAATACGGTGCACTGTATTGCCGAAGGTCCTGACAGCACCTTTTGGCTGGGCACCAAAAACGGACTTAGTCATTTCGACCCCCGTACCGAGCTGTTTGTCAATTACACGGAACTTGATGGCTTGTCGGGCAATTTTATAAACGGCATTCTGTTCGATCGGAAGGGCAATCTGTGGATCAGCACCAACAACGGACTGACGCGTTTTAACCCCGACAGGCAGGAGGAAGGACAGCACGATATGCGCAGGTACCATGCCGAAGAAGGCTTGCAGGGCGATGAGTTTAATCGAAATGCGTTTTTGAAAACACGCGACGGGCGACTTTTTTTCGGCGGCACCAACGGGTTTAACCATTTTACACCCGAGCAGGTTATCGACAATCCGTATGCGCCTCCTTTGGTGTTTACCGCTTTTCAGGTATTGGGAAAAGCGTATCCGCTCGATACGTTAATTACCTATAAGCGGCAGATAGAATTGCCCTATTACGATAATTTTTTCTCTTTCGAATTTGCCGCGCTTGATTATGTATTGCCCGAGCAAAATCTGTATTCGTATAAAATGGAAGGCTACGACGAAGACTGGTCGATACCGGGTACACGTTCTTTTGCCAGCTATACCGGGTTGCCTGGGGGCGAATATATATTCCGTGTACGGGGCAGCAACAGCGACGGTGTATGGAACGAAGAAGGCATTTCCATCCGTATTCGTGTGGTGCCGCCTTTTTACGCGACCCCTTTGTTTTATGCGGGTTGTGTACTGTTGGGCATCTTGCTGGTCTTTATTACCATTCGCTTGCGCTTAGCCGGTATTCGCAAAGATCGGAAAAAGCTCAGGCAGATGGTCGCTTTGCGTACCCGCGAGCTTGAAGCGAAAAATGCCGATGTAATGAGCAGCATAGGCTATGCCCGGCTTATACAGGAAGCCCTTTTGCCCGATCGGGCATTGATCCGTGCAAAATTGCCCGAGAGCTTTATTTTTTATCGTCCCAAAGAAATAGTGAGCGGTGACTTTTACTGGTTTGCACACCTGGGCGATAAAATTATGCTGGCCGTAGTCGATTGTACGGGACACGGCGTACCGGGGGCTTTTATGAGTGTGATTGGGCATAATCTGCTTAACCAGATTGTCAGAGAGAAAAAAGTAAGCGATCCGGCGCAGGTGCTTTGGCTTTTGCGCGATGCCGTGCGGCAGGCGCTGGGGCAGGACGGGCGTACCGAAAACCGCGACGGGATGGATGTGGCCTGCTGCACCTTCGACACCCGCACCCGGGAGCTTTATTTTGCAGGGGCTTTTCGCTCGCTGATCCTTATTCGTCAGGGCAACCTCGAAAAAATAGACGGCGATAAGATACCCATTGGCGGTGCGAAAATAAATACCGGAGAAAGTTACCAGACCCACGTAAGGCAGTTGCAGCCGGGCGATACCTTTTATATCTATTCAGACGGTTTTCCGGATCAGTTTGGCGGTGCGCAAGGCAAAAAATTCATGACTAAATCCCTACACCGGTTTTTGCTGCAGATACAGGAAAAAAATATGGACGAGCAGCAGGTGCTTTTGGAAGAGACCTTCGATACCTGGAAGGGGGAATTGGAGCAGGTCGATGATGTGCTGATGATAGGAGTGAGGGTGTAAATTCGTTAAAATGTGTAGCTTCACAGGATTGCCGAACAATGAAAACAGCGATCCGGATGAATAGACCTGTAAATTGGGGATCTGCACTACTGAAAAAGTGGGGCCTTCTTCTTTTTTTGTTGCTTCAGCAATCGGCTTTTTGCCAGTCCGGCAAGCTGGTATCCCACCCGGCGTTTATTCATTATACCGTAGAAGACGGACTGGCCAGTTCCGAGGTATATCAGGTCAAGCAGGATTCGAAGGGGTATATTTGGTTTGCCACTTCGCACGGAGTTAGCCGCTATAACGGATACGAGTTCCAGAATTTTTCGGTCACCGACGGCTTGCCCGACAATACCGTGCTCGAAATTTTTGAAGATAATTTCGGGCGCATCTGGTTCTTGCCTATTTCCTGTGTGCTATCGTATTATTACGAAGGGAAAATTTATCAATACGAGTACAACGATTTAATAAGAAAAGTAGCTAATTTTTCTACCAAATCGGGATTTTATATCGATAAAAAGGGAAATGTATTTATCAGCATTTTCACAGAAGGACTGTTTCGTATTTCGCCAGACGGTGAGCTTACCTCTTATTTTACCGATCAAAATGCAGAGGATGTGTTTAGCATCAAAGAAGTGGACTCCTTGCAGCTTCTCAATGCGTTACGATTTAAAGAAGTTCGGGATAGAGCCACTATTTTCTTCGATACCCGAACCATTAAAGGGCGGGCAAACATTTCGACGCGAATCGATATGAAAGCGTACACCGCTTCGCTTTATACCGATGCCGGAGAAATCATCCTGAGCAATTATACCCGACTATTTATTTTCAAAAGCCTAAATGAGTACCAGATAGAGATTTTCCCGGATTACATTACCTGGGTGAGTCAGGATCGGGACAAAAATATTTGGGTGGGCACCTATAAAAAGGGCGTCTGGATGATGCCCGGTGGAGATTTTCGAACCCGAATAAATTATTTCCCCAATCGTTTTGTGACAAGCGTATTGCAGGATCATGAAAATAACTATTGGTTTTCTACCGGCGATAATGCGGTGTATTACCTGCCTTCTACCAAAGTAACCAGTTACCTGAACAAACCCGGATACGAACCCGAGCAGGTACATTCTATCGTAACCGACGGTAAGCAGATTTATGCGGCCTCACCGACTTCGCTGTATGTGATTTCCCCCGACAAATCGGTGCAGATTATTCGAAGCGGAGAACCGGGCGACAGTTCGGAGATGTACAAGATTTTTTACGATAAATCCATGCATCGGCTTTTAGTATCACGTTTTTCAAATCCTTATGCCATTGATCTGCATTCGGATAAAACATTAGATTACATATTTGCCGGATTTTACAGCATTACCGACCGGATTGACGACCGTTACTGGAGCGTGGGAGCCGTCGGTCTGGCCATGTATGACACCACGATGAAGGTGAATTTCAAGGAGAATGCGGTGCTTAAGCAAAAATTTCCTCAGTATGTACGGGCAAATGTGCTGAAACCTTTCGGAGACTCCTGCTTTTTGATAGGTGCTATGCAGGGCTTGTTTCTGTTTTCTCACAAAACCTTGTCTCAGGTAGCTGATTTCGGAGAAAAGCAGCCGCTGCTTCGTCAGCGTATTTTGGATTTGGAAATTCTGCCTGACAGCAACGTAGTATTGGCTACTAAAGGCGGAGGCGTTATATTTTACGATATCCGGCAAGATACCCTTTATCATATCAGTCAACGGCAGGGCTTGAGCAACGACAACGTGAACGGCCTCTGTGTAAGGGGCGATACCGTATGGTGTGCCACCAACAACGGCTTAAGCCGTATTATTCTTTCTTCGAAGCATCCTTTTACCTACCGGATACAGGTGTATAGTGTGGGCGACGGACTGGTATCGAACGAGATAAAGGATGTGCTCTATTTCAATAACGAATTGTGGCTGGCGACCAACAAGGGGATTTCTTATTTCGAACCGAAGGACTTATCCTCGCAGCAGGTCAAAATACCCTTACACATCACGCAGTTGCTTATAAATGATAAAGCGCGGCCTATACAGCCTCATTACGAGCTGCCTTATTATGAAAACAATGTGAAAATCAGCTATACAGGCTTGAACTATAAAAAAACGGGGCATTTGCGGTACCGTTATATGATGACCGGACTGGATACCGGCTGGACTTATACGCAGCAACGCGAAATACAATTTACCACCCTTCCTCCTGGTACCTATACATTTATGCTTTCCATACAGGAAAAAGATGGTCAGTGGAGCGAAACTCCCTTGCGTATCCAGTTTTTAATAGAGGCTCCTTTTTGGAAAACCTGGGTGTTCCTTTTCATTTCGGCATTACTTTTGCTATACCTCACTTTTCGGATCGTGAGATACCGTTTTCGAAGAATCCAGCGTGAAAGGGAAAAGCGGGAAGAGCTGGACAGAACCCTGATGAGCCTCAAACAGAAAGCTTTACGCGCGCAGATGAATCCGCATTTTACGTTTAACGTCATGAATTCCATTCAGCACTTTATTCTGTACAAGGATGAGGTGTCGGCTCATCGTTACCTGGCAAAATTTTCGCGCCTCATGCGCGCCATCCTGAATAATTCGGAGCAGGATACCGTTTCGCTCAGCGAAGAAGTCAAAGCGCTCGAATTATACCTGGAGCTCGAAGCCATGCGTTTTGATCAGGCTTTCAGCTACGAAATAAACGTGAGTCAGGAGGTGAATCGTAGTCAGGTGCAGATTCCTTCCATGCTTATTCAACCTTATGTAGAAAATGCCATTAAGCACGGTATTCTTCCTTCGCCACGTTCGGGGAAAATACGGATTACGATCGGCATCGAGGCGAGCCATTTGAAATGCGTGATAGAAGACAATGGAATTGGTCGAAGCAGAGCCGCCGAAAATAAAACGCAATCAGAGTACCGCTCGATGGGGACTTTTATTACCCGCGAACGTCTTACCGCCATTAACCGGCTTTACGGAAGCTCTTTGTCTGAGAATATCATTGATCTTCAAGACGAAAACGGCAATCCGACCGGTACAAGGGTCGAAATATTTATCTCCTTAACCGGTGTCACCGAAATAAACTGAACAGGTACATGAAAGCGATCCTTATAGACGACGAAAGAAAGGGAAGGGAAACATTGAAGAAATTGCTGGAAACCTATTGTCCCGAGGTGGACGTGGTAGCCATGGCACCGGGGGTAGAAGAGGGGTACGAGGTTATTCGAAAGCACACACCTGATATTGTGTTTCTTGACATTGAAATGCCTGGAGGCAACGGCTTTGAATTGTTAGAAAAATTCGATCAGATTCACTTTCAGTTGGTCTTTACTACGGCATACGACAGCTATGCGCTTAAGGCCATCAAGGTACATGCGCTCGATTACCTGCTCAAGCCAATCGATCCCGAAGAGCTGGTGGATACCGTGAAAAAAGCGGCTAAAAATCTTGATTCGGGTAAGCTGTTCGAAAAGATAAACGCGTTTATACAACAGTCGGTGGTGCCCGAAGTAAAAAAGATTACGCTCAAAACGGCCGACAGCATTCACATCGTACAAATCAGCGATATCGTATTTTGCGAAGCTTCGGGCAATTACACGACTTTTTACCTGATAGATAAGCGCAAAATACTGGTGTCAAGGTCTTTGGGCGAGTACGAAGAACTTATCGCCGATCCTAACTTTATGCGTATTCATCAGTCTTTTCTTGTCAATCTATCGCATGTGAGGCGTTACGATAAGGGCGATGGAGGCTCGGTAATTACGGTCAATGAGCATGTGGTGCCCGTTTCGACCCGTAAGAAAGAGCAGCTGATGCAGTTTTTGCAACGCTTCTAAGCGATTTTCACAGATCCTCCGAAATATGAATTGTTAACAATTTTACATCTATTCGTTAAAATTGGGTAAATTTGCATAGTAGCAGGCCACCTTACACTTCACCTGTCAAAAGAAAAATTCCTTATTTTTTCTACTATGAAAAGAACTTGCTTTGTGTTAAGCTTTGCCTTACTTTTTTTGCATTCGAATGCGCAGACCTCTCAGACCGTACAGTTGGGTGACGGACTTTCATCGGCCCCTTCTACTACCGGTACACCGATTGGTTCTGCTTCCAATTACAGCTATTCTCAGTCTTTATACACCAAGGCGCGCATTAACGCGGCGGGTTATTCCGACGAGGGGTACATTACCAAAATCGCTTTTCTCTATTCCTCAGGGGGGAGCAACAAGGGGAACAGCAGCGGCTGGACCGTATATATGGCTCATCACAGCGGGTTATTCGGCACGGTAGGGCCTCCTTATTCCTGGGTGCCTCACGCTTCGTTTACAGAGGTTTTTTCGGGTACCGTCACGATTCCCAATACTAACATGAGCTGGATGGAAATTACGCTTGACCAGCCCTTTCGGTACAACAATGAAGATAACTTAGTGATAGCCGTCGATGAGAATGCCCCGGGTAGTTCGGGAAGTATCTATTGGAAGCTCTCCAACAATTCCGGTAACTATACCTCGTTTCGCTCTTCAAGCAGTAGCGATATAAACCCCGCCAGTCCTCATAATGCGAGCAGCTCAAGGGGCAACGAGCCGCCTCAGGTAAGATTGACCTTTGTGGATGGATTTCTGCCGGTGAAGCTGGGCTATTTTCGTGCCGAGGCCCAGGAAAACGCAAACGTATTGAAATGGCAGACCCTCTCTGAGCAAAATAACGCCTCTTTTTTACTCGAAAAAAGTGAAGACGGAGAAAACTGGACTGCGCTTTTCAGGCAGGAGGGCGCCGGCAATTCAAACATACCGCTGTCGTACGAATTTAGCGATGATGCCCCTGCCGAGCTGACCTATTACCGGCTTAGCCAGCATGATTTCGACGGTAAAAGCGAAACGTTTAACCCTGTAGTGGTAACCCGCGCTGCAAACCGCGCTTCCGAATGGAACGTGTACCCTAATCCTGCCGACGATGTGGTGCATATTCAGGGTACGGCTTCTCTCACCGCCTACACGCTTCAGGGACTGCGTGTGGAACTGAATTACCGTCCCTGGGATACCCGTATTGATATCTCGCATTTGGCTCCGGGTACTTATTTTTTCCGCACTGCCGAAGGTAAAACGGCACGTATAGTGAAGTTGTAAAAAAACCGACAGCTACATATAAAAAAAAGACCCCGTTTTCGGGGTCTTTTTTTATGAATGGAAAAATAAAAGCAATCGGATCAGGCTTCGGCGGTTTCTTTTGCCACACGCGGCTTACGGCCTCTTTTTGCGCCGTTTCTTACGGTAGTACGAGCAGCCTTTTTCTTCGGTTTTTCCAGGCTAAGAAGCGATTTGATTACACTGTTGTTCAATACCAGAGAAAGCTGTTGTTCCAGTTTCTCAATTTGTTTCTGAGCGGTTTTTAACTGCAGTGTGAGTTTTTTTTCTGCCACTCCTTTTGCCGGTCTTCCACGCTTACCCGGTTTAAGTGGACGAACTTTAGCGGAAACGCTACCCGGCGGTCGGCCTCTTTTTTTCAGTTTTGGCTTGTTCTTCGAGCCTTTTGGTCTTCCGGGTTTTCTTTTTTTAGGTTCCATTAGCATGTGTTTAGATTAAATTGATGTAGATAAAAAGTAAAGGGAGGGGTAAACCCGGAACTTCTTCCGGTAGTATGCGCGTGGAGATTGAATGCGTTTGCTTGAGATTCATTTGAAGTGAATACAGGCGAATAAATTAATTTATTATCCCGAAAGGCCGGGAGATAGTTAGCGTTTGTAAAGAAAAAAGATAAAAAATACGAACGTGTAAATTCATTTTTTAAAAAGAGGAAACACAAAAAAAGTTTTACGACAAGTCGTAATGCGTCTGTTAAACGCGTCTGTGCAAGCTTCGCAGTGGCAGGCAGGCATTCATCATAAATAAACACCTCTCAGTAAAAATAATAAATTAAAGACGAATGTTCCAAGTAAAAAATCAATTTTTAAAATTCGTTTTATCAGATGAATCGTTTCGTAATTACGGAGTTCTTTTTTCTTTTTTTGAAGCGCGTTACATTTCGATAAGCTTAAAATATTGATTGGCAGAGTGCTATTTGTATCGGGACGGATAGCGACAGCAGAAAAATTATATCTTTGGCTAAGGCTCTTTTTCACATTTCGATTGTGTATTTTTGAAAGAAATGTGGGAAGCGGTAAATCATTATGTGCAGCGTAATGCGGTTTTTTCGGAAGAAGAATTGCGTTATTTTAATTCCCTGCTCGAACCGATATCGGTGCCGAAAAAAACGTTTCTGCTTCGGCAGGGCGAAATCTGCAATTTCGAGGCCTACATCAATAAGGGCTGTATCCGTATGTTTTACATCAACGAAAACGGAATGGAAGTCGTGCTGCAACTGGCGGTAGAAGACTGGTGGATAGGCGATATAGCCAGCTTCAACGAACAGAAGCCTTCCGATATGTATATAGAAACGCTCGAAGACAGCGAGATTCTTACCCTTAATCGCGAAAACAAAGAAAAGCTGCTCGCTTATGCCCCGCAATTTGAACGTGTATTCAGGCTTATGGTGCAACGCAATCTTGTAGCTTTGCAAACGCGTCTCTGTAAGACCATTTCGACCACCGCCCGCGAACGTTACCTCGATTTTGTACACAAGTATCCTTCTATTGTACAACGTGTACCACAGCATTACATCGCTTCGTACCTGGGGGTATCGCCCGAGTTTCTGAGCAAGGTGCGTACCCGCATAAGCCGCGAAAGCTGATCGTAAAACGGATCCGCTCTAAAGGCTATCGCATTTCTTGTCTTAGTTCAATGCTTTCTCTGTTTTTCTGCCCGACCTTTGTCGTATAAATTCAATACCCCGGTACAATGGATCGCAAAGAATTTCTCAAAAAAGGCCTGTTGGGAACAGGGATGTTCGTAAGCACATCCGCCTTTGGTAACCTGTTGCGCAACCGCATCGACGAGTTGCAGCAGCTCGAGGTGTTGGGTTTTAATCATTTACCTTATACCAACTCTTCTATTATGGAAAATACGGTTCTTCACAAGGCTGGCACACGCGGCCATGCCCAACACGGCTGGCTCGACTCGCACCATACCTTCAGCTTCGCCAACTATTACAATCCCGATCGGATGCACTTCGGGGTGCTCCGTGTGCTCAACGATGACCATGTCGAGGCTGGAATGGGCTTTGGCAGGCACCCGCACGACAATATGGAAATTATCTCCATTCCGCTCGATGGAGAGCTGGAGCATAAAGACAGCATGGGCAATACGACGGTAATCCGAAAAGGCGATATTCAGGTGATGAGCGCAGGCACCGGTGTACAGCACAGCGAGTACAACAAGAGTAAAAACGACCCGGTCAAATTTTTGCAAATCTGGCTCTTTCCCCGCGAGCGAAATGTAAAGCCGCGTTACGATCAGCAAACGCTCAATCCCCGCGACCGACACAATCGCCTGCAGCAGATCCTTTCGCCCGACCCTTCCGACGAAGGCGTGTGGATACACCAGGATGCCTGGTTTCACCTGGGTACCTTCGATAAGAATATGGCTACGGCTTATGCACCGAAACGCAAAAATAACGGGGTATATGTATTTTTACTCCGTGGACGTATGGAGGTGAACGGTCAGCCGCTTGACCCGCGCGATGGCATGGGCGTATGGAATACCGACCGCATAAGCTTGAAAGCGCTCGAGTCCGATACCGAGGTGCTGCTGATGGATGTTCCGATGACGATGTAAAATGTAGTATAGAAAGAAAAGAAAAACATGAAAACGAAAAACGTACAACAGGTGCTTGCGCCACCTTCACCGCACATGGTAGGCGACGGATTCCGCGTGCATAATTTTTTCCCCGGCGGCTACGCAATGGGTAATCAGCGGATGAGTCCTTTTTACCTGCTCGATTACAATTCGAAATATGTATTTCCGCCTTCCGAACAGCCGCGCGGAGTGGATGTGCATCCGCACCGGGGTTTCGAAACGGTAACGATTGCCTATCATGGTAAAATTGCGCACCACGACAGCACCGGTAACCACGGCGTAATCGGGCAGGGCGAAGTGCAGTGGATGACCGCCGCATCGGGTGTGTTGCATAAAGAATACCACGAGGCAGGTTTCAGCAAAACCGGAGGCACTTTTCAAATGGTGCAGCTTTGGGTGAATCTTCCGGCCCGTTACAAAATGAATCCTCCGGGCTATCAGGCTATCACGCAGGCACAAATGGGCAGGTTTTCTCTTCCCGAAAACGGCGGAGAAGTGGAACTCATAGCGGGCGAGCTCAACGGGGTGAAAGGTCCGGCTTCTACCTTTAGTCCGGTAAGGCTATTTAACCTTAAGCTTAAAAAAGGAAAGACCTTTACGTTTTCACTTCCCGAAAATTTTAATACAGGTATATTGGTAGTCGAAGGTTCAGCCTTGTTCAATACCACGCAGCAGGCATCTGCCGATCATTTTGTGCTGTTCAAAAACGACGGAGAAGAAATTACCGTTACTGCCGAAGAAGACAGCGTGCTGCTGGTCATGAGCGGCGAACCGCTCAACGAGCCTATTGTAGCTTACGGGCCGTTCCTGATGAACACCCAGCAGGAAATTATCGACGCGATCAACGATTTTAACCGGGGTAAATTCGGGGTGCTCGAAGCGTAAGCTTGTAATTATTCGCGCCTGAACTGGGGCAGACTCAGGTTGTATTTTACCGCAATAATTCTGACGGTAATAATAATCGCACCCGATAAGCAGAAGCTGAGGTTTCTTTCCAGTCCGGCGTAGTCGGCAATCAGGTACACGATAGCGCCCAGCAAACAGGCGGTGGCATAAATTTCTTTTAAGAAAATGACGGGTATTTCGTTGGTAAGCAGATCGCGGGTTACCCCGCCCATTACGGCGGTAAACATCCCCATCATCGCTGCGATGATGGGGTTAACGCCCAGACTGAGCGCTTTTTCGGTACCGATAATCGTAAACAGCGCAATGCCTAACGTATCGAAAAGGAAAAAGGATTTGCGCAGCCTGATCAGCATTTTGAAAAAAAGGCTCGCCAGCACGATGCCGGTAAAAATAGCGTACATAAAAGTCACGTCGTTGACCCATACCAGCGGATAAGCGCCTAACAGCACATCGCGCAGACTTCCGCCTCCGATAGCCGTTATAAACCCGATAAAGGTCACACCGAACCAGTCGGGTTTTGCTTTTTCATTGGCGGCCAAGGCACCCGAAACGGCGAAGAAACAAGTGCCTAACAGCTCGAAAATATATTGTATTTGCATACGTTATCGCTGCATTGATTTTCTCAATTTACTATTCTTTTTCCCGTATCCAAAGTAAATAAGGAAGCCCAATCCCAGCCATGCCAGCAGGCGAATCCAGGTGTCGGCCGGGAGTGAGCACATCATCACCAGGCAGGTAACAATGCCCAGTATAGGCACCAGCGGTACCCAGGGCGTGCGAAAAGCTCTTGGCGCATCGGGCTGCGTTTTCCGAAGGATAAGTACGCTCAGGCATACCATTACGAAAGCGAGCAAAGTACCGATACTGGTCATTTCGCCAACTACATGAATAGGAACCAGTCCGGCAAAAAGGCTGATAAACACACAGAGAATCAGGTTCGATTGCGCGGGTGTCGAATAACGCGGATGCAGACGGGAAAACACTTGCGGCAGCAGTCCGTCGCGGCTCATCGAGTAAAACACGCGCGATTGGCCCAACAGATCGACCAAAATAACGGAAGTATAGCCGATAAGTATTGCCAAAATGATAGCGGTACCGAGCCATTCGTAAGGCGTACGGCTTATAGCCAGCGCTACAGGCGCTGCATTGCCGTTAAATTCCGAATAGTTTGCCAGGCCCGTCATTACATAGCCGAACACTACGAAAAGCACGGTACAGATAAGAAGAGAACCGAGTATGCCGATGGGCATATTTTTTTTCGGATTTCGCGTTTCCTGTGCCATGGTAGCTACAATATCGAAGCCGATAAATACAAAAAAGACCACACCTGCCCCGCGTAATATTCCACTCCACCCGAATTCACCGAATTTTCCGGTATTTTCGGGGATGAACGGACGGTAATTTTCCGGGTCGATGTATTTCCATCCCAGCGCGATAAATACAAGTACGACACCCACCTTTATCGCTACGCCGATAGCGTTGAACAGCGCCGACCCCTTTATGCCGCGTATCACTATCCAGGTGATAAAGCCGATAAGCAGCACAGCAGGCAGGTTGATGAAACCACGTACGGTCGTTCCGTTGTCCAGCTTTACCGTTTCAAAAGGAGAGGTAACCCATTGGGCAGGCAGGTGAATATCAAAACCCGCAAAAAACTCGACTAAGTATTGCGACCAGCTAATGCCTACGGTGGCTGCACCGACCGAATATTCCAGCACCAGATCCCAGCCGATGATCCAGGCAAAAAGTTCGCCCATTGTAGCGTAAGTGTATGTGTAGGCACTTCCGGATACCGGCACCATAGAGGCCATCTCGGCATAGCAAAGTGCGCTGAAGGCGCAGCCCGTGGCCGCCAGCACAAAAGAAAGGATAACCGCTGGCCCCGAGTGATTGGCCGCCGCAATGCCGGTTAACGAAAACAATCCTGCACCGATAATCACCCCGATGCCGATACCAATCAGGTTGACACCTCCGAGACTCCGTTTCAATGCGCCGTCTCCGCTTTCTGCAGCTTCGGCCCGCAGACTTTCGATAGATTTTCGCAGCATGATTAGGAGTATTTCGTTTTACGGACGAAAAGTAAAAAGACCATACTAAGCCGGTGTTGCGCCAGTCTTACCTGTTTGCGAATTTTTACCCTTCTGCGGTTGCTGAATCGGTATTGCCCCGAATTGGTAAGCAGTACGCCTGCCAGAATAATGAGCAGCCCCGTAAGCTGTGCGAGCGAAATCGCTTCGCGGGTAAAAAGCCAGCCGATAGCGACAGCCACTACGGGATTGATGTACGTGTGCACACTGACCAGCGCCGCCGGTCTTTTGGTAAGCAGCCAGATGTAAGAAAGGTAAGCCGTTATCGAGCCGAACAGAATAAGAAAAACGAGTCCGCCCCAGGCTTCGGCCGGTACCCGGACAAAAGAAAACCCTTTCCATTCGCCGCTGAGCAAACTTATCAGCATACTGATACCGCCTGCCGCCAGCAGTTGCTGTGCCGAGTTCATCACTGTCGAAGAAGAGGAACTGCGGTTTTTTGAAAATAAGGAGCCTAATACCCAGGCTATCGAACTTAACGCCAATACGACAAAAGCCACACTGCGCAAAGACGAAACGCCGTGTGCATTATCGCTCAGAAAGCTGCCGCGTAGAAAAAGCAGGAGTCCGCCGAAACCCGTAATCAATCCGACGAGAATAAGCCGGTCTGAAAAATAGCGCGACCAGTTTTTACGATCGAGGGCGATAAACCAGAAAGGCGTGGTGGCTACGGCAATGGCGGCTTCGGGTGCGCTGACGTATTGCTCGCTCCAGGCCACGAGTCCCGTGCCTCCGGTAAGAATAAGCGCGCCTACCACCGTGTTTCGGCCCCATTGTGAAGCGCTTGGGAAAGCGTCGCCACGGAAAAAAATGCGCCAGGTAAACAGCAGAAGTCCTGCCGCCAAAAAACGGAATCCGGAAAGCATAAAAGGCGGGAACCCTTTTAAGCCGTAGGCAATTGCCAGGAAAGTGGATCCCCAGATAATAAAGATATTGGCAAAGGCAAAAGGAATCAGTTGCCGCGAGCCGGGAAATGTATAGTTAGACATGATTTTGGTGTAAAATAGAATGAAACAAAAACAAAAAACCCTGCCGGGGTACGACAGGGTTAACTCCATAGAGAGAAGAAACTTACCTGCCGCTTCGCATATAGCAATGCATAGCCATTATCGGGCAACAAACCTTTTGGGTTGCTTGTGGCGACAAGTGAGGGGCTTTGGGCAATGCAGCGTAAGTGTTCATGGAGTTGAGATTAAGGGAAATATAAAAAAAGCCTCCGGTAAGGGAAGCTGCCAATGGTTTTAACTGAAAAGGGGAGTTCTGATTCAGGTTACCGCATACAGCTTCCGGGTGCGCCGGTATGGCAACACATGAGATGCTGCATTTGCAGCGAAGCGGAAGTGTATGTAAAAGCGGTACGCATAATTTCAGGCTACAAAGCTATGTGGCAAAATTCAGATTGCCAAATTTTTTTTGAGGTAGAGGTGAAAAGACCGTATTCGTTTTTATTCTGCTGCTCCGAAATTTTCGGCTCTTCTTTTTTTCTTTCTCAATTTATCAAATTGTGTTTTCGCCGGATTTACCACCCATTTTATTCGCCTCGAAAAACGCGCATTGGTAGGGTATTTCCGCTCGCTTGTGATATTGTTAAAAATAAGCGCTACCGTTAGCAAAATAAGCACGCCCGACAATACCGGAGAAAGCACATAAAAGAATCCGAGCGATTTTATTTTTTCCGATCCGATTACCGCAATAAGTGCTGTTGCGCCACCTGGCGGATGAAGGGTTTTGGTAAACTGCATGGCGATAATCGACAGGGAAACAGCCAGCGGTGCGGTAACCCAGATAATTTCAGGTACAAGCTTGAACACGCATACCCCGATAAAGGCGCTAATCAGATGTCCGCCCACTAAGTTACGCGGTTGTGCCAGCGGACTTTGGATGGCTCCGTAAATCAGTACGCTGCTGGCGCCAAAGGAGCCGATCAGAAACACATTTTCCAGATCCGTAAGAAAAAAGCTTTGTAGCCAGGCTATGAGACCGATGCCGATAAACGAGCCGACGAAAGACCAGCACAGTTCTTTGTAGTCCACAAGCGTTTCCTTGTAGATTACGTATTTGCTGATGCGGTAGCTCCGTCTCAGTTGTTTTTTCAGCACGGCATTTTTGAATAAGAACCGTGCAAAGGTAGTTGTCCCGCCGCTCAGCGGCAAAAAAATAGCCGATTATTGTAAATGCGCCGTTTTAGAAAAACAGTCGGAGGCGGCTTATCGGCATTTCGATTACATTCAATACCCTTTCTCTTTGCGATTTCGTGTTGCATTTATACCCACAGCAGCAACAGCACAGAGAGGTTCACAAGTACACTTAAATAGAAGATAACCAGGCACCATTTGCCGGGCGCCTGTGCAATAAATGCCGAGTTTGAACCCATAGTAACGGCCGCGCTAAGCGCCAACAGCACCGTATTGTCTTGTTCCAGCGCAAACATCGCTGCAATCGAACCCAAACAGCTTTGCGCAGTCATCAGGATGGTCATCAGGGCAAATCGTGCTTCTTCGAACCGGATAGCCTGTTTGTCTAACCAGCTAAGGTGGAGGTGGGTGCTCTTTCTCATAGTTTTTGGGTTTATTTATTGGTAATCAGTTTGTTTTATTGCGATAAAATTGTCGTAAATAAGGGTAAATTTTTTTATTTCATCAGTGTCGATTTCCCGGTTTTCAGTCCCATAGCAAGATCATAAACGGAAGTGGTTTCGAGCATTTTTTTGAGCTCGCCCCGCACTTTCACAAATTTGTCGTGCATCGGACAGGGCTGGTCGCTACCACATTCACTAAACCCCAGGGCGCAACCGTTGTAGATGGTATCGCCGTCTATCGCAAAAACAATGTCGCTGATTTTGATTTCTTTCAATCGCTGCACATCTATATCAAAACCCCCGTAAGGCCCGGTATGTGAATTGACAATATGATGCTTCGTAAGGGCACCTAATACCTTACCCGTAAAAGCCTCTGGCGATCCCGAGCTTCCCACTATATCACCGATTTTCACCCGCTTTCCTTCAAGAGATTGTGTGGCGATATAGACGATTGCCTTTATACCGTATTCGCAGGCTTTGGAAAACATTCTTTACTTTTTCTAATACCAAAATTACGCTAAAATTCATTTTCGACAAAATTATCGTGAATGTTTTTTCCACTCTGTTTTTTGGCTAAGAAGGCCTTGTTTGCTGCACCTCTCGATTTGTGTCTTTAGGAGAAATAGTTTGACCGTAAAATAGGGCAGGCCGAAAACTGCGCTTCCTGAAGCGGCTTGTCTGTCATAACGCAGCGCTAAGAAAGACAGGGCGTATAAAAACAAAAGCGGAACCGTGGTAAAGTATTTTACTTTCGGCTCCGCTTTTTGGTAGCGGGGACGGGATTTGAACCCGTGACCTTTGGGTTATGAATCCAACGCTCTAACCACCTG